>JANQEK010000003.1 GCA_028278405.1 Nitrospinaceae bacterium
GGGAATGATGGGATTCACGCTTCGCGGCGGTGAGGAAAAATTCTTTGAGGTTCCTGTACGCAAGGTGTCCGGGTTGTCCGGAGGGGTGTATCCGGTTCACCTGCTGGTGGAATATGGGGAGTTGTTGACTCACTATTCCGGAGACATTCGCGGTGAAATCGATTTCGGCCCGGTGATCGAAAAGGATGTGCTCTGGCCGCAAATGCTGGTGTTTCTATTTGTGCTCGTTACACTGGTTCTAGCCTACCGGTCCCACTCCAAATCCGTTCACTCGGTATGAAGAAAAACTAAGCTGTCTCTCCGCCCAAAAGCGGGAAGTACCTTAGGCGGACTAACTATCAGGTTGATTAACAGGTTTCTTTAACTCTTCAAGAACTTTTTTAAAATCATCCTTGGCTTTTTTTATATCCTCCGGTTCCAGCGCGATCAATTTTTTTGATATTGCCAATTCCAGAAGCTCACCCTGTTTTTTCATCACCCGAGCTAAAATCCCAGTGTCGCCTTTGCAAAGCTCAAACAATTCTGATGTATTGTCTGCCTGATATTTGGTGTTTGAAAGTTCCGTAAGACAGGCCACGACCAAGGCATCGCTGTTGATGTTTTCCATATATTTTCTCTGGATGGTGTGCAGTACCTTGGCGAGCTCGACTCCCTGAGTGCGTTTGAGCTCATCCGTGGCGGCTTTTCCGACATTGGCAATAGCCTCAGCCCGGGTTTTCTGAGCCGCTTCAAGTTTTTTCTTTTTTGCCGCTTTTTCAGCTGCCGTTGCTTTGTCCAGTTCCGCTTGAGCTTTTTTGACTCCTGCTTCGGCCTTGAGCACCTGTTGGGCTGCTTCGTTCAAGGAGCGGTCCACCGTCTGACTGGCGTTGGCGGAGCCGCCCAGACTGACCAGAGGTCGGCCGAAATTTCCAGCTGCCAGTTCGCTGGTCATCAGGGTGACCATGACGTCGTCGAATCGGCTCAACATCACCGCGTACATAGTGGCATTGAATCCACCGTTGACAAAAGCTTCGCAGGCCCGGAACAAGCCGTCGCGCAGGAGTTGGATGGTGGCCATGCGTTCTCCCAGTTGGGCGATGGCTTCGGCATGGGCTTTGGAAAATTCAAATGCCAACTCTCCATTGATGGTTTTGGAAGCGTCCGATGCGGCGAGTTTCGAAGCCATGGTCATAGATTCCTGAAACACTTTGGCGACATCCGGGCTGGGTTCCGAGCAGACCATTCTTGCCGGGCCAATTCTTTTGCCGTTAGAGTCGTATTCGACCCCGGTAGAAACGACGAGACGGGACTCGGCCATACCGGCAATGGCTTGGTTTTCACCGAGATCCATCGTTTTGACATTCATTTTGTTGTTGCAGGAAACCAGGAATAAAGCAGGAACCAGCAGAGCCACAAAAGCCAGGCGTTGTGTGATCATGACTTCCCCCTCCAGGAATTCAGAACTTATGGTTCAATCGACCAATAGATTTCTTTGGAAATCGGAACTGGGTTGAATTTACCCGGATTGAGGCGGGTATGCAAGCATAAAGGCGAATCTACAGGGTTTTCGGGAACCATGAAGGATTAAGGTTGGGTCTTTAAATCATGAAAAGTAAGTCCTTACAGGCTCCTTATTGTTTTTTGAGCCGTTCGAAATTTTATTAATTATCCGCGAACCTTTACACTAAAAGTACGTTGAATATCTGTTGAAAGGTAGCCAATGACTACTGTTTCCCCGGCTCACGAGCGAATAGAATTACGTGGCCGCCACCCGGTGAGCCGAACGACGATTCACGGCTGGCCGTCTGTTCTATTGGGATCGCCCTTTGCTGGGGCGGGAACCTTTATTCTCCTGATAGGATTGGGCAAAGTCGAGGTGTCTCCGAGTAAAATTCACGCGCCCATGTGGGTGATTTCCGTTTTCGGGTTAATGTTTCTGTTGGCGGGACTTTGGTTTGTCTGGCACGGACTGGACGGGCTCCGGCGTAAAGCCAAAATAAAGACCGTCAAGATGACCCGGGCTTCCAGTCCCTGGCTCTGGGACTATGAGTGGCAGGCTCTCGGTATCTCCGACAATAAAATGAAAAAAGTGATGCATGCTCTTCTCATGTTGATCGTTGTGGGAACTTTTCTGGCACCTTTTCATTGGTGGGCTTTTTTTTCGGATGACGGGCGCCTGATGGTCAAAGTTCTGGTCATATTTTTTGATTTGGTTTTTGGATTAGGAGGCGGTTATTACTTTTTGAAAAATCTTGCCCTGTATCTGAAATACGGCAACAGCCGCCTTCGGTTCGGGAACTTTCCTTTTTATTTGGGGGACAAGCTCTCGGTGGTTCTGGTCGATCTGCCGGCTGAGATCAATCAATTGCAACTCGACTTGAGATTCATTGAAGAAAAATATGAAACGCGGCAAAGAGGGCAGGAAAGAGAAAGCAAGGTTGTGTGCTACCAACTGTATCACGAATCCCGGATTCTCAAGGATGAGGAAGTGGTGCACTCGGGTAAGCTCTTGCTGGAATGGGATCTGCCCGGTGAACCGGAAATGACTTCCACCTTGAGCCAGCGGCCCGCCCGATTCTGGGAGCTGGAAGTGAACGCCGACACTCCTGGTGTCGATTACCACAGTAACTTTCTTCTGCCTGTTTACGCTCGCGGATAATATAGACTCTTTGTTTTCAAGGAATTGTTTTGGGAGGGGTTCCCACGATCAACAGGAAGCGTTGGTCTTTATTTCCGAGCTCCTTCAATCCAATATTGCCCGAACCTACTTTTATCCTCACCTTTTTGTGTGGGCTTAATTCAGGATTTGTGGAATAATCCTCTCGATTTAACCTTCTATATATTTAGGAAAGACAAAGGTTTTGGGATTGCAGAATTTCCATGGCCGGAGGGAATTCTTTCAATCTTCCGGAGCGCTTGCTGAAGAATCAGTTTCTGCAACATTCGTATTTTCTGGAGAGAATGATGTATGTGATCGGGGGGGTCACAGGGCATACCGGGTCGCTAGTCGCCCGAACCCTGTTGGAGCGCGGGGAACATGTGCGCGCCATTGTACGTAGCCGTGAGCAGATTTATCAGTGGAAGGATCGGGGTGCCGAGGTGGTGGTGGCGGATTTCAACGATTCCCAAGCCCTGGCTTTCGTGCTCGAGGGAGCGCAGGGCGCTTATCTACTGACTCCCCAATCCGTATACGATTCAAATCCACTCGAAAAGTGGTCCCGGCAAAATCAGTCGATCGTTTCCGCCATCAAGAATGTCCAGTTGAAGAACACGGTTTTTTTATCTTCCATGGGCGCCCACCTGGATAAGCACACCGGATTGGCGTTGGCTTTGTACGACGCCGAACAGAAGTTTAAAGAGGCAGGGATACCGGTAACAGCACTGCGGTCTGCCTATTTCTACGAAAACTGGATTCCCACTCTTGATACCATCCATGAGAAAAGCGCCTTGCCCACTTTTCTCAAACCTAAAAAGTCCATTCCAATGGTATCGGTCAAGGATATTGCCGCCGTTGCCGTGGAGTTGCTTTTAAACCCTGTCGAATCCCAAAGGGTGGTGGAGTTATCCGGTCCCAAAGACTATTCGGCTCAGGATATTGTTGATATCCTGGAGCAGATACTGGGAAAGCAAATGGATATTCTTCCTTTTTCTGAAGGAGGCTGGGAAGAGGTTTGGGGCGAGTTGGACCTTCCTGATGAAATGAACAACCTGCTGAACGAAACCTATACTGGCCTCAACGATAAGAGAATTACTTTTTCAGGGAAACACGTGGATTCCCGCCGGGGAACGGTGACCTTAGAAGAAGTATTGGAGAAATGGCTAACTTGAGCGGACATTAGCTGCGAAATTAAAAAGGGCTTATGGGGAATCCCATAAG
Source organism: Nitrospinaceae bacterium (assembly GCA_028278405.1). Lineage (GTDB taxonomy): Bacteria > Nitrospinota > Nitrospinia > Nitrospinales > Nitrospinaceae > SZUA-226. The sequence continues at coordinate 3,857 of JANQEK010000003.1, forward strand.
CCCTTTCAGTTTATAACCCACACCAATACGGTGGGAGGGGAGGTTACACTTCTTTATCCGACTGTGCGTCGATGGTGATGCGTACCGTTTGTTTCTTTCCGTCACGCAGAATCACCACGTCTACCGTTTTACCCGGTTCGACGGCAGCAACCAGTCTCGGCAGTTCGGATACGTCTTCAACCGGTTGATCGCCGAACTTCACGATCACATCACCGGATTTCAGTCCTCCTTTGAATGCTGGACCGTTCGGAAGCACATCGCTCACCAGGGCCCCCTTCGTGGTTTTCAGTGAGAACGAATCGGCGAGATCCTGGGTCAGGTTCTGAATCATGACTCCCAGCCAGCCGCGGGTAACTTTCCCGTGCTCCTTGAGATCTTTCATGATGTTTGCCGCCATGTTGATGGGAATGGCAAACCCGATTCCAACATTGCCTCCAGAATTACCGGAAATGATGGCGGTGTTGATGCCGATGACTTCGCCCTTCATGTTCAAGAGCGGACCGCCACTGTTGCCGGGATTGATAGAAGCATCGGTCTGGATGAACTCGTCGTAAGGCCCGGAGCCGATGTCGCGTCCTTTGGCGCTGACAATCCCCGTCGTTACCGTGTGGCTCAGTCCGAACGGATTGCCAATGGCGATCACCCATTCACCGACTTCAACTTTTTTCGAGTCACCCATCGGAATATAGGGGAATGGTGTGGTGTCGTTGCCTTCACGTTTGATTTTCAGAAGGGCAATATCCGTTTTCTTGTCGGATCCGATCAACTCCGCTTCCATCGTCTTTTCCTTGTCAGCGACTTCGAGACGGACCTTGATTTTTTCCGCACCATTGATTACATGATGATTGGTCAGCACATAACCTTCAGGACTGATAATGAAACCGGAACCTGTGCCACCACCGCGTTTAGGCGGTTGGGGGACTCCGGGAAAATTTCTAAAGAAAGGATGGTCTGGGGTCTGGCGTTTCATTTTCTGAATCTTTTGTACCGATTCCACCCATACCACCGCGGGATTCTGTTTTTTGGCGACCTGGACGATCAAATTCGTTCCCACCGGATTGGTGTCGGAACTCATCGCCAGCGCCTTGTCCGGTTCCAGAACGCTGGACACCGGTTGGCCCGGAGCAAAGGGCAGGGCCAGTAAAGCCATCATAAAGAAAGTGAGAAAAATTTTGTTTGTGCGCTTCATATTGAACACCCCTCAAGTTTGTTGATTAGAGATGATGAACTCTCTTTAAATTTTCTTACTCTTAAAATAGGGTTTCAGGATTAACGGTGCATTAATGAAAAATTAATTGTTTTTAATGTTTAGAGGCCGGAAATTTAAGGGGTTTCTCATTGAAAGTTAAAGGTTTCCGCCCGTCAGGACGATAAAGCGGTCATAGCTGAAAGGAAGGGGGGAAACATGCTGGAGGACCTGAAAGAGGTGATCCAGAATATCGAGAAGTCTCTCGACATGCTGGTTCATAATGACGAAGTCGAGCTTCTCAAGCATCCGGAATATCTTGAGGCCATGAAGGAAGTCATCCAGTCGATCAATCAGGTGACGCGGACCCTTAAAAAACTGGAAGAATCCTACAGTGAGGGAAGAGAACAGGATCGGGAAAAACAAGCGGAGCAGAAACAGGTTTCAGACCTCGCAGATCGTACCCTGAGCGTCGTCAAAAAAAAGTCAAAGGACCACCGCGCTTCTTCAAAATAGTGTGATTCGACTATAAAGGATTGGGGGGATAGTCGAATTCATACATGCGGTGGTTCCTGGGGGATGGTTTCCCGGCTGGAGAAGCCATCCCCCGGACAGTTTCCAGATAATCCAGAATTTGCGTTCGGGTCTCAGAAGGCAAGTCCATCAATCCCTGTTCCTCCTGCATCCAGGTGATCGTTTCATCCCAGCGTTTGCGGTTCATGCGGTTTTGTAAAATGATCGCGGCGGAATGGCAGGCAGTGCAAGTTTCCTCCACCACATCGCGGTGGGGTCCGTCGGGCAGTCCCGGTTCCGTTTCTGCAAAACTTGTCAATGCCGGTCCAAATACGAATCCCACAGACAAAAAGATGGCCGCTATTCTTTTTCGATTCATGTGCATATCTTTCACACTACGGTTACTGCAATGCGGTGCATGGCGTTGTTGAGATATCCTTTGGGATTCCATCCCGGTACCACCATAGGCTGCATGACCCCTGCGCTGTCCGTCGCCCGCGCCCAGATTTCGTAATAACCGCGCTCGGGTAGTTTTATGTTCACCTGCCAGTCCTGCCACGCGAACTTGTTGACGGGGTCCTTCAGTGATGCCTGTATCCACGTTGCGCCGAAATCGTAGGACACGTGCATTTGTCTTACACTCCGATCTCCCGCCCAGGCATGACCTTTTACTGTTAACGTTTGACCCTTACGAATCTGTAATCGTGTTTTGGGTTGGGTAATGAGCGACTTCACCGGCATCGACTCGATGATCTTCATATCTTCTTTTGGCACCTTGGTTCCCGGTGCCACCTTGTACTTTGGCACGCGGTAGGAGTAGCCCTCCATCTTGTGCCCGTCATGCACGCGGTCGCGCACCCAAATACGCTTCAGCCATTTCGCCGAGGTCGAACCCGGCCAGCCCGGTGTGACTACCCGTAACGGAAAACCGTGCAAAGCGGGAAGGGGTTTACCGTTCATGGCCCACGCCAGCAGGGTATGGTCCTCCGTTGCTTTAACAATGGGTGTTCCGCGAGAGATCGTCACCTTGTTGGGATCACCGCTCAAGTGAATGTCGCTTCCATAATATCCGGTATACACCGCCGAGTCTTTGAGTCCCGCTTCGCGCAGCACATCACCCAGGCGGACGCCGGTGTACCGCGCGCATCCGATTGCGCCGAAGGTCCATTGATTGCCTTTGGCGGGAGGGTTGAATCCCGCACGGCCGTTGCCACCGCACTCGACCTGCAATGCAAAGGTGTGTTGCTTGAAACGTTTGAGTTGATCGAGGGATAGGGTCAGCGGACGATGCACTTCGCCATCGATGGTCAACTTCCATTCCGAAGTATCGGGATCGTAGGCGGAACCCGGCGGGTGACCGTTGTTACGCACGAAATGCCGGTCGTTCGGGGTGATGGCGTCGTCGAGAAGATGCGGCGGGGTTTCGGCATTGATCGGCCGGTCGTTGAGGACCACCAGCCCATGTTTGCCGGGGAGTTCGAAATCCTCTTCGGTATCCGCCAGTGCCACGGGGATGAGGCCGGAAGGCATGTTACGGAAAAACGGGATGGGTGCAGCCAGCACCATTGTCAGAGCGGTCAGTCCGGAGTTCTTCAGGAAACCTCGACGCGAAACCGATTCAGGTTCACGCCCCCACAACTCCGCATCCGCCTTTTCCGGATCGTTTTCATAAAGTTCCCGCAACCCGCGTTCTTTTTTTTGAGCCATAATTCCCCCCTGGCGATGTTCAGAAGAACATCATTCTATCAAATTGGAATGACGTTGGGTTTATTTCTTGGGAAGGGAAAAAGCCAGAAGAAACCAGCCGGCCATGAAGGACAGGCCGCCGAGGGGGGTGACGGGTCCCAGCCACTTGGGTCCACCGAGTGCTAGTGAGTACAAACTGCCGCTGAACAGCACGATGCCGGTGGCGAAAAACCATCCTGGCCGTTCGACCTTTTTCTGATGTTCATCGACAAAGTGCATTGCCAGTATTCCGACCAGAATCAAAGCCAGACTGTGAATGAACTGGTAAAGCACCCCCGTTTGAAATGTCGCCAGGCTTTTTTCGGTGAGGCGCGCCTTGAGTGAATGGGCGCCGAATGCACCGAGCATGACGCTCAGTCCGCCGAGGATTCCACCGAGTTTGATCCAGAGATGCATGGTTTATCCTGTGACGTTATACCGCCGGGGACGGTAGTTGACGCCGAATTCATTTTTCGCGATGTCCTCGCACTTGGCTTCGTCCACATCCTCCTGATGCGTCACGATAGTCGCCTGTACGTCGGGGATATACTTTTTGGCTTCGGCGATGAATTGTTTGACTTCATCGTAAACCCAGCCGCGGAACGAGGGCAGGGGGACCGTTACTTCGTCGTACGCTTCCGAGTTATCCGCGTTGAGACTGATGGAAATTTCGTCGACCAGTCCTTTCAGCTCCGGCAGGATGTTGCGCTTGTTGATGACGTTGCCGTGACCGTTGGTGTTGAGCCGCACGCGTCCGCCCGCTTTCTTTATTTTCTGCGAAACTTCCTTGATCACATCAAGGCGCAGGGTCGGTTCGCCGTATCCGCAGAATACAATTTCGTCGTACTTCGTCACGTCGTCAATCGATTCCCATACTTCCTGCGCGGTTGGCTCGCGGTCCAGCGCCAGGTTGTAGCCCTGCACGATCGGTTTGGTCAAGCGCGTGCAGAACACGCAATTGGCGGTGCATCGTTGCGTCAGGTTGAGGTACAGCGAGTTGCGTATCAGATATGAAATCGTTCCCGGTTTTGCGGATTCGCCGATGCCAAACAGATCGTGGAAGTTGAGCTCCATGGTGCGTTCTACGTCTTCGATCTTGAGGCCGCGTACTTCCGCCAGTTTAGCGGCGGTGTGGTTGACAAACGCCGGTTCGTTGCGTTTGCCCCGCATTGGTACCGGCGCCATGAACGGGCAATCCGTTTCGGCAAACAACCGGTCGGCGGGAATTGTTTTGGCCACCTGTCGGAGATTGTCCGCATTTTTGAACGTCACCGTTCCGGCGAATGAAATGTAGAATCCCATTGCCAGCGCAGCGTCTGCCAGTTCCTGATCGTCCGAGAAGCAGTGGAAGATGCCCGACTTGCCGTTGGGATCGTCATAGTAATCGGACAGGATGGATATCATATCTTTTTTGGCGTCCCGGCTGTGGATGATGATCGGCTTGTTGAGTTCCTTGGCCAGTTCGATTTGCTTGCGGAAATGTTTGCGCTGCACGTCCTGTGGTGAATAATTTTTGAAATAGTCGAGACCGGTCTCTCCCAGCGCGATCACTTTCGGATGGTCCAGCAGGATGCGCAGTTGATCATACGTGTCGCCGGTGATGTCCTTGGTGTCGTGCGGATGGATCCCCGCCGTGGCGTAGATGAAATCGTAGTACTCTGCCAGTTCCAGCGACCGCTGGCTGCTTTCGATATCGCACCCGATGTTGACCAGATACTTCACACCGCTTTCGCGGGCGCGCTGGATGGTTTCTTCGCGGTCCTCGTCGAATAGTTCCATGTCGACGTGCGCGTGGGTATCGATCATCATTTGACGCGTACTCCCGGGGGCAGGTCGCCGTCGAAGCCGCCGAGGATGATGGCGTCGCCGTCGCTGCCGGCGAGGATCATGCCCTGCGATTCGAGGCCCATCAGTTTAGCGGGCTTGAGGTTGGCGACCAGGATGACGGTACGGCCGACGAGTTGTTCCGGCTCATAGGCTTCAGCAATGCCGGCTAATACCTGGCGTTGTTCAGTACCGAGGTCGACTTTCAATTTGATCAGTTTTTTGGATTTCTTCACCTTTTCCGCTTCAAGGATTTTAGCGGTGCGCAGGTCGACTTTCATGAAATCATCGATTGTGATTTGTCCGTCACCGTTGGTTTCTGACTTCGCGTCTGTTTTGGTTTCCACATTGCCTCCGATGTTGACTTCTTCCAGAATTTTAGCGGCTGTTTTATCCTCAATGCGCGGGAAGATTTGCGGCCCCTGATGCGTTTGCGTACCGGATTGGATCCATCCCCACTTTTTGATCGAGTCGAGACCCTGTTCGTCCACCGGGGTCTCGATGCCGAGTTGCTTCATCATTTTGTCGGCGGTTTCCGGCATGAAGGGAGCGATGAGAATGGCGATGACCCGGCAGGCTTCAGCGGCATTATAAAGAACCGTTGCCAAGCGTTTCTTACCGTCGTCGGATTTCGCCAGGTTCCATGGTGCGGTGTCGTTGATGTAGATGTTGCCGGCATCCAGAAACTCCCAGATTTTTGCCAGGATTTTACTGTAAGCGAGGTCCCTGTAAAGCGCGTCGACTTCCTGAATCACTTCGGTGGCCTTGGCAACCAAAGGCGCATCTTCATCTCCTTTAGCATCTATACTTGGAAGCTCTCCCTTAAAGTACTTCTTGAGCATGTTGAGTGTGCGGTTGAGCAGGTTGCCGAGGTTGTTCGCGAGGTCGCTGTTGATTCTTCCGATCAGCGCTTTGTGCGAAAAGTCACCGTCTTGTCCAAATGGCACTTCGCGCAACAGGAAGTACCGGATGACATCGACACCGAACTGATCGATGAGGTGATTCGGTTCCACCACATTGCCCACGGACTTGGACATTTTCTGGCCGTTCACCGTCCACCAGCCGTGCGCAAAAATGTTTTCGGGCAGGGGGAGTCCGATGGCTTTCAACATGGTCGCCCAGTAGACCGAGTGCGTGGTGAGGATATCCTTACCGATCAGGTGATGCGCTGCAGGCCAGAATCCACTCTTTTTAATCTGGTCAAGATTGCCGTGTATGGAAATATAGTTGATCAGTGCATCGAACCAGACGTAAGTGACATAGTCGTTGTCGAAGGGCATGGCAATGCCCCACGGCAAACGTTCTTTGGGCCGCGAGATACAGAGGTCGTCCAACGGTTGTTTGAGAAAGCCGAGAATCTCGTTGCGGCGCGATTTGGGCTGTATAAAGTTCTCGTTTTTGTTTATGTGATCCACAAGCCAGTCACGGTGTTGTCCCATTTTAAAAAAATAATTGCTTTCGGTGATCTGATCGACCTTGCGTCCGCACTCCGGACAGTTGCCATTCACCAGATCCTTTTCCGTCCAAAACCTTTCACAAGGCATGCAGTACCAGCCTTCGTAGCTGTCCTTGTAGATTTCCCCCTCATCGTAGAGTTTTTGGAGGATCTCCCAGACCACTTTCTTGTGTCGGTCCTCGGTGGTGCGGATAAAATCATTGTTGGAAATATTGAAACGGACCCAGAGTTCCTTGAAGCGCACGTGCAGGTCGTCGACATGAGCCTGCGGTTCCCGACCCGATTGTCCCGCCGCCTGTTGGACTTTCTGCCCGTGCTCGTCGGTTCCCGTCAGGAAAAAAACATCGTCACCCGCAAGCCGTCTGTAACGCGCCGCCACATCCGCCGCGATAGTGGTATACGCGTGCCCGATATGAGGGACGTCGTTGACGTAATATATGGGTGTGGTAATAAAAAACGTTTTCTTCTTCATTTAAGGATTAAACGGGCAAAGGGTTATTGGGTTGGGGCCGTGGGGTTACCCTGCGGTTTCTTCAGGTATTCCCGAAGTTCGTCAAGATGATAGTACATCATGTAATCATCATCAAGTAGACGGACGGTGATGATCTGCTTCAGGATATCGTTCTTGATCACCTTGCCGGAACCTTCCGGAGTATTGATGACTTTGCCGATTTTTGGAAGCTCCTTGATCATTTTCCGGTAAAGGTCATGTTCGTATTGAAGGCAGCACATGAGGCGCCCGCAGACACCGGAAATTTTGCTGGGATTGAGAGCCAGTCCCTGGTCCTTGGCCATGCGGATAGTCACCGGAGTGAACTCGGGCAGGAAGGTGGAACAGCACAAGGATTCACCGCAGATTCCGTTGCCGGTAATTGCCTTGGCTTCGTCACGCACGCCGACCTGGCGCATTTCGATCCGGTGTCGCAGTTTGGCCGCCAGTTGTTTGACCAGTTCGCGGAAATCGATTCGCCCCTCGGCCGTAAAGTAAAAAATCGATTTGTTCATCTCTTCGAAAAAAACCACCCGGCTCAGGTTCATGGCTAGGCCGAGCTTATCGATCAATTGCCAGCAGAGTTGGCTGGATTTCCATTCCCGTTCCTCTTTATTTTTTTCTTTCGTCAAATCGTTTTCATTGGCGATGCGCAGAATTTTGGGCGGTGCGAACGAACCGTCTTTTCGAATATTGATAATCTTGTTGGATACCACCTGTCCCATTTTGGGTCCGTCTTCGGTTTCGACGATGACCTGCATGCCGACCCGGAGATTCAGGTTTTGCGGGTTGCACAATTCAGACTTGAGTGATCCCCGGATGCGCGTTCCAATGACGAACTTGGGAGGAGGCTCCGAAGGGCGGTTTGACTTCCCTTTGTTTTTGCAGTCCTGTTTTTTGTGTGCGCTGGATTCCATCATGCGGCCTCGCAAAAATCCAATAACATGGTTTCCAATGCTAGCTGGGCATTGGCGTTGCCGGATAACGCGTGCAGGGTCTGGTTTACCGCTTCGGTCATTTTTAAAAGGTTGAGCAGGGATTTTTTTCGGGCAACCGGTTCCAATTCCGCCAGTAAATCGCCGTTGAACAAGTGATCGGGCGATCCTCCCGACTTGACAAACGTCAAGTCCCGTAAGATTCCCAGCAGTTCTTCCAGGATTTGGGATAATGGTTCGCTGCCTTTCGCCATGGCTTTCGACCATTGAAACAGAAGATCCATTCGTTTAAAGGATACTTGGTCGATCAGGCTGAGCATTTCCTGCCGGTAAGACGAAGTCTGGGTGACTTCATCACTCAGGGCTCTCGAGACCTGCCCTTTGGAACGCCCGACCCGCAACTCCACTTCTGTCGGGTCCAGCGCTTCCTCACCCTGGGTTCGGAGGATTTCCCGGATTGCGTCCGGCGGCAAAGGATTGAACTTGATGCCCTGGCAACGGGAAATCAGGGTGGGCAGCAATTGGTAAATATTGGATGTGATCAGTATCAGAACGGTTGAAGACGGCGGCTCTTCGAGAGTTTTCAAAAAAGCGTTGCAGGCCTGAGGGTTCATTTTTTCCACCTGGTCGATGACAGCCACCTTGAATTTTCCCTCATAAGGCAGGAATCCCAGTTTCTTCTGCAATGCCCGGATTTCGTCTATTTTGAGAATCGCTTCGCGCGCGGTTGGGGTCGCCTTGGTGGGTTCGAGGAAAAAGAAATCAGGATGGATGCGGTCTTCGATTTTGCGGCAGGAGTCACAGGCACCGCAGGCTTCTCCTGATTGGGATGAGGTGCAGTTCAGGGTTTTCGCAAATTCTACCGCCAGAAGCTTTTTGCCTATGCTCTCGGGTCCATAGAACAGATAGGCGTGCGAAAGCCGACTGCTGGAAAGGGCTTGATTTAATATATGTTTCGCCTGGCCTTGGCCAAGGACGTTATCGAATGACATGATTTTTGGATTGAATCCATATATATGAAACGTTTGAACCAAACGATTGGCTGCATATTCTGTGTTTTTTGAACAATATCGGGTTTAACCAAAAGAACCCGGTTTCAAGCCAGATTCCAATCCCACATCTTATATGAAGTCACTTTTGCTGTAAAGAGAAAGCGTAAGGCATTCCGATAGCCTTAAATTCCTGTGAATGCAGTATTTCAGGCTCCAAAAGCTTGCAAGGGGGTCGGGAATTTGATATACATCAGTGCCCTTTTTGGTAGAATGTGAACAAGGATCAATTTTTCCTAAGGTATTGAAAATGGCCGTAGCGGAAAAAGCCAAAAGAACGGTAAAGCGAAAACGTAAGCCAAAAATATTGGCGGTGATCAACGATGCCTGCACGGGTTGTGCCGGGTCGCCCATCTGCATTACTGAGTGTCCGGTGGATTTGTGTATGTTTGAAGTTGAGAATCCGGATGCCCCGATATTCAACCGGGTGGATGTAGATCCTCTGCTGTGCATCGGTTGCAAGAAGTGCATTTCCAAGGGGCCGATGGACACCTTTCTCGAAGGTTGCCCCTGGGATGCGATCGATATGATTCCTCTCGAGGAATATGAGAAAACCTACGGCGAGCTCCCATATTGAGTCGGTTCAGCGATTCAATTTTCTCCATCCTTTGCGTGACTCCATCAGAACCCGCTCCCGCAGTCCAATAAGTCGCTGAAAAGGCTGTAAAATCTAAATTTTCAATTGACAAGCAGGGAAGACAAGGTTATTTTCTCTCAGACTTGATGGAGTGATTCAGGAAATCTCGTTTGAGAGGTCCCTTCCGACTGAGCATCCCCTGTCAAAACAAACGAATGAGTAAAGATAACTTGCGCCAAGGCATCGGTTTAGCGTTTCGTCTGGGTACAGAGTTAGTTGTCGCCACCATGATCGGGGCACTCATGGGGTATGCAATAGACCACTATTTTGAGACCAGGCCCTGGGGCATTTTGGTCGGTTTGATTTTCGGAGGCGCGGCAGGTTGCCTGACCGTGTACCGGACCGCCATAAGTTTGCAGTCCGACGAAGAAGATGACAACGGGGATCAACCCCCTAGAGGAGAGGATTCATAACCGCATCAATGAACGAAAATCCCTTACATCATTTTGAATTACATCCCAGCGTTCCGTTAAGTCTTTTTGGGTTTGATATTTCCCTCAACAAGGCCATTTATATCATGTGGCTTGCCCTGGCAATTGTCTTTGGCCTCTTTCTATTGATTAATAAATCCGGCGTTCGAATGGTGCCGTCCAAAATGCAGAGCATGGCTGAGATGCTTCTGCTGTTTTTAAGGGGACTGGTGGATGAGTTCATCGGCAAGGAAGAAAGGAAGTTTTTTCCTTTTGTGGCCGCGTTGTTTTTCTTTATTCTCAGCTGCAATATGATCGGACTGGTTCCAGGATCTTATACCATCACCAGCCAAATAGTCGTCACCGGAACATTCGCGTTAATTATCTTTGTTATGACCCTGTTTATTGGTTTTGGCCGCCACGGCCTGCATTTTTTAGGCATTCTGTTACCTTCCGGTATTCCCAAGGTTCTCATTCCCTTGATGATTCCGATCGAAATCATCAGTATGCTGGCGCGCCCCTTCTCGTTGGCGGTCCGCCTGTTTGCCAACATGACCGCAGGCCATACGGTTCTGGCGGTGTTGTTTGGGATGTCCCTGGCCCTGCCGTGGTTCATAGGGTTTCTTCCGTTTGGGTTTACCGTGTTAATCAACGGCCTGGAGCTGATGGTCGCTTTTATTCAAGCTTATATATTCACGACATTGACCTGTTTTTACCTGGGGGATGTCATCAAAATGCATTGATCTGATAACTAGAAATCGAGGAGAGTTAGAATGGATTCAAGTGTAGCGGGTTTGATAGGTATGGGATTGTGTGCGGTCGGCTTCAATGGCGCCGGCTTGGGAATCGGTTACATCTTTGCCAAAACGATTGAAACGGTCGGCAGACAGCCCAACGCGGAAGCGCGAATCGGGAAATACTGCTGGATCGGATTCGCTCTGGTTGAAGCGATTGCCCTGTATGCATTGGTTGTCGCGTTTATTATTATGGGCTACATCCCATCTGCGTAGTTTTTGGGCGGCTCGAAGAAATGCTTCGGGTAGAGCCTGAGGGATTGTAATCAAAAATCATTTTTTGGGATTAAGAAGATGCCGCAATTTGATTCAACTTTTTTTTCACCATTAGTATTCTGGTCGATCGTTTCCTTTGTAATCTTTTTGGTATTGATGGCAAAGTTTGCGTTCCCGCCTATTTTCGAAATCCTCGAGGCTCGTGAAAAAAAGATTTCTGGGGATCTGCAAAGCGCCGAAGATATCAAAGCCGAGGCTGAAAAGCTGAAAAATGAATTTGAAGAGCAACTCCAGGCCGCCCATGATAAAGCTGCCACGATTGTTCAATTAGCCGGGGAAGAAGCGCGCAAAACCCAGGAAAAAGCTCTGGATGAAACCCAGGCAAAATGCCGTCAGATGTTGAAGGAGGCGGAGCATGAGATTCAAACCTCACGTAATCAGATCCTGTCGGAAATCCGGGGATACGTATCCGCCTTGACCATCAACTCGGCGGAAAAGATTATGAAGCGTGCATTGACGGAAGATGACAAAAAGCGGCTGGTGGACGAGTCCATCGACGAAGTGGTGGGTAGCTTGGAAAAGCAGGCTTGAGCAGCAAGCCATTGTCTCTCAGTTATTTTGAATTGAATCCATTGATATGATCGAGAACCAGATAGGCAAACGATTTGCAGAAGCGCTTTCAGGGTCGATAACAGACGACAAGCGATTGCAGACGGCGTTGGAAAACCTGCGGTGGTTTCAGGATGCGTTTGAAACACAACCCGATTTGAGTCGGTTTTTCATCCACCCTGGTTTTCCTCAGGAAAAGAAAGCGGCTCTGGTGAAGGAGATGTGTGATCGCGTGGATGCTTTGAGCGAGATACGAAAGCTGCTCAAACTTCTGGTCGATCGCAACAAAATGATGTTTCTAAAAAACATCACCGAATTTTTTGAAAATGCAGTGGACCAGCGGTTGAATCAGGTCCGGGTGAATGTGGTTAGTGCTTATCCTCTGAACGATGCTCAGCAGAAAAAGCTGAAATCCACTCTGGAGCGAATCCTGGGTAAAAGTGCAATTCTCGAAACGAGCGTCGATGAAAGCCTGATTGGCGGAATGCGATTGAATGTAGGAAGCCTGGTTGCCGATGCCACCCTCAAAAACGGTTTGGCCCTGCTTAAACGATCTATAGAACAAGAGGAGGTTTTAAGTGAGTCTACGAGCGGATGAAATCAGTTCTCTGATTCAGAAACAGATTCAGGAATCTGATTCTGGAATTGAACTTAAGGAAACTGGCCGGGTGATCTCGGTGGGTGATGGTATTGCCCGGATCTATGGGCTGGAAAACGCCATGTCTGGAGAGCTGTTGACGTTTCCCGGCGACCTGGCGGGTATGGTGCTGAACCTGGAAGAGGATAATATCGGAGCCGTTGTCCTGGGATTCGACAGCGATGTTAAGGAGGGGGATGAGGTCAAGCGCACGGGACGCATTATGGAAGTGCCGGTCGGACCGGAACTGGTCGGCCGCGTTGTGGACGGGCTGGGGCACCCCATCGACGGCAAGGGCCCGATCAACGCCAAACAGAACGGCCCGATTGAACGAATCGCTCCGGGCGTGATCGACCGTAAATCCGTACACGAGCCGATGCAGACCGGCATCAAGGCCATCGACGGCATGATTCCCATCGGCCGCGGACAGCGTGAATTGATCATCGGAGACCGCCAGACCGGTAAAACCGCCGTTGCGCTCGACACCATCATCAATCAGAAGGGTCAGAACATGTTTTGCGTGTACGTCGCTATCGGTCAGAAACGGTCGACTGTGGCGCGCGTGGTGAAGACGCTGGAAGAGCACGATGCCATGAAATACACCACGGTGGTATCCGCCAGTGCCAGTGACCCGGCTCCGATGCAGTTCATCGCCCCATACGCCGGTTGCGCCATGGGCGAATATTTCCGTGACAACGGTCAGCACTGCCTGATCATTTACGACGATCTATCCAAGCAGGCGGCTGCCTACCGCCAGTTGAGTTTGCTCCTGCGGCGTCCACCGGGACGTGAAGCGTATCCCGGAGACGTGTTCTATCTGCACTCGCGTCTGCTGGAACGTTCCGCCAAGGTGAGTGATGAGTTGGGTGCGGGTTCCATGACCGCTCTGCCGATCATCGAAACACAGGCGGGAGACGTGTCCGCGTATATTCCGACTAACGTGATTTCGATCACCGACGGTCAGATTTATCTTGAAACCGATTTGTTTTACTCGGGCGTGCGCCCGGCGGTTAACGTTGGACTGTCGGTTTCCCGAGTGGGCGGTGCCGCGCAGATCAAAGCCATGAAACAAGTTGCCGGTCAGTTACGGCTCGACCTCGCCCAGTACAGGGAAATGGCCGCGTTCGCACAGTTCGGCAGTGATCTTGATGCCGCAACTCAGGCCCAGTTGTTCCGGGGGGAACGGCTCGTGGAACTTCTGAAACAGGATCAATACAAACCCCTCAGCGCCGTCCAGCAGGTGGTTTCGCTTTTTGCCGGTGTGCGCGGTTTGCTCGACGACATCAAGGTGGGAGATATCAAGCGGTTCGAATCGGGTCTGCTGAACTTCATCGAAGAGAAGCACAAGGACATCATGGATGCGATCGAAAAAGAGAAAAAATTGAGCGATGAAACCGAAGAGAAATTGAAAAATGCGGTGAATGCTTTCAAGGAAATATTCTAGAGCACTATGCCTAATTTACGAGACGTCAAACAGCGAATCAAGAGTACCAAGAACACCCAGCAGATGACCAAGGCCATGAAGCTGGTTTCGGCTTCCAAATTGCGCAAGGCGCAGGAGGCGATCCAGACGGCCCGTCCTTACGGCCACAAATTGCGGGATGTGTTAAACCATTTAGTTGCCCGGTGTAACAATGATTTGCACCCCCTGTTGGATAACCGGACCGGGAATCGGGTGCTTTTGGTAGTGATTACCGCAGATCGCGGACTGTGCGGCGGCTTCAACAGCAATATTGTGAAGATGACGCAGGAGTTGATCGAGGAAAACAAAGACAGCGACATTTCTCTGTTCATCGCCGGAAAGAAGGGTCTGGATTTTTTCCAGAGCCGGCCGTACCCGATTGAGGACAAGTACCTGGGATGGACCAAGGATTTCGGTTATCTCAAAGCGGTTGAAATCGGCGAAATGCTGGCTCAATTGTTTGTCGAAAACAAATCCGACCGGATTTATATGGTGTACAACGAATTCAAATCCATCATTCAGCAGGAAGTCATCCGTGAGCAACTGCTTCCAATTGTTCCCGAAGAAGTGGATGGCGGTGACATGACCGATTATATTTTCGAGCCGGATGAAGAAGCCATTCTCGAAGATTTATTGAAAGAGTACATGACGACGCAGATTTACCGCGCGTTTCTGGAGTCCAGCGCCAGTGAACACGGTGCCCGGATGACCGCGATGGATGCCGCAAGCCGCAACGCCAAGGAAATGATCGGCAAGTTGACGCTGTTCTACAATCGCACCCGGCAGGCATACATCACCAAGGAATTGATCGAAATTGTGAACGGGGCGGAAGCGCTTAAAGGCTGAGTCACACCAAATTATCAAGTAAAGGAGCTTGGAATGAATACAGGAACCATCACACAGGTCATTGGGCCCGTTGTGGATGTCGAATTCAAGGACGGGGAACTGCCCGCCCTTTACAATGCCATCCATATCAAAAAGGCCGGCGACAATGGTGCCGGCGAAGAGACGATCACTCTGGAAGTGGCCCAGCATCTCGGAGACAACTCGGTCCGTACCGTAGCCATGCAACCCACCGACGGTTTGGTGCGTGGTATGGATGCCCACGATACCGGGAAGCCGATCTCGGTTCCGGTGGGCGAAAAAGTGCTGGGGCGCATCCTGAACGTTATCGGTGAGCCGGTGGACCAGAAACCGGCCGTGGAGTCCGATGAGACCTGGAGTATTCACCGTGACGCGCCGACCCTGGAAAACCAGGACACCAAAATGGAAATGCTGGAGACCGGGATCAAGGTTATCGATCTGCTCGAGCCTTACCTGAAGGGCGGCAAGACCGGTTTATTCGGCGGCGCAGGTGTGGGCAAAACCGTGTTGATCATGGAACTTATCCGGAACATCGGTTCCGAGCACGGCGGTTATTCAGTATTCTCCGGTGTGGGCGAACGGACCCGTGAGGGGAACGATCTGTATCACGAAATGATCGAGTCCAAGGTTATCGACAAAACCGCGCTGATCTACGGTCAGATGACGGAACCTCCCGGAGCCCGTATGCGTGTCGGCCTGACGGGGCTGACGATGGCCGAATACTTCCGCGACGTCGGCGGACAGGACGTGTTGCTGTTTATCGATAACATCTTCCGGTTTTCGCAGGCCGGTTCCGAAGTGTCCGCGTTGTTGGGACGTATTCCTTCTGCGGTGGGTTATCAGCCGACGCTGGCGACGGAGATGGGTAACCTGCAGGAGCGGATCACCTCGACCAAGAAAGGGTCCATCACTTCCGTTCAGGCGATCTACGTGCCGGCGGATGACCTGACCGACCCCGCGCCGGCAACGACGTTTTCGCATCTTGACGCCACCACCGTTCTCAACCGAAGAATCTCCGAGTTGGGTATTTACCCGGCGGTGGATCCGCTGGACTCCACCTCCCGGATTCTGGATCCGCAGGTTGTCGGTGATGAGCATTACAACATCGCCCGTGAAGTTCAGCGGATTCTACAACGGTACAAAGACCTGCAGGACATCATCGCCATTCTCGGTATGGATGAATTGACCGAAGAAGATAAGGCACTGGTAGCTCGTGCACGGAAAATTCAGAGATACCTGTCGCAGCCGTTCTTCGTCGCTGAAACGTTTACCGGCACTCCCGGAAAATATGTCAAGGTGGCGGACACCATCAAAGGTTTCAAAGAAATCGTCGACGGAAAAATGGATGATATTCCCGAGCAGGCGTTCTACATGGTGGGTGCGATTGAAGAAGTGTACGAAAAAGCTGAAAAAATGAAACAGGGATAATCATCCATGGCGGACAAACTCTTTTTAGCATTGGTGACCCGGGAAAGGGAAGTGGTGGTCGATCCAGATGTGGACCAAGTCAATATTCCCGGTTTTGATGGGGATATGGGTATTATGGCAGACCACGCGCCTTTGCTCACCATCCTGCGGCCGGGCCGGTTCTCCTATCAAAAAGGAGACGAAGAAATCGAGTTGGTGATCAGTCACGGCTACGCCGAAGTCACCAACAACCGGGTGACTATACTGGCGGAGTCCGCCGAATTCTTGCACGAGATCGATCACGAGCGTGCGGAAACCGCACGCGCCGCTGCTGAGAAACTCCTCGAAGAAACCGGCCTCGAAGAAGAAGCCTTCAAAGAAGCTCAGGACAAACTGTTTCGCGCCCTGGCCCGCCTCGAAACCAAGAAATCCGACTGATCCACCTTCTTACCAGGACCGCATACGCGGATTGGCGTAGTAGTGAATCAAGTCCTTGACTGAAAGCATACCCACCACCTCATCGTTTTCCGTGACCGCAATATGACGAATCCTTTTGTTGGCCATCAACTGGTTGGCATCCACAATGGCTTCATGACAGTCTATGGTTTGAAGCGGGCTGGTCATGATTTCCCGTACGCTGGGATTTTTGTCCTTCAGTCCCTTTGCCAGAATTTTCCGTGTTAAATCCGTTTCCGTAACGATACCGACAAAGTTTTTTCCATCTTTAACCAATAGCGATCCAATATGCTTGGATTCCATGAGTTGAGCTGCTTCCTGAGTCGAGGTATCGGGGCCGACACTCAAAACCGGGCTGACCATGTAGTCGCCGATTTCTTCGTTGGGATTGGATGAGGCTTTTCTTTTTCTCATAATTCATTCTCCTTCAACAATGGTGAATCCTGAGTCGCTGGATGTTCATGTAGAAATTGAATGATCGAAATGGATGTCCCTCCCGCCCGGAGGGCGGAGTTTGGCACCATTTTAGATGGATTTTGAGAGGAGATGGATTTCTTTTTTACGCAGGCAGGAGTGAGGTTGTCGATCTCATTGATTTTATTAATAAAAATATGCCTTTACAGGTTTTTTGAGTTGGTTGATCTGTCTTCGGACTCGTGGTTGGTAACGCAGATCCGTGTTTTGATAAACTTCTTCTAATCGCTCCAGTAAATCCTCGTTTAGAGGTTTGAGTCCATAAAGATTCCAAAAAGCTCTGTCTTGGGCCCAAGAGGGTTCTCCCTTAAAATCCTGCATGATTTCCGGTATTAGAGGTTTGATGGTCTTATATATTCTTTCTTGAGCCAGTTTGGAGGCAAGTTCCTGAGCCATACTGAAATCCTGCAGAGTTTTCGGTATAAATTTCTTTTCTTTTTCAGCATACATTTGGTTTATGAAAATTGAAATCATATCCTGAATCCGTTTTCTTCTGACATCCCTGCTCGCCGGGTTACGGTCTATCAACTCTTTTTCCTTTTCGATTCTCGAATAAACGGCCAAACGAATGTCCTTGCTTTGCTTGTTGCTGATGGGCATCAAATGCTTAAGGATTTCAATGACGGCAGATGCTGTGATGGGATCATTGTTATTGAGGTCTTCTACAATATCTGGCAACAACGAGTTTTTATCTTCTTCGGTACCGTGTTTTATCAAGTACAAAATAATTTCTTTTTTCGCATTTATTCTTTTCCTTTTGGCATAGGTGCTCTCTTCTTTAAGATTTGAGGTGGCAGGACGGGTGCTTTGTTTTTCTAATTCCTTTCTGTAGGCTGATAAAACCTGTTTGTTATGCTCGTCGGTAGCAGGTTTGAGTCTGCGAAAGTTGTATAAAGCCGATTTTCGGACACTTGGAAACTCACTAGCGAGATCCTGTAAAATGTGTGTACGCATCCAAGCCGGACTTGTTTTGCCTGCCCCTTTAATCATATAGGATATGATTCCCTGGATCATGCTCCGCTGAGCTGCTTTCTCTTTGGGGTCAATGGGTGTTAGGAAATTCTTTTCATCCGCAATAACCTTTTGTAAAAGAGCGTGATTTTCTTCTTTTTGCTTTTCTTTCTGATTGTGAATTAACAGTTCACTCACTGCCCGGGATCTTACTATTATCGAACTGTCCTTCAGGTAGGCATGTCGTTGTTTATCAGCCTTGCTTTTTGGGATATCCAAGAATTGCATGAAATGGAGTGAATCCTTGCGAATTTCGGGGCTTGGATCCTTAGATGCTATTCGCCATGCTCTTTGGGTCAGTTTTGGAAATGTGCTGGGATCAAATCCTTTTGGAAGATAAGGAGCCAGATATTCTGGAATTTTGGTTTTGTTTTTGGATTGCATGTACTTAACGATGTCATGATAACCAGACAAGTCTTCGAAAAGGAGGGAGGCCGCTTGTTGGCGGAATCTTGTTTCCCGTTTCGATTCCATGATATTGACTAGGTACTCATGAATCTTTGCTAGAGGAGTTCCTTTAACAAAAAGATCCAGTATCTCCATTTCCACTTCTATGTTTTTTGAACCTCTTGTGCGGTAACAGTGGGATGTGCCAACGAGATCACCATTCTGCCAACCATAGAGCAGGTATGGACCTCCAACAGGAAGCAGGGAGTCGCAGCTGCTGTAAAGAACCGAACTGAAAATAGCGGTTTTTCCAAAAGAACCCTTCCATACTTTTTTAACCGCTAAGTTGGCTGTTTGCCTTTTTAGTTTTCTCTCTCCTTCAGGATCGTCTTCAACGTCCTTGGGATATATTTCACTCAAATAAGGGAAATCATATTTTTCATCGAGAACCTCGATCAATATGATTACGCTACTACTTTGCATCGTAATGCTCGGAGAGTAAAATGCGCAGGAGCAGGCATGCGCGGTGGATGACGCTAGAATGAGAAATCCAATGAAGAAAAAAAAGACTGGACATTTAGAAGCTCTAAAAAACATGCTCAAAAACTTTTCCACAAGAAATCTCCAGTAGGAAGACATCATTTAGCGACCGCAACAATATAATTCAGTATAAGTCTACATCTGCCTATATGGCCTTGGAAATTCTAAGATTAATTTTTACAAATACTTATTTTGAGGTAAGGCAGGACTTCAGATATTGCGCCGTGTAGGAGTATTTGGACTTGATTATTTCTTCGGGGGTGCCGCTGGCGACCACTTCGCCGCCTTTGTCGCCGCCGTCGGGGCCGAGGTCGATGATATAGTCAGCGGTTTTAATGACGTCGAGATTATGTTCAATGATGATCACGCTGTTGCCGGCATCCACCAGTTTGGAAATCACTCCCAGTAGGTGTCCGATATCGTGAAAGTGCAGGCCGGTGGTGGGTTCGTCGAGGATGTATAGCGTTTGACCCGTACTGCGTTTGCTGAGTTCCTTCGCAAGTTTGACACGTTGCGCCTCGCCGCCGGACAACGTAGTGGCCGGCTGGCCAAGGTGGATGTAGTCGAGCCCGACGCTGGTGATCGTCTCCAGTTTGGAGCGGATCGCCGGGATGTTCTGGAAAAATTCCTCGGCTTCCTCCGTGGTCATTTCCAGCACATCAGCAATGGTTTTACCTTTGTACTGAATCTCCAGCGTCTCGCGGTTGAAGCGCTTCCCTTGGCACACTTCGCAGGTCACAAAAATGTCGGGCAGGAAATGCATCTCCACTTTAATCAGGCCGTCACCCTGACAGGCCTCGCACCGTCCGCCTTTGACATTGAAACTGAATCGGCCGGGGCGGTAGCCACGCAGGCGCGACTCCGGAACTTCGCTGAACAGATCACGAATGAGCGTGAACAGGCCGGTATAGGTGGCCGGATTGGACCGCGGGGTGCGTCCGATGGGGGACTGATCGATATCGATTACTTTATCAAGATGGTGAATCCCTTTGATCTTTTTGAAGGCTCCCGGTTTGTCCATTGCGTTCCAGAAATGGCTGGCCAGCGCCTTATACAGGATGTCGATGGTCAACGTGCTCTTGCCGGAACCGGAAACGCCGGTGATGCATGTGAGACACCCGAGGGGAATACTGACGTCGATGCTTTTCAGGTTGTTGTGTTGTGCTCCCTTGATTTCCAGAAAATGTCCGTTCCCCTGGCGCCGCTTCTTAGGAACGGGGATTTCTTTGCGTCCGGAAAGGTATTGCGCGGTCAGGGAAGTTTTGTGTTTCATAAGGGCCTTGGGTGTGCCCGCGAAGATCACTTCGCCGCCGTGGATACCCGCGCCCAGTCCGAGGTCGATTACGTAGTCGGCGGCAGTGATGGTATTTTCGTCGTGCTCAACGACGATCACCGTATTGCCGAGGTCACGCAGTTTGGTGAGCGTGGTCAGCAGACGGTCATTATCGCGCTGGTGCAATCCGATACTGGGTTCGTCCAGAACGTACAACACACCCATCAGGCTGGAACCGATCTGGGTGGCGAGGCGAATGCGCTGGCTTTCCCCTCCGGAAAGCGTGGCAGACGTCCGGTTGAGTGTCAGGTAATCGAGGCCGACATCGACTAGAAACTTGAGGCGTTCTTTGATTTCTTTGACGATGCGTCGGGCGATTGAGTATTCCTGCTCACTGAATTTTAATTCATCGAAAAATTGTCCCAGCGCGCCGATGGAGAGCCCGGTCAGCTCGACAATATTTTTACCGTGGACGCGCACCGAGACGGCTTCTTTTTTGAGCCGCGTTCCGTTGCAGGCGGGACAGGGCAGGGCGCGCATGTACCGCGCGATTTCATCCCGTTGTGAAGCCGATTCGGTTTCATGATAGCGCCGCTCCAGGTCGGGGATAATGCCGTCGTAGGTTCCGGTATAGGTTTGGCGTCGACCGCTTTTTTCGTAAAAGTATTTCACCGGTTGGTCACCCGATCCGTAAAGCAGGATGTCCTGGGTTTTCTGCGGCAAATCCTTGAACGGCGTGCTCAGTTTGAATTTGAAATTCTGCGCCAGCGCTTCCACCATCTGATGAAAATTGATGGAGGTCTTTTTCTGCCAGGGAAGGATGGTTCCGTCACGGATCGAAAGCGATTGATCGGGTACGATCAAATCCGGATCAATCTCCATTTTGTTTCCGAGACCGTCGCATTTAAAGCAGGCGCCCGTCGGGTTGTTGAAAGAGAACAGGCGAGGTTCCAGTTCCGGGTAGCTGATTCCACAATAACTGCATGCAAACTTTTCACTGAACAGAAGATCTTCATCTTTTTCCGATTTCTTTCCTGCGAGGATGGAGATCACCAGGGTGCCTTCCCCCAGTTGCAATGCCGTTTCGATGGAATCCGCCAGCCGCTTGCCCATTTTGCTTTTGATGATGAGGCGGTCCACCACTGCTTCGATCGTGTGCTTGAATTTTTTGTTGAGCTGTACCCCGTCTTCTAAGGAGCGCACTTCACCGTCGATACGGGCCCTCACGAATCCCTTTTTCTGAAGTTCGAGCAGGTCTTTTTTAAATTCTCCCTTGCGGTCGTTCACGATGGGAGCGAGGATCATTACCTTCTTGCCTTCAGGGATGGATTGCACCTGGTCGGTAATCTGCTGGACGGTTTGCGAGGCGATTTGGCGTCCGCATCCGTAACAGAACACATGTCCGACACGAGCATACAGAAGGCGCAGGTAATCATAAATTTCGGTGACAGTGCCGACAGTGGATCGCGGATTTTTGCTGGAGGTTTTTTGTTCGATGGAGATAGCGGGTGACAGACCTTCGATATAGTCGATATCCGGTTTTTCCATCAGCTCCAGAAACTGGCGCGCATAAGCGGAAAGCGATTCGACGTAACGGCGTTGACCCTCCGCATAGATCGTATCAAACGCAAGCGAGGACTTTCCTGATCCGCTGAGACCGGTGATGACCACCAGTTTCTCGCGCGGCAGAGTCAGGCTGATGTTCTTTAAATTGTGCTCACGCGCGCCTTTTATGGTTATTTTTTCTAAAGCCATTATTTAATTTAAGATTTATTATATAAAGTTATACATTAAATAATTGATTCCACTTTTTTTCGACTTTCTCAATGATTTCCTCCGACATGACAATCTCTTCCGGCCAGTTTTGCTCGTAACCTTCCTCGGGCAGTTTGCGGGTGAGGTCGACTCCGATGCGTTGATTTGTAATCTGGATGTCCCGTTTCGGATCGAGATTGTTGAACAGTTTCCAAAGCACCTGTGATGTGTTTTTCAAATCGACATGTGCTTCCAGCACGAGGAGGACACCGACCGATTCGAACGTCTCCTGCTCAAAAAAGTTTTGAATAAATTCAACTCCCTGTCGAGGTGCGGTTTTGTCGAATGCCACCAGTGCAATTGGACGTTGCTCAGAAAAATGGATGATGCAGCTATCCTTGACAGCAGGAAACTTTTCTTTGATTTGTTCTGTGATGTTGGATTCAGGAGGTGAAGTTTTAGCGGTCTCCAGGTTACGCTGTGATTCTCCGTCGATTTTTCGGGTGGCGTCGATACCGAGCTTGGACCCGTAGAGCGGCTGATCGGAAGCGTGATTCAATACGTCGAGAATACCTTCCGAAAAAAACAAATCTGTTTTCAAGTCGACTCCATCAAGCAAAAGTTTTAAAACCTGCGCTTCGTTCTGGACGTCCACATCGGCATCGACTGCAATGATAGTTTTGACAAAACTCATCTGCCCCATGCCCCACAGGGCGCTCATGGTGCGACGCGCCTGCATCGGGTAACGTTTTTCCAGGGAAACAATGACACAGTTATGGAACACCCCTTCCAGTGGCATGTTCATGTCCACGATCTCCGGCAGTTGAGTGCGCAACAGCGGCAGGAAAATGCGCTCGGTCGCCTTGCCGAGATAAAAATCTTCCTGTGGCGGGATGCCGACAATGGTGGTCAGGTAAACCGGATCTTTGCGATGGGTGACGGCGGTGACATGGAACACAGGATAGTCGCCGTCCTGCGAATAATAACCGGTATGATCGCCGAAGGGTCCCTCCAGACGCATTTCGGAGGGATCGATGTATCCTTCCAGCACGATCTCGGCATGAGCCGGAACCTCAAGGTCGACGGTTTTGCATTTCACCAGCGGCACCGGTTTTTTGCGGATGAATCCAGCCAGCAAAAACTCGTCGATACCATAGGGAAGGGGAGCGGATGCCGCGTAACAGGATGCGGGATCAGCGCCAATGGCTACCGCCACGTCCATTCTCTTGCCGGCTTTCCGGTATTCGTGAAAAAAGTGTGCTCCGTCCTTATGTATGTGCCAGTGCATGGCGGTGGTCTGTTTGTCGAAGACCTGCATGCGGTACAGCCCGACATTACGGATCGTTTGATCGAGGCTCCGGTTGATGACGATGGGGTAGGTGATAAAGCGTCCGGCATCATTCGGCCAGCACTGGAGGATCGGGATGCGGTCGAGGTCTACGGCATCGCCGGTCATGACCACTTCCTGGCAGGAGGCTCGTCCGGCGGTAACGGTTTTCGGGGGGAAACTCGAGGCCTGCAGGAGCATCGGAAGCAGTTTGGCTTTATCTATTAGGGTGGCAGGCGGGGCAATTTTGATGAACCGTTCTATTTCCTGCGCAATCTTTTCCAGATTTGAGACCCCTAAAGCCATCTGGATGCGGCGCCAACTGCCAAACGCGTTGATCAGTACCGGCATGGCGGACCCCTCGACGTTTTCGAACAGCAGGGCCTTACCGCCGTTGGGGCTTTTGGACACGCGGTCGGTGATCTCTGCGATCTCCAGGATGGGAGACACGGATTCGGTGACGCGCACCAATTCTCCCTCGGATTCCAGCCGCTTTATAAATTCCCTGAGTGATTCATACGTCATGAGGCGTTGGTGTCCGGCGGTAAAAAGGAGCGAAACGAGTCATTATATCTTAGTCTTGCGCCGTGAGGAGGAATTATTGTGAAAGAAGTATTTGCCTTTGAAATGCGCCCAATGATTTTCTCTTGGTAGTAACTGTCAGCAAATTCCCTCCCCTGGCAAGGGGTATGCTAGGATATGCGCCATGTGGATGTATTTTTTCAAACGTTTGATGCATGGCATACCGGTTCTCCTGACCGTAGCGACGTTGACATTCGGCATCATGCATCTGGTGCCCGGCGGGCCGTTTGATCAGGAGAAAAAACTCCCTCCCGAAATCATTGCCAATATTGAAGCCAAATACCATCTCGACAAGCCAGTCTGGCAACAATATCTGCTGTACATGAAACAGATTCTGCAGGGAGATATGGGGCCCTCTTATAAGTATGTCGGAAGGGATGTGTCCGATATCATTCTGGATGCCTTTCCGGTGTCCCTAACGCTGGGCTTGTGTGCGGTGCTGATTACCCTCGCGCTGGGTGTTCCGGCGGGGGTGGTGTCCGCTGCGCGTCAGAATTCGTGGATTGACCATAGCTGTATATTCGCCGCGACGTTGGGGATTTCCCTGCCCAGTTTTGTCTTAGGGGCGTTATTGATCCTGCTGTTGTCGCATCAATGGCACCTTCTCCCTCCGGCGTTGTGGGAAGGTCCGAGGCATATCATTATGCCGGCAATTGCTCTGGGAGCGGGGTTTGCCGGGTATATTGCGCGTTTGACCCGGTCGACCGTCATCGAAGTACTGGGGGCCGATTATATCCGTACCGCCCGTGCCAAGGGTTTGAGCGAGACCCAGGTATTGCTCAAACATGCCTTGAGCAATTCGATCACCCCGATCGTTTCAGTAATGGGGCCGTTGACAGCTGGGCTGGTGACGGGATCGTTTGTGATTGAGTTTATTTTCTCGGTGCCCGGCATGGGAAATTTTTTCATCACCGCGGTCACCAATCGCGATTATCCGTTGATCATGGGCGTAACGCTGGTATATGCGGTGTTAATCGTACTGGCCAATATAGTTGTGGATCTGATTTATATGAAACTGGACCCGCGAATTGCCCTCACCGGGCCGAAGAGGTGAGCGATGTTCACTAAAATGCCGTTGCCCTCTAAATTGAGCGCGATTTTCTTATTGGGGTTGATTCTATGCGCTCTATTCGCTCCGTGGGTGGCTCCATATTCCTACGAAACGCAGGACACTCTGAAAACCCTTGCCGCGCCCGATGGTGCGCATTGGATGGGCACAGACCGCTTGGGACGCGATGTGTTCTCACGGATGGTTTACGGCGCAAGGGTGTCGTTGTTTATTGGTGTGTTCACCACTCTGGTGGCGCTTGTGATCGGAACGGTCTACGGGGCGGTTTCCGGATACGCCGGCGGAAAAACAGACAATATCATGATGCGTATCGTCGATGTCGTTTTTGCTTTGCCGGACTTGTTGATGATTATCCTGATCATGGTGGTTCTGGGGCGGGGGCTTTGGGGAATTTTTCTGGCTCTCACGCTGGTGAGCTGGGTTACGGTGGCGCGCGTGGTGCGGGGAGAGGTGCTGCGGATCAAAGAGTTTACCTATATCGAAGCGGCTCGAGCCATTGGCGCCAGCCATGCCCGCATTGTGCTTCATGAAATCCTTCCTAATATATTGGGAGTTTTGATCGTGACGTTAACCTTCCGTATTCCTGTAGCGATTCTGGCGGAATCGACGTTGAGCTTTATTGGATTGGGAATTGCACCGCCGTTCAGCAGCTGGGGGACTCTGGCAAATGACGGCTGGACGGCAATCAAGTTTTACCCTCACCTGATCCTGTTTCCTTCGCTGGCCATTTTTCTGACCATATTGTCCTTCAATTTCCTGGGAGAAGGCCTGAGGGACTGGCTCGATCCGCGAAAAGTGAATCAATAAGGTTAACAATTCTAATAGCTTGGAATAAACGATTGAACACCTTTTTGGGGTTTTTTTGGGAGAGGGATAGCGATAAACTATAAGTGCGCACATGGCGTCTGAAAGTTTGCCAGGCGTCGGTTTGATTGTAAAATCTGAAGAATGAACACCACGGGTTTCGGGTTGACAATACGAAACAGTCGATTTAAAGTACCGATTCCTTTAGGATCGGAGCTTGGGTCCGGGGTGAATCATTGACAGGATGGACCATGACTCAGATAAAAAGCGATCTGATTTGCGAGATTATTCGAAAGTCTCAAACCCGGTTTCTAAATAAAAAAGGGTGGACCGCGGAACGATCCGAGGCGTGTGAGCAATCTGTTTTAGAATGGGTAAAGAATAACGCCTGCAGCTATCGCAATCACTACAAGCAGCAGTTGGAAGCCTATTCCACCGGAGAGCTGAGCGAAGTCCTGAAATGTCTCAATGAGTCTGACAAGGATTTGAACGATATCCTGAATGAAGCCCCAGAATTTATTGAGAAGTAATTTTAAATCGAACCGAATTTGATTGATTAGCAATGTCTGAAACACCTCCCAAGAAAGAACCCGTTTCATCCACCGAGGGCGCTCCCCCGGCAGCAACTCCCAAGCCGGCTGCTGAAGCCAAACCTGCTCCGAAACCCGCTCCCAAGCCAGCGGCCAAACCCAAAGTTGAAAAAAAACCGCTAATCGATAACCAAGACGGCACTATTACCGATCCCAATTCCGGATTAATGTGGAAGCAAACGGATGCCTGGCTGGATATGCACAAGTTTTATACTTGGCAGGACCAGCCTTCGTATATCGAAAAGCTCAACAAGGAAAAATTCGCGGGGCATACGGACTGGCGGATTCCCAGCAAAGCGGACGCTGCGACTCTGGTTGAAAAGGGGAGAAAAGAAACAGTAATCGATAAAAACGGGACACCTTTTCCCATGGATCCTATCTTTACCGAAGGCCGTGTCAGTAATACCTGGATCAGTGAATGTACGGAGGAAGAAGTGATTCGATTCGATTTCAAAATCGGCAGTGATTTCAAATACCCCCCCGCGGAGATCTGGGCCTCGATCTGGGCAGTACGGGAAGTGGCGCCCAAAAAAGAAGAAACTTCTGCAGAAGAGGCCAAGCAAGAAGCAGCGGCCGCACCCAAAGAGCCGGTCGCAGCAACATAGTCTCTCCCTGCCACGCGCTCTCATCTTTTCAAAAAAACGTTTGTTCGGCTGATTCCAACCTGCGCCTTTATTTTCTCAGTTTTTCATCGATCTGAAATTTGACCACGAAGTCCCCGCGCTTTTTGCCCCAGGGTTGTGTCGAGCCCGCACCGGGGATCCGGAATTCTTCGCCGGTCAGAGTTCCCTCTTCAACTTGAATGGTCGTGGTGGAATCCAGCAACTGGACTTTCAGAGGACCGCCTTTTTCGGCCAGTTCCGGTGAAATGGTGACGATGGAGTGGACATCCGATTTGACTTTTTTGAATTGCGGGTGTTTTTCGATGCAGACTTTGACCATCAAGTCTCCAAGTGGTCCGCCGTTTCGTCCTGCGCCTCCGTGTCTCGGAAACTTCAGAGTATATTGATCAGCGACTCCGGAAGGGATGTCGATATCCAGGGTCGTGGTTTCGACCACACGCTGTTTGCCCTGGCATTTCGGACACGGGTCCTCGAAATCATTTAATCCCGAGCCTTTGCACTCTGGACAGGTGACGTGTTTTTCATATGTGTAGGGGATTTGACCTCCCAGGGCG
Source organism: Nitrospinaceae bacterium (assembly GCA_028278405.1). Lineage (GTDB taxonomy): Bacteria > Nitrospinota > Nitrospinia > Nitrospinales > Nitrospinaceae > SZUA-226. Next base: position 31,516 of record JANQEK010000003.1, read on the forward strand.
GCCACGACAAAGGGAACGTCCACCATGAACTGGAGGTCGAAACCGCGGGAGGGCATGTCCGGATCCATAACCGTTTCGTCAGCAAAGGGAGGTTGACTGAATGGCTCCTGCTGGTTTTCTCTCGGACCCTGTCGGGTGTATTGCCGTCCAAAATCAAAGGGATCAGTGTAGCTTTCGTTTTGACTTCCAGGGGAGCGGTTCGAGCGGCGTTGCCGTCCATTAGCCCTTAATTTGTCATATTCCTTCCGGCTTTTGGCGTTGCCCAAAACCTCATAAGCTTCGGAAATCTGCTTGAACCGTTCTTCCGCTTTTTGGCTGCCCTGGTTGGTGTCAGGATGGTGCTTGCGGGCCAGTTCCCGATACCGCTTTTTGATATCCCTGATTTTGGCGCTCTTTTTGACGCCCAGGATTTTGTAATAGTCTTTTTCTACAGAAACCTTCATGCTCCTCCTAAAGAGGTCGGGGCTAAAATCGTTATGGGTTTTATTCTATAGCCTGGCGGAGGGGTATTCAAGCAGAGGGAATCTGTGTCGAGCCCAAACCTTCATCAACCTCAAATTCCCGGGTATCGGTATCCTGAACGCCGGATAGTCTTTGAAACCATTGGTCCCGCAGCTTCCGTGTTTTAAAAGGATAGAATTGTTGCCGGATAATAATAGTCCACACGACGGTTCGATTACGCAGGGTTTGCTGCGTCGGGATAATTTTAATTTTTTCAGAACTGATCTTTTCAGCGGTCAAAACAGATTGCCGGGAAAACACCCGGCGGGACATAATCCCGTCAAATACCAATTGGTGCCCTTCCCAATAAACATAACCTGAATCGAGCGAAACGGGTTTTATTCCGGTTCCTATGCCAGTGCCGGAACGTTGGCCAAGCAACATGCAAAAAACGGAATCTTTCGGAGGAGGCAGTGAAAGGGGTTGTAGTTTTAAAACCAGGCGGCGGTAGATGGCGTGCGTAAAATCAAACCATCGAAAGGAAATCAGAAAGCAAAAGATAAAATTGAATACAAAAAGACGCAAGCTGTCGAAAATCAGAAAATATACGGTGAGGGCCAAAAGAAAAGCCATCATGAAGCTTAGAATCGTATCAGCGGTTCCTGTTAGAAAATGAATCCAGACAATTTTTTTCCATTTGGACGGCTGACGGTTTAACAGTAAAAGCTTGCTGTAAATGAGGTAACAGGTCCATGCTCCCAGACACACGGCCAGGCCGGGAATAGGGAAAATAAAAAACAAGAGAATAAGCAAGGTAATACCGATTTCCAGCATATCGAATCTTTCAAAACGTTTTGTTTAGACATTTATGTCTTTTTCTTTCCGGGAGGTTCAATTCTACCAGACCCTTTCAGAGGAGTCTTCACGAAGTGATCGGAAAAGATTTAAAGCCCTTTTTTTCAGTACGATTGGTCTGGGTGGAGAGTGTTTTGCGGTATTCGAAGATCTGACAAAAGGTGAAAAGACAAACGAGGTTCCGAATCTGGTATTTATTCCCGCAGGGTAACTTCTCCCGAGTCAAAATCGATTTCTTCACCATTGTCCATCATCACCACCAAGTGTCCTTGATCGTTCAGCTTCATGGCGGTGCCGGAGAACGTTTCTGTTCCCTGAGTCATTGAAATTTGTTTTCCAAACATATCACTGTTCAGGTTCCAATGGTCGATGATCGGTGAAAGACCTTCATCAAGAAAGCATCGGTATTCTTGATCCAGATGGTTGACGAGAAAGGTGATCAAAGGGAGTCTTTCAAAAATTTCACCGTTCTCCATGGCCATTGAGGTGGCGATGTGTTGCAGGGAGACTGGGAAATGGGAGTGATTGACGTTGATTCCTATGCCGAGAATGATTCCTGAATGCGTGTTGTTTTGATGATTCTCGGTAAGGATACCCGCGACTTTTTTCCCGTTGAGAATAATATCATTCGGCCATTTGAGAAAAGCCCTGGTCCGGCTGAATTCGTTGATCGCCTGAGCCAGAGCCACACCCGCAACCAGAGTGATTTGGGAAATCTGCTCTGGGGGAAGGGAGGGCTTTAGAAAAGTGGAAAGATAAATGCCGACTTTTTCCTCGGAGTACCAGGTTCTTCCCATGCGTCCTTTGCCCTGGGTTTGGCTGTCGGCTAAAATCACAGTTCCTTCTTTATCCGATTCCCCAACCAGACTTTTCGCGATGTCGTTGGTGGAATCTACTGAATCATAGGTTATAATTTCCCGCCCGATACATTCGGCGCGCAGTTGGTTCCGGATCCATTGCTGATCTTCTTGAGAATAGGGCATAAAATTATGAGAAGGTTTGGGTTATAATTAAAATGAAGGCCGCTGTCCCGATAGTAATACTATAATAATGAATTTTATGGAATCCATCAAACGCGCCTGCAAATATTTTTATTATCGATTTATCCGATTACAGGCCACTCCAGAGAGTCTCGCCCGTGGGGTAGCACTCGGTTTATTCATCAGCACGACCCCGACATTCGGCGTTCAGACCTTCATCGCCCTGTTTTTTGCAGCGATCTTAAGATGCAGTAAGATTTGTGCCGTAGTAGCCGCCCAGTTGACCAATGCCCTGACGGCTCCCTTCATTTTCTTGGGGACCTATTATCTGGGGGCCGTCATTTTGGATCGTCCGTTTGACCAGTCCCGATTGGACGGGCTCTTGGGTGGGTTCCAGTGGGACAATGTGTGGACATCGGGATTCGCGGCTTTTACCCCGTTATGGGAGGGGTTCCGCGATGTTTTCATTTCTCTCTGGGTGGGAGGCCTGATTGTAGGGGTTATTTTGGCGGCGATTGGTTATTTTGTGGTCCTGGGCATCGATACCAAGGCCCATGTACAAATCATCCGGGCCAAGAAGCAGGTCGAGCGGTTGAAGCGGCTCAAACAGAAAAATGCACCGGTTTATGAAAAAATTGATTGAAATGTTTGAGAAATATTGATAAAAACCATATCACTATTAGGGATCGAGGCCTAAGTCAGTCAAAAAATGAGGAGCTTTTTAATGAAAAAACTGGTGCTTATTCTTATGTTGTTGGCTTTTTCGGTTGCAGGCGTGGGTTGTTATGGAACCGGAGAATGTCCTCAGGGCATATGTTCGGAAGAACATTCCAAGTCCACGGGTCCTCCCGAAAAAGGTGCTGAAGAGTAATTTTGTCCCTCTGATTTTCGGAAAAACCCCCCTTCTGTGGTTGAGAAGGGGGTTTTTTGTTTTTTGGCAAAACTCGTGGTTGTTTTCACCATTCCCTCACAGACACCTTATTTTCCCGAAAACTCCCTTCTGCCTGAACAACAGGTCACCATCAGTCCTTCCTAGGCAAGTCATCCGAATTCCCTCATTTTTCCGGTCTTTTTCAGTTAATTTTTGACAATAGGGCCAGAGGCGGTGATAGAATGTGCCCAATATCATTAATTTTGGGTAGTTCCACACTTCTACATTCTGGGCAGGCGCGCTGGAGTGTTGGAAAGCTTATGTTTGAAGGAGATAAAGGGTATGTCCAGGCAACGGGCGACTGTAGAGCAAGTGAGGCAAATTCAAGATTATTTTAAAGCGGGGGTTGATTATCATGGTGAAAAGAAGTTCAAGGAAGCCATAGAATCCTTCAGGAATGGAGCGGCAATCAATCCCTTTCAGGAAGACCATCTCAATGAATTGAGCAAAAAACTGAAAGCCATGTCGGTCAAGCTGGTTCAAGAAAGCATCGCATACATGGGGTGTGCCGCGGTCCACTTGAAAAGTATGATCGATGAACTCAGTGAAAATGAGAGAGATTTGGTTCCCGTGGATGATTCTCTTCTGGATGCTTTCAAGGGCTGGGATTGAGGAACCCCATGGACGAACAGGTTCTACACGACGTATTCAGACAGGAAATCCGCGAACGGAAAATTCCGATCAGTTTAGGCAAAACCTGCCCGGTTAAATGTACCTTTTGCTATGAGAAAGATCACAGTTACCGTCCCACCATCGAACCTCCCCTGACGACTCAGGAGCAATGGCAATTCATCCTTCGCGAGATCCAGAAATACCCGACCCAACCGGAAGAAGCTTGGCTTTTGGGTGGAAACGAGTACATGGAGTGGACGGACATATTCCTGCACCCCAAGGCCATGGACTGGTTGGAAGAGTTTCTGGATGCGACGGACAAGAAAGTTATATTTTTTACGGTCGGGTATGTCAAATCGGACCGTCTTCAAAAGCTGGTTGAAAAATATCCCGGCCGTATCAACTTTGAACTTTCCGTAATCACCCTTGGAGAAAATCGGAAAAAACTCATGCCCCATGCCCCAACTGTTCCGCAGGTGCTGGAATTGATCGGGGGACCGGGGGTGACTTCCTCCAACTTTTATTCCTTTGGGCCGGATACCATGTCCCGGGATGCCATGACGATCTCAAAAATAAATCCCAATTGCGTTCTATGGATGGGCTGCTTGACGCCTTTAAAGTATATCGACCAGGAAACAAGCACGCTGATGCGCTACGGCAGACGCTTTTTACCCGATGAAGCACGCAAGATTTATAACGCGGGTTTGCCCAACACACAGATGATTCATACGGAGTCGTATATTTCAACGTTTCTGGCGCATCAGAAGATACTCAAAACCTTTGATGCGTGTGAGCTGGAAAAGAAGGATACCGTTGTAGTGTCTGCCAGTGTTTACCGCCTGCTTACGACTTTACGGAAAAACCGGGCCCGTTATCTTTATGTTCCCAATCAGATGCTGGGTGGAGATTCGGATTGTTCCACTTTGCTGACATTCGAGGATGTGGCTCAAAGGCTGAATGGAGAGACCCAGGTGTATCTTCCCAAGGTCATCATGGAGCATCCTTCCAAAACAGAGAGGGATATTACAGGGGTTACCTTCGATGAGTTCAAGGAGAGATTTCCGCGGATTCGATTCAAGGTTCTCCATAAGGTCAATTCCAAAATGTCCAACAGCAAGCTGTATGAAAAGGGATATTTAAAAAATGTGGTTGAGGATTATTTGGATAATCCGCTAGCAAAAAAAATTGCGGATGCACCGCTTCCCAATTAAAATGCTTCGAACTTTCCATCGGACAGTCAGAAGCGAACTCCAGACAGGGCTTAAAGCAGTCAGGAATCAATCAATTCTCGCATAGGGCAGGGACATGCAATATTGGCTGAAAGTTGTTTTTGTGGATAACAGTGAGTTGAAGTTGGATGATACGGAAAAGCATTTTATCAGTGACGACCTGGAAGTGTTGGAAATCACTACTGCCAAGGAAGTATTCATTGTGCCGGTTCGGCAAATCAAGTACATCGCGTGTGATTCCAAAATCTTCAAATAGGGAGGAGGGTGCGTAGGGAAGGCAAAAAAAAAGAGCGCCGCAAGGGCGCTCTGTGAGAATGGGTTTGGAAACGGTTTATAGTTTGATGCGGGCTTTCTTCAGCCAGTCTTTTTCATCAAAAACCGAGTTGCAGTAGTCCTCAAACAGCTCTTCTTTATTGGAAAGCTTTTCGCCGTCGATGGCCTGGGTCTCTTCCTTGTTGGCGAATCCAAATTCCAGTACCGTTTTAGGCTTGGGAGGTTCACCGTTGGGTTCCAGTTTATAGATCTTTTCAGAAAAGGGTTTGGGATTCACATAGTCGTCCAACTCTTCCAGACTGAGCAGAAGGTTGAATACAGCGGATTCCGTTATTAACCCGTTGGACCCCAATTCCTTGAGGAGCTCCTTCACATCCTTTGAGGATGTGATGGCATTCATAATAGCTGCGCTGAGTTTCTCGTAAATTTCGTCTTGGTAAGATTCGTTAGAATCCATTTACACCTCCCTTGCCGCCTTCATAATAATTATATTATAACGCCATTTTCTGAAATAGATACACAGCAATATGCGTGCCATGTAAATATAACTCCTTAAAAAACCGCTTAACATGTTGTTTATAAAAAACTTAGTTGTATAATGGAGACTGAAAAAAAATTTATTTTGAAGTGTCCACCGTCAATTATTCAACTATATTTCGTTACAAGAATTACCCCAATTTGGGTGGTTGACTGATTTTAAGTGGGGTATTTCCATCAAGTCAGTTCAAAAATCAAGTAACCCTTTAAATGTAAGGGTTTTAACGAATTTTTTGCCTGAATCAGGGTGAAAAAGTTACAAGCAGGGGGTAGAGGAGCTTTTTATGCCGTTTCCCATTCACCGACCCAGACGATTACGAAAAAACCAGGCGATATTGAGAATGGTGAGGGAAACCGCTCTTTCACCTGACGACCTGATCCATCCGATGTTTGTTTGTGAGGGCAAGGGCAAGCGGGAACCGATTTCCTCCATGCCCGGTGTGTTTCGTCAATCCATTGACAAAGCGGTGGCCGACGCCCGGGAAACCCATCAGCTCCAAATTCCTGCCGTCATTCTCTTTGGTATTCCCGACAAGAAGGATGCACGAGGTTCAGAAGCCTATAATCCCAATGGCGTGGTGCAGCGGGCCATCAAGGAAATCAAATCAGCCGTTCCCGAATTGGTGGTGGTCACCGATGTTTGTATTGATGAGTATACCGACCATGGGCATTGCGGTTTGGTGGAAGGTGATGAAATTGTAAACGACGCCACCCTGGAGTTGCTTGCCAAGATGGCTCTGACACATGCTGATGCGGGGGCGGATATCGTCGCGCCGTCCGATATGATGGATGGACGGGTGAAGGCCATTCGTGAAGCATTGGATGGAACGAATCACCCGGATACCATCATCATGTCATATGCTGCCAAGTATGCTTCTGCTTTTTACGGGCCGTTTCGGGATGCCGCCGACTCTACCCCGCAGTTTGGGGATCGAAAATCCTATCAAATGGATCCTGCGAACGGAAATGAAGCTCTGAAGGAAGTGTGGGAGGATATCGATGAAGGCGCCGACATCGTCATGGTCAAACCCGCACTAGCCTACCTGGATATTATCCGACGGGTGCGGGAGGAATGCACCGTTCCTGTTGCGGCCTACAATGTGAGCGGGGAATACTCCATGGTGAAGGCAGCAGCCGAGAGGGATTGGATCGACGGTTCGCGCGTGATGATGGAAATTCTGCTCAGCATCAAACGGGCTGGAGCAAAAATGATTTTGACATACGCCGCTCAGGAAGCGGCCAGGGCCCTCAACGCATAAATTTAACGTCCCCATTTACAAGGTGTTTTTTTTCAAAGGGTTTTATCTATTGTTTAATAAGTCCCGCCGTGGATATAATAAAGAAAAACTTTCTAGCAGAGGAGAGTGGTAAATGTCAATTTTGGCTCAGAATATGAAAATCATCCGACGCGAGTTGAAGTGCACGCAGTCAGCTATGTCCGATATTTTGAAAGTCGGCTTCAGGACCTATGTTCGTTATGAAGCAGGAGAAAGGGATGCGCCTGTCGCCGTTTTGGTAAAAATGGCGCGGCTGGGAAATATTTCTTTGGAACACCTGTTGACTCGGAAAATCGATTCGCTCGCTATTTTGCCGATGGATACGGAGACCCTGAACCTGAATCCCCCGGAAATCAAATCGGTTAATTTTCAAACCGGACATATTTCTTTCAAAAAGTTGTCCAAAGAAGGAATTCTGGCTTTGGATGAAGTCGAGAAAAAAGCCATTTCAGCTTACAGAAGAATGCCTCAGGATCTGAAATCGACTTTTCTCAAAGACTTGGAAAAAAACTATAAAGTCACAGGGGTAGGGCTTAAAGCCAGACGACCGGCTTCCGCAAAATCAGCCAGCTCTGTGAAGGCTTTGCCTCCGGAGACCAAGCCGACGGCGAAAAAGGAAAGTGGCAAAGGGGTTAAAAAGAAAGGAAAACCCGGACGAAAAAAATTGGATAAAAAAGCCCTCAAGGAAAAAATCGACCGGCTGAAAATGATTACCAAATCCGTTCCGAAAATTACCGTGAGATGAGTTTTGAAAAAAGCTGGAATTCTGGGAAATCTAAATGGCATCGTTTTTATCGTTGCTCTATTGGTGATTTTTTCCCTTGAGATTTTTGGCAAGGTGATCGAGCGGGGCGTCGGGCATTACCTCAAATGGGAAAATCATACGCGCCCTCAATTGGGGCGAATCTGGGAACGCGACCGCGAAAAGATCGTTGCCCAGAAGAAAATTGAATCCATTCTTTCTAACCTGAGTACTCAGGAACAGAGCTCCGAGTCGATCCAGTCCTTCAAGGAGTTGTTTGAAAAGCTCAACCCCTCCGATCCGCAGATGGTCTCCCGCAAAAAGTTTCTACAACTGTATTTCGAATTTCCGGAACAGTTGGCCAACAAGATGGTTTCTCCCTACGAATTACTGGAAATCGATTCCAACCGCGATTGGCAGCGCGTTTTGTTAACTCAGTTGGGTGAATGGGTCACCATCAGTTTTATCAATAATCAGAATTTCCCCATTCGGGAAGTATTTTTGTCTGCAGAAGGAATGGGGGAAAATCCCCTGAACCGCGACATTTTTAAAGGCACCTTGGAAGAAGCTGGGTTCGGACAAGCGTCAATTCTTACAATTGTCGATTTCATGAGAGTGATGAAAACCCTGGACCCGGATGCCCAAAAGGATTTGTTTCCAAATCCTTATTGGTTCTTCAGCAAAAACTATTATGTGGTTCGGGTCGGGGTGAAAGAGATTGAAGGCTCGGATGTCTATCCCCCTCCAGTTCGAATGGGCGTCGAGTACCAGAGTGACTTTTATACAGAAGTTTTGATCCTTCCCGTTCCGGCAGATATCTCAGAAAACCTGCTATCCCAAATTGAAATCCCCGTTTATGACGAGTCTGCCGAAGATCTCTCTCCCTTCGGTGATTATCAAGGAGATCTGAATTGAACCGGCGCATTTTTGAAAAGATAGCCTTTTCACTGTTTACTCTGGTGATGGCGTTTTCTTTACTGGGATTCGGTCTTTATGTCGACTTGAAGGACGATCTCCCGCAATTGCCCGACAGCCTCGATAAAATAAACTTGAGTCTGCCGACCGAAATCTATTCCTCACAAGGCAATGTGATCAAGGTTCTGGGTCAACGTCACCCGGTGACTTTGGACGAAATTTCCCCACGGTTTACCGAAGCCATGATTGCGACTGAGGATTCCCGTTTTTACAGCCACAGCGGGGTGGATCATATCGGTTTAACGCGGGCGATGCTTCGCAATATTCGGGACATGAGGGTCTCACAGGGGGGAAGCACAATCACCCAGCAGCTTTCTAAAAATCTTTTCTTCTCGTTTGAAAGAAAGTGGGTCCGCAAGATCAAGGAACTGATGATCGCTCTTCAGATCGAGGCGACCTTTTCCAAGGATGAGATTCTGGAAGCCTATTGCAATCAGGTTTATTTTGGAAGCGGTGCATACGGTGTCGAAGATGCATCGTTGATCTACTTCGGAAAGCGCGCGAAAGATTTGACTTTGCTGCAGGCCGCTTTGCTGGCGGGTTTGCCCAACTCTCCCAACAACGCAAACCCGTTCAATAATTTTGAACGGGCCATGAAGCGTACCCGGACGGTATTGAACCGTATGATCAGTTCAGGCTTTATCAGTCCTATCCAGATGGAAGAGGCTTTAGAGACCGATCTGGAATTGGCGCCGCGTCGGATTCAATCGAATCCCAATCAATACTTCATACAGTATGTGATCTCCAAGCTTGAAAAAGAATATGGCAAGGAATTTGTGCATTTTGGCGGCCTTAAAATTTTTACCACCCTGGATGCCCGATTGCAGAAATTCGCGCAACAGGCCGTGACCACCCATATGAAAAGTCTCGATAAACGGATGGGGTCCAATGAGGATGAAGAAATCCTTCAGGCTGCGGTAGTGGCATTGGAAAATAAAACCGGAGCCGTTCGCGTGCTGGTGGGCGGGAGGGATTATGCCCAGAGCCAGTTCAATCGTGCTATTTCAAACAACCGAATGGCGGGGTCTTCCTTTAAGCCGATCGTTTATCTGGCTGCCATGGAAAACTTGGGGATCTCGCCCGCAACCGTGATGAAGGACGAACCGGTTGTTCTGAATATTTCAGAGGACAAAACCTGGGAACCGAAAAACTTTAACGATGAATATTTCGGAGATTTGATCCTGAAGCGAGCCTTGATGAAATCGTTGAACGTGGTATCGGCGAAACTGGTGAACGATCTCACTCCGGAACGCGTGATCAAAACCGCGCGTCAGATGGGAATCACCAGTCCCCTGGGTGAAAACCTGTCACTGGCGTTGGGAGCCACCGGGGTCTCGCCGCTCGAGATGGCGGGCGCATATAGTGTGATCTCCAACTTGGGAGTTTTGAACGAACCTTATCTAATCGACCGAATCGAGGACTTCAGGGGGAACACCTTGTATGAGCATTTCTATTTTGGTGTTCAACGGTTTTCGCAGAAATCCATTTACCCTCTTCTGGACATGATGCGCGGGGTGGTGGAAGAGGGCACCGGGAGGGTGATCCGGCGCATGGGCTTTCGCCATCCGGCAGGCGGTAAAACAGGAACCACTAATGACTACAAAGATGCCTGGTTCGATGGTTTCACCAAGGATCTTTCCGTTTCAGTCTGGGTGGGTTATGACAGCAACAATTCTATGATCGACCGGAACGGAAGGGGTCTGACAGGCGGCAGTGCCGCCGCGCCGATCTGGGGATATTTCATGAAAAAAGGACTGAGAGGCAAAAACCCGGCAAACTTTCCTGTGCCTGAAGGAATCCGGTTTGTTGAAGTGGATTCCGAAACCGGTTATATCGCCAATATCAGTACCAAGAAGACCATGAAAGTAGCGGTGAAAAATGATGTCGTGTTGACATTGCCGCCCACCACAGATTCCACCCGGGGATTCTTTTCCTTTGAAGACGAACCGGAGCCCGAACAAAACTTTCCAACTAACAATCGTCCCGAGGAAAATGTTTTACCAGAGCTTTAAATACATTTTAGTCCGGACTGGACTGACCTTGTTTCTGGTCTTGTCTCTCGGCTATATATCGTTGTACTTCGTGCACGAAGTGGCTTTGCCCAACGTGTATTTCAACGATCTGTGGATCAAGTGGACGGTTGTTCTGGTTTGTCTGTTTTTCGGATTTGTGGTGTATGGGATTTTCGGCGAACACCGTTTTCTCAGCGCTTTGAACAGCCTGAGGCATATCGATCTTAAAACAGTAGGACCGGAAGTTAGAAAACAGTTTCAAAGTTTGGTTGATTTCACCGGATCTTCCTATTTCCTGCCGGGGAAGGGTCGCGAACTGCGGGAACAGTTGATTCAGGACTATGCCGAATTTCTAATGAGTATCGGTTCCGAGGATCCGGAAGCTCTGAATGTTTATTTGAAGGCCTTCCTCCAGGATTCCAAGCAAACCCGTTTCCGCAACGTGTTAGTTTCCGCTCTGACCCGAAAGGAACAGTTGACCGATCAGGAAATCGACCTGTTGCTGGTGATCATGAAGACCGAGGGATATGAGGATCGGGAGCTGCTCAACCATATGATTACCGTTTTTCTGGCTCAGGAGTGGTTCACAAACAAGTCAGAGCCTGTATTCCTGAAAGCGTTGCAGTTGAAAACAGGTCAGGAAGATAAAATTATCAGTTTTATGCTTCCCTATTTGCTGGATAAAAAGAGAACCGATTATCTGGCTGTGAACTTTTATCTGGAATCTTTATCCTCTCTGCCCGAGGATCAACGTGAAACGATAACTTTCCTGGTGAGTACCAGTTACTGTGAAGAGCGGTTCAAAGTGCTTGATCCTGATTTGCATGCCCGGTGCAAGCAGGTTTTTGATTCCCTGGAAACCCAAACCCAGGATCGCCTGCTCCGTGTGGCGAAAGATGCCAAAGTTTCCGAACAATGGAAAAAGGTCAAACTGTTCCACTCGGATGATAAACAGGCTTTGGAGCGGTTAAAGGTCTACACCGGGTTGAGTCCCACGTTCTGGCAGGTTGTTGGTAAAAAGATAACAGGGCAGGGGGGCGGTGTTTTCAATCTGATCAAAAAAGTGGTTTTCAAGGTATTTGACGGGTTGAATTTTATGGGGAACTTGAATACGGCTTCCAAGCTGCTGCTGACAGGACTCATTCTGGGAGGGATGACCTTTGCGGCGATATCTGTAGATTGGAAAGCCCTGTTCTCGGTCCCTCAGCCCGTTCCGACCGCTCCTCCGGAGGTGGCGGTTCCTACAAAACAAGTGTTCACCCTTCAGGTGGCTGCCGTAAAGGGCAAGAGTCAGGCCGACGCCACTGTTCGAAAACTCAAAAAAAAGAAGGTGGAAGACGTTTATGTCGTGAAAATCCCACGTAACGAGGGAGGATTCTGGTATAAAGTGCGTGTAGGAAAATTCCGCGAACGTGAAATGGCGGAAAAAGTAGCTATCATTTTGATGAACCAGAAAAAGATTCGTTCCTATTTCATCATTGCGCTGGATGACCGGCCTCCGACCCAGCCCCAATAACCGAAGTTCTCTTTTAAAGGTTCCTTCCTTACTATTTGACCATGGCAAATATTCTAGAGCTCCGTACTGAGAATATTAAAAAGTTTGTTGCGGACCAGGATATTGTCACCCTGCAACCGGAAGTGGATCGGTGTCATCAGGATTTGGAATCCGGCCGGAAAGAGGGTGCGGAATATCTGGGTTGGCTTCACCTCCCATCGCAAACAGCGCCTGACCACCTCAAGGAAATTGAGCAGTCTGCAAAATGGATTCGGGATAATTGTGAAGCCTTTGTCTCTGTAGGGATCGGTGGTTCTTATCTGGGAGCCAAAGCTGCAATTGACTTTGGAAGCCATGCTTTTTTGAATCAACGTTCTTCCATTGCACGCGGAGGACCGGAAATTTATTTTGCCGGTCAAAACATCAGCTCCGATTACCTTCACGATTTGCTGGAAATTCTGGAAGATAAAAAAGTTTGTCTAAATGTTGTTTCCAAGTCTGGAACGACGACCGAACCGGCCATTGCGTTTCGCCTGCTCAAGCAATTTATGGAGAAGAAATACGGGTCCGATGAACTGCGCAAACGGATATTCGTAACCACCGATCCGGAAAGGGGTGCTTTGAAACAATTGGCGGGTGAAGAGGGATACCGGTGTTTCGTGATTCCGGATAATGTGGGAGGCCGGTATTCGGTGTTGACCCCGGTCGGCTTGCTGCCCATTGCAGTGGCGGGAATGGATATTGGGGAATTAATCGCCGGTGCCCGGGAATGTGAGAACCTTGCCACTAGGCATACTGGCTTGGACAGCAATCCTGTTTATCGATATGCGGTCATCCGCAATGTGTTGTACCAAAAGGGGAAAACCATTGAGCTCATGGCCGCGTTTCACCCGGCCCTGCAAACTGTGGTAGAGTGGTGGCGTCAGTTGGCTGGGGAGAGCGAAGGCAAAGAAGCCAAGGGTATTTTCCCGGCAACCGCCGAATACACGGCCGATTTACATTCCCTGGGACAGTGGGTCCAGGAAGGCAACCGGATCCTCTACGAGACCTTTCTCAGAGTGGCATCTTCCGGACATTTCATGGAGATTTCCGAGTCTCCCGGGAATCAGGACGGCCTCAACTATCTGACCGGTCGTAGCCTCGATGAGGTGAATGAAAAAGCCTGGCAGGGAACCGCCCGGGCTCATCTTGAAGGCGGCGTGCCCAACATGACCCTGACAATGAAAGACCGGAGCGCCTATTCACTGGGCTATCTGTTCTATTTTTTTCAGCGAGCCGTTGCCATGTCGGGCAGTTTGATGGGGGTCAACCCGTTCGACCAGCCGGGAGTGGAGTTTTATAAAAAAAACATGTTTCAACTTTTGAACAAACCGGGGTATGAGAAGGGAAAATAATGGGGACAATCAGTAAAGATTTGAGTGAAACAGTTCATCGCATCGCCTGCCAGGAGATCAGTTCGGAGAAGCCTTCCAAAAAATACGAGAGCGATCCTCTGCTTGCCCGTCTGAGAGAACTGGGTACAGAGTTGTGGATCGATACCGGGGAGTTGGAACTGGCCCAATCGATTTGGAAAAATGAATTAACAGCTCTCACCACCAACAACACGTTAGCCAATCAAGTGGTGCAGAGTGGGGTGATGGACGATGTGATTCAGGAAACCGTGAGCAAACTCGGAGAAGCCGCCTCCGGTTTGAGCCGGGATGAACTGGTGATGGAAGTTGGGTTCGTGATCAACTGCCGCATCGCATTGAGACTGGTTGAAGCCTTCAAAGTAAAGGTCAGTGTCGAACTGCATCCCGCCATTTCCCGGGATCTCGAAAAGAGCGTGGAATACGGCAAGCGGTATTTTCGAGTTTGCCCTGAGTATTTTATTGTCAAGGTTCCCCTGACGCCGGAAGGCCTGCTGGCAACCCGGCGGATACGCCAGGAAAACATCCCTGTGAATTTTACTCTGGGTTTTTCTGCGCGGCAGAATTACTTGACCGCCCGGCTTTCCAATCCCAATTATGTGAATGTCTTTCTGGGCAGGCTCAACGCCGTGGTTGCGGACAATGCGGCCGGCACGGGTGAATGGGTCGGCGAAAAGGTTACGTTGCATACTCAGAGTACCGTGAGTGAAGTTCGAAACGAGCATGCCGACATCAATACCCGATTGATCGCCGCAAGTATTCGCAATGGCGATCAGGTGGCGACTCTGGCGGGACTGGACGTTCATACGATTCCACCTAAGGCGATGAAAGAATTTCAGGAGTCGGGCCGTATCCCGGATCAGATCAAGCCGACAGAAGGAACTGCCTTAAACCCCAATGTGGATTCTGCGCACGAATGGAGTGCCCGGGTGGCGAAACTCTGGGATGTGGATGGTGATTTCCGAAAGGCGGTTGACCGTCTGATGGCCCGTAACGATCTGAGCCAGCTCTCCGGCGAAAGCCTCGTCAAATTTTTCGAAGAAAATAATTTGGACCTGTTTCACCCGTTTACCGGATCGGACCTGAAGAAAATCCAAAGCGACGGTAAAATTCCAAAACTAGCCGACTGGCCAGGTTCCATTGCGCTGGACGATTTGATGACCCAATCCGCACTGCAATCGTTCGCCAAGGACCAGAGCGCGCTGGATGCAAGGATTGAATCCTTTCTTAAATAGGATCTTCGCATGATCCTTACGGGGGATGTTGGAGGGACCAAAGTCAATCTGGCTCTTTTCGAAATCAAAAAGGGAATCCCCAGCTTATCAGCGGAAAACAATTACACCAGTCGAGATTATTCCAGTCTGACCCACCTGCTTGAACGGTTTCTTAAAGAAACACAACCGAAACTCACCCACGCCTGCTTTGGAGCGGCGGGACCCGTGCACGAAGGCCGGTGCCGTGTTACTCATCTACCGTGGAAAATCGACGTTGATGAATTGAAATCTCTCTTGGGAATCGATTCCGTTTCACTGATCAATGATCTGGCAGCGCTTGCCTGTGCGGTTCCTCATCTGACCCCAGAAGAATTGGAAATGATTCAGGAAGGTCAGCGAGATTCCAAAGGGAATATTGCCGTTCTGGCTGCGGGGACCGGATTGGGGCAGGCATTTCTCATTTCGGAACGGAAAGAGGGCTACCGGGTAGTGGAAACCGAAGGGGGGCAATGCGATTTTCCTGCCCGCAACGCACTGGAAATCAGCCTTAGAGAATATCTCAGCCAATTGTCTTCTCGGGTTTGTATTGAAGATGTTTTATCCGGACCCGGTTTGATCCGAATATTTGAGTTTATGAAGGAGCGCGATCACGCCACCGAACCCAAATGGTTGGCGGAAGAATTTGAGCAGGAAGATCCGGCGTCGGTGATTTCCCGTAACGGTTTGTCCAAAAAATTTGTATCCTGTGAGAACGCTCTCGAGTTATTTGCATCCATTTATGGCGCAGTGGCAGGTAACCTGGCGCTTCAGGTTATGGCACGGGGCGGGGTATACATCGGCGGAGGGATCGCCCCCGAAATATTGCCTCTTTTGAAATCGGACTTATTCTTGGAAGCGTTTCGCGATAAGGGGAAATTCAGGGATTTCATGGAGCAGGTCCCGGTGAAAGTTATTACGAACAAAAGGGCTCCGCTGCTGGGAGCAGCCCATTTTGCGCTGGGAGAAAATAAGATTCAGTGATATGGTGGCAGTTTTTATTTGTTCAACAGTGTGTCTAGGAATGGAAACATGAAGAAGAAATTGAATAAAATTGTTCTGGCCTATTCGGGTGGGTTGGACACTTCAGTCATTATCAAATGGCTGAAAGAAGAGTACGAAGCTGAGGTCATCGCATTCTGCGCTGATCTCGGGCAAGGGGAGGAATTGGACCCGGTCCGGGAAAAGGCTCTCGCTACTGGAGCGAGTAAAGTCTATATCGAGGACTTGAAGGAGGAATTCGTCCAGGATTTCGTATTCCCCATGTTGCGGGCCAATGCTTTTTACGAGAATAACTATTTGTTAGGTACCTCTATCGCCCGTCCCTTGATCGCCAAAGAGCAGATTCGGGTGGCCGGTCTCGAAAATGCCGAAGGAGTATCGCACGGAGCCACAGGCAAGGGCAACGATCAGGTACGGTTCGAATTGACCTACATGACCCTCAACCCGGATATCACCATCATCGCGCCTTGGCGGGAATGGAATCTCGACTCGCGCACCAGCCTGTTCGATTATGCCACCAGTCACGGCATCCCCGTTCCTGTGACCAAGGACAAGCCATACAGCATGGACAGGAACCTGTTCCATATCAGCTACGAAGGCGGAGTTCTGGAAGATCCCTGGTACGAGCCACACGAGGAAATGTTTCTTTTATCCGTGTCTCCGGAGAAAGCCCCGGATCAGCCAACAGTACTTGAAATTCAATATGAAAACGGCGATCCTGTAGCTATTGATGGAGAGCGGATGAGCCCGGCTCATTTGCTGGCCCGAATGAATGAAATCGGTGGGCAAAACGGGATTGGACGGATCGATATCGTTGAAAACCGCTTTGTTGGAATGAAATCGCGGGGTGTTTATGAAACTCCCGGCGGCACTATTCTGCACGCCGCCCATCGGGATCTGGAGACCATCACAGTCGATCGGGAAGTGATGCATCTTCGGGATTCACTCATACCGGCCTATGCGCGGTTGGTATATAATGGGATGTGGTATTCTCCGGAACGGCTTCTGCTTCAGAAGATGATCGATGAAGTGCAGAATACGGTAACCGGGACTGTCCGCCTCAAATTGTATAAAGGCAACTGCATTGTTACGGGACGCAAAGCGGACCGCTCTCTTTATTGCCCGGAAACCGCGTCTTTTGAAAAGGACGAGGTTTACCGTCAAAATGATGCCGAGGGATTTATCAGGCTCCACGCTCTCCGATTAAAGCGTTTTTCGGAAATCCTTGGTGACAAACTGTTCTAAACCATCACATGAGTCGTATTTTAGTCGTCGACAATGAAAAAAGCATGCGGGAAATGCTTTCCATTGCCCTGGAAAAAGAAGGGTATGAGGTGGAAACCGCCCGCAACGGCGAAGTTGCGGTCGAAATGGTCGAAAAAGACAGTTACGATGTGGTGATTACCGATATTAACATGCCCCGTTCCAACGGCATTGATGTTCTGGATGCCGTTAACCGTGTCCGTCCGGAAACACCGGTTATTATGATGACCGGTTACGCCTCTCCCGAAACTGCTGTCGAAACCATGAAGAAAGGCGCTTACGATTATATTACCAAGCCTTTCAATATGGAGGATTTCAAGCTTGTCATTCGTAATGCTTCTGAAAAGAAGCAATTGACCGAAGAAAATACCTACCTTAAATACGCTCTTAAAGACAAGTATCAGTTTGGCAACATCATCGGCAAAAACGAGGGCATGAGGAAGGTGTTCGATTATATCGAAAAAGTCAGCAACAGCAATGCAACGGTTCTAGTCGGGGGTGAAAGCGGTACCGGAAAAGAGTTGGTCGCCAAAGCGCTCCACTATAACAGTTCCCGAAAAAACTATCCGTTTATTTCCATTAACTGCGGTGCCATGCCGGAAAACTTGTTGGAAAGCGAACTCTTCGGACATGAAAAGGGCGCTTTTACCAGCGCGGATTCCACCAAAGTCGGATTGATGGAAGTAGCGAATAAAGGAACGTTTTTTCTGGATGAAGTTTATGATGCTCCACTTACGATTCAGGTCAAACTGTTGCGGGTCCTGCAGGAGCGGGAAATAACGCGGGTCGGAGGCACCCAGCCCATCAAAGTCGATCTGCGTATTATTGCGGCCACCAACCGGGATTTGGCCGAAGGGGTCAAGCAGAAGGTGTTCCGCGAAGACCTGTATTACCGCTTGAAAGTTATTGCGATTGAATTGCCTCCTCTTCGCAGGCGGAAAGAGGACATCCCACTGCTGGTCCAGCACTTTATCAACAAGTACAACGAACAGCATGACAAGGACCATAAGATTCAGGGGATCCAGCCAGATGCACTGAAGTGCCTGGAGAATTACGAGTGGCCGGGCAATATTCGTGAATTGGAAAATACGATTGAACGGGCAGTGGTTTTGGAAGCAAACGACTTGATTGGCGTATCCAGTCTTCCGGAAGAGATATTTCAGGCGCCTACTCCTGCGGACAACCTGATACCCTCCATTGCAGGAGACGATCCCATAGATTTGGAGAAAACCCTGGACAACATCGAAAAGAGCATGCTTCTGGGAGCTTTGAACAAAACAGATGGAATGATTAACAAAGCCGCCAAACTTCTGAACCTGAGCTTTCGTTCGATGCGCTATCGGGTTAAAAAGCACAATATCAACGCCAAATCCGAAGGAAATGAGTGAGCCTGTTCCCACGGCCACATCCTATGCCGGATCCCCTTCAAATGATACGTCTTTACTTCGCAATACTCTGCTGGTTGTTTGTTGCAGTGGCAACTGTTTCTGCCCAGGATTTTGAATCCATTCAGGGCGCAGACACTTTGTTTGCCAAAGCAGAGACTTTATATCATGAAGACAAGTTATTGGACTCCCGCGGTTCCTATGAGGATTTTCTAAGGGCCTTTTCAACGGATTCCAGAGCTCCCAAAGCCGCCATGCGGTTGGGGCAAATTGATTACAAGAATAAGTCCTACCTTTCGGCTCTCAGGCACTATCAGTATTTTCTGGAAACTTTTCCTCATTCCACGCTGGCTTACAGTGTCAAACTGGATATGGGCCGATGCTATTTTGAATTGGAACGCTATCCCGAAGCTGAAAAAGTGCTACGGGAAACGGTCCAACTCAATCCTGATCCGGTTCAAAAATGGCAAGCCTTTGTTTACCTGGGATACATTGACGACAAACGTTTGGAGCTGGAAAAGGCTTTTAAAAAATTCAAACAAATTAAAGAAAGAAGCCCTTATCCGGAAATCAAACAGGAAGCCACCGATTACATTAAAGGGATTGTCAATGAAAAACTAGACAAGAAACAATTGGTATCCCTTTCCAAGTCTCTGGGTTCTGAATTTCCTGCCGATTTGATTTTGCAAAGGTTGATTTCAATTTACAGGGTCGAGCGCGATTTGGGGAATTATCAAATTGCTCTGGAGAATTTCAATTTCCGTTTTCCCAGCCATGAGTTGAAAGAATACTACGAAAAATTACTGATCCGATTGAAAACCGATCCGAATAGGGTCATACGAATCGGCGTGGTACTCCCTTTATCGGGGAAGCGGGCGATTGTAGGACAGCGGGTTCTGCAGGGAGTTCAATTGGCGATTAATCAGCTGTCGGCGCGGGATAAAAGTCGGCTGGAAATTGTGGTGAAAGACTCCGGGTTGGGTCGGGAGATTGTCCAGGTGGTGGAAGAACTGGCTCAAGACCCTAATGTCATCGGTATTATCGGGCCGGTATTGACGAAGGATGTGGAAAGTATTATTCCCATTATTGAAAAGTATCAATTGCCTATTTTTACTCCCACCGCTTCGACTCACGGGCTGGCGGAAAAAAGTCCTTACATCTTTAGGAACGCGCTTACCAAGGAATTGCAGGCCAGTTATCTGGCTCGGCATGCGGTCAACGAACTGCAGTTGTACCGCTTTGTGGTGGTCTACCCCACCGAGACCTATGGGGAAATCATGCGGAAGGTGTTTGAGGATGAAGTTCGCTCCTTCGGCGGGCATATTGTCGAATCTATACCCTACGAGCGGACGCAGACGGACTTTAGAAAGCAAATTTTAAAGATCGGTGGAATGGCCGATGACCGGTTGAAAGCCCGGATTCAGAGACATATCAAGCGAGGCACACAGCCCCGGCCCTTGAACGATAAGGGTATCAAGTCCAGGCCACTGGTCGAAGGCGGGCTTTATGCAGACGACCAGGTGGAAGCCCTGAAGGTTGCCTTGGAATTGAATTACGATGCGATCTTTATTCCCGGATCTTACGATAAAGTAAGGTTGATCGTACCTCAGCTTGCTTTTTACAATATTGAAGAAGTCTTGTTGATGGGAGGCAATGGCTGGCACTCCCGCGAATTAGTGGATAGCGCCCGGAATTATTTAAAGAATGTTCTATTTGTAGACGGGTTTTATGCAGATTCACGAAACGAGAGAACAGTTAAATTTGTGGATATGTTCCTCTCCACGTTTGGGCAGAACCCTACCATTCATTCGGCTCAATCGTACGATATTGCAAATGTGTTTTTGAAGTTCGTCCTGGAGGAAAGGGCTTACAACCGTCTGGATGTGTTGGAAAAATTACGTGCTCTTAAAGATTATCCCGGTGTGTCTGGGGATACTACGATTTTACCCTCCGGCGACTCTCACAAATCCCTCGTCAAGTTGACCGTGAGAGAGGGTGATATCGCCGAAGAACTTCCCGAAAATGCGGTCGTTCAACCCCTGGAAGATGAAGATGAAATCCCCTAAAAGGTGTTTTCTTCCAGCGGATTGATTCCTGAAGTATTCTTGTCAGGAAGATTCTCGTTTAAAAATACTTCAAATCGTCCATCCGGATCATCAAAGGTGGTTTCCTCTCCGGTTTTCTGATTTACTTTGATGTAGGTCACATCGTTAGGAATGGGAAAGCTTTTAACGGGTACATTCTTTAACGCTTCCCCCATGTACTTGAGCCAGATAGGTATCGCTGTCCGAGTCCCAGTCTCATTCACTCCCAATGATTCATCTTCATCTTTTCCGACCCAAACGCCGGTGACCAGCTCTGGAGAGAACCCAATAAACCATGCATCGTTATAATCGTTGGTGGTTCCGGTTTTCCCTGCAATGGGACGGTGTAAGGTTTCTTGAATAATGTGAGCTGTTCCGTGTTGAACCACGCTCTCCATCAGGCTCGTGATCATAAAGGCCATTCCCGTGGAAATGACGGGTTCTCCTACAGGCTCGTAGGTATAAAGAATCTCATCGCTCCGGTCCTTGATGTAACGGATAGGCCCCGGAGGTAGACGGACTCCCTGGTTCGCGAAGATGGAATAGGCGGATACCAGTTCGTACAAGGTCACACCGGATGAGCCCAGAGCAATGGACAGGTTGTTCGACAGTGGAGTCGTGATCCCCAAACGGCGCGCCATCTGAATGGCTTTGGGGACACCCGTATTTTGGAGAAGCTTGATGGTTACTACATTGCGGGAATGGGTCAGCGCTGTCCGCAGAGAAGTGGGGCCGTAGAATTTCTTTTCAAAGTTGACCGGTTTCCATTTACCGAAAGTATCCTCTTTTTCCTTGAAGATAATGGGTGAATCGATAACGATGCTTGCCGGTGTGTAGCCGTCTTGAATCGCTGTAGCGAAAATAATAGGCTTGAAGGCCGAGCCGGGTTGACGTATCGCTTGCGTGGCCCGGTTGAATTGACTTTTGCTGAAATCATAACCGCCGACCATCGCCTTGATGTAACCGGTGGAAGGTTCCATACTGATTAAACCTGCTTGCGCTTCGGGCTCCTGTTCCAGACCCAGGTCCCAACCGCCTTTTTCCAACGCTGCCAGAATTTTAACCTCGATGAGATCACCCTTCGACAAAGCTTCCTTGGGGTCGGTGATTTGATGGTATTTGCCATCCAGTTTCGAATTGGGTTCGCGAGCCCAGTCCATATTTTCCAGGCGTATGATTCCCTGGTCGCCTCCAAGATAAACGGTAACTTCTTCGTCTTTGATCTGAGTAACGATGCCTTTGACCAGCTCACCTTCCTTAAAAGGAATAATGGGGAATGAGGTCTCGGTTTCCGTTTCAGCAAGCGGATTGTTGGTCGCTTCGCCGGGTGTGAGATTTTCTGCATCGCTGGCTTCGGACTCGTTTTCTCTGGTTCCAGCGGACCGTTGGTTGAGTTCCATCAGCAGGTTGTTGAGAACCTGGATGTCTTGATCGGGATTAACCCTGTCCAGGGGACCGCGGTATCCATAACGTTTGTCCGCCAGTCGCAAGCCGTCAATCAAGGCTTGTTCTGCAGCTTTCTGCTTCTCCAGGTTCAGGGTGGTGTAGATTTTCATTCCATCCTGGTAAAGTTGTTTGCTCCCGTAATTCTCTTGAATGAACTGGCGGATATGCTCAATAAAGTAAGGGGCCTTATTGAGCATGCCTTTGACTTCTCCCAATTCAAGAGGTTCTGACAGGGCTGCATGCATTTCCTCTTCGGTAATAAAACCATGATATTCCATACGGCGGATCGCATGGTCCCGCCGCTTCAATGCCTTGTTGAGATTGTTGTAGGGGGAATAATGCGTCGGAGCCTTGGGTAAGGAAGCGATCATGGCGCATTCACTGATCGTTAGATCCTTTAACTCTTTTCCGAAATAGGTGCGCGCTGCCGCCGCGACTCCATAACTGCCGTGCCCGTAATAAATCTGATTCAAATACATCTCCAGGATTTCATCCTTACTGAAAATCAACTCCATTCGAACCGCCAGGATAGCCTCCCGAATCTTTCGTTCGAACTTTTTCTGGGGCGACAAATACAGGGTTTTGGTCAGCTGCTGGGTGATCGTGCTGGCGCCTTCCACCACGTGGCCCGCTCGATAGTTAGCGATCGAGGCCCGAATAATGGCCTTGGGGTCGATTCCCAAATGGTAGTAAAAACTGGAATCCTCCACTGCCAAGGTCGCTTGTTTCAAGCGTAGGGGAATCTGGTCGAACCCCACCATGATCCGCTTTTCAATAAAGAACTCCGCGATCAATTCGTCCGTGTCCGAATAGACCTTGGTGATGATATTGGGCTGATATTCCTTGAGAGCCCGGACATCTGGGAGGTCGCTGGAGTATTTGAAGTACAGGATGCCAGCCCCTGTAAAACCGATTACGAGGCAGCTCAGAAAGCCCCATAAAGTGACTTTCAGTAAAATACTTTTCCAGGTTCTGGGTTTATGACTCCGGTTGAAACCTGGAGTCACTTTTTGATTTTTTAGAATATTTTTCATGGCTAAATTATAATTTCGCGATGAAGTTAATAAACACTGTGCCTGATTCTAAAGCCGGCCTTCCTCCAGGTCGATCAAATCCACCCAAGTGGTTATATCTGTTCTGGAGGAATCCAGTCCATCGCGGATCTCATGAAAGGTCTCCCATTTTTCAGGGTTGTCGGGTTGGCTTTTCAAAATTTTGAGATTTGCCGCCTGTTTGTCTTCGGAAGATTGGTTCTGGCATTGCAAGGTGATCCAAGTTGATAGATCCTCCTCTGAAGCGTCGCAGGCCTTTTTCTGGAATGTGTCCGAATCCACTTTCAGAAATTCCAGCATAATTTTGTCCATGGGGCAGGGATAGATATAATCTCCCAAAGTGTTTTGTCGGGCGGCGCGCGCCTTGTCGATCATTCTCGGGATATGAACCAAACCTGCCATTTTCTCTCTGGGACCTCTGGGAAATTCCTGGGTCAGGTCCATTGGTATTCTGCTTTATGGATTCGAGAGGTCACGAGCTTTCAATCCAATCGGACTCGACTGAGGTTTTTGAAAAATTTTGATTTCTTGATGGCGGCAACGCCTTCTTCTCCCAGGTTGTTGCGAAACAGATCCAGTGTGTTCAGTTGGGGAAAGTGTTCCGATGCTGCCAGATGCCGGGCACCTTCTCCTCCAATTTTATTGAATTTTAGAATCAGCTGTTCCAGCTGGCCCAGATTGGAGGCATTGGCAATGATCTGGGCTCCCTCGCCGGTAATTTCATTCGATTTCAGGTTTAGAATTTTCAAATTACCGAGGTGGGGGCTTGCCATCAGGGCAGCGACTCCGACATCGCTAATTCCATTGTCCCCCAACTCTAGACGAGTCACCTGGGCCAGAACTTCCATTTCAGCTAAAGCTTTGACCCCGTCATCACCTACGTTGGAATTTTCGAGCTCCAGGGTATTACCGTTAACCAGATTTTGTTTGACCAGCTCTTCGATGGGCATGGATTGAGGATTTCCGGTGTTGACAGGGCTTGAAACTGCAGCAATCAGTTTATTGAATTTCCTGCGTCCGTTCAAGCCCTTAGCACCATAATATTTTCAGTATCTTTTGCGAAATAATCGAAAATTTGAGGCGGTGATTTTCTATTGGAAAATCGCAATATAAAAAGAGGATATCCAAAGGTGATGGTTAAAAGAGCGTTATTTTAGGGGCTTTGGGGGTATTGCCGAGTTTAAGAAAATTGTTTTTTGATCTCGGAAAATGATAGACTTAATCGTCAAAATTACTCCTCTAAACTTCTTTGGGAGAAATACCCTATGAAAAAGGTCATGCTTGTTTTGACAGCTTTATGTTTGCTCGGTCTTCCGGTGACTTCCTTTGCAGGAGAAGGCCCCATGTCGCTGCCAGAGGGCTCCAACCCCAGTGCGGTGAAACATAACAAAGAAGGAATCGATCATTGGGGTCAGGGACACTATGATGTTGCCTTAAAGCATTTTCAGGCAGCCTCCAAAGCGGACTCGTCTATCGCTGAAACGCATTTCAACGAAGCGATTTCTCTGGATAAACTGGGACGACACGGCGAGGCCACCATGCATTTCAAAGCGGCGAAAAAGCGCGCGGGTGGCAACAAGGCGATCCTCAATTCGCCAATCCTGAACGGTCACCTCGGACACTAATCTGGTTTTTAACTTCGCGAGCAACGGGAAGTTGGGGATAGCCCGCTTCCCGTTGTTATTATTGACATCAGGTATTATTATCTAACTAATTGAAAACATTGAATTTATTTAATTGTAGAGATGGTGGGCGGCCTTCTTCCGGCTGTGCTATAATGTCTTCGAATTTTCCACCGTATTAACACCGCATGGAGATAGAACTATGATGGGCATCGGTTTTCCTGAGTTAATGGTCATATTAGTCATTATCATGATCATTTTCGGCGCCGGCAAACTCCCGGAAATCGGGAACGCCTTTGGCCGCAGCATCAAAAACTTTAAAACCTCCATGAAAGAAGCCGAAGAGGAATCGTCGGAGCAAGTGGCAAAAGCGGAGGAAACCGATTCCAACGAGCTTCCTGGTCCTGAAGAGTCTGCCACCAGTTCTGAAGAAGAGGTTGCCGCTCAACTGGGAGGATCCCACCCCAAGGCCGCGTCTTCCAGTCAGGCAACGGCTCAATCAACGACTACCCCCAGCTCTTCCAAGCCAGCCGCACAGCAACCGGCGGCACAGGCCAAAACCGCTCAAGGCAAACCCAAAGCCAAAGGAGATAAGCCAAAGAGCGAGGAAGAAAAAATGATCGAAGACGCCATCAAGGAATTAAAGGATAAGCGTATTGGTACCATCAGAACACCGCACGACGGATTGGTTCAGCAGGGTGACGTGTTCACCGAATCGGTAAAGCGCAATCCCTGGGGGAGCAAGCGGGATCGCGGGGTGCGCCGTGACGTTATCTGATTAAAAACTTCGTATTTTCCTCTCTCAGATGTTTCTCAGGTGTCCTCGGACTCCAGCGGCACTCCGGAAGGCTTGAAATTCGATTTCCACCCCAACAGCAACCCTAAAGCGATCCAGACCAGTTCGCGAATACGTCGCACGAAAGACACTGCCAGGCCCAATGGACCGGCCATGCCCATCGAAGTGAAAATAACGATCAATCCCCCTTCCTGCGCGCCCAGGCTGAGCGGTATAAAAAAGCTCCCGGCACGAACAAACTGCAACAGGGACTCAATGATCCACAGTTCCTTGAAGCCTACCGGTATCCCGAGAAAATAGAGAGTAAGGTAAAGTTCCACCACACCCGCCACCCATCCAAGGAAGGCGAAAGCGATTGACTTTAGAAATAATCCGCGGTGCTTGCGGTAGTAGCCGGACATCATACCGCATAGTGCGACGAGGTGTTCCAGAGAAGGCCGCGGATTCTTAGCGGGAAACAGTCGGTTGAAACCATGAACCATCCGGCTGAGAGTGCCGGTTACCTGAAACAGAAAAAACAGAAATATCAGGACGGAAAAGGTGATCAATCCAGTCAGGCTGGAAATCTTAAAGGCTTGGGAAATGTCATTGTCCATGAACAGGAACACGATTCCCGGGATCATGAACAGAATCAGCGATACGGTTAAGGTGGTCCGTGCCACCACCTGTGACGCGGCTCCCTGTTTATAAGTCAGTCCATATTTTTCATTGAGTAAAAAAGCTTTTGCCGGTTCACCGCCCATGTTTCCCAAAGGGGTGATGGCGTTGAAAGTTTCTCCTATGGTCCTGATACGCCAAATGACAAAGGGGTGAATCCTTTCGGCTTCTTCAGGTTTGAAGGCGTATTTCCATGAAAGGGCATCGAACCAAGCCACAAACCCATAGGCCAGGATGATGACCAGCAGTCCTGGACCCATCTCCATGATCAAAGCATTGACCTGTGAGAGATCAACTTTGCGCAAGGCCCAAATAAACAGCAGCAGGCCGAAAAGCAGAAATAGGGGTTTTAGAAATCGAGCCATGGAATATCAGTATAAGGGATAGAAATACTTTGGGAAAGGAAGGGAGTTTTCCCGGGCATCAATTGAGACTGAAGAATCCTGAAAGCAACGTATTGACGAATGCTAGCGGTCGCACTCTCCGCCGATCATATTGATCATGTCGAAAGTCGGAATGATGTCTGCCAGCATGGCGCCCTGGACGATTTCCTCCACGCCTGCGGTCATGGTGAAGCAGGGAGGACGCACCCGGCATTTGTATGGTCGGCCGCTGCCGTCGCTGACGATATAAAAGCCCAGTTCTCCGTTGGCCGCCTCGGTGGCCATATACACTTCGCCGACCGGCGGTTTCAACCCCTCGATAGTCATCTTGAAATGGGCGATCATTTCCTCCATTTTCGAATAAACATCCTGCTTGGAGGGTTGACGCATGTAGGGGTTGTCAACGTTAATGGGGCCGTCCGGCATTTCCTTCATGGCCTGCTTGATGATTTTGAAGCTTTGCTTGATTTCTTCCATGCGCACCAGATAGCGATCGAAATTGTCGCCCACGGTCCCCAGCGGGATGTCGAAATCGAAGCGGTCATAAAGCATGTAAGGCTGGGCTTTCCGGACATCGTAATTCACTCCGCACGCCCGGAGGCAGGGGCCGGTGAACCCGAAGGACAAAGCGCTTTCAGTGGAAATCGTTCCCGTGTCCCGCATGCGGTCCAGAAAGATCCGGTTTTTGGTTAGCAGTTTGTCGACATCATCGTACAGGCTGTCCAGTTTCGGATAGGCTGCCTGCAATTTTTCATCAAAGTCGGGGGGCAGGTCGCACATCAGTCCGCCGATCCGGACATAATTGGACGTGAGGCGTGCGCCGCAAACCATTTCCAGAAAATCCCAGATAATTTCGCGGGTTTCTACAAAATAGATAAACGCGGTTAGAGCTCCCAGTTCCAGAGCCGCTGCAGCGATGTTGGTGTAATGGTCGGCGATGCGGGACAATTCATTCATCACCACGCGAATGTACTGGCACCGGTCGGTGCATTCGATTCCGAGAAGTTTTTCTACGGCCAGCGCATACCCGATATTGTTCATGATGGCTGAACAGTAATTGAGCCGGTCGGTGTAGGGAAACACATTGGTGTAGGTGACGCTTTCGCACATTTTCTCAAAACCGCGGTGCAAATAACCCACGTCGATGACACAGTCCACCACTGTTTCGCCGTCCAGGGTCAACAGGAATTTAACGGTTCCATGCGTCGCCGGGTGCGAGGGTCCCATATTCAGGACCATATGCTCGGTATGCAGATTTTCTTTCAGATCAGACATGATTATGCTCGTGTTCTATCTTTAGTAAACGACAGACTGGCCGTCAATCCTGTTTGTTAATACGGACGGGAATAAGGCCCTGGTGTCCGTTTCTCAGTTTGTTGACCGGAACATCCACCCAGTTTTTAGGCACATACACGATGCCGGGAGTCGTGCGGTCGGTAACCGTCACCGGGACATCCAGAAAGTCTGTTTCGGATTGAATCCGGATCCGGTCACCGGAGTTGATATTCATTGCCTGGGAATCCTCATAGCTGATTTCCGCTACACAATCGGGTCCGATATCGACGAGAGCTTTTGCATAATGCGAATAACTCCCAATATGAAACATGTGATTGTTGGTGATCAGTTTCATCGGATAGTCCTGTGAGGGAGTTTCAGCAGTCCCTTCATCACCTATGGCAAACTCAGGTTGGCTTCCCGATTCCGTTGGAATCCATTGCGCCGATTTTTTCCCGGGAAAGGTTCCCTTATAACTGGGAGCCACGGTTTCGATTTCCTTTTGAACTTCCCTTACGGAAGAATGCGTGAACGGTTTGTTTAAAGCCTGAGCCAGATCGCTGAACACTTCGAAATCCGGACGCGCTTGTCCTTCAGGAAGAACTGCAGGTGCCACCCGTTGTACGTGACGCGACATGTTTGTGAAAGTACCTTCCTTTTCAGCATAGGAGCAGGTGGGTAAAACAATGTCAGCCATACGTGCCGTTTCCGTCATGTATATATCCTGAACTACAAGAAAAGGTACCGTTTGGAGCCCATCCTTTACTTTGGAGGCCTGGCTGCTGGAATGACACGGGTCTTCGCCGGCGATCCATAGCATTTTGATCGTGCCCTGGGAACAATTCTTCCAAAGGTCCGCCACCATATTCGGTTGATTCAGGTTTTGCGGCTGGTATCCGGGAAGAGTCTCCGGAACCATTCCCATATC
The DNA here is from genome assembly GCA_028278405.1 of Nitrospinaceae bacterium. GTDB lineage: Bacteria > Nitrospinota > Nitrospinia > Nitrospinales > Nitrospinaceae > SZUA-226. The sequence continues at coordinate 60,427 of JANQEK010000003.1, forward strand.
GTTGACCCCCTGCGAGTTGCAGTGTTCCCGTGGCGGGTAGATGTTGATGCTGCCTTCACCGCCATATTGGAGAAGTAAGCTGAGGTTGAGCAAGGCATTGAGAATGGCTTCTCCCTGACCGGTATCCAAAATATCGTTGCCAATCAAAATAAACCGGTCGGCGTTTTGCCCCAATCGCTCGGCGGCTTGAACCAGTGTGGCATCGCTTACTCCAGTGACTTCTTCGGTATAAGAGCTCGTATATTTGGACAAAGACTGCACCAAGGCATCGTAGTTGGGAATCGTTTGCCTGGTTTTTGCGGAATCGATGAGATTGTTGTCGATAAGGATCCGGCTGATCCGATTAACCACGGCGGCGTCGGATTCCGGTTTGTATGTCATCCGCACTTCCGTCCGGGACTCATGCCGGAATTCCACGTTTCTGGGGTTGGCGATCAAAATATCCGTACCCGCGAAAATAGCGCCTTTTCGAATGGAATTGCCCGCCACAGGATACTCGGAGGGAATATCCGTGTTGAACATCAGAACGACATCGGCTTCTGCCAACTCGGTGATGGGTTTGGAGACGATTCCGCCTTCAAAGCATTTTTGCTGGAAAGCATTGACGTAAGGGGCGCGCACATGATTCAGATTGGTGACCTGATTGGAACCAATCACTTCCCGAAACAGTTTTTGAAGCAGGTAATTTTCTTCGTTGGTCAGGATTTCTCCGCCGATAGCTGCCACGCTTTCAGGTCCGCTTCGATTCACGGTTGCCGTAATTCGCTCCGCGATGGTCTGTATCGCTTCGTCCCAGCCGATTTCCTTGAATTCTCCACCGACGTTCATCAACGGAGTCTGAATACGGTTTTCGTTCTGCACCATGCCGTGGCCAAATCGTCCCTTGGCGCACAGATTGCCCTCGTTGATTCCGACATCAAAGGTTTCGTCCCCTTCGATACGGATCAGTTTTCCCTTTTTGGTTTCCAGCTTGACCGTACAGCCCCATGAGCAGAAATTACAGGTGGTCTCTGTATTGGTGAACATGGAAGCCAGGCCTCTCGCTTCGGAGGTCAAGTCCATCAAGGCGCCGGTGGGGCAGATGGTGATGCATTGTCCACAGAATTCGCAGTCCAGCGGCTCCTCGTTAGCGGTGCCGATGGTGATTTTATAACCGCGTTTGTGATAATCGAGTGCCTGCACGCCCTGGGTTTCATCGCAGATACGCACGCACATTCCACACATGATGCATCGATTGAGATAAAACTCGATGATGGGATTGGTTTTGATGCTCGGTTCGTTCCGCCGCTGGATTTCAAAACGCCCGTTGTACAGGTTCAAGGCATCCGTATTGTCTTGCAGAGGGCAAACCCCCGATTTGTCGCAGATCGGACAATCCAGCGGGTGTTCGACCAACAGCATTTCCAAACAGGCTTTGTTGTAGCGGTCGGTTTCTTCGGTATCGGTCCTTACGGCCATTCCTTCTGAGATCGGATGGGTACAGGAATATACCAGCTCCTTTTTACCGTCGACTACGGTTTCCACCATGCAGGTGCGGCAGGCGGCGAAAGGTTTAAGTTTCGGGCTGGAACACAAATTGGTTATAAAGACGTCTTCACGCTTGGCGGCGTCCAGAATCACCGTTCCCTCGGGAGCGGAGATGGGTTCTCCATTCAGAGTAAAATTGATCGTTTTTTTGACAACGGTGCTCATAACAGCTATGGGCTCCTAGTTTCTATTCACAATTAAAGGGTGTAGTTGTTGCAGATTTCGATGGTTTTTTCTGGATCGATGGTGCCGTACGTATCTTCTCCGATGATGGCCATGGGAGCAGCGCCGCAGTTTCCCAGACAGGAAGCAAATTCCAAAGTGAACAACTTGGTTTCATCAGTTTCTCCCTGGCCGATATTGTATTTTTCCTTCATTTTCTCGGCGATGATGGGCGCTCCCTTAACGAAGCACGCGGTGCCGTAACACAGTTTGTATATATATTTTCCGGGCTCGGTGACGCGGAATTGATGATAGAAAGAGATCACGCCATAAATTTCAGCGCGAGTGATTTTTAATTCGGACATGAGGAGGTTGATGACGTCTTCAGGAAGATAGCGAAACTCATCCTGGAGTTTCGACATCATGGGAATCAAGTATCGCCGGGATCGGCTGGGGAAACTGTCCAGAATCTTGCAAACCGTGTCCATACAGATCTTTTTTTCTTCCGGAGCGGTTTCGGTCGCCGTTTCTTCAGGTGTATTTCCGTTATCTGGAGTGTCCATAAATAGATTCCAAAATAGGGGTTGCCGGGTATCGGAAGCTTGCTAAGACTCCCAATTTTACAAGGATATTCGCGATCCAACTATATCAAACCCAAAACGAAATCCGAAGTATATAGGGGGGGTCCGGCGACTGTCAACTAAATATATGGCTGAAAACAGGGCGCTGAAATCACTCGTTTTTTGCAGAAAAATCCGGTTAACCGTCAATTTTTGAAGGTCTTTTTCAGGGTTGGATTTTAGAGAAATTGGGGTCTGGGGAGGGTTGTGGAAGGCTTTAATGGACCCGGTTCGAAACAATGCGAGGTTGAAAAAAATCAGTAGGTTACCTTGTTGAATGGGTGAGGAATCACTCTTCCAATATAGGGACGGGTACGGAAGGGGATGGTGTGACGGAGACGGGTACAGGGTCTTTGCCTTTCATTTTGGCCTGGAGGCGGTTCAATTTGAACCGGGCGCCCATGTGGCCGGGATTGAGGCGCAGGGCTTCTTGATAGGATTGGACAGCCAGCGGCAAACGCCCCAGTCCCTGATAGGCCCATCCTAAAGCGTAGTGGGATTCCGGGTTTTTGGGATTCCGGGCAAGGGCTTTGTTGAGGATGTCCATTGCTTCGTAATACCGTTTTTCCTCTGCCAGAGCCCAGGCCAGGCTGAGAAGGATACGATCTCCTTTGTGAGGAATTTTCAAAGCGGACTGGAATATTTTAATCGCTTCTTTGTGTCTTCCCATCAATTCCAACAGCATGCCCAGGCGATATCGGGCTTTCAGGAAACTGGGATGAAGATTGATCGCTTTGACATAGGCGTTGAGCGCCGTTTGGTGACGTCCCACGGTGGTGTTGACTTTTCCCAGCTCGTAATAAATTTGAGCGTTGTTGGGAGAGAGTTGCAAAACCTTGTGGTAGGTTGCGATGGCATCATCATATCGTTTTAGCTTTAGGTAAATGGTTCCCAGATGGATCCAGATTTTTTGATTGTCCGGCTCCACTTCCAACGCTTTCTTGTATGGGGCAATCGCTTCCTGATGCTGGCCCAGTCTCAGATAGTTTTCTGCCATCAATGTATACAGATTGATATTGCTGTTTTCCCGCTGGACCACTTTCTTGAGGTAAAACAAAGCGTGCTTGGGTTGATGCAATTGTGTGTAAGTGATCCCCAGACCGAGTTCGGCTTCGGTGAGTTCCGGGTTCAGAGACAATGCTTTGAGATAGGATGGGGCTGCTTTCTTGTAATTTCCCGATTTTTGATAAGCCTCACCCAGATAAAAGTAAGCTTGCGCGACTTTGGGACTCAGGCGCAAAGACTCATTGAGTGCGGGAATCGCTTCACGGTAATTGTTTTCAAAAAAATGGGCTTTCCCCAACTGAAACCAGAGCTTTGCCGATTTGGGTTTGTCCTTCAATATTTTTTGAAAATCCTGAATCGCATTTTTGTAATTTCCTAAATGAACATAAGCAATGGCCAGCTGCTCCCGGGCATCCTTGTTTAAAGGTTGAATCCGAAGTACCGCTTCATAGGCTTTTACGGCCTGATCGTATTGCTTCAGAGTTAAATGGATTTTGCCCAATCGATAGTAGGCTCGAGCGTGTTTGGGATCAATGTGAACGACTCGACTGTATTCCCGGGCCGCTTGCTCAAAATTATTCAGTTTCTCAGACGATTGCGCCAGTTTGAAGTGAGCGTTTTTATGGCGGTCATTCAACCGAATGGCTTCCTGGAAATATTGACTGGCTTTGGAATAGTTGTTTTGGGATCGGTAGGCTTCGCCCAACTGATAATAAGCCTCAGCACTTTTTGGACGAATCCGGATCAATTGCTCCAAATGGTGAAGAGCTTTCTTATGTTGACCCAAGGCTGAATAGATACGCCCGATATAGTCCAGCGCAGCATCATCTTTTGGATAAACCAGTAAGGCGTCTTTCAGAAGTGGAAGAGCCCGGCGGGGCTTTCCCTGTTTGAAATAGATTCGTCCAATACCGGAATAGGCTCGGTAAAAATTGGCGTCCAGATCCAGCGCCTGGCGGTATTCCTCCAGCGCGTTCCTATATTGTTTCCTGATTTCATAACTTCGACCCAAGGCATACAGCCACTCGGGTTGGAGAGGGTTCAAGTTGAGCGCTTTATTGTATTCCTGAATGGCGCGTTTGTGTTTGCCTTGCGAGGCATAGGTTTTGCCCAGGGCAAAATACGGCTCGCTGAGGTTCGAGCTGAGGCGGGTGGCTTCTTTTAAATGATCCAGAGCCGCAGTGTACCGACCCATAATGCGGTATGTGTCGCCCAAACCATACTGCGCTTCGGGATAATTGGGGTCCGTCCGGATCGCCTCCAAGTAAGCCTCTGCAGCTTGTTCGAACCGTTTTAAGGCCTTGTGGCTTTCGCCGATTTCAAAGTAGGCCGCCGGGAACAGGGGCTCCAGTTTTAGAACTTCCTCGAATTCCCGGATCGCATCCTCGTACAATCCCATCTGACGGTAAGCCCGGCCCAATCCGTAATGCGCTATGTGATCCTTGGGGTCTGCTTGGAGCGCCGCTTTATACTCGTCGATTCTCAGGAAGTCGCCACTGGCGGGAACGGGCAGGTGCCAGGTCAGGAACAAGAGCAATGGAATTAGGATTTTATTTTTCATGAAAATTCGGGTTGGGTTTATTATTTTATCGGTAATTGGGGAGGAAAAAACAAGCCTTCAATGAGAAACGCTGACGAAATAAAAAAGGAGGAAGTGCAATCGAGAAGCAAAAATATACTTAATTAAAGCATTAAGTCTATTGGTATAACTAATTAATATTAAATATATTTTTATCCTCTAACCCGGCGGTTCAGTTGGTACTTTTGAACGGCCCGGTTGTGGTCTTCGTAATTGGTGGAGAACTGGTGGCTGCCGTTCTTGCGGGAAACGAAATAGAGGTAGTCTGATTGTTCCGGCTCCAATGCCGCCCGAATGGAATCCAGACCGGGACTGGCAATCGGGCCGGGGGGAAGCCCAAAATGTTTGTAGGTGTTGTAGGGCGAGTCGATAGAAAGATCCTTTTTACGAATATTGCCGTCGAAATTGACCATGGCGTAGATAACAGTCGGATCCGTTTGCAAACGCATTTTTTTGACTAAACGATTGTGGAAAACCGAAGAGATCAGCTTTCTTTCCGTTCCAAGCCCGGTTTCCTTTTCAATCAGAGAAGCAAGAGTTACAATTTCGTGAAATGAGAGTTTCCCGGCATTGGTTTGTTGCATCAGTTCCGGTTTCTGGACACGTTCCTTAAAGGTGTCGACCATAGTTCTTACGATCTTTTTCGCTCCAGCAGCTTTGGAAAACTTATAGGTTTCAGGGTACAAATACCCCTCCACGCTATTGCCTGATGGAATTTTAAGGTCCTTCAGCAGTTCCTTTTTTCGCGTTTCTGCAATGAACTCTTCCTTGCTCGCCAGTTCCTTTTTCTCAAGCAATTCTGCAATTTCCGTAATCCGGAAGCCCTCGGGAATCGTGACCGTATAGAGTATAGCCGTGCCGTTGGTCAGGGAATCCAGGATTTTCCAGGGTGGAATCGACGGTGAGAAACGGTACTCTCCCGCTTGAATTCGGTTTTGCTTTCCCTGGAAGTAGGTGTACAGGACAAATGCACTGGGTTCATCCAGTAGCTTCTTGTCGGCGAGAAAATGGGCGACCTGCCGGAGAGTCATACCCGGTTCAATGTTGACCACCTGTTCGACCGTGCTTTTGCCGGCAGGGGTATTGCCATAATTGTATAAGAGAATGATAAAGGCAATTCCCGTGACCAGCATCACCGAGAAGAACAGAGTCAACCGCGAACGAAGCCGCTGCCGAAATGATTTTGCCGGTTGGTCTACCATTCTAATAGGAGATCAGAAAACGGCGAAAATATCCATAATTATTTGATTATATGTGCCATTTTCTCCAAAAAGGCCATGTTTTCGTCGGGTGTTCCGATAGTGACCCGCAGGCAGTTTTGGAGGCGGGGATGGTTGCCTAAATCGCGGACCAATATATCGTTTTCCATCAGTTGCTGGAAGAGGGCAGTAGAATCCTGTTCCACCCGAAAGAGCACAAAATTGGCGTCGGAGGGAAAAACTTTGAGTGATTTGAACTTGGAAAGCTCCTGCACCATCTTATTCCGTTCTTGTATCAGCACATCCAGTTGCTTTTGCACAGGAGCGAAGTGATTCAGCAGCCGGTCCGTCAATTTCTGGGATAGGGAGTTGGAGTTGTAAGGAAGCCTTATCTTGTCGATCTGGTCAATGATGAGGGGATCCGCGACCGCATATCCCACTCGCAGGGCAGCAAGGCCAATTTTTGACAGGCTTCTTAAAATGATCAAATTGTTGTGTTTGGGTAATTCAGAAAGAAAACTTTTCCGGGCAAAATCGTGGTACGCCTCATCCAGGACAACAATACCGGGAAAACGTTCGATGACCTTCTGCACTTCTGAGGCAGAAAAACAATTGCCGGTAGGATTGTTGGGATAGCTTAAAAAAACGATACGTGCCTGGTTCGTTTCCATAGTTTCAAGAAACGGGTCCGCTTTAAAGTCCCATTGGTCATCCAGTGGATGGGTTTGCGATTTTAGGCCCATTCCCTGGGCGATAATAGCGTACATGGCGAATGTGGGGTCGGGGAAGCCAACGGTTTCGCCCGGTTCACAGAAAACCTGAAGAAGGATCTGGATCAGTTCGTCCGATCCGTTGCCGATAGCCAGGTTTTTGGGAACGACATTCAGTCGCTTGGCGAGTGTTTGCTTCAGGGGCCCACAATCAGGATCCGGGTAGCGGTTGAGTTCAGTGGACTTGAAAACCTCTTCGAATTGCTTGAGAATTTCCGGGGACGGTGGAAAAGAGTTTTCATTGGCGTGAAGCTTGATTTCACAGTCGACATTCTCCACATGGTAGGCTTTCAGTGACCGTACCTTTTCTTTGACCAGTTGCATTAAATCCAGATTGGACATGACTAGGAATTCCCCGATTCAATGATTTTCCGGATTTCCGGACAATCGGGTTGATAACGGTTCATCCGTTTTTTTTCAGCACGGATGATAGAAAGGATCGTTTCCACTGATTCATCGATATTCACATTGGTCACGGCGTAGTCGTAGAGATGGCTTTTGGCGATTTCCTTTTTACCGACCTCGAGGCGTTGTTTGATTTGGTTATCCGGTTCCGTGCCACGTCCCGCCAATCGCTTTTCGAGCTCTTCCATGGATGGAGGCAAAACGAAGATAAAAACTCCCTGATACTTCAGGGTACGCAGCGCTTCCACTCCTTGAACGTCCAGCTCCAGCACAAGATCTTTTCCCTTTTGCAGGGTATCCTCAATATTTTTCCGGGAAGTTCCGTAATAATTGCCGTGGATTTTGGCCCATTCCAGAAATTCTCCGTTGTCGACCATTTCAAGAAACTTTTCCTTGGAAATATAATGATAATCTACTCCGTCCTGTTCATTTTTGCGCGGCGCACGTGTCGTGTGCGACACAGAAAAATTAAGATCCGGCAGTCGCTTCCTCAAAGCCTGGCAGAGAGTCGTCTTGCCGGCGCCGGAGGGGGCTGAAATGATGATGGGTAATCCTTCTTGCGTCATAGAAAGGTGAGAAGGTTGAAGTCGACCCGAAGTCGGGCGGTTTATTCGATATTCTGGATCTGTTCCCTTATTTTTTCCAAAAGGCTTTTGATCTCGATTACGCTCTGCGAAATTTGAAAGTCGACTGACTTGGAACCGATTGTATTGGTTTCCCGGTTGATTTCCTGGGTAATGAATTCCATTTTTCGTCCAATGGGCCCCGCCTTTTTAAACAGGTTATCAAATTGTTCCAGATGACTTCCCAGACGGGTGATTTCCTCCGAAATGTCAGATCGATCCGCCAGCACCGCAGTTTCCTGCGCCAGGCGGGTTTCGTCCAATTCCATTCCCTCGGTCAATGTTTTGATTTTTTCGTTCAAGCGGTTGCGATATTCTTCCAGGACGACAGGTTGACGTTTCTGTATGCTTTGCATCAATTGACGGATTTCCTGCAACCGGTCCGCCAGGTCTTTCTGCAAGTTTTTACCTTCCTCCTGCCGCATAGTTATCAGCGCCGAAAGAGCGCTTTCAACCGTTTTCAGCACCATCTCTTCTTGAGACGAATCGAGAGTCAATGGTTCCGCTTTGATGATGTCCTTTACTCCCAGCAAAGCTTCAAGAGGCATGTCGCCGGACAAGCCGAGTTCATCCTTGATTCGTTTGAAAGCTTCGAAATATTGAGTCGCGAGACCCAGGTTGGGTTTGATTTCGAGATCGGCTCCGGAATCGTCGTCTTTTTCCAGGCTTAAAAAGAGGTCGAACGATCCCCGCGCGCATTTGGACTTAATAAGTTTTTTGAGAGGCAATTCCAGCGCAGCCAGATATTTGGGCAGGCGCGTGTTGATTTCGATAAAACGGTTGTTGACAGAACGGATCTCCGCCTTACAGGCGAACAGTCCGTTTTGTTTTTCAGACCGGCCGTAACCGGTCATACTGTTAAGCATTCCGCCTGGAACCTTTGTTAGGCTTTTTCGATAACGATTTTGTGGTGTCCGTTTTCTTCCACATGGGATAGCAGTTTATGCCCGTCATTCTGGACGCTCCGGGGGACATTGGTGGCGGGTTCGCCATCATCCAGAAGAACTTCAAGCCGTTGGCCTGTTTGCATGGTCTCCAGCTTGAGTTTGGTTTTGACATAATTGAAGGGACATTTGACTCCCAGAAGGTCGATGGACTGGCTGACGGCCGTGGCATCGGCACTACCATTACCCGAAGGTTCTTCCGGAACGTTGCCGGTGGAACCGACGCGGATACGGAGCGATTTATCCGATTGCATTTTATCGTTGGCTTTCCGGCATTCGTCCACCAGCGCCTGGGATTCATCCAGCATGGCCTTCGCTTTGGCATTGTCGGCCTGCTCAGGATTTTCCTGATAACGTTGCGTGATCCCGGCATGGTTTTCGGATACGATGCCGGTTTCCACGATCAGTGATTCAAACTTGTTCAAGGTTTCTACATTGTCGGTGAAATCCATTCCCTCAGTGACCAGCAAAGCGCGGGCCGAGGAGGCGATCGAACGGTTCGCCTGTCGAACCGTTTCAGCAAATTCGTTTTTCTCGAAAGAACGGATGCATTGGAAGAGGGCACGTTCGGCTTCGGACAGGTGGTCGGAAATCATATCCGTCACCGCCCCGGCACATTCGCCTTGTCCACGGTCGTCCAGTGAAAACGCCTTGGTTGCATGGTAATCGATATACGATTCCGGGGACGACTCAATGTCGGGCAGTTCTTTCAAATCGATCAGCAGGTTGGAAAAGTAAGCTTTACCGACCCGGTCGAAGAACTCCACATACGATTCGTTATCCTGCCGGTCTTTCTTATAAGCGTCTATGGAACGGCGTACAGCATTGGCAATATTTTTCGCCGGTAATTTTATGACGTTGGTCCCGAAAACCGCCCCGTCTTCGGTGATGCGGCCGCCCATCATCATTTCGTAATGCGGGGCGAGAATACCATTAACCTTTTTGGCTGAACCGGCAAAACCGATGGACGCAATGTGATGTTGGCCGCAGGAGTTCGGACAACCGCTGGCTTTGATGGTGATGTGATCCAGGTCGGTCGAGTCGGTGGTTTCGTTTTCAATGTCCTCAGTCAGTTTGTTGATCAATCCCCGCGAATGAGTGATTCCCAGATTACAGGTTTCCGATCCGGGGCAACTGGTCATATCCTTCAACTCTTCGGTTCCAGCTTTGTGTAGACCGATTTTTTTAAGAGCCTTGTAAGTGGGGCCGAAAGCTTCGGCTTTCACCCAGGGGATCATAATGTTCTGAAACACGGTGTTGACCAGGGTGCCTGCCGCATAATCAGATGCGATTTTGCTGAGGGCCCGGGCCTGGTCACTGGTCAGGTCACCCAGTTGCAGCTTAATATGTACGTTATAAAATCCGCTTTGTCTTTGTTCGTAGGTATTGCGTGCTTTCCACTGCGCGAAATCACTGTCTGATTCCATATCCCCATTGGTTGAAAACTCAGGAATAGTGGGAGTGACTTCGTCAGGAATTTCGATTGCAGGGTATTGAGTACCCTCCAGTTTTTTGAATTCTTCCTGAACAAGTGCGCGCACTTTTTCAATACCGTATTTATCCACGACAAACTTAAAGCGGGCCTTGTTGCGATTGCGTTTGTCGCCATGCTGATCGAAAACCTGAACAATGGCTTCGCAGGTTCGCAGTATTTCGTCTGCGGGCACAAACTCCGACAGGAGTTTTGCCAGATGCGGGGAGGAACCCAAGCCGCCACCCACGATCACTTTAAAACCTCGAACCCCGTCTTTGATTATGGCGTTCATTCCAATGTCATGAATGGGCCCCAGACCACAGCCTTTGCATCCGCCAAGGCTGATTTTAAATTTACGCGCCAGATTCTGCGTCAAGGGATGTCGCAGGAGATATCGGGAAACTGCCCCGGCATAGGGCGTGACGTCAAACTTCTCTTCTTTACAGGTACCGGCTTTGTGGCAGGCGGTGACGTTGCGGACCGTGTTGCCGCAGGCTTCGCGGGTGGTCAGGCCATGCTCCGCCAGATCCTGAAGGCCTTGCGGGACGTCTTTGATTTTGACGTAATGAAACTGGATATCCTGCCGGGTCGTCACGTGCAGAATTCCGTTGGAATAGTTATCACCGAAATCCGCCAGGCAGTTGAGCTGTCCGGAAGTGATGCGTCCGAAGGGCAGTTTGGTACGGACCATCTGCACATCTTCCTGACGTTGTCCGTAAATACCCTGCTGCAGGCGGAACCGCTTGAACTCTTCTTCGCCCACTTCGCAGCGTTCCAGTCGTTCCACTTCGGCGGCGAAATCCTCAATTTCCTGTTTGACCGCCGGCGGGAGGTTTAAAGTTTTTAAATCCATGAAAAACCTGCTTAGACTTATGAAAATCGGGACTTGGACGGTTCAGTTTGCCGTCGGCGCCGATTCAATTTAAGATTGGGAGAATACCGGATAAAACCACTGAAACGTTAAATGTTATCCAAAATCCAGCAATTCCAGCTATTTATTACAATGGTTCAATCATATAACAAAAACATTTCAAAAAACACAAGAATGCGATTTTAGGTTATATTTTCCCTGTTCACCGAGAGAGGCGAACCTGAAATGAGTTCATGATACAGGATCTGGCTTTAAATTCAATGAATTAAGTGTAGAGTGGGCATGGGAAACGAACCCAAATATCAGACTGAAAGAGAGTGGTGAGGATGGATCAGACGTGGCTGGTGGAGCACTGGGCTTTTTGGTGGGTGACGGTCAACTTTTTGATCTATCTGATTGTGTTTGTTGTCGCGCTGTGCATCAACTGCAACTTCACCATCATCATGGTCGGGACAATATACTTGCTTCCTCTGGTTCCTCTGGGATGGGGGACGGGTATCGGATCCCGGTTTGTAATGCAGTCCATTCACAATACGGTGTTCGGGATCATCGAACTGGTAATCTTTGTGATTACGGTCAAGCCCACGGATGCGACCTTCGACCGGGCCCATGTCAAGCAATTGCTGGGGCACACGTTACCCATTGCCGCCGCGTTAATCGGATTGTCCTGGGTTTCCCGAATGAGTGACGTTTCTCTCGGGAAAATTGAAGGAGCAGCAATTTTGGCCGTTTTTTTAGCTGGCTCGATCATGCGGATAATAGCGGTCTACCAGTTGGGTTCGCAGGCCTTCAAGTTCGATATTGTTTTTCGCGACCAACAGACCCTGCGGCAGGAAAAATTATACGGTTGGATTCGCCACCCTTCTTATACGGCGATGATGATCGTAATTCTCGCTTATGCGTTGACGACACATCATTGGCTGGCTGGGGGACTGGGGCTGGCTTCTGCCTGGTTCGGCTTCCAGTATCGGATACATCATGAAGAGAAAGCTTTGTTGGAGCAATTCGGCGATGAATATGTGAAGTACCGCAACAAAACGGGAATGTGGTTTCCAAAGATGATACGGTGATCACCGTTCAGTTTTCGTGGATGTCCGGGAACCAGGTTTTCCACAGAGGTTTGGTGAGATCGTCCACCTCCACCGGACTCTGGAACCAGGTGGAGAAACCATAGACAGCGATGATATACAGATAGCTGGCGATATAGAATAGCGGCCGGTTGAGTGTGAGGCCTTGAAACCGTTTGTCATCCGGGTCCCCCAGCTTTTTAACCCGGAAATAATTGGAAACCATCATCAATAAAAACAGCATCAGCGGATTGTAATTAAAGATGGATATCATGAATGCCGCCAGTGGAGCGATGATCAGCAGCAGGGGGATTTTGATCAGGCTGTTCTTTGTGAGGTGGTCAAAGGTATTCAGGGCCGCGAGGTAACACACAAGATAAAACAATCCGGTAAAGCCCAACCATATCAAAAAGGCAAGTATGGAAGTGCCGCCGATAATGTCTTCCCAGCCCAGTATCATGGTTCAGAGCATAGCAGGCGGGAATCGGTTGCGCAATCCGGGAGGAAGGTTATGACCCAGGAGCGGTTGCATTTCGGCAAAGAAGGCGAGAAGGCAGCGGTCAGGTTTCTCAAGAAGAAAGGATACCGGATCATCGAGAAAAACTATCGCAACAAATCCGGAGAGATTGATATCATCGCCGAACAGGATCAGGTCCTGGTGTTTGTCGAAGTCAAGTCCCGGGCGGATGCCGAGTACGGTGATCCCTTGGAAGCGGTCACACCCTACAAACAGAGAAAAATAGGTCAGGTGGCTAGAGGATTTATGGCACAGCATCGGATCGAAGATCGAAGCTGCCGGTTCGATGTAGTGGGTATCAGAGGGAACCCCCGCGAGAAAAAAACATGGGAAGTAGAACTGGTTCAAGATGCTTTTCGACTTTAACCGTTCGCTCGAATACTTACCTCGCCGGGTAATGAAACCTGCAGTTTGCTTTCTAAAATTCTGAAATTTATATAATTATTTTATTAATAGAATCAATTAGTTATAGTATATTATCTTATGTGAATTATTATATTGTGCGGGGCGAGAATAGTTTAAAGAATCAAATTCCGCTCTTTTGAAATGCACTTTTAGGAAACGACCTATAAAATGATCGGAGTTTCAGTCGGATCATTTTTTTTGGTATTCAAGGAGTTTTACTCATATGTCAGTTCTCAAGAAATTATCGAAAATGTTTTCGGGATCGGATTCCAAAAACCCGGAGGCAAAGGAAGCTATGAGCGAAGATACGGGGTCGCCCGAACCTGCAAATCCTTTTAAGGAGGAGCCTCCTGTTCAAAGGAGAGTCATTCAGGCACAGGTGATTGTGGACCAGGCGGAGGAGGGTGCTCCGACGGATCAAATTCTGATCAAGGCCGAGCCCTCGCGGGATAATGAGCAATGCAAGTTTATGGTGAACCGTCCTTTGTTCGAAGGATATTCCTGGTTGTTTTCCAATTTTGAAGAAGCGGCGGGTTCTCCTTTGGCCGAGTCGGTCTTCAGCGTTGATTCCGTCGAGACGTTGTTGCTCCATGATTCCACTGCTGTGGTGACTAAAACCGGAGCCAAGGGTCTCCCCGATTGGGAATCTCTTGCGAAGGAAGTGGGAAGCGCGATACGAAAAACCCTGCAAGCGGAGACGGAGCTGATTTCGCAGGAGATTGTCAAAAAAATTCCCTCCGAGGAGGTGGTTCGGGAGGAAATCCAGAAAGTGATCGATACCGAGGTCAATCCCGGGGTTGCCGGGCATGGCGGACGCATTACGCTTACTGCGATAGCGGGCAACAGTGTCACCATTGAAATGGGTGGAGGATGCCAGGGGTGCAGTGCGGCGGATTTGACATTGAAGCAGGGAATTCACAATTCCTTCAGAAAAGCGGTTCCCTATGTCGGCGCTATTTACGATGAGACCGATCACGCCGCCGGCTTGAATCCCTATTACCGGTAAGGACTACATGCCTAAATTGAACCGATTCCGAATTGAAATCGAAACCGGGGAAAGGGGAACTGATCTGCCGGTCCATTTTACAATCAACAACCACAAGCTTCCTCTGGAGGATACCCAGGGTGGGGTCGGCCCGACGGAAACCTTCTCCGGTGGATTCGAGATTCGCAGTTTCGCTCACTCGCTGACGCTGGTGGGGCCGGAGTCCGGCCAATGGGATATCCGGAAAATGAAAGTGGATTACGACTGTGAGCACACGCCGCCCTATTCGGTGGTTTTTGATGCGGTGACTTTGGATGATATGACCGAGGTCAACATCTGGAGGGACCCTCCACTGCCGACTTGGGATGTTTAAAGGCTAGGATTGTCTGGAAAGAAGCCGGGCGATAACGATTATTTCAGTTTGCCCGGTATTCCGCTGGTGAGTTTGCCATGCAAATCGCCCAGCAGGAGATAGTCCTTGATGGTGGTCTCAAGAGGAATATAGTGGTTGGAAGCCCAGAAGACCAACTCGCCTGTTTCAGTTTTGAAGACATCTTTTGGAATCTGCACCTTCAGTAACATCTCGTCATTTTTGGCCCGATTCTCATCGATACGAAGTTGCTCTTCCTCCTCCTCCGTACCAATATAAGTTGTTATATTTTTCATGCTTAAATCCGGGATGGTATCTATTTTATAGGTCGTCCCCTTTTTCAAATCACCGTAAACCCCGTTACGAAAATTGTAGAAGAACGCAAGGATATCGTCAAAAACGACGTTCTCCGGAATGGGGTCACGGCTACGCTCTTTCAGTTCTCCACCGCTGAACAAAAACCAGAAGTGAGTCCGTGAAATGTAGTCCAGAAAATGAACCGTTCTCTCTTTGTCCTTGCCGATGATCACATCCCTTTCGAACTTGTTGGTTCGAACCCGACGGCCCTGATCGATGATATCAAATGAGGCTTTATAGTAGTGTTTCCGGTAATTGGTAAAAAAGCCTACGACTCCTTTGGTTTCGGCTGACAGCGTCGAAAAATATTTCCCTTTGTACTCGAAAAAACGTACTTTTGCTGTAGCCGCTTTTTCGAAAAAAAGGAAGTCGATATCATAGGTCAGGGTTTCTCCGGCAAAACGCCGGATATCCCCTTTGGGAATAAAGGAGGAATATTTTCCCTGCGCAGAGATGAAAGCAGACGTTTTCTGCGGCCCGGCGATATCGCTGAGAATCGGGTAGAAAGCGCTCAGCAGGCAAAAAATCAACGCTAAAGCTAATATTATTAAATAGTTAGAAAGTTTTGCCCTTTGCCGGGTCATAAGCTCGGGATCCGCAAAAATTTATTGAAATAAATAGCCTAATATTTTAGTATTTGATTGATATTTGACGGAAAATTTCCAGTGTTTTTTGAGTTTAACCTTTGTTTCTATAAGTTTAGTAATTATGACCACCGAAACCTTACCTGAAATTGCACCCGATATCGAGGCTCCTGCTCCGGGTGTGAACATCGAGCAAGAGACTCACAAAAAGACGGCGTATTTGCCTTTGTACAAAGTCATTATGTGGGATGATAATATTACAACAACGGAGTTTGTGATTCGTATGTTGGTCAAAATTTTCGGCAAGGATTATCATACCGCAGAAAAACTAATGTTGGAAGTCCACCTTACCGGGGCATCCCATGTCGACACCCTGCCTCTGGAGCGAGCCGAATTCAAGGTGCAACAGGTTCATATGGCCGCCGCCTTGGAAAATTATCCATTTAAGTGCTCAATCGAGGCCTTATAGAGTTTGCTGATTTATTTGGATCGGCACCCCCACTTTGGCGCGTCACTTTCTTTTCTTTAGAGGGATATAATCTGTCTTTCCTGGTCCCTGGTAAATCTGCCGCGGTCGGCCGATTTTAAAATCCTTATCCCCTTGCATCTCTATCCAATGTGCGATCCAACCCGGCAGGCGGCCGATGGCAAACATTACCGTGAACATGTTGATCGGAATTTGCAGCGCTTTGTAAATCAATCCTGAATAAAAGTCCACATTGGGATATAATTTTTTAGAGATGAAATAATCATCTTTGAGAGCGATTTCTTCCAATTGCAAGGCAATATCCAACAAGGGTTCATTGAGTCCCAGCTTGTCAAATACCTCATGCGCAAGTTTTTTGATGATTCTGGATCGGGGGTCGAAGTTTTTGTAGACTCGGTGTCCAAATCCCATCAATCGAAACGAATCATCGGCATTCTTGGCTTTTTCGACAAATTGATTAACATTGCCTCCGGCCTCTTGGATGGTCTGCAGCATTTCAATAACGGCTTGGTTGGCGCCTCCGTGCAATGGCCCCCAAAGGGCATAGATTCCAGCCGATACGGAGGAGTATAAATTGCACTGGGAACTTCCGACCAGACGCACGGTACTGGTGGAACAATTCTGTTCATGATCTGCGTGCAGGATGAGAAGGGTGTCCAGTGCCTTGGCTACCAGAGGGTCCACTTCATACTCTTCACACGGGTTGGAGAACATCATATGAAGGAAATTCTCCGTATAACTCAGGGCATTCTGGGGATAGGGAAAAGGTTGGCCGATCGATTTTTTGTAGCTGTAAGCAGCGATTGTGGGAAGTTTAGCGAGAAGACGGTGGATCGTGATTTCAATCTCCCGTTCATTCTGAACGTTGAGTTGATCCTGGTAAAAGGTGGCCAATGAACCCACTACAGCGCTACAAACGGCCATCGGATGCGGATTGTTGGGAAATCCGTCATATAGGTTTTTGATGGATTCGTGAATCATCGAATGGTGGGTGACATGATATTTGAAGTAGTCCAGTTCTTCTTGATTGGGAAGGTGACCGTAGATCAGCAAAAAGGCTGTTTCGATGAAATTGCTGTGTTCCGCCAGCTGCTCGATCGGTATGCCTCGATATAACAGGATTCCCTTTTCTCCGTCCAGGAACGTGATTTGGCTTTGGCAGCTGCCGGTACTCAGAAAACCGGGATCATAAGTAATCAATCCCGTTGTTTTACGCAAGGTGGAAATATCCACCGCTTGCTCCCCGCCGGTTCCCTCAATGATAGGGAGCGAGTACGATTTGCCCTGGTAGGTTAATTCGGCGGTCTGGGTCATGGCAATCTCCGTTAGGTTGTTTGCGGTAGCTGGGTTGAAGGGAAATCCAGAATTCAAATGGCTCTATTCTAAATTTTCTCAAAGGGATATCCAGTAATCAACTTAAATAACTGATGAATGAATATGAAAAATAATAACTGGCTTTTATATTTTATTTTAGTAGGCATTGTCCTGGGAGGAATTTGCGGGTGGTGGTTTGGTCCTCAGATGAAAGTGGTGGATTGGATTGGGGAAATCTTTTTAAATGCCCTTAAAATGCTGGTCATTCCCTTGATCATCTCGTCGTTGATTGTCGGGATTTCGGGTTTGGGCGATATCACCAAAGTTGGGAAAACTGGGGTGATCACCCTGCTTTACTTTATGACGACGACCGCTTTTTCGGTGGTCATCGGTCTATGCATGGTAAATCTTCTAACACCCGGAGAATCTGTTGAGATGGTTTCCGAGATTCCTGAAGAGGTTGCCAATAAAGAGCCCATGGGGATTACTGATGTTCTGCAGAGTTTTGTATCTTCTAATCTTATCAAATCCATGTCGGAAATGGATATTCTACCCATCATTATCTTTTCTCTTATCTTTGGTGGTATTTTGACCACTTTGGGAGAAAAGGGCAAAGTCGTGATCAGTTTTTTTGATACGGTGAATGAAGCCATCATGAAAATGGTTCATCTGGTGTTGTATCTGGCGCCCGTCGGAGTTTTTGCTCTTGTCGCTTCCAAACTGGGAGCCGCCGGCGGCGGAGATGCATTTTGGGCGGAGTTGATGAAGATTGGGAAGTTTGCATTCACCGTCTTGGCGGCGTTACTGTTTCACGCGCTGGTGGTTCTTCCGGCCATTTTGATACTCGTTACCCGCAGGAGTCCCATCAAATATTTCAAGGGAGTGAGTGCGGCTTTAACGACAGCATTTTCGACGGCCAGCAGTTCTGCAACTTTACCGGTCACGATCGAATGTGCCGAAGAGAATAACGGCGTTTCTCGGCGAGCCTCTCTTTTTGTTCTGCCTATTGGCGCGACAGTCAACATGGATGGCACCGCTATGTATGAAGCGATTGCAGCCATCTTCATCGCTCAAATGATTGGTGTGCCTCTGGGATTTTCAGAACAGATGATCATATTTGTCACGGCGACCTTGGCCGCTATCGGTGCCGCCGGCATTCCGGAAGCCGGACTGGTGACGTTGACCATGGTTGTGCAGTCCGTGGGTTTACCGCTGGAAGGTATTGGCATGATATTGTCAATCGACTGGTTTCTGGACCGTTGCCGCACCACCATCAACGTCTGGGGAGATTCCATAGGCGCGGCGGTGGTCGATAAACTTGAAGAGCAATACGTGGAAGGAGGATAGTCAATTGGAATGGATACTCTTGATCCTGCTGGGTCTGGCCATTGGAGTTCTGGCCTCCATGTCCGGCCTGGGCGGGGGATTTCTGGTGGTTC
Organism: Nitrospinaceae bacterium; assembly: GCA_028278405.1. Classification (GTDB taxonomy): domain Bacteria; phylum Nitrospinota; class Nitrospinia; order Nitrospinales; family Nitrospinaceae; genus SZUA-226. Next base: position 79,131 of record JANQEK010000003.1, read on the forward strand.
CCGTTCTGCTGTATCTGGGAAAGAAAGCGCAGATGGCGGTCGGGACTTCGTTTATGGTGGTTCTCCTGATCGCTATATCCTCGGTGGCGGCGCACTACCGGTTGGGTAATATTGATCTCAAGACCGGGCTAATGATTGCCCTGGGGGGGATTGTGGGAGCTCAAGTAGGGCCTCTGGTTTTGCAGAGCATGTCGGAGCAAAACTTCAAGCGCTTCTTTGCGGGTATCCTGGTGCTCCTGGCCGTCTGGCTGCTGTTCAATTCTCGCAGCCCAGTCTAAGAGAGCAGCCCTTCCTGAGTTCAGGAGCCTGAGCTACCTTCTGTCGTGCGTTCACCTCGTACGATTCTTGCCGCAAAGGGGCCTTCGCCCAGCTTGTTGATCCAGTTGGAGCGGCCCTTGATCAAATTGAACATCATGGCCCGGTCCTTATTGACGGTATCGGTCCATGTGACGTCGGCGCAATCCGGTTCAAACACCGGCGGAATATGGATGATATCTCCACCCTTGGCTTTTAAAGAGTGATTCTTATCATAGATGGTTTTAATGTCTTCAAGTTTGCATACCCGCCAGTCGTTGAATCCCGCATAATTTTCAGTATTCAATTGCTGGGCATAATCCTGGCATTGTTCCAGATTTCTCCATTTTCCCAGCATCTGCCGGGTGTCCTTTTTCAGCCAGGTCAATCCGGTCAATGAATCGGAGATGGTGTCGTTCCCGTTATCGATGAATCTGCTGTCAGACATGAGAGCCTCGTAAGGTATTTTGAGATGGGATTATTATATCAGAATTTGGAAATGTGCAGGCTGTGGCTTAAGTGGATCAGAGCTCGAAGAAAATCAATTCCGGGTAAAAAAGCTCAGGCCCTGGAAATGATAATTCAATCCGGGAGGAAACTTGGTTTCAAAAAAACCATTGGCCAGGGGAGGGGCATGGGGTTGAGCAATCACCGAAACATAATCAAAAGGACTGGGTTCGCAATTTCGAAAGAAGCACCATTTTACGAAAAGCGCTTTGTCCAAATCTCGCTTGAAAACGATCCCAAGAAGATCGGGACCGCTGAAAAAGAACTGCAGGACAAAATCCGGTGAATTGACCTGAAACGTTTTATTGAGCGGGAGCCGGGTCAAATCCACCGGGTTGTCTATTTTGGTCGCCTGGTTCTGGTATTTCTTGATAGAGACGTTTTCAAAAGCACAGGCTGGATTGGCCAACTGGGATTCAATACATAAAACCACAACGGCGAACGACGCCCACAAAAAAAGCCGATAGAGTTGAATCTCTATCGGCTTTTTAATCCAATTTGTCAGGACAATGAGTCCCAAAGCAGTACAGTTTACTTCAAAGTCGGATGAATCTCGGCACACATGGAATTCGGAACGAGGTTCTCTTTCATGTACCCTTTGCGATTCTGATTCATCTGTTTCCGGTAAGCGTCGGTGGAGTTGTCACCCTGACAGTCGCCGGCTACCAGTCCGCGAACCTGTGCTTCTTCTACCGTTTTAGCAGCTTTCCAGGACTGGTCGCTCTGAGACGAACCAAACTGCTGGTCTACATTGATTCCAACGTCAGAACTTCTGGACAGATGTGCGCGGGATGCGCGGTTGACGGCATCCGTCAGTGCGCGTTGTTTGGCACCCATTTGCATCATAGTCTGACCAACACTCATTACGCTTTGATCCTGCTGAGCATATTGACCAGGGATCACGTCATCGGCAACAGCGCTGTTTGCACCAAAAGCCAGTACAGCCGCAAAACATACTGCTAACAAAAGTGCTTTCTTTTTCATTGTTGTCTCCCCTAAAAAAGATTGTACTTAATAGGTAAAACTCATAAATAAATAATTCATCAAAACACAGTGGACAATGAATTATGAAATACCAACAGTATCAGGCCTAGGCGGCATCACCACTAAGGGGCCATTTTTGAAGACATTTTGAGTCGTCTTGCACGGGAATTTATAATCTTACAGGTGATTTGTCAACAGAAAACTCCATTTTGCTCCCGGCTAATTGACTGATCCTATGGAATTTTCAGGTTTTTGGGCATCTTAACGATATTTTTCGCTGTTTTCCCTGAAAGCGGCCCAAAATTATTTTAACTGATTGAATTTGTTAATTTAAAAACTTTCGGGAAGCCGTTTGAAATTTTTGGGTTCCCGTGTATGATTGCCTTTTTGAAAGTTTTTCAAAAAACAGCCTTTTTAGGAAGAAACGAATGCCGAAAAAGTATTTCACCGTTGAGGAAGCCAACGCCCTCGTTCCGGAACTGAATGATTGGGTGCCCCGCCTTCAGGAATTGTACGCGCTCATGAGCAAAGGTTTCCCGGATATCCAAAAAGCTCGCTCCAAAGCCGAATACAGCGGAGGAAGTCCCTACGGAACGGATTATCTGAAGGTGGCATTAAAAGCCAATCAGATTACCAAGGACCTGGAAAATAGAGGCTGCGTCATCAAAGGAATTGAAATGGGATTGGTGGACTTCCCGTCGATTCGGGACGGTAAAGAGGTTTATCTTTGCTGGAAAATTCCCGAACAGGAAATCCGGTACTGGCATGATTTGGATACCGGGTTTGCCGGCCGCCAGCCGATTTAACCCCCTACTTATTTTTTTGACTGCGAGCAGTCCGTATCTTTCTTTGCAATGCCTTGACCAGTTTTGCATTTCCTACCAGTGCAGATCCTTCGCGGAGGCTGTTTTTGTTTCCTGAAAAATTGATAAAAGCGCCTCCAGCTTCCTGAACCAGAATTTTACAGGGAGCAAAATCCCAAATATAGGCCCAGGGATCCACCATGGCATCCACCGATCCACGAATGGCCATCAGGTGTCCAAAAGCATCTGGATAGGTTCTCACCAGTTTGGCCTCGGAATGCAGTTGGTTCCAGAATCGAAGGCATTTCTTTTCACGAAAACAATACAGGTCGGCCGTGGCCAACACCGAATCCTTCAGCTTCGCATGGGAGGAAACATGCAGCCGGCGATTTCCCGAGTAGGTGCCCTGGTCCTTCGCAGCCCATACGGTTTCTCCCAGAGCAGGCAGACAGATAATGCCCATTACCGGTTCCCCATGGTGAAGCAGCGACAGGAGAGTGGCGAACAAGGGTAATCCTTGAATGAACGATCGAGTGCCGTCAATCGGATCCACCGTCCACACCCATTCCTGAGTGGGATTCTCTTCGCCGAATTCCTCCCCGATGATCCCATGATCCGGAAAGTACCGGAGGATGCTTTGACGCAGCATTTCCTCGGCTTTTTGATCGGCAATGGTGACTGGACTTTGGTCCGCTTTTTGTTGTACCGTGAGTTCTTTTTGGAACCAGTTGAGGATTTCCCCGCTAACGGGTTTCAACCATGACAGGGCAATTTCTTTGGCTTCGAGGAGGTCGTTCATTCGTGTCGTTTAGGATTGCATTCCGGTCATGTTAAACTATAATCGCTTTGCCATTTTAGCCTTTTATCTCCTTTAAACATATAAAAATATGAATAATAAACAGTTAGTCATAGGGGTGATTGCCTGCTTTGCCATTTCCATCATTTTTCTTCTGGTGATCGTCTGGGAAATCAAAAAATCCATTGATCATGATGCCAAGATTCGCAAGATGCAGGCGCAAACCCAGCAAGTGATGATTGAGGATAACCGCGATTTCAGTATTTATGAAACCCTCGTCGGTGACGATGGCCGGGAAATGATCCTGATTCCCGAAGGCGTGTTTACGCGCGGTTCCGAGTCCGGTGGGTTTGACGAAAAGCCTCAACAGGAGATTTATCTCGATGCTTTTTATATCGACAAATACGAAGTGAGCGTGGAGTCCTACAATGTGTTCCGCCGCGCTGCCAATTATGTCGAGCCCTCTGTACCTTTTTTTGAAGGCGATCACAACATTTTAAAAACCCCCAATTTCCCTGTGGTTGGAGTTTCCTGGAGTGATGCTGTGAATTTCTGTACCTGGGCGGGCAAGCGTCTCCTCAAAGAAGCGGAGTGGGAAAAAGCTGCCCGCGGCACCCATGGTTTGATCTACCCTTGGGGAAACAATGTTCTACCCAAGCGCGCCAATATTGCAGGAACCGCCGATGGCTTTCAATATATGGCCCCGGTTGGAAGCTTTCCCATGGGTCGGAGTGTGTATGGGGTTTATGATATGGCGGGAAACGTTTCTGAATGGGTGGACGACTGGTACGACCAGCACTATTATCAGAAATCCCCAATGCTTAATCCCCCGGGATCTGAAAGAACCAAGAACCGGGTCTTTCGGGGTGGATCATGGGATGCGCGTAAAGTGGATATCCGTTCCGCCAAACGGTTCGCCGCCACTCCCGGTCGTAAAGACAGTATTGTCGGATTCCGCTGTGGAAAATCGGTCGAAAAGAATCCCAAGACCAAAAAACCGTAACCTTTGGAACAGTCTCATTTGAGCCGCTCCCATTTTCGCATTTGGGTATTTCTATTTTTCTTTATCTCCGGTGCCACCGGTCTTATTTATGAAGTCGTGTGGACCCGCCTGCTCACCCTCGTCCTCGGCAACACCCATTATTCCGTATCCACCGTACTCACCACATTCATGGGGGGGCTGGCTTTAGGCAGCTTTTTCGGCGGACGGCTCATTGACCGGGGGGGTCGCCCGCTTTTGATCTATGCTTTGCTCGAAGGCGCGATCGGAATTTACTGCTTGCTGATTCCCCACTTCATCGATGCTTCCCTGCCGTTGTTCCAGTGGATTTATCTCAACTTTCAGGAATCGTATTCTTTAACCAGTGTTTTCAGATTCGGCGTGTGCGGGGCGATCCTCCTTATTCCGGCTTCATTGATGGGCGCGACCCTGCCGATTCTCGGAAAATTTGTTTCCGACGACCCGGATGTGATCGGCCGGGACGTCGGTACTCTGTATGCCGTGAACACATTCGGTGCCGTGGCGGGGGCCTTGACCAGTGCTTTTGTATTCATGAAACTTTATGGAGTCAGCGCCACAATCTGGGTGGCCGCGGGCTGCAACCTCGCCTTGGCATCCGTCATTCTTATTTTCTTTCGCAATCATTGGGCCCGTTCACTCTCAGTGGAAGAATCGGTGCCTTCCGAAAGGGAATCCCGGTTTTACACCCCGGAGGTGATTTTGATCCTCGGCGGATTTTGTGTGACTGGAATCGCTTCCCTGATCTATCAGGTAGCCTGGACGCGTATTTTTTCCCTGCTGTTAGGATCCTCCGTGTATGCGTTCAGCCTCATACTGACCGCTTTTATCCTGGGGCTTGGTTTGGGAACTCTCGTGTTTGCACGAATCGTTGGAAGCTTTGGAGATTTAAAGAAAGTCTTTGGCTGGCTTCAGGTGGGCATCGGCCTGTCGGCGCTGGCGGCGTTGCCTTTTTTCGGGAAAGTGCCTTTGATCAATCGCTGGGTGTACCTGAACTGGGGTCTCGATTTTTCGTCGATTCAGTGGTCTAATTTTTTAATCATTCTCTCACTGATTTTTGTTCCCACTTTTCTGATGGGCGCACAGTTCCCTGTGGTGGTGCGTCTGGTTGCAAAAAGTCTCAGGACGTTGGGACACCATGTAGGAACCGCGTACGCGTCCAACACGGTAGGGACTATCCTTGGTTCTTTAATCGGGGGGTTCCTGTTGATCCCCATTCTGGGAGTACAGAATACGATTCTCTGGGCAGTCTTTGTCAATATCGTGCTGGGGATTGTTTTACTGTACACCTCCAGCCTTCATGTCAATTTTAAAACGTATGTGCTGCCGGGCCTGTTGTTGATCTGGATCCTGGGAGCCCGTGGCATCGCCCCGTGGGATAAAGCCGTGATTTCCAGCGGCTCATTTATGCCCTACCGGATCGACGAACTGGAGGGGGCCCTCCAACAAAAAAACAAGATTCTTTTTTATAAAGAGGGGATGCACACTACGGTAACCACCGAGTTGTCTATCGACGGCAATATTTTTTTACGAGTCAATGGTAAAACCGACGCTTCGCTGGCACTGGACATGCGGACGCAGTTGCTGTCCGGTTATCTCCCTATGTTTTTCAGTAAAAACCCTGAAAACGTTCTGGTCGTGGGGCAGGGGAGCGGTGTGACTCTTGGGGCGGTTGAACAATTTCCGGCGAAGAGTATCGACTTGGTTGAAATCTCTCCCGCGGTCATTGAAGGGAGCCGGTTTTTTGACCCCTTCAATCACAACGCTCTGGACGACCCGAGGGTGCGCATCATTTTGGAGGATGGCAGAAACCACATCACGCTGACGGAAAAAATGTATGACGTCATCGTTTCCGAACCTTCCAATCCCTGGATTTCCGGGGTCGGGGCCTTGTTCACACGTGATTTCTACGAGTTGGCAAATGCCCGTTTGAATCCGGACGGAATTATGTGTATCTGGATGCATACGAATATGTCTCCGCAGAGTTTCAAGTCGATTTCGCGTGCGTTTCTTTCCGTGTTTCCGAATGTCACCATGTGGGAGTCCATTGTCGGCGACGACTATCTACTGATCGGTTCGCACCAACCTTTTTCCCTGCCTTATGAAAAGGTGAAACGGCTACTCGAGAATCCGGTTCGAGGGCGGGAACTGAAGCGGTTGGGAATTTCAAGTGTGCGGGATTTGATGGGGTTGCTGATCATGAATCAGGACGAGCTTAAAAAATTCAGCGAGGGAGCTCCCATTCATACGGATGACAACTCTTTGCTGGAATTTGGAGCTCCTGAATATATATACAAAGATGAACGTCAGGTCATCGTACGCCAGATCACTCCTCATTTCCAGAAACTGCCGTCTCTGTTAAGTTTTGATGAATTGAGTGCGGAAGAACAAGAAACCGTCAAAAACCATATCCGGACTCTCGAGCGTTCCGAAGTTCAGGTCAAGGAGATCAAACGTCAAGCCCGCATCGACCAGTACCTGGATGAAGCCGTGGCTGCAGTTAAACGGGAGGCTTATGAGCGTGCCGCGCGCCAGTATATGAAAATTCTACAGCAGGAACCGGACCATGTGCTCGCTTACGTGAATTTGGGAAACGTCTATTCCGCCGTGCAGGAGTTTGAAAAAGCGGAGCAAGCTTATCGGAGGACCCTGGAAATCAACCCTTATTATGTTTTTGGATCACTTTCACTGGCTCGACTTTATCTGAAGACTCGTCGTCCGGATCAGGCTGTGACTGTATTGCGAAAAGTGAAGGAGTGGCTTCCTAATGATCCTGACGTGACGCGGTTTCTGAGTAAAGCTATGGAAAAAGGGAATCCATGACGGGTCACGGTTAAAGAATCTTTGATACCGGTTCCGGTTGTCTGTATACTTCCTGAAGCGAATTTTATGAAATTTCTGAGATAAAAATAATGCCTCGCAAAATCAAGATCGTTTGGGTTGTGTGCTGTGTGTGTATTTTCCTGGGTTTTGGCTTTCTTTCTGCAAAGAACCAAATAAAGGAAAACAGACAGCGAAAGCAAGAAGCTGTTGAAAAAAGCAGGCAGGCCGCCCAGGAAAAGAAAAAACGACAGGAAATTAAGATTCAAGTCGGTGGATTAATGAGTAAAGTGCAGGAGCTGAATGCATTGGGAAAATACAACGAAGCGGCGGAAATGGCTGCCAAGGCGGCGGAAATGGATCCCAAGAGCAGCAGGGTTTATACCTGGTGGGGGCTGTCTTTGGCCAAGTCGGGAAAAATCAAGGAGGCCTATGGCAAGTTCGATCAATCCTCCCGCCTGGACCCGAATCAGACCAAAAACTATTATTTTTGGGGATTGACGTTGCTGCTGGAAGGAAAAAATGAAGAAGCGATCGACAAGTTTGAAAATGCGCTTCTTTTGGATCCCGAAAACAGCAAGGCTTATGCTTCTTGGGGATCGGCTTTAAACAATCTTGGAAGATACGACGAAGCAATTAAAAAACTTGAGGAGGCCCTGGCACATAATCAGTTCAACCGTTCAGCCTATGGAGTTCTGGTCGATGCCCACTTCCATAAAGGCCAATATCAACAGGCTTGGGAGGTGGTTGCCCGAGCCCGCAAGAGCAAGATTAACATCAAGAAGGCATCTCTCAAACGTTTGTCCCAAGCCAGCCCTGAGCCGCATTAATTGCCAACTTAAAAACCTTCTGTTAGACTGGCTTCACATTTTTCAGTCCTTTTTTCTGGCCCTGAAGTTCCATAATCTCACTTTCATATGACCTTTAAAGAAACCTGCCAGATAGGAAAATCTTGGAAGAAGATAAAATATCTTCACGTTTCTTCTCTTGTATTAGCTCTTTTGATCATTCCCGGTTCCGCTCTTGCGACTTATATTCAGGGCCCCACGGAAGTTTTGTCTTCGCTTGATTTCGAGACTGAAAGGGAATTTGTTATCAGTTCCAAGAGCTTTTCACAGGAGCATTTGATTCCCATTGATCCTTTATCGGGAAGGCTTATTCCTTTGGAGCATGAGGAATTCGATGAAGAAAAATTTTTCAGCGAAGTAGAACCGAGCAATTCCGAGATCGATCCCTATTCCGATGAAGCCATTGAAGAGGAAGATCCTTTTGGCGATAGCCCTGAAGATGATTCTGATCTTGAAGAAGATCCCTTCGCAGAAGACCCCTTTGCCGATGAAGAAAAAGAGATTGAACACATGTCCGACCCTTTGGAAAGTTGGTTCAACCGGCCGGTTTATGCTTTCAATGATCATTTTTATGAATACTTTATGCGTCCGGTGTCACAGACTTATAAAGACATAGTGGCTGAAAATTTTCGGATTATGATCCGGAATCTTTACAATACCGCTACCTTTCCGGGAAGACTGGTTAGTAGTTTGTTCCAGTTTGAATTTGATAAGGCCGGACGGGTGGTTGGCCGGGTTCTGGTCAATTGTACGTTGGGTTTTCTGTGTGCCGTCGATGTTGCCAATGAGGAGTTTAATATCAAACCGGTAGACGAGGATTTTGGTCAGGTTCTGGGATCCTACGGAATTCCTTCCGGGTCTTATCTGGTGCTTCCTCTATTAGGGCCTTCATCGGTGAGAGACGGTGTGGGTCGGGCGGTGGATGCCGTAATGAACCCATTGTTCTGGCTGGTACCGGATTTTATTAGCGGTGTTGGGGTTACTTCCGGACGGATAGTCAACGAAACCTCGTTCTTTATCGAAGATATCAAGGCATTGAAAGAAAGTGCCATTGACCCCTATATCAGCGTCCGCGATTTTTATAACCAGCGTCGCAAAATTCTGGTCGATGAATAGTCCGGTGCGTCTTCACGATTGACCGTTTCCTCCTTCCTTTTTGGAATAAAATCTTTATTCGTCCTTCCATATTCTGTATGCTTTGAGTACCTATATCTAATGCAAAACCTTAATTGAGAGAAAGTTCTATATGGCATCGTCCGAGCACAAAAATCGGCTGACGCAGGAAACCAGTCCCTATCTTCTCCAGCACGCTCATCAGCCGGTGGATTGGTATCCCTGGGGACCTGAAGCGTTGGACAAGGCGCGGCTGGAGGATAAACCAATATTCCTGAGTATCGGGTACTCAGCCTGCCACTGGTGTCACGTCATGTCGCGTGAATGCTTTGACAATGAGGAACTGGCCCGTCAGATGAATGAGCGGTTCGTCAACATCAAGGTCGATCGGGAAGAGCGTCCGGAAATCGATGCGATTTATATGAACGCCCTGATTGCTATGAATGGACAGGGCGGCTGGCCCTTGAACCTTTTTTTAACGCCGGATCAAAAGCCCTATTTTGGCGGAACGTATTTCCCACCGGTTCCCGGCAACCACCAACCTGGATTCGGAGAAATTCTCCGTCAGGCGTATGATCAATATCACACCCAAAAAGAACAGATCCAAAACCGATCTGGGGAAATTCTTCAGAAGATCAATTCGCGGCAGACTCCTGTGGCTGCCAGCGAAAACTCTGCTCAGACTTTGATCAACGCAGCAGTTCAATTGTTGTCCAAAAAATTTGATGAAACTTATGGCGGATTCGGGGCGGGCATGAAGTTTCCGGAGCCTATGTTGTATTCCCTGCTTCTTCGGCACTGGGTGCATTCGGAGAGCAACGATGTATTGATGATGGTGGACAAGAGCCTGACGCACATGGCTGAAGGCGGTATGTACGATCAGCTGGGTGGAGGATTCCATCGGTACTCGACCGATCGGGAATGGCGGGTGCCTCATTTTGAGAAAATGCTCTGTGATAGCGCCCTTATGGCAAGGTTGTATCTGGATGCATTCCAGGCCACTCAACAGGAAATTTACCAGGTTATACCGGAAGACATTTTTGAATATGTGGACCGGGAGATGACCTCTCCGGAAGGCGCATTTTTCACCAGCCAGGATGCGGATACCGAGGGTCGGGAGGGAATCTATTTCACATGGGAATTGAAAGAAGTTTTGAATCTGCTGGGCCCGAGGCACGCCCAGGTCTTTGCGAAAATGTATGGAATGACTACTGCCGGACAATTCGAGCGGCGCAATGTCCTGCGGGTGGTGCTGGACATGGAAAAAACCGCTGAGCAGGAAGGTGTGCCCATCTTTGAAGTTGGACACATCATTAAAAATGGCAGGAAGGCACTGTTGGAGGCGCGCGGCAAGCGGCCTCAGCCTCACCGCGATGAGAAAATTCTAACCGGTTGGAACGGGTTGATGATTTCTGCGTTGGCAAGAGGTTTCACCGTGTTGCGTAAGAAAGCCTATCTTCAGCGCGCGGCTACATGCGCCGACTTCATTTGGAAAAACTTGTGGCAGGACGGTTCTCTCCTGCGGGTTTACAAGGATGGCCAGGCGCGGTTCAAGGGATGTCTGGAGGACTATGCATGCTTGCTGGAGGGGCTGATCGCTCTTTACGAAGCTTCTTTTGAATCGCAATGGTTGGCAAAGTCTCAATCGCTGGCCGAATCGATGATTGATCGATTCTGGGACACGAATGACGGCGGATTCTTTATGACCGCCAATGATCACGAGCCTTTGGTCGCCCGTCTTAAAAATCCGATGGACGACGCCATGCCTTCCGCCAATGCCGTCGCCGCTTCAGCCTTGCTGCGGTTGGGGCGCATGACTGGAAACACCTTGTTTGAAGAGAAAGGGCGGCAAACGGTGCTGGCGTTTCAGGGCGAGATGGAACAACGTCCTGCTGCCTTTACGGCTATGTTGTCCGCCATGGATTTCATGGAATCCTCTCCAATTGAAATTGTGCTGTCCGGTTCCGAAGAGGACAAGGAGTACCAGAAAATGCAGGAAACGCTTTACCGTGATTACCGTCCCAACCAAATGGTGGTTGTCTATCAGGGAGAGGAGACTGTGAAAGACATTCCTTGGGTGGAGGGACGAGGGCCGGTATCGGACCAGCCCACCGCGTATGTCTGCAAGGAAGGGACCTGCCATCCACCGGTGCACACCGCCCATGCTCTCTATAATTTGTTGGGACGCCCGCCTGAGATTCGTCTCAATATTTTTGACGAAGACAAAAAAATAAAAGACATGGAATCGCAGGAACAAGCCAACTTCCTGAACGCCATGTCCGATATATTTAAACATTCCGGGCTGGGTAAAAAATAGCTTTTTGTGGGATTAAAACTCCATTTCGTAGACATGATACCCGGCATGAGACATCCCCAGCCTTTTGTAGACAGCCTGGCCGACCGCATTTTCCTCTTCGACATAAAGTCGTAATCCGCATACATTTTCTGCTTTCCGTGCCTGGGACTCAATGTGCTGGTACAGTTTGGTAAAAACTTTTTGCCGGCGGTGGTCGGGATGCACATAAACGCTTTGGAGCCACCACAGGTCGCCGTTTCTCCAGTCGCTCCATTCATAGGTCACCATGGCTTGTCCGATTATTGAATTTTCAGTCTCGGCAACAAAGTATCGGCACTTCTCGGGTTGAAGCAATCCCTGCTTTACACCTTTGTTCACGGTTTCAGAATTTAATTCCTTTCCTTCAGTTTCCAAAGCCATTTGTAAATTGTATTCGGCGATGATCTGCGCATCCTCCGGACGGCCTTCGCGTATTTGAATGGATGAAAACTTCATGAGTTGTTCTTCAAGTTTCGGCTCATATGATTCACCAGTTCCTGAATTTTCGATTTCACCTTTTCTCCGGTAAGGACTTGATCCTCAAAATCTTCATAACTGCTGTAGACGATGGGTTGCAGTGTGGTGACATGTGATTCGTAAGCCAGGATATTGCTTAAATCCGCAGAGGCCATGTAGGACTGCTTGCCACCGGCGTTGCAGAGAATGCCCGCAATCTTCTTCTCCATGGCGCCACTGGTGATATCGATAAAATTTTTCAGAGGGCCGGAAACGGAGTAACAATACACTGGCATTCCAATGATAAAGGCGTCGGCTTGTTCAATGGCTTTATAAGCTTGTTGCACTTCTGGATGATAGTCTTTGAGTGGGCGGCCGTCGCAAAACTCCATTTGAATGTTTCTCAGGTCCAGAGTATTCGCCTTCAACCCGGAACGTTTCAATTCCTCTTCGGTATGACGGACCAATAAGGCCGTCCGCGATTCCTTGTTGAGACTTCCCTGAATGAGGATGACTTCAGACATGATGTCCTTTTTCCCAAATATGATTTACTTCCGACTCAGGACCTCTGCGATACGTTCCAGAGCCCAGTCGACTTCCGGTTTCTGGATGATCAGTGGCGGGGCAATGCGTAACACGTGTTCATGGGTTTCTTTGCAGAGCAGGCCTTTGGTTTGCAGAGCCTCACAGAATCGGCGGGCCCCACCGGCCCCGGGATGCAGTTCGACACCGATCATCAGGCCTCTTCCACGAATTTCCTTAACATGCGGCGAGGAAATTTTTTGCAATTGATCCATGAAATAGACACCCAGTTCGGCGGAATTTTCGATCAGCTTTTCCTCAATCAGCACTTTCAATGCTTCCCGTGCCACCGCGCAGGCGAGAGGGTTACCGCCAAACGTGCTTCCGTGATCTCCCGGTTTGAAGACGCCCAGCACTTCCTTGTTGGACAGCACGGCGGAGATGGGATAAAAACCTCCGGACAACGCTTTTCCGATGATGGTCAGGTCCGATTCGATACCCTCGTGCTCTTCCGCGAACAACTTGCCGGTTCGTCCCAACCCGGTTTGGATTTCGTCGAGGATCAGGATGACGTTGTTGTCATCACAAATGCGGCGGGCATTTTTCAGAAAACCTGTTGGAGGAACAATGACACCACCTTCCCCTTGGATGGGCTCAACCAGAAACCCGACTGTGTTGGGAGTAATGGCTCGTTCGAGAGCATCGGAATCTCCAAATGGAATGGTTTTGAAGCCCGGAGTGAAGGGGGCATATCCCTGCCGATACTGTTCTTCCGTGCTGAAACCGACGATAGTCAATGTCCGACCGTGAAAGTTATTGTCGCATACGATAATTTCGGCCTGTCCCTCTGGGACCTGTTTGACCTCATACCCCCACTTACGGACTGCTTTAATGGCCGACTCCACCGCCTCGGCTCCGCTGTTCATGGGTAGTATCGTGTGTGAGCGGGTGAGTTCGCATACCTCCTTGTAAAAAGGGCCCAGTTGATCGTTCCGGAAGGCGCGCGACACCAGAGTCAGTTGCTCGGCTTGCTCTTTCAGGACTTTCAGGATACGTGGATGGCAATGGCCCTGATTGACGGCCGAATAGGCCGCAAGACAATCCAGGTATTTGTTGCCCTCCACATCCCACACCCAGATGCCCTCGCCGCGGCACAGAACGACATCTAAGGGCTTGTAATTATGAGCCCCAAACTGGTTTTCAAGGTCGATAAATTGCTGGGTTTTCATATTGCCCAAACGGGGGTTTGATGTTGAAAATGCCGATACCAGAGCTTATTATATGACATCCAGGGGGGCACGAAAATCTTTCAAATAACAGGTGTTGAAAGGCGATATCCGGAAAATACTATCGAATTGATATTTCAAGTGATTATAGTATAATTTGTGCACACCTTACCAACCTAATTCGTAGAGATTAAACCATGGCGATTGATGACAAAGAACTTGATGAATTGATGCCCGCGACTGAGCTGAACTGGACGGAAGACGCCAAATCCCGGATGCTGAATGTTCCCTTTTTCGTCCGCAAAAGCGTGGTACGGGGGATCGAACAATACGCCAAGGATAAGAGCATCGAAGTGATAGATGATGATGTCGTTTCCCGCGCCCGGCAGGAGCGGGAAGGGGCGGCTATCGCAGAAGCGCAGGCCAAAAGAAAGACTCAGGAACAGGGGCAAACCGAAGAAGAGAAAAAAGTGCCTCGTCAGTTCGTCAACTTTTCGTTCTTCAAGCTGGACCCGGCGTTCCGCCGTCTGCCTCAGGAAGAGATTGAAAAGGGTAAAAAAGAGTTGATGGAGGTGTTAGAGGAGTACGATAACCGGAACGATATTATTGTTCTCAGTTACACGACGATGGGTATTCGTGCCGATGCCGAAATCATGTTCTGGAGAGTTTCCTACCGGCTGGAAAACTTTCAGGAGATGACCACCAAAATGTACCGCACCGGTCTCGGGAAGTATCTCATCCAGACCTATTCATATTTTTCACAGACCAAAAAATCCATGTATATGGATATCTTCAATCCGGAGCATGAAGAAGACCGGACGCATATTATTCCCGGTAAGGCCAAGTACCTGTTCATCTATCCCTTCACCAAGAAGCGGGAATGGTACCTGCTCACCAAGTTTGCGCGGCAGGGCATCATGGACGAACATATTTTCATCGGCAACAAGTATCCCTCGGTCAAGCTGAATACGACGTACTCGTTTGGTATCGACGATTACGAGTTTGTTGTGGCCTTCGAAACCGATTCCCCCGACGATTTTGTCGATCTGGTAATGGATTTGAGGGAAACTGAAGGCAGCCGGTATACGGAGGAAGACACCCCGATTTTTACCTGCACCGCCATGTCTCTGGAAGACGCGGTGAACAGTTTGGGAATCTAATTTAAAGGCAGATTAATCGATAGGATAAAAGCCGTCCCTTGTGGGGCGGCTTTTTTTGTGGAAGAAAGTCAACGAGTTGTCAGGCCAGCAACTGACCATATTCCCATCGTCCGGCATAGACTTGTCCGTTTGCCAGAATATGAACTCCCTCTCCATGCGGTAGATCATCTTTAAGTTGGCCCATGTACCGGTCGCCGTTTGCGTAGTGGTATTTTCCTTTGCCGTTCATGGAATCCTCCCGGAATTCTCCCGTGTATGAATCGCCGTTGGAGTACACCATTTTTCCCTGACCGTCAGCCTTGCCGTATTTGAACTGACCCGTATATTTATCGCCGTTGGCGGAGGTGTAGATTCCCATGCCATGCGGTACGCCGTTGATGATCTGGCCTTCATAGGTATCGCCGTTAGGCCAGGACCGGGTGAAAAAACCGTGCGCTTCCTCCGATTCTTTTGTGGATGAATGAGGACCTCTTTCGGCTTCCCTGTCCTGGGTTGGGTCTTCGGGTGAAAAAGGCCGCCGTGCGGTTTTCGAGGGTTGCTCATCGGCAAACTTGGAACGTGAGCGGGTTCCGTAGATGTTCTCAAGAAATTTGAAAGCCTCGCCGATTTTCTGGAATTTGGCATGGGCTTTTTGTTGAGCCTGCGCGTCCTCTGCGGGAAAGCGATCCGGGTGCCAGCGTTTGACCTCGGACTTGTAAGCACGCTTGATTTCCTTCCAGGAGGCTCCCGGCGGGAGCTTTAGGATGTCAAAGTACTGCTTCATGGTTTCCATTCGCAGTTCATAGAGTAAGGCTAATTCTACTATTATCTATGAAATGTTAAAGGAAAATATAAGGTGATTGAAAAAAGGGGGAATTATTCTGCGTCAGCTTCAACCGTGTCGGTTTTCGTTATCGGCGTATTTTTCATGTGACTCAGCAGATTGCTCAAGTGGTTTCGCAACTCCTTGCGGTGCACCACCTGATCAATGAGGCCATTCTCCAACAGGAATTCGGAGCGTTGAAAGCCCTCGGGTAGTTTCTGGCGGATGGTTTGTTCGATGACGCGTGGTCCGGCGAATCCGACCAAAGCCTTCGGTTCTGCGATGATGATATCGCCCAAAAACGCGAAACTGGCGGACACCCCGCCGGTGGTGGGATCAGTCAAGATAGAAATATAAGGCAATTGGTTTTCCGCTAAACGCTGCAGAGCGGCGGAGGTTTTTGCCATCTGCATGAGGGAGAGGATGCCTTCCTGCATGCGTGCCCCGCCGGAACAGCTGACGATGATCACGGCCCGTTCATTTCGAATGGCTCGTTCGATCGCGCGGGTGATTTTTTCGCCTACCACGGAGCCCATACTGCCGCCCAGGAAAAAGAAGTCAAAAACGCACAACTCCACTTCGTGATCACCAATCTTTCCGGTACCGCATACAATGGCATCGGTACTGCCTCCGGCTTTGAGCGCACTTTTTACACGATCCTTGTATTTCTTTTTGTCTTTGAATTTAATCGGATCGGACGAGGTCAGGTTATGATCCTGTTCTTCGAACGAATCAGGATTGACCAGCGAGGCGATGCGATAGGGTGCTTTCATTCGCAAGTGATGGTCGCATTTCGGGCATATGTGGACATTTTCAATCAGATCGACTTCAAGAATCTGCTCTTTGCATTTTTTACACTCAATCCACGAGGGTTCTGCGGTTTTGGGGATTTTTTTCCCCATGCCGGCTTTCGATATGATTCGTTCCAACCAAGACATAATTCAAACCTTTCTTAACGTGTTATTTATCCTGTTTGGTGAGCGTTTCACTTGCACTTTGTGGATCGGGACTTCTGAAAAGTGAAACCACAAAATTTCCGGGACCGGCAATCGCATACAGGAAACTAAGAACAAACAGAGCTTCTCGTGGAATGGTGGCCAGGACATAGATAAACAGGATGACAAACATGAACCGGGTAAAGGTCACCCGTTTTTTAAACTCAAATTTTTTGAATGCCGGGTATTTGATGTTGCTCACCATCAGGAATGCAAGCAGGTAAACCACTCCCACCATGATCATGGGATCGAGCCGGGCTTTGAATATATCCTCAAAAGCAATGACTATTGAAGCGATGACAGCTGCCGCGGCAGGGATGGGAAGCCCTATAAAGTTGTCTCCCGATTTATCGGGTTTGGTGACATTGAAGCGCGCCAGGCGCAATGCTCCGCAAAGCAGGAACAAGAACGCGGCCATCCATCCCAAACGGCCAAATGGTTTCAATACCCAGGCATAAGCGAGCAGGGCCGGCGCCATCCCAAAGGAAATGACATCGGCCAGAGAATCGTATTGCACTCCAAATTCACTGGTCGTTTTGGTCAGGCGTGCCACTCTTCCATCCAAGGCGTCGAAAATAATAGCGACGACAATCGCCACAGCCGCTACAAAAAACTTTTCGTTCATGACGGCTATGAAGGCATAAAATCCACAGAACACATTACCCGTAGTGAACAGGCTTGGGAGAATATAGATGCCTTTCTTGAATGGAACTTTAGGAACCTTTTTCATTTTTTATTTGAGATAACCGATGACACTGCTTCCCCCACTGACGTGATCGCCCAGGGAAACTTTGATCTCTGCATTTAACGGTAAGAACAGGTCAACTCTGGAGCCGAAACGGATCAAGCCGAACCGCTGCCCCAAGCTATAATTATCACCTTCTTTGGCCCAACATACAATACGTCTGGCGATTAAACCTGCAATTTGTTTGACCAGAACCTTCTCCCGGCCGGTATGGATGATCATGGAGCTTTGTTCGTTGTCGAGCGAGGCTTTGTGGCTGGCGGCGTTTAAAAACTTTCCCTTATTGTATTGGACCTTTTCAATGCGGCCCGCAACGGGCGTCCGCTGAACGTGCACGTTGAAAACATTTAAAAAAATACTGATTCTCCGGTAGGTCTCGTCCAGCAGGGGGTCTTTTTCCTCAACGATTTCGACCACTTTGCCGTCACCCGGGGAAACAACGACCCCTTCATCATTCGGAATGGTGCGTTCGGGGTCTCGGAAAAAATTGAGGACGAACAACAGGAGCAGACCGGACACTCCCGCCAGCCAGATCCAGGGTGACAGAGCAAGCACAACCGTGATAATGAGGAGAGGAATGATGAATCTGTAACCATCGGAAGCGATGGGTATTCTCATGGGGACCCCGGACTACTTCAGTTTTTTACCAACGAAGGGCATCATTTTTCTCAAGCGCTCGCCGACATCTTCTATCATATGCTCGGAATCCTTCTTTAGCAAGGCATTAAAAACAGGGCGGTTAGCCTGGTTTTCAAGGATGAATTCGCGGGCAAAGCTACCGCTTTGGATCTCTGAGAGGATTTTTTTCATTTCCTGTCGGGTCCTGTCCGTAATCAGTCTGCGGCCGCGGGTGACATCTCCGTAGGCTGCGGTGGTGCTGATCGAATAGCGCATATTGCCGATCCCGCCTTCATAAATGAGGTCGACGATCAGTTTGAGTTCATGAAGGCATTCGAAGTAGGCGAGGTCAGGGCTGTAGCCGGCCTCGACCAGGGTGTCAAATCCGGCGCGGATCAACTCGGTCACGCCGCCGCACAGCACAGCCTGTTCGCCGAACAGGTCGGTCTCGGTTTCTTCCTTGAAGGTGGTTTCGAGAACGCCGGCACGGGTGCCGCCAATTCCTTTGGCATAGGCAAGAGCCACTTTTTGGGCTTTCTTGCTGACATCCTGATAGATGGCCATCAGGCAGGGTACTCCTGCTCCCTGCTCGTAGGTTCGTCGGACCAGATGACCCGGACCTTTAGGAGCGACCATGAACACATCGACCGTGTTCGGGGGAACAACCTGGCCAAAATGGATGTTGAAGCCATGTCCGAAAGCGATCGCGTCGCCTTTTTTCAAGTGCGGAGCAATGTCGTTTTCGTACATGGAACGCTGCTTATCATCTGGAATCAGGATCATGATAATGTCCGCAGCCTTCGCCGCTTCCGGAACGGTCATTACTTTGAGGCCGTCCTTCTGCGCCCGTTTCCAGAAATGGCTTTCCTTTCGCAAACCAACGACCACCTTGATACCGCTGTCGTGCAGGTTGCGGGCATGGGCATGGCCCTGACTGCCGTATCCGATAATGGCGATTGTTTTTTTCTTAATGAGTTTCAGGTCTGCGTCTTTATCGTAATATATCTTTGCCAAGAGGTTTCTCCTTTACGGTCTTTATGCTTCGAGTCAATTAATGGATTTCATTCCACGACTGAGGGCAATGCGTCCGGATCGGACGATTTCCTTGATGCCCAGCGGTTGCAGCAGTTTCATGATTCCTTTCAGTTTGCCCTGGTCGCCTGTGATTTCGACAGTGTAGGTCGATGAACTGACGTCGACCACCTTGGCCCTGAAGATTTCCACGATGCGCAGAATCTCCTCACGGTTTTTCTGTTCGGCGTTCATTTTGATCAAAACCATTTCCCGATCGATAAAATTCTCTTCGGTCAGGTCGACAACCTTGATAATATCCACCAGTTTGTTGAGCTGTTTGGTGACCTGCTCTACTTTTTGATCATCGCCGCGGGTGACAATGGTCATCCGTGAAATGTTGGGATCGTTGGTTTCCGCCACATTCAGGCTTTCAATGTTGAATCCACGTCCGCTGAACAGGCCGGAAATGCGGGACAACACCCCGAATTTGTTGGATACCAAAACTGAAATTGTGTGCTGCATGGTCGCGCTAAGTGCTGAAATTTGGGATTCATTCGGACGCGAGGGTCCTAATGTTGAATCGGGTATACTAACAAAAACTTAAGGGCTTTGCTATACCCTAACCCTTGATTTATTATGAATAATCGCATTCTGGCCTCCAGCCTTGCCCGCGTCGAGAAGTTCCTGGGGGATCGAACACCTCCAGCCATGGTGAAAATCGGTCAAAATACCGATCCTTTCCGGATTCTTGTGGGATGCGTGCTCAGTGCCCGTACCCGGGACGAGGTGACCGAAGCGGCCTGTGCCCGGTTGTTCCGGCGGATAAAGACCCCTCGTGGACTTCTGAAATTGACATCCCGGCAACTGGAAAAAGAAATCTATCCGGTGGCTTTTTACCGAAATAAAGCCAAAGCCCTTAAGTTGCTGTGCTCCGATCTGATGGAGCGGTTTGACGGTAGGGTTCCCGAAACACTGGAGGAACTTTTGACATTACAGGGGGTGGGACGGAAAACGGCGAACCTGACTCTGATCCTGGCCTTCAACGGGATGGGGGTTTGTGTCGATACCCACGTGCATCGGATCGCTAACCGCTGGGGTTATGTCGAAACCGCGACACCCGAAGAGACGGAAGCCGTTTTACGAAAGAAACTCCCAAAGAAGTATTGGCAGAAGTTCAACGAATGGCTGGTGGGCTTCGGTCAAACTATCTGCAAGCCCTTATCGCCACTCTGCAGTCAGTGTCCGGTCGATAAACATTGTCCACGTACAGGTGTGAACAAATACAGATGAGTTACTGATACGCTAGGTCAGACTTCCGATGGTTTTTTTCTGGAGAGCAATCAGTTCCTTAATTCCTTTGTTAGCCAGGCTGAGCATGGCATCCATGTCTTTATCGTTGAAGGGTTCTTGTTCTGCAGTTCCCTGAATTTCGACGAAACCCCCCTTGCCGGTTTTGACGATATTCATATCAACTTCCGCTACCGAGTCTTCGCTATATTCCAAATCGAGAATTTTTTTACCTTCCAGAATGCCAACACTGGTGGCCGCCACGAAATCCTTGACCGGAATGGTTTCAATCTTCTTTTCTTTTTTCAGTTGTTTCATAGCCAGACACATGGCGACGAAGGCGCCGGTGATCGAAGCGGTGCGGGTTCCTCCGTCGGCTTGAATAACATCGCAATCGATCCAGATGGTGCGCTCGCCCAGTTGTTCCATGTCGACCACTGTGCGTAGAGACCGTCCGATGAGCCGTTGAATTTCCTGAGTGCGTCCTGAAACTTTGCCGCGGGACGATTCCCGGGACATGCGGGTATGGGTGGAACGGGGCAGCATGGAATATTCAGCGGTAACCCATCCCTGGTTTTTGTCCCGCAAGAACGGTGGCACTTTTTCTTCGACACTGGCGTTGCAGATGACCTTGGTATCTCCCACTTGAATGAGAACAGACCCCTCGGCATGCTTGATAAAGTTTTTCTTGATGGTTACGGCTCTCATTTGGTTGGGCGCGCGCCCGTCGCTTCTGGACATTTAAATCTCCGGATCGTTTACTTGTGGGTTAAGAGAAAGGAATATTGTGAACAAGGCAGGTAAAATAACAGGAATTCAGTTTTTATTCAATGAAGCCGGTCCGGTTTACAAGTTATTGATCAAAATCTTTGATTTATCCCGATTTCCCGAGAGTGAGAGGATCGGGAAATGGTCTTTTTCTTCATTTTTAATGCCCCTTGAGACTCCGTCAGATGGGGTATAAGTCATTAATTTTATTGATTTTAAAAATGAAAGGTCTTAATCTGATGGAAATCAGCCGTTCAATTTTTTCCTCAAACAGACCCCGGGAACACTATGGACTCATATTTTCAAGATGGAGTAAAACTCAAGGGAGTTTTACACAGTAAAGGCGTTCTCCACATTGGAGGGGAATTCGAAGGTGAGCTTTTTTCTACTGATCATCTGGTGATCGGTAAAGGAGGATTCGTCAAGGGTACTATCAAGACATTCGATCTTACCAACATGGGTAAGGTTAAGGGTGATGTGGCGGCTGAAAACAAAGTGAACCTCAAAGAGGAGAGCGATCTTGAGGGAGACATCTCGACTTATCAGTTGATTGTAGACGAAGGCTCGAGTTTCGAAGGCCGTTGTAAGATGACCAAGATCAAACCCGAGTCGAAGATTCCTTCCGAGCCCAAGAAAAAAGAACCGGTTGAACCTGTAAAGGAAATCGATGAAGTTAGCGAAGACATTCGGGCTGCTGCAAAGCAAATCACTCCGGACAGTTTTGAAATCCCGGAAAGTCAACCGAGCTCGCCGAAGCAACCCGTTTTTGCATTTCTCTCCAAGATTCCTAGGAAAGGGAAAATCGCTGCTGGAGTGGCTGCCGGTTTGGCTGTTATCGGTCTTGTGGCCATGCAGTTCAGCGGGCCGAAACCCAACAGCGTTGCTGACCTCCTGAACAAAGGAACCACTTATCTGGAGCAGAAGAAATTTACAGACGCTGAAGGGGAGTTTTTGAAGGCTTTAAAGGTCTCCCGCAACAATCCCCATGTTTATGCCGGACTGGGTGAAGTTTATCTGCAAAAGAAGGAATGGAACCAGGCTCTGACTCAATTCCAGCGTTCTCTCGATCTCCAGCCGCAGGAAAATACCTATCGTATCAAGCTTGCAAAAGTTTACTCCGGCAAAGGCCAGGTCAAGGAAGCGACCGACATTTATCAATCGGTCATCGATCAGGACCCGCAAAACCCTCAGGCCTTTTACGAGTTGGGAGTTTTGAAGTTGAACAAAGGAGCGCGGGATGACGGCATTGCTGCGTTAAAAATGGCTTCCCGGGTGGACCCCGGTTACTACAAGCCTCATCAGAAATTAGCGGAATTGTACATGGAGGAGAACAGGGTTCCCGAGGCCATTCAGCAAATGAAGCAAGCAGTCCGGGCCCAGAAGGATAAGCCTGAACTTCATTTGGTTCTGGCAGAATTACTCATCAAAAACAATCAAGAGGAAGAGGCCGTAGGCGAGTTTGAACGGGTGGTCGAACTGTTTCCCGAAAACCTGAAAGCTCGGATGAAGGTGGCCGCATGGTATTTTGAGAAGGGCGATATTCCCAAATCGTTGGATTCCTACCAAGCCGCGGAGGAACTGGATCCTGAAAACGACATTATTCAAACTCAGTTGGGTAGAATATATCTCCTCAACCAGGACAAAGAAAAGGCCGAATTGGCTCTACGAAAAGCCGTCCAAATCAACGATCAAAACGGGGAAGGATTTTACCTGTTTGGAAAGCTTTTAAGCCAGGATCAAAAGCTGGATGAGGCTCAAACGGCACTCGAGACCGCTGTGGAACTGGATCCCAAATTGGGTGGCGCTCATTATGAATTGGGCCGGATTTTTGTGGCGAATAAGCAGGTGGCTTCCGCTGCCCAATCTTTTGAGAAAGCGTTTAAAGCCGATCCCGAAAACTTGGAATATATGCTGGCATTGGGCACCTCGCAGACGCAAAGTAAAAACCCCAACCGGGCCGTGGAAGTCCTGTTAAAAGCCACCAAGATGGCGCCGGACAATGGTTCGGTTTCTCATGCGCTGTGCGAGGCTTATAAAAAGAAGGGGTACTACAGAGTCAGTATTGAACATTGTGAAAAGGCCTTGAAAATTCTCCCGAATTCTCATCCGGTGATGAATCGTTTGGCCTGGCTATATGCAAAGAAAAAAACCAAACTGTCCAAGGCCCAAAGATTGTCCAGAAAAGCGGTGAAGTCTGATCCGGAAAACCACCGATACCTGGATACATTGGCGGAAGTTTATTATGTCCGCGGGAAAAAAGACCAAGCCATTGCGACCATTAAAAAAGCTCTGGAAATCGATGCGAACAATCGTTTATACAAGCAGCAGTTGTGGCGTTTCAAGCATATCAAGCTCACTCCAAAGAAAACAGAGCCCGTCGCTTCCAGCGAACCGGCAGATAATTCTGAAGTGGAAAATACTGTAGAGGAAACTTCGGAAAGTGTCGATATGGAAACCTCTGAAGAAGTGTCACCGGAAGAAGAAAATCAGGAAACTTCTGAAGTGCAGCCCTTTGCTGAAGAACTTTAGCAATCAGATTGTCCCCATTCCTTTCAATCCGATATAACTGAAATAGCATAGCAGGAGGAGAATTCCATCCAGTTTTTTTAGCTGATGGCTCCAGCTGATGAGAAGGAGGAGGAAGCAAGTCACTCCGGTGGTGATCAGCAGGTCAGGATGGATCTGCTCTTGGATGATGAGAGGATGGAGGGTAGCGCTGGCTCCCAGGACCATAAAGATGTTAAAGATGTTACTTCCGAAGATGTTTCCCAGAGCCATCTCTCCATGGCCTCGTCGGGCGGACAAAAGTGATGAAACAATTTCCGGCAAACTGGTCCCCAGCGCGACGATTGAAATTCCAATAAACCATTCACTGATTCCCAATTTGCGGGCAATGTTGACAGCGCCATGGACCATCCATTCCGCTCCCAGGATCAATAGAACCAATCCCACCAGAGTCAGTACGGCTTGATAACCTATTCCCTTGCCGGAGAAAAGAGCAAAGTCATCCTCCAGATCAAGATTTGAATCCTCATCGCTCTTGAGCGCTTTCCAAGCATAGATCATCAGGCCCGTCAGCAATAAAATGCCCTCCCAGCGGGTCAGGGTATAATTCCAGGCCAGAGCCAGAATGAGAAACGTGGCAATGAGAAGGGGAGGGGCTTCAGATTTAAACCGTTTTGGAGCGATGGTGAGAGGGACGATCAAAGCCGTTAATCCAAGGACCAAACCCACATTGGCGATATTACTTCCGATAACATTTCCCACGGCTACTTCGGCCTCATCGCGGAAGGAGGCCAGTATGCTGACCGCCAGTTCAGGAGATGACGTTCCGAAACCCATTACCGTTGCGCCAATCACGAAGGGGCTGATTTTATAACGATGCGCGATTCTCAGGCTTCCGGTGATCAGGGATTCACCGCCATAATACAATAAGGCAAGGCCTGCCAGCACGTAGATGGAATCAATAATCATAGAAAGCGTTTTATAATTCCCTCGGAACCGATTGGTGGATTGGTATCAGTGTTTTTAAATTGGAAACGGAATGGTTGTGGTCCAAGAGATGGCAAGAATTGGAATGTAATACGGATCAGTAAGATTGGAATATTCAATCAAACTTAAAGAATCATACAAGAATTGTTGGAAAATTTCATTAAAAAGCAAAAGAAAAACCAGGAACTCCTGCAGGGGTCCCTGGTTTTTGCGTAGCTGTTTTTTTTGGGGATTAACTACCCTCTTTTTTGGGAGCGGACATTCCCATTCTTTTTTTCATTCCGCTGCCTTCTTCCATTTTTTTGTGATCGGTCTTTTGCTCACGCATCTTCTTACCGTCACTCCCTTCTTTCATGTGACCTTTGCCGTCTTTATAATCCATGGAGTGCTTCTCGTCTTTATATTCTCCATGAGAGGATTTGCCCATTTTTTTGCCGGAACCCTCTTCCATATGCATTCCTTTATCCGCCCACATCAGGCTGGGTATCATAAGCGTGAGAGAGAAAATCAAAGCTGATAAAAGGGTGATTGTCTTTTTCATGAACTACTCCTGGGTTTGGTATGGAACCAGATTAGTGGATGTGAAACAGCATCTCTTCCCGGAACCGGGAGAGGTTTACCGGAAATCTTATCAATCCCCGATTAGTCGTATGGTGATGATTAATATTACAGATAAAAAGGCGGGTTTTTAAACATATTTTCGGGAGTGAAACAAAAAAAGTCCCCATCCGGAAGGATGAGGACTGAGGAAATCCAGAAAAATCAGGATTTTTTACGAATCAGGGTTCCCTTATATCCCAGATTTTCCAGTTTTTTCTGGCCTTCGAGGGCATTCGTGTTGGATTCAAATCCTCCGACACGGACGATAAACATTCGTAAATCAATTTTCATTTGTTTCAGGCTGGTGAAAATACCCTGCTTGGCGAACCTTTGTTTGAGCGCTTCGGCTCTTTCCTTTGATTTTTCCTTGCCTAGAACAATTGAGTAGCTCCCGTTGGCATTTTTTTTCAATACGGGGTTCAGTCCCTTGTTCTTCAATTCGTCCATCATGTTCTGAGGGCTCTTTCTATCTGCAAATCCCCCTATAAAAACTGTGTACATGGCGGAACGGGTTGTTCGGGTCTGAACCAGAGGGGAGAACCCACCCGACATCAGTTTCTTTATCACGCGGTCCGCATTGGCTTTCACCGAGAAAGCTCCTACTTGTATGAAAAATTCACTTTGTGCCGTTGTCAGTAGAGGTGCAGGGGGCTTGGAGGGTTTGGCCGATGCTCCTACGTTGGGTTCAGGTACCGTGTTGAGCGCTGGTTTTGCTGGAGCCGGAGGCGCTTCAACCTCAGGGGTTGAATCGTTCTTTGCCATAGAGGAATCGTCTCGGGAAGGCGCAACAGGTTCCGGTTTGAGGCTACTAG
The DNA here is from genome assembly GCA_028278405.1 of Nitrospinaceae bacterium. Lineage (GTDB taxonomy): Bacteria > Nitrospinota > Nitrospinia > Nitrospinales > Nitrospinaceae > SZUA-226. The sequence continues at coordinate 105,146 of JANQEK010000003.1, forward strand.
ACGCAGCGTTCTCCGGTTCCTCCAGGTTTTTTTGAATCATGGAGATCACTTCATTTTCCAGAGGGCTCAGGTTTTCATTTCTGGGCTCGATGACGACCGGATCCGAAGTTTCGGCGGCCGGAGCGGACTCGGTTACCGGAAAGGGAATGGGTTTTGGGGTAGGCCCCAGCGTGGGCGGTGCCTGTGTCACTTGCGCCTCTTCCATCAGAAATGAGGGCACAGGAATAGTCTGGTTTTGTACCGCCGTGTAGATGACATAAAACAATCCCACTCCCACAAGAATCACCAGTAGCATTCTGGTATTATTAGAACGCAATTTCTGATTGATCTCGGCCTGAGCCTCAATCTCTGCGTCCAGAATCAAGTCGTCGATTTTTTTAATGGTTTTTTTATGTTGGGGTCGTTCACTCTGTTGAGGTTCGTTAAATAGTTTGGAAGACATGGTTTTTTAGGAGTGAAAGGTTATTGAAGGTGAAACTGTTTTTGCGGATCGTGTTTATGATCGGGAGGGTCGAGCTTTGGCGGATTTAAAAATGCGAAGAGGAAAGAAATCTGTTAATTTGAGTAGGGCATGTTATCAGGGGTCGCCAAAACCTCCATCCCACTGAAACTGCAGATATTATATCCAGCATCATTTCAGGTGTCAAGCAAAAGACATTGTTTTTTAAAAGGTTAGGCCTCAAAATCTGCCTGCTAATTTCAACAAATTTTAACAAATCATCTGATGGCATCTGTTCCTGATCTTTCTGTCAAACTGGGCTCTCTTGAGTTGAGCAACCCCGTCATCGCCGCCTCGGGTACTTTCGGATATGGGTTGGAGTTCGCTCCGTTTCTTGACCTCAATCGTTTGGGTGGATTGTGCACCAAAGGGCTCTCGTTGAAGCCCCGTTTGGGAAACCCGGTGCCGCGGGTTTTTGAAACGGCTTCAGGTATGCTCAATGCCATTGGCTTGGAAAATGTAGGATTCGACCGTTTTCGTGATGAAAAACTTCCTCTCCTCCAGAAGTACCGGACCTGCATCATCGCCAACTTTTTTGGAGAAACCGTTCGTGAATATGCAGAGATGGCGAAGCAGCTTTCTTCGCTGGAGCGCATCGATGCCTTGGAAATGAATATTTCCTGTCCGAATGTGGAAGAAGGGGGACTTGCTTTCAGCTCGAGTCCGCAAATTGTGGAGCAGGTGGTGCAGGCGGTGCGCCCCTCCACCTCTAAATTTCTGATCGTAAAACTTTCCCCGAATGTGACCGATATCTGTGAAATCGCCCAGGCGGCGGAAGCCGCAGGAGCCGATGCGGTGTCGCTGGTCAATACCTATCTCGGGATGGCCTTGGATATCGAAACGGGCAAGCCTTTCCTCGCCAATGGCAGTGGTGGACTATCCGGTCCGGCGATCAAGCCGATTGCCTTGAATATGGTGTATCAGGTGACCCGGGCGGTGAGCATTCCGGTAATCGGGATGGGGGGCATACGGACGGCGAAAGACGCGCTGGAATTTTTGATGGCCGGAGCATCGGCGATTCAAGTAGGCACGGCCAACTTTTTTGACCCTGCCGTCACCGTCAAAATCGTTGACGGGATTCAGAACTGGTGCATTTCGAAAGGAGTTAATAATTTAAATGAGATCAGAGGTTCTAAATAGATGATTTTAAGTTAAATATATTCGAGGAACCCGTTTGCCCACTCCACACAAAATCTCGTAAGAAATGGTTTCGGCCTGAGCGGCCATCTCATCCACGGTGATCGTTTCTCCCTCTTGCTGGCCGAACAGAACGACCTCGTCGCCTTCCTGCACGTCCGAAACATCGGTCACATCAACCATACACATATCCATGCAGATGGTTCCCACTTGCGGCACCTTGCGTCCATGAACCAGTACGTTCATCCTGTGGGTCAGGAGCCGCTCCAGCCCATCCGCATAACCAACGGGGAGGGTGGCGATCCGGCTGTCACGCGAGGTAACAAACTTTTTTCCGTAGCTTACAGGGGACCCTTTGGGAAGCGAGTTGATGCTCAATATCCGGGTCTTCCACTGCATGACCGGGAGCAGGGGGAATTTCCCGTTTTCCGCGGACAGGGATTCTATAACCGGGGCAAGTCCGGAAGCCGGTAGTGCTCCATACAGGGAAATTCCGGGCCTCACCAGATCGTACTGGCTTTCCGGGAACTGGAGTAGGGCGGCGCTGTTGGCGCAATGGGTCAGAGGTACGTTGAATTTGGCTTTTCTCAATTGGTTGAGCGAGGTTTGAAAACGCTCGATCTGAATCTGTGTGAAGCTGGGATCTTCATGGTCAGCGGAAGAAAAATGCGTGAAGATGGATTCAATCCGGATATTTTTTAACTTCGTGATGGATTCGACCAATCCGGGAAGTTGTTCCGGGGCAATTCCGAGCCGACCCATTCCGGTGTCGACTTTGATGTGAACTCCCACGTTCTTGCCCTGAGCGCCTGCCCGTTGATCCAAAGCTTCTGCCAGGGACCGATTGTGCAACGTAGTGGTCAGGTTGTGCTGAATCAGGTCATCGATTTCGTCCGGGAAAATTCCCACCAACACATGGATGGGAGCCTGGATCCCGTGTTCCCTCAGTTCGATGCCTTCGGAAATAATGCCTACTCCCAGTGTATCCGCACCGGCGTCCAGCACGGCTTGAGTGCAGGGCAGGGCGCCGTGACCATAGGCGTCAGCTTTGACGACAGCCATCAACTGGACATCGGATTTGAGCAGAGAGCGCAAAGCCTGGACATTGTGACGCAGGTTCGGCAAATGAATCTCCGCTACGGTGGCCCGGTGCAAGCCGGGCTGGCTAGCGGGTTGTATGTCTGTGGAATTGGAAATAATCTTCTCCTCTATTCCCGCCGGGTGCGCCCGGTGGATGAAGTCCGCCCTTGAACGCTTGCTTTTCCCGCTGTTCGAACCGGCCGGCAGGACATGTTGGCATCATCTTTGGTGGATTTCCGAATCTGGTATCCGCGGTCGCTGTAAAAGTTGTAAGCCATGGCGTTGATTCCGCTTTCCTCTACACACCAGTAGGTAAATCCGCATCCTTCCGGAAAGGCGTAGTCGATATGAACGATATCGTCGTTAAAATCATAGTTTTTGCTGTCGTGGTCGTATAGGTTGCGGCATTCCTGACTTTTGGGCAAGCGCCAGTCATCGTAACCTGCGAATTTCTTTTCGTTCAGCCGCGTGACGAACTTGTTCGCTCCTTTCCAGCTGCACCACTTGCCTTTCTTCTGATAGCTGTCTTGCTTCAACCACATCAATTTGTATTTGGTGTCGGTGACAGTACCGTCACCGTTATCCACAAAGCGTTCTCCTTCAGCCATTCATCGAATCCGTTTGATTGGTAGTTATTGGATGTGTCTTGCGATCTAAAAAGCAATTTATATCTTAACTTAGCTATTATAATTCAATAGTTTTCCTGAAACAAAAATTAATACCCAGGGAACTGCATGGATTTTCCCGAAACTTTCCTGCTGCAGGTAAAGGTAAGGATCAACTCTCTGGAATAACGATTGCTGGAATTGGTTGCTTTTGTGGTATTTTGTGGCTTCATTTTCAACTCAAGATATCCGGGTGGCTCCGGTGGGCAGTTATCGAATATAAGAATAGGAAAGTTATGGCTAAGATTGAAATTCAAAGTTTTTTCTTCGACCTGTTGCATTGCAAGGACAAGATCATCAGTACATTTGATGAGTTTGATGAAAAGTTTGGGGACGATGAACGAGGCTCTCTGGTTGCGGGTATTCGTGAAATGGAAGACGCTGACCTGGTTAACCTTCTTATCAATATTCAGCGCATGGCTACAGGTTATGAAGAGATCAAGGAGTTGATGGATGCCGCCGAGGAAGAAGAACTTCAGAAGTCCCTGGAAGAAGATGACGACGACGAAGACGATGACGACGATGATGATGACGAAGACGAAGACGATGACGACGACGATGAGAAATAGATTCATCGTGCCACGGTCCCTTAGGGTTTTTCTGAATGCTTCTGGATAGAATACGCAATCTCTTCATAATATTTTTTGTTGTTTTGTTATCAGCCTGTGAAAGGGGGCCGGATTCCCTATCTCCTAAAATAGTTTCCGAGGTGGATGGCAAAACGATGGTGTTGGTTCCCGCCGGAGAATTTATTATGGGGACCAACCGCACCGACCCTGAAAACACCCATCTTAAAATCGGCACCGTTAAACCTCTCTACAAAGACCAGCATCCGGAGCACAGCGTTTACCTGGATGCGTTTTATATCGACCAGCAGGAAGTTACCAATCTGGAATACAAGAAATTTGTCGATGCCACTCAATTTCCCGAGCTTCCCGGCCATTGGGAGGAAGGTAGTTTTCCTAAAGGGACGAAAGACCTCCCGGTCACCAATGTTACCTGGCGGGAAGCGTTGACTTATGCCCTTTGGGCTGGAAAACGGTTACCGACCGAAGCTCAATGGGAAAAGGCCGCGCGGGGAACCGATGGCCGGTTGTTCCCATGGGGCGATGAATATCAGAAAGGCTGGGCGAATGTCGGGGTCGATGGTTCCAAGTCACTTGCTCCCGGCGGTAGTTACCCAAAAGATATCAGTCCTTACAAACTCTTTGACATGGCTGGAAATGTCATGGAATGGACATCAAGCTGGTACCAGCCATACTCCGGTAATAATTACCGGTTTAAAAAATTCGGGAAGGAATTCAAGGTGCTTCGCGGTAACGGATTTCAGAAGGGCGGGCATTATTTTCTGGAGGCGTACCGCTATGTCTTTTATCGGACCGAGGCGAGACCTGATGAGTATTTCGAAAATGTCGGATTTCGGTGCGTGCTTCCGATCACTTCTCCAGAGTAGTCTTATTCTTTTCGTTTGATTTCTTTTTTAGCGGCCACCACCAAAAGGAAGAAAACACCACTGCTGCGAAGATCATGTCGATGATAAAAATCGTTTGAGGGGTAAACCATTCAACATAGATGATTCGGTTCAGCCAAGTGGCGAGAAAGGAGCCTTGGTAAGATCCTCCCGACGAGGATTCTTCAATGACGGTGAGAGGGCAGGGTATTCTCAGGATCATCAACAGAGTGATAAAAGCGAGGACTCCGGCATGGATCAAACGAAACCAGCGGTGATTCGTGATCAGTCCAACCGGGAACCCAATCACCATGTATAAAATCACAGCAAAGTGTAAAATCAATACAAATAAAGCCATAGTCCTGTCCTATCTAGAGATAGAGAGCTTCCGGAGTATTTTACTCCAGGATGGTGTTATCCAAAATGGCTTCTTTAAGCAATGCTTTTGAAGTATTAGCGTCTATCAGATAGGCATCCTTGAGGTTGGCTTTGCTGAAGTTGGCGCCATGAAGGTTGGCTTCGAGGAGAAAGGCGCTTTTCAGGTTCGCGTCTTCCAGATTGGCGTACGTCAGGTCCGCTCCCTCCAGATTTATTTCTTCCATCTCCAGGCCTTTACAGAAGGAATCCTTCAGTTCACACCCTATCATCTCCGCATGCGAGAGTTTGACTCCCTTGAACGTACAGGAGTTGAAGTCCGAGTATTTTAAAACCGCTCCCCGGAAATCGGTGTTGCTGATTTTGGAAAACCCGAAGTCGGAGCCTCGGGCATTGATGCCGTTCAGGCGGGAACCAGAGATGTCAGTGGATTTGGCGTAAGCGTACATCAAACGGGCAAAACCCAGGTCGCTATTCTGTATTTTTGCGGACGATAGATTGCCGTGGCTCAAATTACAACCGCGCAATTGGCATCCTCGGATTTGTGCCGAGGCAAAGTTGGAATTTTCGAGATTGGCATTTTTGAATGTGCAATTGATCAGAGTTGCGTCTTCAAAATTTGCATTTTCAAGATTGGAGGAAGTAAAGTCGACGTTCTTGATCTTTGCGTTTTTAAACCGGGTGTTTTTAAGGTTGGCCTGGGAAAAATTGATGTCTACCAGTTCTGACTTGTTGAAGTTGGATTCCGTAAAAACAGAAAAGATAAACGATATTCCGTTCAGACTGATACCGTTGAGATCATAAGCCTTGAAATCAGCGCCATCGTGAATATTGCTGTTTAGTGTGAGAGAAAGGACTTCTTCAATATGTGACATTAGGTTTTCCGATTTGGTATCAGAGAAGCACGCATATATAACGTAATATTGACTGCGGGTATCTTCGTCGCGATTCTATTTTTCCGAAGACGAATCTTTTCCTTTCGAGATGCTCCCCTTTAACGAATTCAGGATATAGGTGTTCAGCCAGAAAAGATTCATGGTGTCTCTACGGCTTCCCGGAACGAAGACCTTCAAATAGTCAGGGTTATCGAGAACCCGATCAGATGTTTGAGGAAGTATATCTTCGAGACTTCTCTTCATACAATTTATACCCGAATACGTTTTGCAGAACAACTCCCCCCAGGAAGTAAGATATATGGTGATCACGCTTCCAATGCGTTCCAGACGCTTGGAAACAAAGTTGGAGTATTCTTTATGGGTTTTGCATTCGTTAATGTTTCCTATGGTGATTTCTCTGGGAATGGGATTGCCAAAGTCCACAATAAAGAAAACCTGCTGTATGAAAGCGTTTGCCAACAAGTCTTCATTGGAGATGTCGGAGATATTCACTTGTGCCAGAAAACTGGACAGATCACCGAGAAGAGATTTGAGGTCTTGATCTTTGATCGATTGTTGCTCGGCCCGCAACAGAAGCACAGTATCATCATTGTATAAATTGTTGAAACAGGTGAAAGCGATCAGGAATTGCAGTGTGGAGGCCTTTTTAATAATATTGTCCGGTGGAATCAGGTCAAGCAAGGCCAGAGTTTTACCGCGAATCAGATACCAGGTTCCCTTGTCAGAAGGACTCGCTTGATGCAATAAAAAAGTCAGTTCCTTCTCGCTGGTTTCCCCGTCGACCAGTGCAAACAGATTCTCCACCTTGTTTAGAGTTTTACGATAAAAACTGAATAATTTTCTTCCCAGGAGATGAGTGTCTCTTTCAGAAATCAGGCTTTCGCCGGGTCCCAGCTTTGAATTGGCTTCCGAGATTTTTTTGTAGGAGTTCATCAATATCTGGTTCATCCGGTTTCCAAGAGCCACCTTTTTCATCATTTGCCAATCCAGGTACGAATTGAGCTTTTCGACGGTTCCCGGATTCCAGTCCCAGCCATTAATCAGCTCAATCAACATTTTCTTGTTGGAGTCCGTGCTTCCATGAGTCAGCTCGTAATTGTTGACCCTGGACCCCGTCTTCAAATAAAACGCGATACGAAGGGCATCGACTTCGCGTTCGGTTTTGGTGGTCAGGAAATATCGTTCTACTCTCTCGAAGAGGTTTTTATAGGTATCTATTTTTTCGTAAGGGACGCCGGCAAATATTTTTTTCTTAATGTCGTGACAGAGCAAGTTGGATTTCGTGTTGTTGAACATATACTCTTCCAACAGACCCATTTTGATAAGAGTTTTAAACGGAGCTTTGAACGATTTGATCAAAGTCCATATGGATCCGCCAAAAAATTCACCCTGGGAGATGTCGTCCACATTACCGATATCCAGAAAATCGTCCGGGTTCAGTAACGTTTGGTTGGTTTTGACCAGGTGGTACAGCTTTTTATACATATGGTCGTCTGTATTGAGTGGTACGATCCACCAGAAAGGAAATTTCCCGCCTGTAATGACTGCTGTCCGGTACATTTCCTCTTTTAGCAGCTTTGCCAGGGCGGAGCCGGTGCTTTCCGAGTCACTTTCACCAAAAATATTGTTTTTGACATCAAGGATATCGTTATTGAAAAAATGAATTTCAAGATTGAAAGTGTTCCAGGTCCACTCTTCAATGGCTTTCAGCTTTTTGTCGAATAACTCCAGTCTTTCGATAGAGACGCTGTTTTTGTCGACCAGCAGGGTGAAATCCAAGTCGGATTTCTGGCTTTGAGCCATGGAACCCGTGCTTCCCATAAGCAGTACGGTATCGATAAAGGGAGAATGGTTTTCGCCGCCTCTCATGATGGTTTTTGGAAAGAGACGCTCCGCTGCCATTTGGCATTCGTGATTGATTTTAAAATTGTAAATCCCGCATGGTGTATCGCCCTCAATATAGCCGGGGAGACCTTTCTGATTGATGTGCAGTAGCCGGGGAATGAGGGTGAAAACGAGACGATCGGTCGGGGAAAGCGTTTCCAGGATGCGTTGGATTTTGAACTGGTTGTAACGCAGGAATAATTGCCGATTGTTGAAAAGTGTGTTGGAAATTTTAGTTTTAGAATCGTTCATAGATTTCCGGAAAAACGGCCAAAACAAATTTAATCGTCCCTCTATCAATTATAAGGGTTTGTTTTAGGAAAACCCCATAATTTTGTGCAAAATCGACCTCAAAAAAAGTTAACGTAAATCAATTTTTGTATCGGCAAATGGTGCTTTAAAGTTATATAATTTTAAGGTAGTGAATGATCCGTCTGCGGTTTCCAAGAAACTGCTCCCGCCTGATCACGATGAGCTGGTTCAAGGAGAAGCTTTCCCTCATCGATACTCTGAAACCCTCAGCTTCTGAATTTTCATTGGAAGAAAAACCCCGTTTACTCAAATCAAAACTGTACTGGGTGGGTATTCTGTACTTTGCGGAAGGATTTCCCCTCGGTGTTTTCTATGACGTGTTTCCAGTTCATTTCCGGCAACAGGGAGTGGATTTGTGGCAAATAGGTTTCATGAGTCTACTGGGCTTAGCTTGGACCTTGAAGTTCTTATGGGCTCCTGCAGTGGATTATTTCCGTCATCACCGGAAATGGATTTTTGTCATGGATTTTTTTATGGGAATGGTCCTGTTGGCCTTCGCTATCATCCTGGATTTCGGACCGTGGGTTTGGGTGGCCATCGGGTTATTCACGATATTTTCAGCGACCAGTGATATTGCTATCGATGGTTACACCATCGAGATGCTGGAAAAAAATGAGCTGGGATTGGCCAATGGTATTCGAAATGGCATGTACCGGGTCGGAATGCTGGGCGCGGGTGTGATTTTAATTCTCAGTGATTATTTATCCTGGAGTTCCACCTACCTGGCTGGAACGGTTATCTTATGCCTTTGCGGAGTAATATGCCTGTTGGCGCCAAAAGAAAAATCCTATCACACCCGTTCCGTTCATTCGGTCAAAGCAGAATGGACTCTCCTGGTTCAGCATCCTTACGCGCTGACACTGGTTTATCTTTTTATTCTGGGTGCGGTACGCCTGGTGGATTGGAAGCTGAATTTTTCTGAAGGGTTACCTTACTTGTGGCCGGGTTTACTTTTGTTTTCCGGTGTGATTCTTCTACTGAGTCGCAGCGTGGCCCGTTCCAATTCCGAAAACAACGGTTCCTTGCGGGAAAACCTGAATGAAGGGCCTATGTTCGGTGCCTTGTTCGAACTGGCACAACGTCCTTATATTATTCCAATCATCATTTTTATCCTGATTTACAAACTGGCGGATTCTTCCATGGGATTTATGGTTAAACCGTTTTGGGTTGATACCGGGTTTACCGCCACGGAAATCGGTCTGGTCTCCGTTAATATTGGATTGGGCTTGTCCATCGCGGGCGGACTGGTGGGAGGATGGTTTACCGATCGCTATGGAATTTTCAAGGGCATCTGGGTGCTGGGTTTGGCACAGGCGATTTCCAACCTGGGGTATGCAGGGGTGGCGTTTACAATTCCTCAGGCCGTGGAAGGCGTTGAGCTGACCACAAACTATAAACTAATGATGTATAGCGCCAGTGTCGTGGAATCCTTCACCGGTGGTTTGGGTTCCGCAGCTTTCCTGGCATTTCTAATGGCCATCGTTAATAAAAAGCGTTCCGCTTCCGAGTATGCCCTGTTGTCTTCCATCTTTGCTCTCAGCCGATCGGTGGCCGGTTGGGCGGGAGGATTCGGGGCCGAGGCCATGGGATATGGGCCGTATTTCACTTTGACGTTCTTCCTGGCATTTCCCGCTTATCTGTTCCTGCCCTGGGTGAAACGAATGCTCGAATACACCAAGACCTGGGATTAATGCGATACCTATGAACATCCAGTTTGTCTATCTGCACGGTTTTGCTTCCAGCCCTCAATCCCAAAAAGCCACGGCTTTTACCAGACGGTTTAAGGAATTGGGTCTGCCATTGGAGGTTCCGGATCTGGAAGGGGATGATTTCAAACATCTGACCGTTTCCCGGCAACTCGGAATTATAGAAAAAACCCTGGATTCATTTCCGGGCGTCTCTTTTGGGTTGATTGGAAGCAGTATGGGAGGATATCTGGCTGCTATGACGTCACAATTGCGACCCGAAGTAAAAGGGGCGTTCTTGATGTGTCCGGGATTCAACTTCATTCAGAGGTGGCGGACGGCGCTTTCGTCGGAAATTGGAGAGGCTGGTGGAGATGGCTTGATCCGGGTTTTTAATTATCGTTACAATAAAACCATGGAGTTGGACCTCGGTATTTTTGAGGATGCGGAAAAGTGGGAAGCAATTGAATACAAAAGGCCTGTGCCAACCCGGATCGTTCACGGCATCCATGATGATACCGTGGATATTGCAGAATCACGGAATTTTGCGGAGAAACACCCATGGGCCAGCTTGAAAGAGGTAGATTCTGACCATGGATTGCTTTCCCACCTGGATTGGATTCTGGAAGATTGTGTTGATTTTTTTAGTGTTCAAGGCCTTATATCCATTTAAACTGGATGTTAGGAATCCCGTAATTATGTGACTCAGGATAAGAAAAGCTGATGGCAGATTCTCCCCAGAAAGATCAACAGTACACTCTGCTACTGGTCGATGACGACCCGGAAATCCTGACGCTTTTGCAAAGAAAGTTTAAGGATGAGCCCTTCAAGATTTTTACTGCGGCGGAAGGGGCTTCGGCTTTGAGTATTGTGAAGACTGAAAAGCCTGACTTGATTGTGCTGGACGTAAGGATGCCCGGATTGAGTGGTCTGGAAATTTGCCGCTTTCTCAAAGCAGATAAAAATACTCGAGAAATTCCTATCATCATACTATCTGCACGGAGCGATGAAATTGACCGTGTATTGGGACTCGAGTTTGGAGCGGATGACTATGTAACCAAACCGTTCAACTCCAAGGAATTGATTTTAAGAATTCACAATGTCTTGAAGCGGGTTTACAAAGGGGGAGAAAGCACCGATGGTTTCACAATGGGTGATCTGACAGTGGATTTTCTGAAACACGAAGTGACGGTAAAAGGCCAACCCATTCAACTCACCCTTACAGAATTCAAGCTTCTGTCCTCTTTGCTCGAAACGGTCGGGCAGGTAAAGACCCGGGAATATCTCTTGGAGCATGTTTGGGATCATGGAGACGGAGTTTTTTCCCGCACGATTGATACCCATATCCAAAGATTGCGGACCAAACTGAAAGAAGCCGGTCATCACATCGAAACCGTCCGTGGCGTGGGCTATCGGTTTCAGGAATAACCCTTAGTTTAATTTGGGTTAAGGATATTCGATCAACGTATTTTCCCTCCTCGTAAAGTTATTGCATCCCGAAAAATGTGACACAATTGTGTCATTCCCTTGATTCAGCGTTAACGGACTTTTCATATCTTAGATGCATGTAACTAACACTATATTAAGAGGTTATCATGCACAGTCAAAGTAAAAACCCATCGGGAAATCCGGCAACCGTTGGAGGGCGGTTGAAGTATTGGAGAAAAGTTTCAAGGTTGCGCTTGGTCGATGTGGCCTCCCTGATTCACGTGTCGCAAGGTTCTTTATCGGATTTGGAAAACGACAAATCCCTGCCTTCGGCGGTGACCCTGACTGGTCTGTGTCAAAAAACAGATATGAATCTTTACTGGCTGTTGACCGGTGAAGGATCCATGGTCAGTAAAGAGGAAAGATATCAAGCGGAGTCTCAAGCTGTCAGCAATTTGATGGCTTGGATGCAGGATAAAGATTTTCGTAAAACGGTGATGAAACTCCTGAATATTTTTGAGAAGGGTTCGTCGGCACAGAAGGCTCAAATTCGCGGTTTTATTGCTGGAGTCGAAGCGGACCACGACTGAATTCATTTCGCTTCATCCTGCGATATGGGACTTCAGGGCCCAGCCCTTTTTCGCGTCGAGCAATTCTATTTCATACCAGTTCCCTTTTTCCTTTGAAATAGAAACAGGGGTTCCTCGATGCAGTTGGAATAAAACCACTGAAGAGGTATTCCAATCTGAATATACGTCGATTTGCTCGGGAAGGATGACACCCACAGATTGGTGAGAGTCCTTATGCCATCGAAAACCGGTTGAGACCGCAGCCAATACCAGGAAAGCCAGAAAAATGTTTCGGGCTGACTGAGTGGCGGGTGTTCTATATCGCAACCCTATCCCCACTGAAATCCAAAAAAAGAAGTTGATCCAAAACAAACCTGTCTTGTGCTCCTCCAAATTGAGGTCACGGGTCCAGAACAGTATCGTCTCCAGCGGGTGGGGATTTCGCCCATCCAATTGGTCCTCCGTTTGACGAATTGCATATTCAAGATTGGCTTCGACATCTTCGTTTCGCGGTAACAGGTTTTGAGCTTTTATGTAGTGAAGAATTGCCTTCGGAAGTTTATTCATCCGGAAGTATGTATTGCCCAGGTTGTAGTGTAAGTGTCCATTTTTCATGCCTTCCGCGATCGCCTGTTCATATAATTCCGCCGCCTCACTAAACCGGTCTTGGTTGTACAGCTGGTTTGCCTGGCTGATTTTCTGAGAAACTTGACCCAATATTGTTGCCGGCAACAAAAGAATTCCCATCCAGACAATAAATGATTTTATGTACAGGCCCCGTGTTTTCACGATTTTTTCTCCAGTTGGTTCAACAGGTTTCTGACATCCTGGATCATATCCTCAGGGAGGCTTCCATCCACAGGAGCATATTGAAAGGTTTCATGCTTTTCGAGAAGCTCCTGGGTTGCCTGAACTTCACTCATACTGAAATTCCCTTTCTGCAACTTTTCCCTCACCTCGGTCGATGTGATCGCTGTTCCCTGGAGGTTCAAAATATTGCCCAGGTATTCGCGGACGATCAATGATAGCTCTCGAGCCATTTCCTTTGGGTCCATGTCCGGCGAAAGGTCGCTCAATCGTTTTTGAGCCTGTTTGAAGGCGCCATGACTTCTGGAAAAGGCAATATCGTATTTCAGGCGCTGTTGGCGTTTGTGGAATTGGCCGTAAAGGATAAACAGTCCGGCAGGTAATAGCAGTCCTATTCCGTACAATATATTTGAGCCGGTCACAAAGTTTCGGTTTTCAAAAAATTCCGGTCCGGTATGAATTGGCAGGATGTCCTCTCCCGTATTTTTGATCGAATTTCCGGTTTTGCCGGCGCTGTCTAAACCCGGTTCAACCACTTTGGGTTTGGATCCATTTTTACCGGGCAAAATCGAGAGGAGTAGAGCTCGTGTTTGAATGGATACGTAATCACCTTTTGTCGGATCAAAATAGCTTAGGGGTATGGAGGGAACCTGTAGTTTTCCGGATATCAGAGGAACCAGGGCATAGGTATAAACCTTTTTTCCTGAAACAGTCTGGGTTCCACCCGTTTGTTGAAAACTCGATTGGTCTGCATACACTTTAAAATTATTTCCCCATCGAGGGGAGGGCAGAGAGAGATCCTTGATATTGCCCTGTCCTGTAACTGCAACTGTCAGGGTTGTGGTGTCTCCTACCTCGATTTCCGTCCTGCTCAATTCTGACGAGATCGTGAAATCCCCTACCAGATTGGAAAAATTCTGAGGACGATTCTTTTGAGGCAGCGGTAGCACATTGAGAGTGATTGCTTTCGTTTTTAGTGTTTTATGCTGTAAGCGGCCAAAGTTGTTGAAGACGGAACCTTGGTCGAAAGGATCGAATGGGTCCTGGGAGTGACCACCGCGTGACGAGTCGACCTTGTCGAGTTCGATAACACTGGCTGGGATTCCTGTTTTGCCGGAACGCAGGGGAAATAAAGCGGTGGAAATCTCATAGGAAAGGTAACGGATGCCGTTGACGATGCGCGTGTATTGAGCCGGGTCCTTCAGGGTTTGTTCACGGAACCCCGGGAATTGGGTGTCGATCGCTAGATTTCTAATTCTTACACGGTGATAGATCCGTAAAGTTGCAGTTATTTGCTCCTGAACGTAAGGTTTCTTGTTGGAAACCACCATCTCTGCAAAAACTTCCTGCGATGTGTCCGGGATAGCAGAGACTTCTCTCACGATCAAAGTGATGGGCGTGGTCTTGTATTTGCTTCCATCAATTTCCACGGTAACTGGATTGATGGTGAAGTTTCCCGTCTCTTTGGGAATCAAGACAAAATTGTAGGTAATAGATGAGGATTGATCGCCGTTGATGATTTGAGCGGAAGATGAAGATCCCAGAGGTCTTATTTTGAAAGTATCAAGAATTGGCAGTTCTGGTGGTGGAGAGTTTTGCGTTCCTTCCACCATGACGGAAAAATAAATGCTGTCTTCGAGTGTAAGTTCCTGTTTGTCGACCGATGCAGTGACTTGAATATCCGCCGGCCGCGCGGTTCCTGTTGCGAGGAATATCGATGCCAGTATCCACAAAATAGCTCCAGTTGTAGATTTCAATTTTTTGTGGGATCGCGGAGAGCGGGGTCTACCAGTCTTTGTCATGGTCCGTAAATACATCCTTCATTTTGCCCTGCATTTGGCGTCGGGCGATTTTTTTCAGGTCTTCAGAAAGCGAACCCAGCCAGCGCTCGGCTTCCTCCGGCGTCATTTGGGTCATTTCCTGAAGGGCATCCTGAACGGCTCGTTCTTCTTTTGCTTTATGTTCCTCTTCGCTTGAAGGATTGGGAATTGGCGGGGTAGGAGACTTGCTGGAAGAATCGGGTTGGTTACGGGGTTTATGATTAGCGGTTTGTTCGTTCTTCAGCCCTTCGGGTTTCAGAGTTTTTTGCGGGTTCTCCGGTGAGTCTTGAGGATTGTTGGGACGGTCGCTTGTGGCTTGCTGTTTTAAAATGTTCTCGTCACGCGGGCCGACCCGACCCGATCCGTGTGCTTCCTTCTGTTGTTTTCGTACCCATTCCAGGTTGAATTTGCTATCCATGTCACCCGAATCCAGTTCCAGCGCCTTTTTGTAGGCATCGATCGATTCATCCATATAACCCATCCGGTAATAAGCGTTTCCCATATTGTAATAGGATTTTTGCCTTAGAGTAGGTGAAGTTTTTTCAGCTAGGGCTTTTTTGTAAGCTTCCACCGCTTCATCATAGCGTCCCTGGCGGTAAAGGCTGTTGGCCAGATTATAAGTCACATTCACATTATCCGGCCGTTCCAGTTGCGATGCCTGAAATTTTGCCGTGGCCTGATCGTATTCCTCTTGGTTGTAATGGGAAATACCCTCCCGCGCTTTGGAGTCAAGCGAATCAGCCAGGGCTTCCGGAAGCGCTCCTAATGTTGCTATCCATCCGGCAATGATGTAGATCAATAATTTCATAGGGCGATTTTAACATTAAATCTCTAATGTCGGTTGTTCAAGAAACTTCAGGGTGAGGGGTCACCAAAAATAAAAGGGTTTCCCGAAAAGAGGGAAACCCTTTGGTGTGATTAAAACAGATATTGAAACTAACGCCGCTCGCCCATGACTCTGAGGAGCATGAGGAACAGGTTGATGAAATCCAGGTAAAGTGACAACGCTCCCCGAATGGCTTCCTTGGTATCTTCATCGGTGCCTTCGTTGCCCAGGATGTTCATTTCCTTGATCTTCTGAGTATCGTAGGCGGTCAGTCCTACGAAAATCAAAATTCCAGCGTAAGTGACGACCCAGTAAATCGCAGAACTTTGCATGAATATGTTCACAATAGACGCGAGGATGATTCCGATCAATCCCATAAAAAGGAAACTGCCCCACGAGGTCAGGTCTTTTTTTGTCGTGTATCCATAAAAGCTCATTGCTCCGAACATTCCCGCAGTGACCAGAAAGGTGGAAGCCAGAGATGTGCTTGTATAAAGTAGGAACAGTGGCGCCAATGTAATCCCGTTCAATCCGGCATACAGGAAAAAGACACCCATAGCCTGACTGGCTGACATACTCATGACACGGGCCGCCAGATAAAACACCAAGCCGATTTCAACGATTAATAAAACAAAGAATAAGATAGGCTGAGCTACCAGAATATTCAGTATCGTTTCGTTGGTGCTCGTGAACCAGGCCATTGCTCCGGTCAATGCCAGACCGGCGCCCATCCAGTTGTAGACACGCACCATGAAACGCTGCTGTTCCCCGGCGATGGCATCCTGGCTCATGTATCTCGGTTTGGAATAATCTTCCATTATTGAAACTCCTGATAAATTAGTGAGGGAGAATTGATTCGAGCAATATCACTTTAGTAGATAAATAAGATGTCTGGCCTCGGGAGTCAAGGCTATTCAACTGCTTATTTAACAATAGGTTAAATCCCAACTCTTTCTATTATATCAATTATTTCATTGATGCAGGCTTATTTTTCTCGTACCCATTTTTCACCCGCCAGAAGCAGTAAACCTGCAAATATCAACCATTGAAACCGCTCGGTCCAACGCTTGCGGCGCGAGGATTTTAATTCTTTCTTTTCCACAGACTGCTGTATTTGCTCCAGATAAATGGTTTGCAGGTCCATGTCGCCCAGAACCGAGCGCACATAGGTGCCTCCGGTATCTACAGCGATTTTCTCAAGGAGCGGTTCGTTGATTTTGGACAGGACGATTTCACCGGAGCGGTTGCGCTTGAATCCGCTTCCTGAAGGATCGGGTACTGGAACACCTTCGTCCTGGCCGATACCGATCACGAAGATTTTGACTCCTTCCTTTTGTGCTCTTTCAATGGCTTTCCGGACGGTTCCTTCGTGATCTTCTCCGTCGGTGATGAGCAGGAGCGCCTTTGATTTTTTTTCCATGGAACTGAAGGCTTCGATGGAAGTTTCGATCGCATGTCCGAGAGCTGTGCCTTGCCGAGGGATCAAATCCGTATCCAATGCATTCAAAAACATTTCCGCAGCCTGGTAATCGAGAGTCAATGGACAGTGGAGAAAACTAGTTCCGGCAAACGCGACTACGCCGACCCGGTCTCCCTTCAGCATGCGAAGCAAGTCCGCGACCTTGTGTTTGGCCCGGTCCAGCCGGCTGGGTTTGATATCCGATGCCCGCATGCTGGTGGATACGTCCAGCGCGATAATGATGTCCACGCCTCGTTGCTTCAGGTCTTCCCATTGAAATCCCCAGCGCGGTTGAGTCAACGCGATCATCAAGAGCACAAGACCCCATAACAGAAGTTTGGTTTTTGTGCGCCGTTGCTTCGAAGCCTTGGGGCTGACCAGGCGGGATAATAGAGACGCGTCTACGAATCGGGCCGATAGGGCTTTTCGTTTCTTTTCTGTCCAGATCAGGAACACGACCAGTAAGGGGATCAGGATGATCAAATAAAAATAAAGGGGTTCGCCGAATCGCATATCAGGGCACCCTCCGTAGACGCGTTTGAGTCAGAATCATTTCGGTGAGCACCAGAAGCAGGGCCGGGATCAGAAAAAGAGGAAACAGTTCCCGGTATTCCGAATGGTCGATCCATTTGACCTCGGATTTTTCCAGGGAATCGATTTGCGCATAAATCTGCTTTAATGAATCCGAATCGGTTGCGCGGAAATACTGTCCGCCGGTTTGTTCGGCAATTTTTTTGAGTGAGTCCTCGTCCAGAGAAATATCCCTTCTCAGCATTCGTTGTCCGAAAGGAGATCTCGTTGCAAAAGGTTTCCGGCGTGTTCCCACACCCACCGTGTAAATTTTGATGCCGTAGGTTTTTGCGATTTCCGCCGCTTGAAAGGGAGTGATCGTTTTAACCGTATTCCGGCCGTCGGTCAGCAGAATAATTACCTTTGATTTGGATTTAAGATTTTTGAGCCGCTTAACGGAGACCCCAATCGCAGAATCGATGGCGGTGGAATTGCCTGCGACACCGATTTCCAACTTGTTCAGGAGGGAGTGTAGGATATCGTGGTCCAACGTCAGGGGGCATTGAGTGAACGCTTCATCGCCGAACACTACCATCCCTATGCGGTCAAACTCGCGGCTGTCGATGAATTCGCTGACCACGTCCTTGACCACGGTCAACCGGTCCACTGGCTGATCGTTTTTTTCAAAATCCTGGGCGCTCATGCTTCCCGAAGTATCGATGGCCAGCAGAATATCCACTCCGGCGGACAAGATTTCAGTACTTTTATGTCCTTCCTGGGGGCGCGCCAGCGCTGTCACCAGTAAAGCAATGGCGAGACACCTGAGGACCAGGGGGATAGCGGCGAGAAATTCCACTCCTCTACGGCGCAGGGTTTTCAGGGAATCGATTGATGAGAAGTGCAAAGTGGCTGGACGGTTTTTCAGGGTCCGATAAATGATTACCGGCAGGACAACTAAAAGAAGAAACAACCAGGGGTCCTGAAACTGAAAATAGTGCATATCTTATAGCCTCCTGCTCGGCGCAGGGCCAATTTTGCTGGAGCATTAGGGCGAATCAAACCGTCATCTTCGCCAACAAAGTTTAAAAGTTACCTGCGGCGGTTCGCCGCTTCAAGCCGTCACGGGCGATTTGACCTGAAATTTGGAGGTCATTTCCGGTGTGGTGACGCGGATCACATCGCGTATCGCTTCAACATGGTGAAGCGCGGTCTGGAGTTCCACCCGTGCCTTCGCAAATTTAATCTGGTCCGTCGCCGGAAGTAATGAAAAAATGGCTTGCTTCGAATCGGTATTCAAATCACTGTATCGTGATACATACGCGCCGATTTCTTCTGTGGTCCAGTCCAGAGCAGGAATGGACAACAAAGAACCCAGGTAACGCCGAAAAATTTCTGATAATTCAAAATAATGTTCTCTGAAGTGTCCTTCTTCGATGAGCTTTCGAGCCATCAGTTGCTCGAGTTCCGTCAGAGCAATTTCATGTGGCTTTAAATCTGGAGCGGGAATGGATACAGGAGCCGAAGTTTTTTTGGTTTGCTTGAACCACCAAAAAAATCCCGCAACTGCTGCCAAAGCCGCCAGGCACAAAACAATCCACTTGAGATATCGCTGCCAGTCCAATCCTGCACCGATGATGGGTTTAATGTCCTTGATGTCTTTCGGTTCTCCATCCTGAAAAAGAACGGAGCGTATTTCAATAACTGCTTCCGGAGCCTGGAGGATTCCGGGAATTTGTTGCGAGGTGTCATCGGGTGCGGGAGCTGTAAACTCGACAGGAACTTTGGGGAGATTATAGAACCCAACAGCATCTGCCCGGAACTTGAACCAGAACGTCTCTTCCTGCTGTCCCTTTACATCCCTGGGCTCAGAGGTTCCTCGATCGATATATTCGAACCCATTTTCGAAATGAGCGGTGGGGTCCGGTGGAAGGACGTGAATGCCGGACTCGTGTCGGACGATGATGGAATAGGTGACAACATCACCAATCGTCACCTGGCGTTGATTGATTTGAGTCTCAGCCGAAATGGGAGGCAGGATGTTTGTGTCTGCTGAAGCTATTAGAGGGGCCAGGCACAACGCCATACCCGCCAGCAGGATTTTCCATCTATTAAACAAAGTAGGGGAAAAGGACTTCATCACACTCATCACTATCGGGACGTCTTGGGCCGGCCCCGACATTGTTTCAGTTGAGTTTCCGATTCCTGGAGGTGGGGTGCGTTAGGCTGCGCCGCTTTTGCGTGCAGGAACCAGACCACAGCATCATCACATTTGCCGAGTTCGACATAGAGGGTGGCGATATCGAATGATACCCGGGAGCGGGTTTTCAGATCGGCCTCCTGAGTATCCAGAAATTTTTGATAGTGTTCAATGGCTTGCGGTTTGAGCCCCTTGTCCTTCAACTTGTCGGCAATGGTCAGCAATTGAGGTCCCCAGGGGACATTGTTAGAGCCCTTAACAAAAACCTTCTTGATTAGCAATGCGGTGAATATGCCAAAAGCCATTATGGTCACAAACGTTAGCCCGATCACAAAAAACTTGAGTTTGGGGCTCACTCCCGCCGTCGGTATCCAGCCCCCGGTTCTTCCCTGGGGTTCCGGTCCACGGTCGATAGGCGGTAGCTTGCGACTTCGCGGATCGTCCACTTCTTTTTCATCGGGTGTCGGCATGGGACTCCTAGTGTCTTTTCTCTCTCATTTTAAAGAATCGAATCAGAGGCTGGGTCAACGACTGGTCGGTGCGAACTTCAATGACATCCACCCCATTGGCATGAAATAGTTTTTTTCTGTCTTGCTGTTCTTTCATCTTGGATTGAGTCCATTCCTCAACCATTTTCCGGTCACTCGTATCGACCAATAGCGTTTCCCCGGATTCCGCATCTTCCAGATACACCCAACCCACGTCCGGTAATTCATATTCCCGTGGATCGGAGATGGATATGGCGATCAGGTCATGTTTCTGACGAGCCAGGCGAAGGTTTCTCAAAAAACCTTCCGCCTGAAAATCTGAAATCAAAAATGCGACCGACTTTCTTTTTTGGACCTGTAACAAATATTCTAAAGGTAGATTCAAATCCGTCCGGCGTCCTTCGGGTACAAAATTAAGAATGGTGCGAATCAGGTTCCAGATATGGGCTCTGCCTTTCTGCGGCAGGATATAATGCTCGATCTTGTCAGAAAACACGATCAGCCCGACTTTGTCGTTGTTTTTGATTGCCGAGAACGCCAGCACGGAAGCGATTTCTGCCGCCACTTCGTTTTTGAGTTTCTCCGTTGACCCGAATTCACCTGAAGAACTGACATCGACCAACAACATGACCGTAAGCTCCCGCTCTTCCCGGAACTCCTTGATGTAAGGATGCCCCATGCGTGCGGTCACGTTCCAGTCGATCAGCCTTACATCGTCACCCGGTTCGTATTCGCGTACTTCGCTGAACTCCATGCCGCGTCCCTTGAATGCCGAAACGTATTCTCCGGCCATCATGTGGTTGACCAGGTGGTTGGTTTTTACCTGGATGTTGCGGATTTTTTTAATCAACTCCGGTGAAATCGATTTTTCAAATTCATCCGGTGGGGGAGGAGGCTCGTGAACCGAGCCCATTAGTTTTTGCAGAATGGGCAGCATGGCGTTTTCAGGGAACCTCTATCGTATCAAATATTTTTTTTAAAACATCATCCGGGGTGACATTTTCCGCTTCGGCTTCGTATGTTAGGATGATGCGATGACGCAGGATATCGAGTCCAATGGTTTTGATGTCATGCGGAACCACGTATCCGCGTCCCTGCATGAAGGCGTAAGCTTTGGACACCCGGTTTAGAAATATGGAAGCACGCGGTGACGCGCCATACTGGATCATCGCTTTCAGGGAATTGAGATTATGCGTTTCCGGAGACCGCGTGGCGGCGACCAGATTGACAATGTAGTCCTGCAGGTTTTCGTCAATATAAATGGAATCGTACACACCCCGGGCTTTTGCAATTTCCTCCGGATGCACGACGGCATTGACTTTAGAATGATTGTTGGTCGGAGAAACTTTCTGGATAATTTTCTTTTCCTCCGTCTTGGTGGGGTAGTCGATTTTCAGTTTAAAAACGAACCGGTCCACCTGTGCTTCCGGCAGAGGATACGTTCCTTCCTGCTCGATGGGATTCTGTGTCGCCATCACCATAAAGGGATCAGGCAGAAGGAAGGTTTCGCCGCCGATGGTGATTTGACGTTCCTCCATGGCTTCCAGCAGGGCACTTTGTACTTTAGCGGGAGCACGGTTGATTTCATCCGCCAAAATGATGTTCGCGAACAGCGGCCCCTTTTTCACCACAAATTCTTCGGTCTTCGGCTGGTAAATTTGAGTGCCAACCAGATCCGCAGGCAGCAGGTCCGGGGTGAATTGTATGCGTTTGAAGCTGGCTTCGATGGTTTGGGCCAGGGTTTTTACAGCGGTGGTTTTGGCCAGGCCGGGAACTCCCTCCACCAGAATGTGCTCACCGGTCAGCAGACCGAGAATTAACCGGTCGATCAAATAGCGTTGCCCGACCATGGTACGTTCCATTTCCTGGATCATATTCGGGATGAATTGGCTGGATTGCTGGACGGTGGCGGTGATTTCTTCAGTATTCCGGGTCATTAAAAAAGGCCTATAAAGAGGGCAATTCCAAGGTTAAGTTCAAGTAAACCAACATCCTAATACACCGGCCGACTAGGGCAGGGCCCGGTTATCATATCAACCTCCCCGGCTTCCCACAAGGTGTGGCTTCAAACTTTTAAAATTAACCCTTTACAAAGCAGTTGGTTTTTCTAAAATAGTCCTCTTACACTCATTTCAGACAAAAAAGGGCGGGACAGAGCTATGGTTGATACGGCAGATTTGGTCAAGGAAGGCCTCAATATTGAAAACAGCGAACTCGATTTGCGGGAAAAGGAACTGAAGGACGCTGATATTGTCGAGATCATGAAAGGCGACGAGGTCAAAGCTGTCACGGCACTGTTTCTCGAGTTCAACGAAATTGGCGATGATGGATTGCGGGCAATTCTGGAATGCCCAGCCATGAAAAACCTGACAGTCCTCAATATGTTCAAGAATGAGATAACGGATGAAGGGGTCAAGACCCTTGCAAAATCCAAAACCATGCTGAACCTGTCGGAGTTGATCCTCAGTGACAATAAAGTGGGAGCGGAGGGCGCCAAAGCCCTTGCAGAGTCCAATATCATGGGAAGTCTGGTGTCACTGTGGATTGGCGATGGTTTGGGGGACGAAGGGGCGGTTGCGATCGCGAATTCCAAAAGCCTGACGCGACTCAACCAGCTGTCCTTGTATCGAAACAACATCGGTGATGAAGGAGCCCTGGCCATTGCCAAGTCCTCAAATCTGTCCAAGTTGACGGAACTCAATCTGAACTGGAACTTTGTCGAAACCGAAGGCGCGGTTGCTTTGGCTAATTCCGAAACTCTCAAAAATCTGGAACAGTTGACGATGACCTTCAACCCGATCGGCAACCAGGGTGTCCAGGCCATTGCCAATTCAGAGAAGATGCAAAGCCTGACTTTGCTCGATTTGTACGAGTGTGATATCACCGACGAGGGTGCCCGGGCCATTGCAGAATCCAAACATCTTAAAAATCTGAAAAGCCTGGTGCTGATTCACAACGATATCAGCGACGAACTTCAGGAAATGATCCAGAACTCTCCTAATCTTCCGAATCTGGAAAATCTGGTTTTCCGCTTGGGGCAGGGTGGCGAGGAAGCTTGATTTTCTACCCCGAGCCGCTTCTTCCTTTTTCAAAATTATCCGTATTTTCCATCCTTTTAATTGAGTCATCCCCGGTTTCAGTTACAATACGTGACTTCGGCACCACCGGTACGTGGAGTGCTGCTTCGAACCATAAGTAAGGCGAACGGGCTATATGTTTACAGGAGAAAAACCGGATCTGTTGGATATCTGGCCGCTACGGGAGGACAGTATTTATGTCGTCGGGAAAGACGGCATTCCTCAGCATTATGATGGGGAAGACTGGACTCCGGTGCGTACCGATAACACCAACCCTCTCATGGGTATCTGGGCGGCACATGAAAACGATGTCTATGCCGTCGGCATCGGCGGTGTGGTGCTCCACTTTGACGGCAAGGACTGGAAGCCGATTGATACCGGCAACTATGATTCGCTCAACTCAGTTTATGGGTATGGTTCGGATCAATTTTTCATATTTGGGGTGGGGGGACGCGTGTTGTTTTGGAACGGCAAGACCTGGGAATATCGCGAACCCAACACGATCCATGATTTGTTCGGTTTTTGGGGCGAAGATATAGAACATATCCATGCTGTTGGAGGCGAGGGCATTTACCGTTTTTATGATGGAAAAACGTTTCACCGGCGTGAAGAGCTGACCGAGGAGACGATCTCCCTCTATGGTGTCTGGGGCACGAGCAACAATAGTGTCTACATCGTCGGGTCCGAGGGAACCATCCTGCATTTTGATGGTGAAGAGTGGACGCCGATGGAATCGGGTACTCAAGAGTACTTGCTCGCGGTTTGGGGTACTGCGGATGATCATATTTTCGCGGTAGGAGACAATGCTACGATTCTGCATTACGATGGCAAGCAATGGAGTCCGATGGAATCGGGAAACGATAATTACCTCACCAAGGTTCGAGGCTTGTCGGCCGACCAGGTGTATGCCTGTGGGGAAAACGGTACCGTCCTGCGTTTCGACGGCAAACAGTGGAATGATCTGTCTCTGTAAACAGGGATTTTTTTAATTAGGGGAGCTGAGAATGAGTAGTTTGACCACCAGTCACTTGTTGTCCGTGTACGGGTTTGGCGAAGACAATATTTTTATCGGCGGTGCCGAGGGGACCATCCTGCATTTCGATGGCAAGCAATGGGCCAAAATGGATTCCGGCGGACGCTGGACTGTGAAACGCATGTGGGGAAGTGCTCCAGATAATTTGTACGGCGTATGCACCGACGGTAAGATTTTGCATTTTGACGGCAACGTGTGGAAACCGGAGGATACCGAAAACTTTCCACCCATGTCCGCGATCTGGGGCCGGGGTGCGGATGATATTTTTGTCGGATGTCGACTGGGAAAAATTGCCCGCTGGAACGGCTCCCAGTGGAAGTTCATGAGTTCAGGCACGAATACCGATGTCGCCGCTTTGTGGGGCAATGAAGAATGTATGTACGCTGTCGGATTTGATGGGTTGGTTTTGCGCCTGGTGGGAGATCGGTGGGAACGCCTGACATTCAATTCAAATGCGGAGTTATACAGCATTTGCGGGTTCGCATCGGACAACATGTATTTTTGCGGTTCCGACGGTGCCATTATTCATTTCAACGGTGCCGAGTTTAAAGAAATGCCATCACAGACCATGGAGTTTTTTCTCGATATCTGGGGACCCAGTGCGGATTTTGTCTTTGCGGTCGGCGATATGGGAATGATCATGTTTCTGGACGGCGACCAGTGGACCCGTATCGAATCCAATACCGAAGAGTATCTGACCGCCATCTGGGGCACCTCCGAGGAAAACATGTACGCTGTCGGCGACAACGGGCTTATCCTGCACTGGAACGGGGAAGATTGGACAGCGGTAGAATAGTTTCTTAGGCATTGAATTTTTTATGCTTTAAGTTTCATTGGCGGGTTGATCGACCGACTTTCAAACTCCTTGACCCTTCTCACCTGAAATGATACATTCTGTAAACTAACCTATTGAAATTGTGACGACTTTTTGCTGTCGTGGGTCATTCAGGCACAGTTTCGCTGTGCTTTTTTTATTGAGCGATTATGGGGTATAAACCAACATTCGAAGAATTTAAAGAGTGCGCCGGCCGGGGCAACCTGGTGCCCGTATATAAAGAAGTCCTGGCCGATTTGGACACCCCAGTTTCCGCTTATATGAAAATCGGCGGGGAGCCGTACTCGTTTTTGCTTGAAAGTGTCGAGGGTGGCGACAAATGGGCGCGTTATTGCTTTCTGGGGTGTGGGCCTTCGATTATTGTTGAGACCAAGGGATCGACTGTCACCGTTCGCAACAACGGCGTTGAGCAAAAGCAGAATATCGAGGGAGCTGTTCCCCTGTCCGTTTTAAAAGAGATTCTATCCCGGTACCAACCGGTAGACATGCCGGATTTGCCACGGTTCTCCGGTGGGGCGGTGGGATTCATCAGTTACGATATGGTGCGGTATTTTGAAAACCTGCCAGACCAGACGGATGATGATCTGGACATCCCGGATTCTATTTTTGTCATCACAGATACTCTTTTGATTTTCGATAACGTCAATCAAACCATCAAGGTGGTGTCCAACGCGCATACCGAAGGCCGGGATCTGGAGGAGGTTTATAAAGAAACCATCGCCAAAATCGATGCTCTCGAAAACAAACTGCGCCAACCTGCGAATCAGAATTCCAAAGGAACCTCCGGTGGCTCGGTGGATGAAGATCCACGTATCGAGTCCAATTTTGCCAAAGAACATTTTAAGGAAGCCGTTCTCAAGGCCAAACGTTATATTCATGAAGGCGATGCCATTCAAGTGGTGCTTTCGCAGCGCCTCAAATTCGATATCCAGCACGACCCCTTCACCATTTACCGGGCTTTGCGGACCATCAATCCATCGCCTTACATGTACTATCTGAATTTTGAAGATATTCAGGTGGTGGGTTCGTCACCCGAGGTTCTGGTGCGTCTGGAAGGCGAGCAGGTGGAAGTTCGTCCCATTGCCGGCACACGCAAGCGTGGCACAAATGAAGACGAAGACCAATTCCTCGAAAAAGATTTGCTCCAGGATGAAAAGGAATTGGCTGAACACATCATGTTGGTGGATCTCGGGCGTAATGATCTGGGTCGGGTGGCGCAGGTCAGCTCGGTTGAGGTGAACGAGAAATTTACTGTGGAGCGTTATTCCCATGTCATGCATATCGTTTCCAACGTCCGTGGAAAACTGAAAGAAGGCCTGGATTGCTTTGATGTGCTGAGAGCGGCGTTTCCGGCGGGCACCGTTTCGGGTGCTCCAAAGATTCGCGCCATGGAAATCATCGATGAGCTGGAACCGACACGTCGCGGTATTTATGCCGGGGCGGTCGGATATATAAGTTTTTCGGGCAATATGGATACGGCCATTGCCATTCGTACGCTGGTGGTCAAAGATCAAGTGGGTTATCTGGGAGTTGGCGCGGGAATTGTCGCCGATTCCGTGCCGGAAAGTGAGTTTGAAGAAACTATGAACAAGGGCAGAGCCATGCTCAAAGCCATCGACCTGGCAGGAAGGGGACTTCTGCCATGATCCTGATGATCGACAATTACGATTCCTTCACCTACAACCTCGTTCAGTACATGGGTGAGTTGGGAGCGGAGTTGGAGGTACACCGCAACGACCAGATTTCCATTGATGAAATTAAACAACGGAATCCCCGTAAGATTGTGATTTCTCCCGGTCCGTGCACCCCTTCAAAAGCAGGCATCTCGAAGGAAGTGATCAAATGTTTTGCCGGCAGGATTCCTATGCTGGGCGTCTGCCTGGGACATCAATCAGTGGTGGAGGCTTTCGGCGGCGAAATCATCAAAGCTGGGAAGCTGATGCACGGCAAAACTTCCATGATTTCGCATGATGACAAAACTATATTCAAAGGATTGCCCAATCCGTTTGAGGCCACACGGTATCATTCTCTGGTGGTGAACCGGGACAACCTTCCGGATTGTTTTGAGGTCACTGCGGAATCGGATGATGGTGAGATCATGGGTGTCCGCCACAAGGAACTGACGGTCGAAGGCGTGCAGTTTCATCCCGAATCAATATTGACTCTGCATGGCAAGGATCTCCTGAGGAACTTTATCGATCTTCCGGCTGAAAGGGTAAAGGAACATGAAGACTCAGGACATCCTGCATAAGGTGGTCGACGGCCACGACCTGACGGAAGAGGAAATGGTATCTATCATGACTCAGGTCATGGAGGGGAAGGTGGACCGTTCGCTGTTGGGCGCGTTTCTCACCGCTCTCCGTATGAAGGGAGAGACAGTCGCAGAAATATCAGGCGCCGCACAAGTCATGCGTGCCAAAGCGGAGCCGTTGAACATCCCCGTTAAGGGAGTCATCGATACCTGCGGCACCGGAGGAGATGGCGCCGACACGTTCAACATTTCCACCACCGCTGCGTTTGTAGTCGCTGGAGCGGGGATTCCGGTAGCCAAGCACGGCAATCGGGCTGTTTCCAGTCGCTCGGGAAGCGCCGATGTGTTGAAATGCCTTGGCGTCAATATCGAAGCGAATAAAACAATTGTCGAGCGGTGCGTTGAAATGGCCGGCATCGGGTTTTTGTTTGCGCCGACTCTGCATAAAGCCATGAAACATGCGGCGGATGTTCGCAGGGAGCTGGGTTTCCGGACCGTATTTAATCTGTTGGGACCGTTGACCAATCCTGCCGGGGTTCAGGCCCAGGTGGTGGGTGTGTTCGATTCAAAATGGACGTCGCCTCTTGCTCAGGTCCTGCAAAGCCTTGGCGCTCGTCATGCATTTGTCGTGCATGGCGAAGATGGGCTCGATGAAATTACATTAACGTGTAACACTAAGATATCTGAGCTAAATAATCAAAATATAAAAGATTATTATCTTGATCCAACGGAAGTGGGATTTGAATATTGCTCGGAGCAGGACCTTAAAGGCGGCTCGGCGGAGGACAATGCGACGATTCTCAGGGAGTTGCTGGATGGCAAAGGCGGCCCCAAACGCGATATTGTTTTGTTGAACGCATCCGCGGCTATCGTTGCGGCGGGCAGGGCCTCCAATTTCAAAGAGGGAATTGAGGTTGCAAAAAAATCGATCGACTCCGGCGAAGCGCGGCAAAAATTGAAAGACCTGTGCCGTCTCAGTCATTCATAAGCAGGAAAGCATGACCAATATTCTTGATGACATATTCGCCGCCAAAAAGGTGGAATTGGCAACTACCCGGCGTGAGACTCCGTTAAGCGAAGTCAAAGACAAAATCGGAGACCTGCAGGATGCCATATCCATTCTGGACGTGCTGGGTTCAGGCGAAGGAACTAAAATTGTTGCAGAGATCAAGCGGCGCACACCGTTCAAGGGTGATCTGGTAGAGCAGTTTGATCCTCTGTCGATTGCCCGAACCTATGCGGATAGCGGGGCATCGGCGATTTCAATTTTAACCGAAAGCCGTTTTTTCGGCGGTCAACTGGAATTCGTCGAGCAGATTCGCAAAGTGGTGTCGGTTCCGCTGCTGCGCAAGGATTTTATATTTGACGAATACCAGGTGTATGAATCGCGCGCCTGTGGCGCTGATTTTTTTCTGTTGATCGCTACCATGCTGGATAAAAACCAGTTGAAGGACTTATTGGATCTGGGTCGGGAAATCGGATTAACGGCGCTTGTGGAGACACACGATGAAAAGGACATCGAGAAAGCGTTTCATGCCGAAGCGGAGCTGCTGGGAATTAATAACAGGGATTTGACGACCGGTAAAACGGATTTGGAAGTTTCCAGGCGTCTGCTCAAGGAAACCAGTAATATGGATCATCTGATGCTGGTGTGCGAAAGCGGAATCCACGACCGGACGCAGATCGAGGAGTTCGAAAGATTGGGAATGCATGCGTTTCTTGTCGGCGAAAGCCTGATGAAAGCGCCTAATATTTCCGATAAGCTTCGGGAGTTTACGGGACATGGCAAAACCCAACCCGCGGGTTAAGGTCTGCGGCACCACCCGCCTGAAAGATGCGCTTTTGGCCGTGGAGTGTGGAGCCGACGCCATCGGGTTTATTTTTTATAAGAAAAGCCCGCGCTATGTATCAGCCAAAGTAGCCGGGGAAATATGCTCCAAGCTTCCCCCTTTTGTCCACCGGGTGGGGGTGTTTGTGAATGAGGCAGCGGATAAAATCAATCGTATTGTCGATCGATGCGGATTGGATGCGGTGCAGCTGCATGGGGATGAATCTCCTGCATTTTGCAAAAAAATCAAATGCCGCGTTATAAAGGTTGTGAGGGTGAAAGATACCTCATCGTTGAAAGAAATGTCCCGGTATTCAGTCGACGCTTTTCTGCTGGATACCTACAAGGAAAATCAATGGGGTGGTACGGGTAACGTATTCGATTGGAAACTGGCCGCCCGTGCCAAAAAATACGGTCCCGTGATCCTGGCAGGAGGATTGAATCCGCGGAACGTGAAAGAGGCCATACAAAAAGTACGGCCGTACGGGGTGGATGTCAGTTCTGGAGTCGAGCAGTCTCCAGGAAAAAAGGATCCCAAAAAAGTGAAAGCGTTTTTAAAAGCGGCGCTCAAAGGTTGAGAAGGAGAAGGTTATGAGTACACCTACATTGCCGGATCGAAGCGGCCATTTTGGAGAGTTTGGCGGGAAGTTTGTCATCGAAACCTTGATGCCCGCCCTTGAAGAACTGGAGAAGCTTTACAATGAAGCCCGGAACGATCCCGAATTCCAGAAACAGCTCAAATTTTATCTGGAGCATTATGTCGGGCGTCCTTCTCCCCTGTATTTTGCAGAGAACCTGACGCAGCAGTTGGGCGGCGCAAAAATCTACCTCAAGCGCGAGGATCTGAATCACACCGGGGCGCACAAAATCAATAACACCATCGGCAGTGCTCTGTTGACACAACGCATGGGCAAGAAGAGGGTTATCGCCGAAACCGGAGCCGGTCAGCATGGTGTCGCCACAGCGACTGCCGCCGCACTGTTCGATTTGGAGTGCGATGTGTTCATGGGGGAAGAGGACATCCGGCGTCAGGAACTCAATGTGTTCCGTATGAAACTGCTCGGGGCGCGGGTTGTCCCGGTTTCTTCCGGTACCCGCACACTGAAGGATGCCACCAGTGAAGCCATCCGCAACTGGATCACCACCGTGGAGGATACACATTACATCATCGGTTCGGTTGTGGGACCGCATCCGTTTCCCATGATTGTGCGGGATTTCCAGCGAATTATCGGCGATGAAACGAAAGAACAAATTCAGGAAGCTGAGGGTCGGTTGCCGGACACTTTGGTGGCCTGTGTCGGCGGGGGCAGTAATTCCATGGGTCTGTTTTATCCTTTCGCTGAGGACAAGGAAGTTAAAATGATTGGTGTGGAAGCTGCCGGACATGGTATCGAAACCGGAAAGCACGGGGCGTCTCTCGGGCACGGGGCGGTGGGAATCCTGCATGGTATGAAAAGCTACTTGCTGTTCGATGCCGACGGCCAGATCACCGAGGCGCATTCTATCTCCGCAGGGCTGGATTACCCCGGCGTGGGAGCCGAGCACAGTCATTTCAAGGACAGCAACCGCGCGGAATATGTCAACATCACCGATCAGGAAGCACTGGAAGGTTTCAAGCTGTTGTCCCGGACGGAGGGAATTATTCCCGCGCTGGAGTCGTCCCATGCAATTGCCCAGGTCGCGAAAATAGCTCCGAAAATGAAAAAAAGTGAAGTGATTGTTCTCTGTCTGTCCGGACGGGGAGATAAGGATGTCAATCAGGTGTCGGATTTTCTAAAGGATGAATTGTGAGCCGTATTAAGAAACGATTTGACTGGCTGAAATCGAACAGTGAAAAGGCTTTGGTAGCCTTTATCACCGCCGGTGATCCCGATCTCGAGACGACCCAGGAACTGTTCTCGGCGATTGAGGAGGGAGGCGCTGACATCATTGAACTGGGTGTACCCTTTTCCGATCCATTAGCCGATGGACCGGTTATCCAGGCGGCTTCCCAGCGCTCTCTCAAAAGCGGGACCACTTTAAAGAAAATCATCCAATTGGTGCGTGATATTCGCCAGTCGTCTCAGTTGCCTATTGTTCTAATGACCAGTTTCAACCCGGTGTTCGTTTACGGCCAGGAGGCTTTTGTACAGGATGCCGTTGACGCGGGAGTGGATGGGGTGATCATTCCCGACCTGCCGCCGGAGGAAGCAGGAGATTTTGATGCATTGGCCCAGGCGCGGAATTTGGACGTGATTTATCTGCTGGCTCCGACCAGCACATCAGACCGCATCGAGATGGTGGGTACGAAGAGTCGGGGATTTATCTATTATGTTTCACTCACCGGTGTCACCGGGACGCGGGATTCACTGGCCAAGGGGGTTGAGGAAAAAGTGACACGGATCAAGCAAGCCACCTCGTTGCCGGTTTTGATCGGTTTCGGCATTTCCGGACCGGAGCAGGCCAAAGCCGCGTCTGTATGTTCCGACGGCGTCATTGTCGGAAGCGCCATCGTACGCATGGTCGAGGAAAACCCGGACCCTGTTGAACGCAAAGAAAAACTCAAAGATTTTGTCCGTAGCGTGAAGCAATCGCTTCAGGATGGCAAATAGGGGCAATCCATGTCCCCAAAAATTTCGGTTATTATTCCCGCCTATAATGAAGAAGAATCCCTTCCCCATGTGTTGAATGATCTTCCCCGGAATCGGTTGCACCAGGTCATTGTTGTTGATAATCGTTCTACCGATCGAACCGCTGAAGTGGCTCGTGAAAACGAAGCAACAGTGGTCCATGAAAAACGCCGGGGCTATGGTCAAGCCTGTCTTTCAGGGATGGCGGCACTGGACAATCCCGATATCGTCGTGTTTCTGGACGGCGACTACAGTGACTTTCCCGAGGAAATTGATTTGCTGGTGGATCCCATAATTAATGACGAAGCGGATTTTGTTGTGGGAAGCCGGATGATTCTGAAAGAGAGCCGGAAATCCCTGCTTCCTCAGGCCCGGTATGGAAATCAGTTGGCCGTATTTCTGATTCGGCTTTTTTTTGGGCACCGATTCACCGATCTGGGACCGTTCCGGGCCATTCGATACGAATCGTTGCAGGCCATCGGGATGCAGGATAAAAATTTCGGCTGGACGGTGGAAATGCAGATTAAAGCCGTGCAAAAGGGACTGCGCATCCGGGAGGTTCCAATCCGCTACCGGATGCGAATTGGTGTTTCCAAGATCACGGGAACGGTCTCCGGCACGCTAAAAGCGGGCGTAAAAATTATCTACACGATCTTTAAATATTTGGTAACCTAGCCCCGCTCTTATCCACCGGTTTGGCCCCGGTTGTTCCTCAATAAACGGGAAATCAAGATGCTGCGATTCCTCATAAAATCTTTGATTATAGGGAGTTTGGTTTTCACCGGGCTGCAAGACGCACCTGCCTTGGCAGTGGATATAGAGAGCCTGGTGAAGAGCCGATTGAGCAAAGACGGAAAAACGCTTGATTTGACCCGGATGAAAATTAAAAGTGCCGGCGCGCGTCAACTGGCCGGGATGGAAATTTTGAAGGGTGTGACCACCCTGCTTTTGGAAGGCAATCGGATCAAAAAAGAGGGAATGGAGGCTTTGGCGCAATCCCCTTACCTTGCCCAATTGAAGCATCTGGACTTATGGGGAAACTTTCTAGGAGACCTTGGAGTACTGGCGTTGGTCGAGTCTCCTTACCTGAAAAACCTGGAAACCTTAAAACTCTGGAAAAATGAGATCGGCGAGGATGGTATTGCTCTGATGGCGGAGTCGGACCACTTTGCTCATCTCAAGACTCTGCTTTTGAACGATAACCTGATCACTCCGGAAGCGGCTAAATTTCTGGCTCAATCCAAGGCGTTTCCTGCGCTGGAAACCTTGAGCCTGTTTCGAAACGAAATGGGGGATGAAGGAGCCAAGAGCCTCGCCGAATCTCCACACTTTTCCAATCTTACTCATTTGTACGTCGGGCAAAATACCATTTCGGATGTGGGAGCGGTTGCGTTAGTCAAATCAGAGAATTTTCCAAAGCTGGTTTTACTGGATATGATTCAGAACACGCTTGGAGAAGAAACGTTGAAAGCCATGTTTAAATATAACAAAGACCAGCGAGTTCAGATTGTTATTCGATAGTTAAGGATTTACATTAATTAGTAGTATATAATTTATTAAAAAATAACTCTTTATGAGAATGATAAGATATTTAAATTCTGTCGTTTGGTTCCTCGCCTTGCTGCTATCCGGAGCAGGTGTAAGAGCAGACTCCGGAGCAGTGCCTTTTCCTTTTAAGAGCATTGGTGACGGAAAGAAGGCCACGGAAGTGGTTCTGACCCTGGTCGACGGGGTCACTGTCGATTCGACAGGTAATTTATATATCTCGCACCGGTCCAAGAACCGGATACGTAAGGTTGGTAAAGATGGCATCATCACCACCATTGCAGGCAACGGAAGAGCGGGGTACGGTGGAGATAACGGCCCGGCTTTGAAAGCCTCATTGAACTTTCCTGCCGGGCTGTGTCACGATCCAGCAGGAAATTTGTATGTGGCTGACCGCAACAACCACCGTGTTCGCCGGATAGACGCATCAGGGATTATCACCACCGTAGCGGGAACGGGGACTCCCGATTGGGGAGGCGATGGGGGTCCGGCGGTTGAAGCGCACTTGAATTACCCATCCGATCTGGTCTGTGATGGCAAGGGGAATCTCTATATCTCCGACCGATCCAACAACCGTATTAGAAAAGTGGATTCCAAAGGGGTCATCTCCACTATCGCGGGTTTGGGCCTTCCCGAATTTGGCGGAGATTTCGGTCTGGCGACAGATGCTTTTCTTAAATACCCGTTTGGGATCGATCTCGACCAAAAAGGTAATTTGTTCATCGCTGACCGGGGCAACAATCGTATCCGTAAGGTTGATCCCCAGGGAATCATCACCACGGTCGCGGGCGATGGCACTCATTTTTTCGCAGGAGATTACGGGCCGGCCACACGCGCCAGCCTGGCTTATCCCACCGATGTGGTCGTGGACAACCGGGGCAATTTATACATTGCGGATCGAAACAATAATCGAATTCGCCGGGTCGACCCGCTTGGAATAATGACGACAGTCATGGGAATTGGACGGTATGAATATAACGGAGATAATGAAATTGCTTCCGAAACTTCTCTTCATTTGCCTTTTGCATTGACGTTGAGTCATGACGAAAAACTGATTATTGTGGATCGCAATCATTTTAGGGTCAGGAGTATGGACTTAAAAACCCATTCCATTGCAACCCTCGCGGGCAATGGAAATTCCTGGTTCCGTGGTGACGGCGGACCCGGGACAGGGGCGACCCTGGAGTTTCCCTCGGGCATCGGGGTCGATAGCAAGGGCAACATTATTTTCTCTGACAAAATGAACAACCGACTGCGTTTTATCGACTCAAAAGACTTTATCTACACTTTTGCAGGGTCCGATCATCAGGGCAATGAGGGAGATGGGGGGCCGGTTTCCGAAGCATCGCTTTACCTGCCGGACGCTATGGCTGTGGATCAGAGGGATAACATATACATTGTTTCTCCCCAGGGAAGCAGCAAGTTCGTAAGGAAAATTGATGCGCAAGGTCGGATCACACGGTTTGCCGGAAACGGGGTGTTGGGAGATAAAGGAGACGGTGGGCCAGCCGTGAATGCATCCTTTGGAGTGATTCAGGACATCGCGGTGGATAATCAGGGGAATGTCTATCTGGCGGATCTGACCAACCGGAAGGTCCGTAAAGTGGACACCCAGGGAGTAATATCCACTCTTGCTTCAGAGACTTGGATAAAAATTGTGGATGAAGAAATTCACCCGAACGGGATTGCTGTCAACAAATTGGGAGAAATATTTATTTCCGACTCGGGAAGTAGTAAAATCAGAAAAATTGACCGGAAACAGAATGTAACGACTTTTGCCGGTACAGGGGAATTTAAAGATTACGGAGATGGTGGCCCGGCGATTCAAGCGGGAATCCGGTCTCCAGGCGGTCTGGCATTCAGCCCGGCCGGGGAGTTGTATATTGCGGAAGAAACCACTCATCGCATCCGAAAAATAGATAAAGAAGGAAGTATCCTTCCAGTGGCAGGAACGGGGATGGCTGGTTATGGCGGGGATGGTGGCCCGGCCGTTCTTGCACAATTGAAAAGCCCCTACCGCATGGTATTCGATAAAAAGGGTAACCTTTACTTTTCGGACCGAGATAATCACCGAATTCGAAAAATTGATCCCCAGGGGATTATTACCACGGTGGCTGGGAATAATAATGTCGGCTGGATGCAGGATGGATTGGAAGTTCGCATAACGGTGCACAATTTTCCATGAATAAAAGACGTATAAAAAAAACCATTGGGATGAGATGGCTGGGAGCGTTGATCCTGTTTTTGGCAGGGGCGGGGACCGCGTTTGCGTTGGATATCAACGTGCTCATCCTCAAGGACTTAAAGCAGGATGGCAAATACCTGAAATTGAATCACAGCGGAATGCTGTATGACGCGGGTATCAAGCAATTAGCCGAATCGAAACTTCTTGAAAAGGTTGAAACCCTTGATTTGAATACCCACAATATCGGCGACGAAGGTGCCGAAGCGATCGCTCAGTCCAAATTCCTGAAAAACCTAAAAGTCCTCAATCTCTTTAATAACCAGATCGAGAGTGATGGCGTAAAAGCTTTATTTGAATCCGAGGCCTACCCAAAGTTGTCCTCGATCAGTTTGTTCGGTAATAAAATTGGGCCAAAAGGTGCAGAGGCCATCGCCGAGTCCAAAACAGTGATGAAGCTGGTTTCATTGGATCTTACCGGAAATCAGATCGGAGATGAAGGTCTCAAAGCTCTGGCTCAGTCGAAGGTGATTAGCAATATCAAAGAGTTGAGGCTGGCGAAAAACGGAATCAGCGACAGAGGCCTCAAGGTATTGAGCCAGTCCAAATTTTTAACCAATATAGAGGTATTGGATCTGGGAGAAAATAAAATTGGCCCGGACGGAATCCAAAGCATCGCTGAGTCGAAAGCGCTGACCAATCTCAAGACTTTATTGCTCAAAAATAACAAACTGGGGGATCAGGGGATGCTTTCCATGACCGAGTCGCAGGTTTTTAAAAATCTGATTGAGCTTGATTTGCAATGGAATGGTATTACCACCCAGGGGGCTATGTATCTGGCGGGTTCCAAAGTATTGGCCAGCCTTCAGTTCCTCAGGATGTGGGGAAATGAGATCGGAGAAAAGGGTGTCGGCGCCCTCAAAAAGAAACTGAAACAAATCAAAAATCCTATTTATCCTTCGGCAGCCAGTGAGTAACGTAACCGAAAAGAATTTAACTGAAATAGCCTCCGATGCCAAAGCTGCGGCCTTGGTGCTTTCACGATTGGATACAGCAACCAAAAATCGTGTGTTGCTGGGAATGGCGACGCAGATCGAAAACCATTGTGCGGAGATTCTCGAAGCCAACCGTCAGGATCTGGAGTTTGCCAAAAAAGAGAAAATCTCCGGCCCGCTGGTGGCGCGCCTGGCGGTCGATGAAACCAAAGTCATGGGAATGGCCCAGGGCATCCGCAGTGTGGCCGAACTCCCCGATCCTGTGGGGCAACAACAGGAGGCGATGGAGTTGGACGATGGTTTGGAACTGACCCGGGTTTCCTGTCCCATAGGGGTGATCGGAGCCATATTTGAATCCCGACCGGATGCGGTTCCCCAGATTTCCGCCCTTTGTTTTAAATCAGGCAATGCGGTTATTTTAAAAGGAGGGGTTGAAGCGCAAAACTCCAACCGGGTGATTGTCGGCCTTATTCAGAAAGCCTTATCCGAAGTCGAGGGTATTCCGGTCGCAGCGGTGCAGTTGATCGAAACCCGGGCGGAAGTCGCGGAAATGTTGAAGCAGGACCAGTATATCAATCTGATTGTGCCACGCGGCAGCAATCAGTTTGTCCGCTATGTGCAGGACAACACTAAAATTCCAGTTCTCGGCCATTCGGAAGGATTGTGTCATGTCTATATTGATGAGGAGGCGGATACCGAGAAAGCCATCCGGGTGGCGTTGGATGCCAAACTTCAATACGCCGCTGCTTGTAACGCTATGGAAACGCTTCTCGTGCATCAGGCCATTGCATCGAAGGTGCTGCCTGCTCTTGTCAAGCAATTCCGCGAGCAGGAGGTAGAAGTGGTGGGCTGCCTGAAATCGTGCAGTCTGATTCCCGATCTTAAGCGGGCAGACGAGGAGGATTGGGATGCGGAATACAATGATCTCAAACTCTCGGTCAAAACTGTTGAGGATATCTCTCAGGCCATCGCCCATATCAACACACATGGCTCGGGTCACACAGATACCATTGTCACCGAAAACAAGGAGCGGGCCGAGCAGTTTCTGAATGAAGTGGACTCGGCGAGTGTGATGGTGAACGCTTCCACCCGATTTGCGGACGGATTCCGGTTTGGTCTGGGGGCGGAAATTGGAATCAGTACCAACAAAACCCATGCCCGAGGTCCGGTGGGCCTGGAAGGGCTGGTCATTTACAAATACAAGCTGATCGGTAACGGCCAGATTGTGGCGGATTATTCCGGAAAAAACGGAAAATCCTTCACACACAAGCCGCTGAATAAAGGTTGAATCGCGAATATGTAAATGAAGTCCAGAGGTGATTCGGCTTTCAGGGTTGTACTGATTTATGGATATGGAATCACAAAACCGGCCGTCACCCGAACAAGACCCCACAAAACCCGAATACCCTGTTTATCCCGTCTTTTCCGGTCCGCGTTTTCCAATCAATTTTAAAACGGTCTCCATTTTTCTGAGTCTCTTTTTAGCGACCGTCTTTACCACTTGGATGGTGGGAGGGCCCTGGTACTCCTTCGGCCTGATCCTCATTCTGGGAACGCACGAATTTGGTCATTACTGGGCGTGCCGGGTGAACAATGTAAATTCCACTCTGCCAAATTTTCTCCCCGTACCTCCAATTCCCTATTTTTTAAATATAGGAACGATGGGGGCCTTTATTATGATCAAGGAACCCATTTCCAATCGTAAGGCATTGATGGAAATCGGAGCCTCCGGACCCATCGCCGGATTTATAGTGGCTATACCCGTATTGTGGGTTGGTTTGATGAACTCTCAAATGACACTGGAAAATAGTTTGGAAGCGCCCAATTTGTTTTTCGGTTCATCCATCATTCTATGGGCCATGACTGAGGTGGTTCTGGGCGTCAATCCAATAGCGACCGATGTCACCATCAGTTTGCATCCACTGGCCTATGCGGGTTGGTTGGGGATGTTTTTTACGGCGTTGAATCTGTTGCCGATGGGTCAGTTGGATGGCGGGCATGTGGTCTATTCGCTTTTTAATTCAAAACACGCGTACATTGCCCGGATAAGTTTTTTGATTTTACTTCCTTTGGGGTTTTATTGGGCTGGGTGGTGGGTGTGGGCAGGCTTGGTTCTTTTTTTGGGTTTAAGGCACCCTCCGATTTTGGATAACTCGATTCCATTAGAGCCCAAACATCGCTTTATGGGATACGCATCGATTCTTATCTTTATCGTTACCTTTGTACCCGTACCTTTCGGTGTGGCTTAATCGTAAAAACTGCGTAACTGTTTGTAAAAATTTGAGTTGTTTTATTTTGATGGAGGATAAGATAATCCGTTTTCTTGAAAAGATTGATTTAATAAGTCTTTTAAAATCAATTACTTATAAATAGCCTTTTTTGGGTACAGGCAAATTGCCACTCAAATGTTGATTTCATAACTTATTGAATTTATTGATTTAAATCTATTTTTAAAGTCCTTTTCAGGACTATTTGCGACTCAAAATTGTATTGACATGTGGCCGCTCTCTATGATAACTTTCTCCTATAAAGGTTCGGGATACTGGACAATATGCCTAATTTTTAGGCAGAAAAGCCTTAGGGAGTTAGAAAAGATAATTTCGGTTATCTTCTTGGTTGCCATCAAGATCTCTTTTCGGTTGTTCAGTATCCCTCTTTTTTTGGCCCCCACCCGAAGAGAAAAAATCCCATCCACAGCTGAATTTACTACAAGGTTTAAAAGGAGCCTGGTTAAATGATTCATGTTCGTCAGATCTCCCTAAAGGCATGTTTACTCCCTCTAGTGGCATTATTTTTGATCTTTTTGAGTGGCTGCCAGGGTACAAGGGGTGAGCCTATGCCAGCCTCAGATAAGCCTCCCACACTTGACAAGCTACCCTCGCTGGAACAGGCACTGAAGATGTCGCATTC
>JANQEK010000024.1 GCA_028278405.1 Nitrospinaceae bacterium
ATGACCAGGGGGATCGCTTTCTTCGGATCCGCCTTGACCGCCGCCATGTCTTCGTCGATCACGTAAATCAGACCGTACTTGTCGATGATCGGCTTCGTGTTTTTATAACCGCCGGACAACTCGATCGGCGTGTTGATGAAATGCAGGTTGTACTGTCTTCGTCCAGCACCACCAGGACACAAACTCCAGCGTCCGTGCTCACCGGGCTTGGCCGGTGCAGAGTTTTCCTGCCAATGCTTGGATCGACCACTGCCGGACTCCGTTTTAGTGAGTATCCCGGGGTCCGTCAACATATGGAACGGTTCCAGCCAAGGAGCACCACCATGATGACGCGCAAACGGAACTCGTTTGCCAAAATGCGGCGTCATGTGCGGCCAGGCCAGCTTGCCGTTGGTCGGATGAAACTGGATGGGATGACGCTTGCCGGGATGCGGCGACTTGTACTTCGCCATCGGATAGGTTGCTTCCCGTTCCGACATCGCCGTAGTTCCCTTCCAGGCATAATCCCAAACCGTACCGTCATAGGCCAGAATCTGTTTCTTCTCATCAGCCGTATGACCCGGTTGACCTTTCGGAGGCAACATGTACTTAACCCAGGACTTGATGTGAACAATCGGATTGTCCCGGTTCCATTTGCTGTTGCCTTTGTCGATAATCTTAAATTTCTTACCGTACCAGTTCATCGCCTTGCCGACCAGTTTGTCAGAACTTACCCCTTTCGGAATAAAACCTTTCCTGTCGGGAAGTTCCTGCAAGGGCCGCATAACGTCGGTGCTGCCGAACGGGTAGTTACCATATTGCAGCGTGTTATACACACGCCAGTAACCCCACATCCCGGCAACATAATGATGTGCTACGTGACAATGGAACAGGAAATCGCCAGCCAGTTTCTGACACAAGCCGGAACCGCATTCCGTTTCCAGGTCCAGAATCTCGGCTGGGCCGATAACTTCAACGTCAACACGGTCAGTCGTCGTTCGAACCACCGGATATTTTACCGGACCGTTCCAGGCCGCAGTAATAAGGTTCTCAAGTCCCGGCTCACGCTTCGGAGAACGTGTCCAACGAATGGTTCCACCGTGCGGATGATGGGAATGAAATACCTCGCCACCGCCGTGTACCAGGCGGTATTTAGCGGGGTCACCCATGTAGGAACGGGGAATGGTTGTTGGAACATCGGCAAACGTGTACGAGCTGTATGCCAGAGACTCATCCTCGAAGTGGAACATTTTTTCTTGAACAGCGAGGTTGTTGATACCGAACGGTTCCGAGCGATAGTTCATCGCACGAGCGGAAGGACGATAAGCATCCGTCTGCGGGTCGCGCTGAGGAATCATCTCACCATGACGGTTCAAAGGACGGAAAGACTCATCGCCTACCTCATGGTAGAACAGAGCGAACTCACGGAAGTCCTTCTCATCGTCGTTGGCGATCATCGCCATCCAACCGCTTTCAAGGGGACCGCCGGTCCATGGATCGAGATACTTGGACCCACGGGGCTCAACGATAAACGCACCGATCAGACCCAATGCCGAAGGATCGCGGCCGGCATGGTTCATGATCATATGCCCGCCTTCCTGCTCGTCGATGGGAATGTACCACTCGAAATCCTGAGTTTCACCGGAAGGAACAATCGCGCCTTTGGAAGCCGCCGTGTTGGGAGCACCCGAAGAGCTGATGATCATCGCCGATCCGTTGATCTGGAAACCGGCATCTTCATCTTCCAGTTCATTCCGGAATTTGACACGAACGCACTCGCCCTGGTTACCGCGAATGGTCAGCGGCTGAATCGCATCACCCTGTAAACCGGTGGACACTGCGCCAGGATCCAGCGCATCTCCGCGGGCTTTAGCGTTGCGTTTTTCTTCGGCCCGGACCTTGTCGATGTTCTTGGTCAGAACATACATGTAACCGGGAAAATAATCCCCCCACTGATTGAGCGTGATTTCAACGTTGATCGCAGAAATGTCGTAGGCTTTGGTAGGAACACCGGCGGGACAATGAGCGCCCTTAAACACTTTATTTCCCGCCTCGGAGGGCCCAAGCAGAAAACCCTGCTGGAGCTGATGGGCGGCCCAGGAGTTGTGAAACACACCACCGGAAGAAGCCGGTGTGGCGTGCTCCATCAATTTCCCTTTCAGCCGGTCCATCAGGTTTTTATACGTCTTGTTCAGACGTTCCTGATTGCCTTGCTTTCCTTCCATCATCTCTTCGTAGTTGATCTGGTTTTCCAGTTTATCCAACCACAAAGGACGGTCTACCGAAGAGCTTTTATGCCCCTCGTGACTCGAGGAAGCGAATGCCGTACCGAGCCCCAACACAACCGTCAGCGCTAATACGACAAACACTTGCAGAATGC
Organism: Nitrospinaceae bacterium; assembly: GCA_028278405.1. Classification (GTDB taxonomy): domain Bacteria; phylum Nitrospinota; class Nitrospinia; order Nitrospinales; family Nitrospinaceae; genus SZUA-226. The sequence goes on from JANQEK010000024.1 coordinate 2,360, forward strand.
ATTTTCTACTTGTAACCATAAAACCTCCCTAGAAATTTTCTAGTAAAAAAAGATCGGATATTGGAAAACCGCCATTGCCAAACAATTTTCCATCCTTAATTTAAAACCCTGTCTTCAAAAAATTTTTTCGATTCGCTCCTAATTTTCTTTGCTCAGATTGAATAAGATCGATACGTTGTCCCGGTCCACCAAAAGGGAAAGAGTTTTCTCATCCGGATTTTCCCGGATAAAACTCTCAAACTCTTTTTTACCGGCTACGGTTTTCCCGTTGACCGCGGTGATGACGTCCCCTTCCCGAATACCTTCTTTTTCAGCCTCACTATGGGGAAGCACCTGGATCACCCTCACACCCTGCTTGAGATCCGACTCCTGCGTCTGGGAAGCCGCTTCATTCAACTCCTCCCACACAAAACCTAATTGGGGAGGCTTCTTTTTGTCCAAAGCGGCTAGTTGATGCTTAGGTTCTTCTTTGCGTGCAAGCTGAACGGAAAAGACTTTGAGTTCACCGTTTCTGAGAACATCCAACTTGACATGCTGACCGGGTGAAACATTACCAATCAGTCGAATCATCGAATTCGGGGAATTCACCGGGGCACCCCCGATTTTCAAAATGATGTCCCCTACTTTGATCCCCGCCTTGTAGGCCGGCTGTTTCTCAAACACCGAGTTGACTAAAACCCCGTCATTCTTTTTGATGTTCGCGCTTTTAGCAACATGCTCGGGAACATACTCGATGCCCACACCGAGCCAGCCCCGACTGACTAATCCGTTTTCAATGATCTGTTGAGCGACGTTCTTAACAATGTTGGCCGGGATCGCGAACCCGATGCTCTGGGCATAATTGATGATCGCCGTATTGATTCCAACAACCTCCCCCCTGATGTTCAGCAGAGGGCCACCACTGTTTCCGGGATTGATGGAGGCATCCGTCTGGATAAAATCCTCATACCTGGAAATGTTGACGTTTTCCCGGTTCAATCCGCTGATCACTCCAAAACTGAATGTATCATGCAGGCCGTAGGGATTTCCTATGGCCACCACAAACTGTCCGACTTTCAACTTTGAGGAATCACCCAGCGACACCGAGGGTAAAGGCTTGGATGATTCCACCTTGATAACCGCAAGGTCCGTTTCTTCGTCTGTCCCCAATACTTTTCCAACCAGTTCTTCTCCACCGTAAAGAAGGATTTGAACTTTCTGGGACTGCCGGACCACGTGACTGTTGGTCACGATATAGCCGTTCGCTCCGTCAATGATGACGCCCGCACCCGCATTGGTAGGCCGGGATCGGTTGGGATCGCTATGACGCCGTAAGGACGGCGATGGCGGAACATAAGGGGAAATATTAACAACCGAAGGCAATGTGTGTTCTGCCAGACCGACAAAACCTTCCTCTACTTCTTCGAGAAGTCTAAGCCCCTTTGCCGAATGGCCCGCATCCGCACCGGGCGCATACACCAAGCAAAAACAGAGGATCAAAACTGAAACAAACGTTGAGAACAAGCGGTTATTCATAATCGAGGTTCTATAAAGGATTTCAGCTCGCATTGTATGCCAATCCGGCGCTGAAAACACGCTTATTCCTCAAGATATCCTCAAGAATCCCTCGTTACCAAAACAACCGCTTCAGTACCTGGACTCCATCGGGAAAAATCAATAAATTCCAACCTCCATCCGGCGATCCTTATTGACCCACAGGAGACCAAAACTCAATAAAGACCCATTATTTCAAGCGAATAGAGCTTGTATCCATTCTTCCAAAATCCCTTAAAAAATCAGCTTTTAAGGCTCATGGAGCCACCTTATATATCGTAAAGCCACCCCCTGTCAACCTAAAAATCCCGGTTGAAAACGAGGTTATTTGTTGATAAACAAGCTCTCTGCCCCTTGGAGCCTGATCCGGGTTGTGTAATACTTGGAGCTCGGAAGATAAGACCTCTTTGCCGCAAAAACTGGAGATATTAATGGAACCCAGCCGTTTTGAATCGCAATCCCCGCAGGAAATCCTGAAGTGGGCGCTTGAGGAGTTTGGAACCGGAGTAGCCCTCGCATCCAGCTTCGGGCTGGAGGATATGGTTCTGATCGACATGGCTTCCAAGATCACCGACCAGTTCACGGTATTCACACTGGACACCGGACGGCTCCACGAAGAGACTTATCAAACCATGGACCGCACCCGCAGCCATTACGGTATTTCCATTCAATCCTATTTTCCCGACAAGGATGCGGTGGAACAACTGGAACGGGAAAAGGGATTTTACTCGTTTAAGGAAAGCCTTGAGAACCGGAAGGAATGTTGTGCGATCCGCAAGGTGGAACCCTTATCGCGGGCCCTTTCATCTTTGGACGCATGGATCACCGGGATACGAAGGGACCAGAGCGTTACCCGCACGGACTTTCCCAAGGTTGCGGAAGATGCCGACCACCCTCCCCTGATCAAGATCAACCCGATCGCCGACTGGTCCCTCAAACAGGTTGAGGACTATATCGCGCAGAACAAGGTTCCCGTTAATCCGCTCCACAAACAGAACTACCCGAGTATCGGCTGCGCACCGTGCACACGACCTATCGAAGAGGGAGAAGACATCCGCGCCGGCCGCTGGTGGTGGGAAAACCCTGACCATAAAGAGTGCGGCCTGCATCGTTCAGCATGACGCTGGATCCACCTAAAACTCGAACAACATGAATAGAGTTAACCCCAAAAAATCCATTGTTCCAATTGTTAGCTTGCATGAAGATGGAAACATGAAGGAGCTGCTGGGTACCGGCTCATTATTTGGGAAGGACAAAAATGTATATATCCTTACAGCCAAACATATTTTTGAAAGTGACGAAGAGCAAACCAGCGAAAAATTTGGTTTTTTTCTTTTGGATAGGAAAGAGCTAAGTATTTTTGAAATTCAAAAAATTCTTCCTAACGACGATTTTGATATTTCTTTCTGCATCATTGAGCACTTGAAAGAAATGACTCCTCTCCAATTCTCAAAAGAACAACCTTCGTTAAATACAGATGTGTTTTGCTACGAATTTAGTAGTACGAGCATTGAAACAAAAAACTCAGGCGATAAACATGTGACCTTTCAGCCACTGGCTCACAAGGGGAATATAATGCGTTCTTTTGAAAGCGAATTCCCTGAAAAGGTTAAAACTCCATGCTTTACTACATCATTTCCAGCCTTACAGGGCGCAAGTGGAGCACCAATAATGTCCGCAACAAAGGGGAAAAATTTTTATATTGCAGGCATGATGGTCGCTAATCAAGAAACTCATCTAATGCCTGCACAAGTAGTCAAAATTGAAAACGGTAAAAACTACTTAGAAGAAACAAAATACTTTTTGCCAACGGGAAAAGCAATTAACGCAAGTCTAATAGCACAGATAATTGAGAAGACAGGCTTGGAAATTGAATACGTTGATTAAAATAAGCAGTCAACTTTCTCTTAGCGACATTAGAGTTTTCTTTCCAAAAACCAACTCATCTGTATTAATCATTGGGCCAGCATTAAGTTGACTCCGGTTGCCATTCGCCCCAGGATTGATTGCCAGTCAATTCGGATTCCCATTCGTCCATCTGCTTAAACAGGTGCGTCATTAACGGTCCCAGTTGCGATGCCGCACGCCAGGCTTTCTTGAGTCCGGAAATATCTTTTTTCTTCTCTTCTTCGAGTCGGCTCAATACAAACGATTCGGTTTCCACACAAATCATGGGAATCAACTGCACCGCCCACAGCCCGGTCATGAAAAATTCCTGAACGGTTTTTTTCCATTTGGGGTGTTTGATGATGACGGCTTTCTGCAACGTATTCATCAAAGCCTGAGGCGAAGTGGTGCGCACCAGGATCATCGAGAGGAAAAACATTTCCAGCAGCTTGAGAAACGCTTCCAGTCCCGCCCGCATGCCTTCCCACGAAACGGTAAAAGGGAGAAAGCTCAACCACTCGACCGACGCGCCGGGTGTGGTGAACAATGGAAAGAATCCGAGAACCAGGAACAGCCAGCGAAAAGCATAAATCAATGTTCCAATCATTTTAAAAGGAACATGGGCCAAAGCCATGGCCAGCAGGCAAACCCCCATCAATCCACACAGCACTTCCAGGTTGGCCCACGAAGCGGTCAGAAAGAATACCAGCGCTAAAAAGAGCTTGAGTGAAGGCGACATCCGGTGCAGGAGGGAGGAGCCCGGCTGGTAGCGTCCCTGGAGGATCATTTGCGAAAGACGGGTTTTGGGAGTCATGGATACACCCTTCCCGCTTCACTTCGATTTGGCCGTTGAAATTTCATGATGGAGACATAATAATGTTTTCAACTTTAATCTTCAACATATCGAATACCCAATGAGCCAAGTGATTATCGACAAAGTACAGAAGTTTGCCGAATCTCATTTTGAGGATGATGGGTCAGGTCATGATTGGTGGCATGTCTATCGGGTCTGGAATACAGCGAAACACCTGGCGGATGCTGAAGGCGCCGACCGCACCGTGGTCGAAATCGCCGCTCTCCTGCACGATGTCTCCGACTGGAAACTGAATGAAGACGAATCGCAGGGCTTGAATACCATCCGCGAATTGCTTGAAGGCGATCTGCCCCCAGCGACTATCGACCATATCTGCGACATCATCTCAAAAGTATCTTTCAAAGGCGCTGGAGTTGATACGCCTACGGAATCTTTGGAGGGACAGGTAGTGCAGGATGCCGACCGTCTGGACGCCCTGGGCGCGGTGGGTATCGCCCGCACTTTCGCGTATGGCGGCAACCGGGGACGGTTGATTCATCACCCCGATCAGCCACCGCAACTGCACGATACCTTTGAAGCCTACAAGAAGAACAAAGGCCCCTCCACCAACCATTTTTATGAGAAACTGCTGCTGCTCAAAGACCGAATGAATACCAACACTGCAAAGCAAATGGCCGAAGCACGGCACCGTTTCATGGAACAGTACCTAGACCATTTCTTCAAAGAGTGGAATGGCGACTTGTAAAATTCTATCGGATTAAAGTATGGCAACCGATTCACTCATACAACAATGCGCCCAACTGATACACGATGCCAGACGTGTGGTGTTTCTGACCAGCGCCGGCATGAGCGCGGATTCCAATATCCCCACGTTTCGTGACAAGGAAGGTTACTGGAGCAATTTTCCTCCTTTCAAAGAAAAAGGATTGGAAGCGCAGGACCTGGCCAGTCCCTGGGCGTTCCGCAACGAGCTTCCGCATGCCTGGGCGTTTTACGAGTGGCGGCGCCGCAACGCCGATGAAAACCAACCGCACGCAGGCTACACGATCATCAACCAATGGATTGAGGACCATCTGGATGACGCTTTCATTCACACGACCAACACCGACGGCTATCATTTGCGATCCGGGTGTCCGACCGACAAGGTGAAGGAAGTTCACGGATCCATGTGGCGTCTCCAGTGCCTGAATGTCTGTTCTTACGATTACTGGCAGGAGGATTCAGTGCCGTTGTGTGATTTGGATCACGAAACCATGAAGGCTTCGAAGTACCCCACCTGTCCCCGGTGCCGCGGTATCGCCCGCCCCCATATTCTGATGTTCGGCGACGGGGAATACACCGGACATCCGGAGCAGGAAAAGAATTTTCATGCTTTTGCCAGCGAGCCGGTCGACCTGGTGATTCTGGTGGGAAGCTCCGGAGCCGTTCCCACCAATGATTATCTCGCCCTGGAATTCATGAGGCAGGGTGCACCGGCCATCAACATCAATCTGGACCCCTCTGCCAACTCCATCGTGGGCACTGAATACCTGTTGCCTCTAAAGGGAAAAGAGGCGTTTGAACAGTTGGACGCGGCTCTTAAAACCCTGTAAAACCCGGCTAAACCCGTATAAATATTCATTTATATTCCTTCGAAAATATTGTATGCTGACGAAGATTCTTACATATCCCATTTAGTCTCAGGGTCTAGAGTTCCAAATTCCCTTCAGATAGGAGATGGTTGATGCGGATTCTTTTTTTTATTCTGGCGATATTGATTGCATGGCCTTCCCCCTTGCTGGCGAAATGCTCCAAGGCAAAGGTCTGTACAATGATGAAAACCATGGGGCATTTTGACATCCTCAATCAATGTCCCGGATCAGGCCCGTTACTTGCCGAATGCAAAAAAGTATCTGACAAACAACTGGAGGATTTGCCTGCTCCCAAGTTTGTCGATAATAAAAACGGGACGGTCACCGATACCGTAAACAAACTGAAGTGGGCCAAGAAGGGCAAGCTCTCGAAGTTTTCCCTAAAAATGGCAAAAGAATTTGCCCTGGGAGCCGATGTCGACGGCACCAGCGGCTGGAGGCTCCCGACCCTCCCTGAGCTCAAGACTCTGATGTACAAACAACGGGTTAAAAATGTCAGTGGTCAGAAATCCTGGATTCATCCTCTTTTTGACGACGGGCGCGGCCATTATTACTGGACCACCACAACCTGCGAAGAAGTGTCCGTCATAACGGACCGGTACCAGAGAAAGCTCTGTCAACAGGGAGATCAGGGCGCCTGGCTGGTGCATTTCAACATTGGAGCCGTTTTCTGGCACCACGTCACGGCAGAAAAATACCACGCCTGGCTGGTCAAGGAAGTCAAGTAAACCATTCTATTTTTTGGGCTTCGCACGCCTTGACAGGCCTTATCTGTCCTGACCCATCTTCTGTCTATCCAAACCGCCAGTTTTTATTGAATCCATTACCTCTTCTCCCTCATCCCATAATGTTGAAGGTATAAAGTCCATCTTAACGGATAAGAGATTTATACATACCAAACCAAGGGGGCATTATGGATGCGATGGAAGAATTGGGGGAATTCATGTCCTCCCCGGTATTAAGAATTGATTCGGACTCTTCCGTACAGGATGCTGCGATTTTGATGGAAAAAAGCCATGTCGGAAGTCTGATTGTTGAAGAATACGGCGATGATGTCGGCATCATCTCGGAAAGGGAACTCAGCCAGAAAGTGCTTGCCAAAGGGGGAAATCCGGAGGAGATAAAAGTTTCCGATATTATGGGTTCCGTAAAAACCATGGATCGATATATGCCCATAGAAGAGGCGAATCAGTTCATGTATAAAAACAAAATCCGCCATCTGGCAGTAACCGATGAGAACAAAATCGTAGGTATTTTATCTGTCAAGGACCTTGTGGCTTACTATTCCAAGGACTTTCGAATGCAGGAGTAAGGTTTTCTCTCCTGCCGGTCACTATCGCACACGAATACAAATTCCCTCCTGAAGAAATTCAGGAGGGAATTTTTGTTCTCCATCCAACCGGCTTCAGCGACAATTCAATGGCATTATTCTTACAAATGAAGGAAAATCATTTAGATTTTAATATGAAAAATAAAAAGGAATTCTCAAGATGATACAACTGGAAGGCGAGATCACCCAAACTTCCGTCCCACCCAACAAAGCCGATGTCGAAAGAGATGTCACCATATGGGTTCAGCAGACTGAAAATGAAATTGAAGTGACATTCAGTCTGGAAGAATTCCAAAAATATCAATTTGAGGTGGGCGACAAACTGTCCATTCAAATCGATAAAAAACTGGATATCGACGCCATGGCGCGGGACTTTTTCAAAAAAGGGATATAAAACGCTGTCATGGATCTTTCAAAATTGGGAGAGTTTGGCCTGATCTCCCGATTTCAGTCCCGTCTCAAGTATCGTTCATCTCAAGTCATTCAAGGGATCGGCGATGACTGCGCAGTGCTGTCGCTCAACAACGGCAACTACCAAGTCCTGACTACGGACGCTTTGGTGGAAACCGTACACTTCAATTTAAAGACCCACACGCCGGAACAATTGGGTTGGAAAACTATGGCGGTCAATATCAGCGACATTGCTGCCATGGGAGCTCAACCCAAATTTGCCGTTTTGTCGGTAGGTATTCCTAACTCAGTCGCAGTGGACTTTCTGGATCGCTTTTATAAAGGCGTCAACCAGGCTTCCCAAAAATACAAAGTGGCTCTGGTCGGGGGTGACACCGTTTCGTCTCCAAAGCATCTGTTCATCAATCTGGCACTGCTGGGAGAGACTCGGAAAAAGAGGGTTTTTACCCGGTCAGGAGCCCGGCCTGGAGACAAGATATTTGTGACTGGAACCTTGGGCGATTCGGCCTTCGGTCTCAAAATTCTAAAGTCCCGCAGAAAAAAGTGGGCGGGTTCGGAGATCCATAAAAAGCAATGTGTCCTCCGGCACCTCAAACCGGAACCCCGGGTGGAAGCCGCCTCCTGGTTGGCAAAATCCAAGCACAGAGTGACTTCAATGATCGATATCAGCGACGGATTGACCCAGGATCTGGGGCATATTCTGAAGGCCGGAAAAGTGGGGGCGGAGCTCTGGGAATCGGATATCCCAATCTCAGAATCCCTTTTAAAGTCTAGTGTTATCAATGGGTTATCGGCCCTCCCTTTGGCTTTAAGCGGGGGCGAAGACTATGAATTATTATTTACATTAGCCCCTGAAGATGTTACTAATTTAGAGAAAGAGTCCATTACTAAAGTCGACCAACCTGTGACTCAGATTGGAGTGATTACGGCCAGGAAAGGCATTCGCCTGATTTCGAAGAACGGTCGTAGCAAAATGCTTCAAAGGCCTATGGGTTTCAACCACTTTAAAGGAAAAGCGTGACAATTCAATATGTTTCCTTTTTTCGTCCGGATTGCCCCATGCTGGAGGCCTCAGGTTTCGGCTCATTTGGGGGCTAAATACACCTTTTGGACGACATAATATTACCCCGGTCCATTCTGCTTGGCATCCTTTTGGGGTTTTCAGCCTTTTTTGCCGCATGCGAGGCCGCATTCTTTTCCCTCAACCAGGCACAACTGGCTTCCATGAAGGAAAACCGAGGCCGGGGTGGACAACTCATCAATTTTCTACTCGAAAAACCGCGGGAACTGCTCATCACCATTTACATTGGGAATGAGCTGGTCAACATCGCCATATCCGCACTAGCCACTTCGATCGCTCTCAATTTATTTGGAGATGTTGGACTCGCTATTGCCATTGGTGCGGGAACCTTCCTGATCCTACTGTTCGGAGAAATCGTACCCAAATCCCTGTCGTTGAACTTTGCTGAAAAATTCGCTCTGTTCGCGGCCCGTCCGCTCAATCTGTTTTATCGTCTGGTCCTTCCGATTCAAAAGCTGTTTACCCGTCTGGCTGAGGTCATCATGTCCTGGATCGGCGTTCTTCCCAGAAATATAGACGAGCGTATCTCCGATGAAGAGTTCACCAGCATGGTTAAGTTGGGAAAGAATGAAGGTGTGATTGACCCAGAGGAAAGCGAGTTGATTCACAACGTCATGGAGTTTGGTGAAAAAACGGTTGCGGATGTGATGACTCCTAAAATTGACATGTTCACATTGAACGCGAATAACACGATGGATGAAATCCTGCCTAAAATCCTGGAGAATTTTTATGCGCGGGTTCCTGTCTATGACGAAAACGAGGAACATATCATCGGCGTTCTACTGACTAAGGCGCTCAACCGCCATCGACAGCAGACCAAGGACAAGTTTAACCTCAAAGGGATACTCCAGCCCTCAATCTCCGTTCCTGAAAACCGCAAAATCAAGGACATGCTTCAAGATTTTAAAAAAATGAAGCGTCATTTGGCCATTGTATTGGACGAGTTTGGAAGTGTGACGGGCCTCGTCACCCTCGAAGACATCCTGGAAGAGTTGGTGGGAGAAATCGACAGTGAAATGAGGCAGGAGGAAAACCCCATCATCAAGATTACCGAAAAACGATTTCGCCTGTCCGGCACCTGCAGCATTTCAGAATTCAATGATGAGTTCAGCTGGGAGCTGCCCAACGGGGACATCACAACGATCGGTGGATTTGTTTTCGGCTTGTTCGGCCGGGTTCCCCGTTCCGGTGAAAGCGTTCAATATGATCGCTTCAAATTCCGTGTTGAAAAAATGAAGGGGGCGCGCATCCTGAGCCTTCACCTGACGTTATCCAAGCCCAAATCCTCAGAGGCTCCCGAATCTGAAGAGGCGCCCAAAACCTAATGGAACTAGGCACCACAATAATCGTCGTCGTCGCTTGCATCCTGATAGAAGCCTTCTTTTCAGGTTGTGAGATCGGAATGATCTCCATTAACCGCTTTAAAATGGAACAGCGTTCTCAGGAAGGCAGCGCCTCTGCCAAATTGATTCTCGATCTGATCGGCAAACCGGAAAGACTCTTTGCCACAACCTCTCTGGGCACCAACGTTGCTGTGGTCTGTGCTTCCGCAGTATTCACCGGGTTTTTGATCACGCGCTTCGGACAATGGGGGGACTTTCTTTCCATGCTGATCATCTCACCTGTCATTTTGTTTGGCGGGGAAATCATCCCGAAGGTGATCTTCCAAAACAGAGCTGACAGCATCATGCAGTTCTTGATCCATCCGCTCAATCTTTTTTGCCGGATATTGTCGCCTGTCATCTCCTTATTCAGCGCCATATACAATTTTTTCCTGCGCTTGATCCTAAGGGGAGCCCACAAGGTCAACTTGACACCTGTGAGTCGGGAGCAGATCCGACATATCTCCCATCCCGACTCCCATTCGTCGGAATTGGATATAGATGAAAAGAAAATGATTCACCGAATTTTTAACTTCGGAGAACTCCGGGTGGATCAGGTTATGGTTCCTCTCATCCAGACTTATGCTATCAGCGACGGAGCCACGCTGCGGGAGGCCAATCAAATCGCCAACGAAACAGGATTCTCCCGCCTCCCGGTTTTTCACGAGCGGATGTTTAACCTGATCGGTATTTTGAATACGTTTGACCTGCTGACCGTACCGGAGGACGATTCCCCCATCACCGAAATGATCCGTCCGGCCTACTACGTTCCCCCCAACAAAAAGCTGGATGATCTATTGAAGGAGCTTCAGCAAAGAGGATTGCATCTCGCTATTGTTGTGGATGAGTACGGGGGATGTATCGGAATCGTCACTATTGAGGATATTGTGGAGGAAATTGTCGGGGAAATCGAAGACGAATATGACGAGCCGGTCAAGAAATATACCGTTTATGACGAGGACGGTTATCTCATTGATGGTGACAAGGAAATAGGGTCTGTGAATGAGGAATTAAAACTGAATCTCCCCGAAGGGGATTATGAAACCATGGCGGGTCTTATGATAGAAAATCTGGAGAAAATTCCGGCGGCCGGAGATCAGATCGAAATCAATGGCTTCCGCTTAACGGTCAAGGAAGCCAGCAAAAGAAAAATCAATTCCATTATTGTGCGAAAAATTGCATCCGAGTATCCTCCGAAGCAGCAGCCCGAGACACCACCTGAAGAGTCAGATCCAAACCACAACAACGACGAATCTACAGAACCCAACCCCAAACCGGCTGGATCCCCTTCCAAGTAACACTCACAAACTACGCTTTTTTTCCAACTCCTGATAAGCTTCCTGAATTTCGAGGAACCTGAGGTGCGCCTCTTCTACTTGATCTCCTCCCAAATGCGCCACCTTATCCGGATGATATTGCGACGCCAGCCGCCAGTACGCCTTTTTGACTTCATCATCGGTTGCGCTTGAAGCAATTCCCAGAACGGTATAAGGCGTCACCAGAACATCCAAGGAATACTTTTGGCGAATCTGGTCATGCTGCTCATAAGATAGATCAAGCAACCCGGCCAGTTCGTTGATTCCGTCTTGGACTTCCTGAGTGAGCGAATCCTCGATCAAGGCGATTTGGTAGGACAGCACCAGCAGAAGGCTGCGATACCTGGACTGAGCAGAAGATTTGTATTTTTGAATAACTGGATTCAGGTCAGGATTAATCCGGCAGGTCTCGCGAATAACCTGATTGATGGAGTCCAGATCATTCTCCGAATAATTGAGGTTTTTCACAAAAAACCGGTAAATCGTCTCCACTTCTTTGGGCGTCATATACCCTTTGACCATGGCCAGCTTGGTCATCACTACAATGATACAGGTTACAAAGGCCGATTCGTCCACCACCCCCGGCAGTCCCCGGCGGATCAGTTTTCGAACTTTTTTTGTCATCATGTGCTGAACGGTTCCTCCCACCAAAGCCCCAAGAGGCCCACCGCGAAGAAATCCCAATCCAGCACCCAGCAACCAGGACATATCAGCTCGTCCTTTAAATATAAATTCACGATTTGTTTATCAAAAGCTTATATAATACTGGGAAATTTTCAAAAAACCCAGCCACGATTGTGGCCCAAGAGGATAAATTCAACCCCTTCGGCAAAACCTGAAACAGGAGCGGCTTTATGGTCAAACACATCGTTATGTTCAAGCTAAACGAAAAAACCCCTGATAACCTAAAAGCTTTGGCATCCGCTCTGAACGGAATGAAGGGTCAGATTGAAGCCCTGAAATTTCTTGAAGTCGGTGAAGATTTCAAGGGTTCGGATAGGTCGTTCGATCTGGTCTTGACCACTCATTTTGAAAACCGCCAGGGATTGGAGTCTTATGCCGGACACAAGGTTCATCAGCCGGTCATTCAATTGGCGCGATCCCTTTGCTCCCAGACCGTGGTTGTGGATTATGAGATCATTTGATGAAATTCGGTCCGACCAGAAAGCCAATAATGACAAAATATCCTCGTGCCATATAAATTCTTGTACTTTTTAATTTCTAGTGATACTCTTTAGGGCAGTTTTTGGCCCAAACTAAGTCTATACCATTGAATTTATTGGAATTATTGAGTCCTCGCAGGCAATTTCCGGTCAGGATTCCCATAGCAATCAATACAATTTGGCGCAAAAAAACCTCTTTTTTTCTTCTATCAAAAAATTGATCAGGAGACTTTGTCGTGGCGGTTAAAAAGAAAAAAGCCGTTAAGAAGAAGGCTACAAAGAAAAAAGTAACGAAAAAAAAGACCTCAACGAAGAAGAAGTCTACGGCTTCCAAGAAACGGACACCTGCGAAAAAGAGCAGCAAAAGTTCAAAAAAGAAATCCAAAACCGTTTCTAAGAAAACCGTCAAGAAAAAGACCAAAGCCAAAAAGAAACCGAAGGCAAGCCCCCAAAAAACCGCTGCGAAGAAAACATCCATTAAAGCTAAAGCAATTCCCAAGAAAGCAACTGCAAAAAAATCAGCTGCGAAAAAGGTTGTCGAACCCCCGGAAGAAATCATCAAACCGGTGGTCAAATCCCCTTTCAAAAAAAATGACCCGAAGATCTTGAAAATCCAAGAGCGATTGATTCAGGAAAGAAAGAGATTGATGAGCATGTTACGCTCTTCCCAAGAGGTCGAACGCACCATTAATGATATTACTTTCAGTAACGAAATAGACCTTGCGTCCAGCCTGGAAGGACGGGAAATGGCTTTTCAACTTTCCAGCCGTGAAAGAAACGAGCTGCGAATGGTGGAAGACGCGATCTTCAAAATCAAGGGAGGTACCTACGGGGTCTGCGACGACTGTCCCAAAATCATCCCCCTCAAGCGTCTGGAGATCATGCCACTGACGGCGCTTTGCATCGAGTGCCAGGAAAAGCTGGAAGCGAGTTGAAGCCTTTTATTTTCCGTGGCATTTTTTGTATTTCTTCCCGCTTCCGCAGGGACAGGGTTCGTTCCGCCCCACTTTATTTTCATCCCGTTTAACGGGAGCTGACTTCTGGCTTTCTGCACCTTCTCCCCGATGCTCCTTGACCTTTCGCTCTTCTTTATTCTGATGCGATTCGAGGGATTCAACGGCTTCTTTGTTAATCTGCGCCTTGAACAGAAATTCACAAATCTCCTCTTTCATTCGAAAATTCATTTGCCGGAACAAATCAAAGCCTTCCCTCTTGTATTCATTGAGCGGATTTTTCTGAGCATACCCGCGGAGACCGATACCCTCTTTTAAATGATCCATCGCCAGCAAGTGCTCCCGCCACAGGTTATCCAGCACCTGCAGCATAATCATCCTCTCGGGATAACGCAGGAGATCGGGCCCCACTTCTTTTTCCTTGAGATCATATTTTCCCGCTGCCACACGGAATATTTCTTCATGAATCTCCTCGGCCTTGCAGTCCTCGAGTTTAATTTCCTTTTGACCGTCCAGTTTGAGGGTTTGATCGTCTATTTTTTTTATGGACACGTCAAACAACCGTTCCAGGTTTTCATTCATTAAGCTGATATCCCATTCCTCTGGATAAATATCCTTTGGAATGATGTCCATAAGAGTTTCCTCCAAAACCTCATCCGCCATGTCGTACAAAATTTCTTTCTGGTTGTCGCCGGTTAATATGTCACGGCGCAGTGCGTAGATGACTTCCCTCTGGCGGTTCATGACATCGTCGTATTCCAGCAAATGTTTACGGATATCAAAGTTGTGTCCTTCCACTTTACGTTGCGCATTCTCCACCGCTTTGGTGACCATGGGATGCTCAATCGGTTGACCATTCTCCATCCCCAGCTTAGCCATGAAACCCGATATCCGGTCCGATCCGAAAATGCGCAGTAGATCGTCTTCCAGGGAAAGATAAAATCGTGAAGACCCCTTGTCACCCTGTCGTCCGGAACGACCTCTGAGTTGATTGTCGATGCGGCGGCTTTCGTGCCGTTCGGTGCCTAGAATATGCAAACCGCCTAATTCGGGAACCCCTTCTCCCAAAACAATATCCGTCCCGCGGCCCGCCATATTGGTGGCGATGGTCACTGCTCCACTTTGACCGGCCTGAGCGATGATTTCAGCTTCTTGTTCATGGTGCTTAGCGTTGAGCACATTATGCTTGATGCCGAATTTCTTCAGATACTTGCTCAATTGTTCGGATTTTTCGATAGATATCGTACCTACCAGAACCGGTCGGCCGATTTCATTCAATTCGCGGATCTCTTCAATCGCGGCATCGAATTTCTCCTTCTCAGTCCGAAAAATGAGGTCCGAATAATCATCCCGCACCATAGGCATGTTGGTGGGAATCACCAGCACTTCCAGCTTATAGGTGGACTGAAACTCCTCCGCTTCGGTATCGGCGGTACCGGTCATCCCGGCAAGCTTCTTGTACATCCTGAAGTAATTCTGAAAGGTAATCGATGCCAGGGTCTGGTTTTCATTTTCAATGGTAACCCCTTCCTTCGCCTCCAGCGCCTGATGGAGCCCGTCGCTGTAGCGCCGCCCGGACATCATCCGACCCGTGAATTCATCGATGATGACCACCTTGCCGTCCTGAACCACATAGTCCACTTCATTTTTGAAAACAACATGGGCTTTCAGGGCCTGGTTAACGTGGTGCAGGGTTTCGATCTGCCGGGGATCATACAGGTTGGAAACGTTCAATATCTTTTCGACCTCGGAAACACCCTCTTCCGTTAAAGCCGAAGATTTTGTTTTTTCATCAACGGTGTAATGCGTTTCTTTCTTCAGTTTGGGAATGACCCTGTTGATGGTGTAATATTTCTCCGTCGATTCCTCAGCCGGACCGGAAATGATGAGAGGGGTGCGGGCTTCGTCGATCAGGATGCTGTCCACTTCGTCGACGATGGCAAAATTGAGCTCACGCTGAACAAAATCCTCTGCGCCGAATTTCATATTGTCGCGAAGATGATCGAAGCCAAACTCGTTATTCGTTCCGTATGTAACGTCGTCGTTATAGGCTTTCTGGCGATCTTCCTCGGGCATGTCGTGATAAATGGTTCCAACGCTCAATCCCAGAAACTTGTAGATCTGCCCCATCCATTCGCTGTCACGCTTGGCGAGATATTCGTTCACCGTCACCACATGAACGCCCTTGCCTGTCAACGCGTTTAAATAAACGGGCAAAGTTGCCACCAGGGTTTTACCTTCCCCGGTTTTCATCTCCGAGATTTTGCCCTCGTGCAAAGCCACGCCACCGATCAACTGGACATCGAAATGCCTCATTTCGAGTACCCGCCAACTGGCTTCCCGGCACACAGCAAACGCTTCAGGCAGCAGCTCCTCCAGGGTTTCGCCCCCTTTTAAGCGTTCCTTGAATTCCGGAGTCTTGGCCTTCAACTGTTCGTCAGACAGTTTTTGTATGTTTTCCTCGAGGGCATTGACCTGATCCACATATTCCTGGATACGCTTCAACTCCCGGTCGTTGCGGGTGCCCACAATCTTTTTTATCAATCCTAAAACCATACCAATCCTTTACTAGACGATCCGGGAACTTAAAAATCCCTGCACATTTATAGGTGAACTCAATTTAGTCTGATGGGTTGTCAACACGGGGGTTAAAAGGAAAACCACGGTAACAACGGAGTGACCGGGACCAAAATGGCCCTAACGAGACAAGTATACCAAAAATCGCATCGTCCGGGTTATGTTTTGGGGAATATTGAAAACGGAGAGCCGACTTTAAGCTAAGTCTATCTCGAAAAAAGACAAAAAAATAGGACGCTTGAAAAAGCGTCCCAAATGAAATTTCAGACTGGAATTATTCTTCCAAGATATAGTTTCTCGGGCTGACAGGAATACCGTTCACCATGACTTCGTAATGGACATGGGGACCCGTACTTCGACCCGTGCTTCCGATCAATCCAATAACCTGCCCGCGCTTAACCTTATCCCCCACCTTAACCAGATTCTTGGAGTTGTGACCGTACCGGGTCAGCACACCATAACCGTGATCGATTTCAATCATATTCCCGTAGCCGCTTTCACGTCCCGCCAGGATCACTTTACCATCGGCGGTCGCTCGAATTTCGGATCCCAGTCGTGCAGCAATATCCAACCCTTCATGTTTTTCCGGAAGGCCGGTAAACGGTGATTTGCGATAACCAAATCCGGAAGTCACCCAACCCCGTGTCGGCCAGATCGAAGGAGTCGATGCCAGCAGGGATTTTTGATTTTTGAGATATTCATCCAATTCCTGGAAACTGAACTGGCGCATCTTGATCTGGTTGGTCAGTATACCCAAATCACCAGACAATCGATCCAACATCGATTCGGTTTCTTTTTCCAGAGAGGTGGTAAAACTGTGAGCGGACAATCCGTAAGGACCACCAACACCCATGTGACCCTGATTATTTTTAGGAGAATTTTCAAAGGAGGTAATGATCCGCAATTTCTTTTCGAAACTTTCCAAACGAGACATTTCCGTTTCGAAGGAGCGGACTTGCTTGCTGAATTTATCGATCTGCGTTTTTTGGATTTTCTCCTGTCGCTTCAACGCAGCCAGTTCAACCTGACCCTCTTTATAATTCAAATACTGATTGATGAAGTAGATGCCTGCGCCGCCAAAAGTGACGCACAAAACCAATAGAGAAATAAGAGCAACCTTCGCGGATTTTTTAGAAAGCTGAATTCTCTTAGGTGAGCCGGTGGAGCCGGGAAACACAACAATGGTATACGCGTCTTTTTGCACCAATCCTCCTTTTTGGACTTGCCTGGAAGGCCCCAACCCCTTCCAAATTCTTCACTATAGGGTCAGATTAATCGCTAACCCTCTATTTTGTCAAACGTTATTTCATTTCAACAAATACCCCACAAAGGGGCGGTTCATTGTAAATCCTTGAATTTGGCAAAGTTTCATAAACACCGAATGTTAATCTTTTTTCGGACTCAATGACCGCATTTTTTCACGAGCTTGAATGTGCTGCGGATTGATTTTTAACACCTCTCGATACTTTTTTAAAGCCAACTCAAGCTTCCCCTGCTCCTCATAAAGCACTGCCAAACTAAACAAACCCGCCACAATACCGGGTTCATGATTAATCTCGCGATAGAACTTCAACATAGTGTCTATTGTGTTGATAGACTCATCCACTTTCCCATCAACATACAACTTAAAACTTTTTTGCCGCAACTGCTGAGCCAGGATAAGACCATATCCCTTCGCTTTGGCGTGAAACTCTCCCGCAAGTAAATCTTTATACTCCTTTTCAAAACGATCAGGTTGTCCCGAGCTGGCATATATCATTTGGAGGTTCCGGTAATACATCAATTCTTTGGGATCAACATCGATCGCCTCCTTAACCCTTTTCAATGCTCCGGTATAATCCTTCAACTCCGCCAGCACCGCGGCCAGGTTGTTGAGCGCAAGAGCATTACTCCGATCAAAACTCAACGCTTCGTTCAAAATCTTCCTGGATTCTTCAAACTTCCCCTGCAAATAATAAACATAGCCAAGACCATACGCGGCGGAAGACGATCGAGTATGCTCTTCAAGATATCGAGTTAACAAGGAAACCGTCTCCTGCAATTTGCCGAGCGCTTGATAGGAGCGGACAATACCCCGAACGGCATAACTGTTCTGCGGTTCCTGTTTCCAAACTTCTTCAAAAACCTTCAAAGCCTCTCCGGGTTTTTTGGCGAGCAGAAGAAACTCCGCTTTCTGCAGGGTAGAAATTTTAAAACTCTGTAAGTGCTGCGGTGGTTGAGGCCAGGCAGATTGTAAAATTCCAAAGAACAAAAAAAGAAAGAGAAAAAAGACAACCTGAAGTGAGCGCTTATGGTTTTTTTTCACAACGGTTTTCTGATTCAAAGTTCCATTGGGGCAGGCTCGAGTTCGGTATCGTGATGTGCGAGATTTTCGAATCGAGTGTATTCTTTCAGGAAAGCAAGCTCGATATCCCCGATAGGGCCGTTCCTCTGCTTACGAATCAAAATCTCAGCGATCCCAGCCTTCGGTGTTTCTGTATCATAGACTTCATCCCGATAAATAAATGCCACCACGTCGGCATCCTGCTCGATTGAACCCGACTCACGCAAATCAGACAACAGTGGTCGTTTGTCCGTACGGCTTTCCACAGCCCGACTCAACTGGGAAAGGGCAATGATCGGCACGTTCAGCTCTTTGGCCAATCCCTTTAATCCCCGTGAGATTTCAGAAATCTCCAATTGCCGGCTTTCGATTTTCCGTGACCCGTGCATGAGTTGAAGATAATCGATAATGACCAGTCCCAGGGAATGCTCTGCTTTCAAGCGTCGAGCCCGGGCACGAACATCCAGCGTGGCCAGTTGCGGACTGTCATCAATGAAGATCGGGGCTTCAGAGATACGTCCGGCAGCCGCCGTCAAATTCGGCCAGTCGGAAGTCGCGAGAAACCCGGTTCTCAATTTTACGGAACTGACCCGGGCTTCGGAGCACAACATACGCAACCCGAGCTGCTCTTTGGACATTTCCAGACTGAAGATTGCTGTCGGTATCTTGCGTTTGCAGGCGGCAAACCGGGCGATGTCCAGCGCAAAGCTGGTCTTGCCCATACTGGGCCGCCCGGCGATAATCACCAAGTCAGAGGCTTGCAAACCGGAAGTGATTTGATCCAATTCCCGAAATCCGGTTTCGACTCCCGTCACCATTCCGGGTTTTTCAAACAGCTTCTCGATAGAATCAAAACTGCTTTTGACAATTTCTTTGATGCTGAAAAAAGATCGCTTGGTCCGTTTTTCTGAAATCTCAAAAATCGACCGCTCGGCCTTATCCAGAATCTCGTCCGCCTCATCCGAATCTTCGTAGCTGCTGGCTACAATTTCCGTAGCGGTCTCAATCAAATCCCTCAGAACCTTTTTCTCTCGGATGATCTTTGAATGATGCGAAACGGCAGCAGAAGTGGGAACCAACCCTTCCAGGAAATCGAGATAATCCATTCCACCGGCATCGTCCAAACCATCGCTTTTACGGAGACGATCCGCTACGGTAAGAATATCGATGGGCTCATTGGCCTCAAACAAATGCTGCATGGCGGAAAAAATTTTCCGATGGCTGGTCTTGTAGAAATCATCCAACTCAATGATTTCCAAAGCGCGGGCAAATGCATCACCGGACCCAAAACAGGCACCCAATACGTATTGCTCCGCCTCTTCATTATAGGGGGGAAGTTTTCTTAAGGAGATGTCGGCGACGTCCGGCATGTCACTTTATAACAAACCAGGTGGGGTGTCTCAATCTTTAAAATCAGAATCGAAACCGTCAGGTTAGTTCCCTATAAAGTTATCCACAGATCATTCCTGATTTTCCACAGACTCTTCCACAGGCGCTTCGGTTGCTGCCTCCGCTTCAGGAGCGGCTACAGGCTCCGGAGCCTCGCTTGGCTCTTCGCCGGTTACGGTCAGGGTAAATTCGGCGGTGATTTCCGGATGGAGCTTGATCGGAATTTTGAAATCGCCCAGAGATTTGATGGGTTCGCTCAATTGGATTTTTCGCCGGTCCACTTCTATTCCGTGCGCAGAAACCAGGTCAGCAATCTCCTGGGAGGTGACGGCCCCGAACAGTTTGCCCTGCTCACCCACCTTTTTCTTTACGGAAAGAGACAGCTGGGCCAACTGATCGGCTATACCTTGAGCTACTCCTTTAAACTTTTTGACTTTATGTTCGACGATGCTTTTCTGGTGACGAAACTGTTTCACATTTTTCGGGGTCGCCAACAGGGCTTTTCCTGTAGGAATCAAAAAATTGCGGCCGTAGCCATCCTTCACTTCCACTTCATCGCCTACCGATCCCAGCTTGGGGACATCCTCTTTCAATAAAACTTTCATCGCAATACCACTTCTCCTTCCTCGATTACAATTCGATGCAGCCGAACTATTCCATAGCATTCGTGGAACCCGGCGGCACCGCTCGAATTTTCCTGAAATCCACCCAGATATCGAACAGCCCCATCCCAACCACCAAGCCGAAAAACATGGGGTTCAGCGGGATCAGGACAAACACAATAACCCAGACCCACTTGGGAAACGCCTTCACTTTTAAAATATGGGTCACAACCGAGAGACCCTGCAAAAAATACAAAAACACCAATACGATTGCCAGATTCATTCCCAATATCCGGCTGATCTCAGGTCCCAAAAATATGGAACCTACGGAAGCGATCAATACCCAGACTGTAACATCCGGGAGCATCCACCGGCTCACGTCCACTCCCTCGAAGTATTTCCGGGAATAAAACCTGAGCCACAGATACCGAACCGTAAGAAAATTAACAACGGCTCCCATCAAAGCACCGATTAAAATAAACGACGGGAAAATCCTGGCCACCGTCGGTATCGTGTCTTCTACAGATTCTCGGAAAGCCTTCAGGTTCTCCGGCGTCTCACCCGATTCCTCAAGAACCTTTATATAGTTTTCCGCCGCAGTCTTGAAAGTGCCTTCCAACGCTTTCATGGAAGACCCCTCCTCTCCGGTTAGCCCTACAAACATCAACAACAGGGTCAAAACCGAAGGAGCGAGCGCGCTGATCAATAAAATTTTTTCAAACGAAAACGACAAGCGGGTCGCCTCAGCCATGGCGGCCGCCATAAGGCCGTAAGCTGTCACAAATGCGATGGCCCACTCAGGACCCATCAATAAAAACAAAGCCAGACCCACAGCCGAAATCGTAATCAGCCCGGTGATTTTTCCTCTTTGCAGATAAACCAAAATGAGGGGAACCGGGGTCAACATTCCAACGAGCATCCCCAACGGGGGAGCCACAAAGGCCACCAGAATGATGACCAGAAATATTCCGTAAGGTATTAAAACATCCCTTGCCTGATACTGGTCGACCACATTAGTGTTCTACAGAAAAAGGAAGCAGGGCAATACTGCGGGCCCTTTTGATTGCCTCTGTCATTTGCCGCTGATGACGCGCGCAATTACCGGAAATACGCGACGGCACAATTTTTCCCCGCTCAGAAATCAGGGGTTTCAAAAGTTTGGTATCGAAAAAATCAATATACTGGATTTTTTCGGAACAGAAGCGACAGATTTTTTGCATGAATAAAGTTCTTTTTTTTCTTTGGTTTTTCATTCTTGCCTCAAAACATTAAAATCTTGATTAAAAAGGAATATCATCTTTAACGGGAACATCTTCCATGTCAGGCTGCATGCCCGGCTTGCCTCCGCCGGCCTGGCCTAAAAACTGAACGGTATTGGCCACGACTTCCAGCTTGTTGCGTTTCTGGCCGTCGTCGGTTTCCCAGGAACTGAACTGCAGGCGACCTTCAATAAATACTGGTCTCCCTTTGCTCAGGTATTCGGCACAATTTTCGGCCTGTTTGCCCCAGACGGTGATATCTACGAAGCAAACCTCTTCCTTCCATTCTTCTCCCGACTTGTATTTCCGGTTTACCGCCAATCCAAATTTAGCGAGAGCGGAACCGTTGGAAGTGAACCGCAATTCAGGATCGCGGGTCAGGTTTCCCATAAGTAAAACTTTGTTGAAACTGGCCATAACCCCTCCATTTCAGGATACGGGTTTACAAAAAAATTCTAAGTTCAATCCGATTCTTCAGCGGTACTGTCTTTTTTGGAGTTTTCCTCTCCATCCGTTTCAGAGGACTCCGAGACTTCGGCTGCCTGACTCATCACCCGTTCAATATCGCGTGCCTCCAAACGAATCACCAAATATTTGATGACAAGCTCATAAAGCTGATATTCTTTCTCCAGATCAGGGACCTTGCCCGGCTCACAGGTATGGTAAATATTAAGGTAATACCCGAATTTGTTTTTCTTAACGCGATAAGCCAGGCGTTTCTTGCCCCATTTATCAAGCTTGAGGATAGAACCACCAAATTTTTTAAGAATTGACGTGATTTTTTCGACGGATTGGTCGACCTGAGCTTCTTCCAGGTCAGGCTTGAGAATAAGGACAGACTGATAGTTGCGCAACGAAGGCCTCCTCTTGGGTTTCAGCCCCAGCCCATTTGGCTGGAGCGAGGGGTGAATATGAAATTTGGATTTATACTGTCATATGGGCATATTAAAATCAAGGACAAATGAACACGTCGGGACCGCTTTTATCAGTCGTTTATCTACTTTTCTGCTGATATGCGGAGCTTTTCAGGGATGTGATTTCAAGCTCCCTCCCAAGCCTCCGGATGTGTTCTCCAAATTCACCTCCGTCCCGGTTGGCCTCGGACCCACTTTCGTGGTTTCAGCTGATCTCAACCTCGATGGGGAAGCCGATCTGGTCTCCGCCAATTCCAAACACAACAGCCTCTCGGTTTTGTTCGGACGGGGCAATGGTTCCTTCAAATCCGGCCCTGCCCTACCAGTCCCCTTAGAACCGTCAGCCCTGGCAGTGGCCGACCTCAACAAGGACGGCTGGCCGGATATTATCGCCAACTCGCGGGGAACTCATTCCCTGACGGTTCTGTTGGGCCGAGGCAAAAATTCGTTTTTCAAACCCCGATCCGTCCCTACCGGCCAAGTCCCTTTGTCTGTCATTCTGGGAGACTTCAATGAAGACGGCTTTTTGGATGCCGCCGTTACCCTGACCTTCAGCAAAATGGAAATCTATCTGGGAAAAGGCGACGGAGGATTCCGTAAAGGAGATACCTATAAAACAGGTTCCCGCTCGTTTTCCGGCGTCACGGGAGATTTCAACCGGGACAACCACCTGGACATCGCGCTGGCAGTACACAGCAGTAATGCCAGCTCCATCAGAATTTATTTTGGACAAGGAGACGGCACGTTTCCCACCTCAAAAAAAATCGCTCAGGGATTGGGCTGCCTGGCGCTGGCTCAGGGGGATATGAACGCCGATGGCATTGCTGACCTGGTCGCCGCCTCCGGCTCGGGTGACAACCTGTACTTTCTGCCGGCCAACGGAGATGGAACCTTCAAAAAAGAAATTGCGTTTTCAGGTGGAGGCGGTCCGATTGCATTGGCTCTCGATGATTTTGACGATGACAAACAGTTCGACGTGGTGGTGGCCAATTCCCGGAGCAGTACGTTTTCATTGATCACCCGCAACCCCAATGGCAGCTTTCACTTTCCGGTACGCGATTACGTCGCCGGCGGAACACCGCTCATGCTGACAACCGGGGATTTCAACAGCGATGGCCTGAGTGATGTTGCTGTCGCCAGCAATTCCGAAGGCACCGTGGATATTTTCTTGAGAAGGCGGGTCTTTAAACGGTGAATCCGTCATTTCCTCTTCAGCCGGGACTGAACTGAGGAACAGAGGTTAACTTTCTCCACTTATTGAAATAGTATTTGATGTCCCCTCCTTTGACCGGATAAATCTTAACAAACTTCTCCGAACCATCAGGCAAGCGTTCGACAATCACGATTTTTTTGTCAAGTAGCCGGGTGGCTTTGCGTACAAATAAAAAAGTGTACGGCTGATCCCTGGCGATCAGTTTGTGGAGTTTTCGCGTCAACTGGATCTGCTTCACCTTGTTATATTCCTGGCGAATGGTCACAATCAGGCGATCGGCTTCCGGATTTTTGTAACCGACAAAATTCAACTGTCTGGGTCCGGTTTGGCTGGAATGCCACAACTGAAACAGGTCGGGATCGGTTCCCATACTCCATCCCAGAACCAACGCGTCGAATTTGAGAGGGTTGACAAAGTCCTTGAGAAACACCGCCCACTCAAACACCTGCGTGTTACATTTGATTCCAATCCTGCGCCAGTAATTCTGAACAATAGAAAGAATACTCTTTCTAACCGGATTGCCGCTGTTGGTGATGAGATTAAACTCAAACACCCTGCCATTTTTCTCCAGCCAGCCGTCTCCGTTTTTCTTCCAACCCATCTTATTTAGAATGTGGAGGGCTCCTTCTGGATCGTAGGGAATCGGCGGCACCTTGTAGTCATACCAATCGGTAATCTTGGGATAAGGTCCGGTAACCCGTTCCCCTTCATTGTACAAAACATATTTTATGATTTGCTCGACATCGATTGCCATTCCTAGAGCTCTGCGGACATCCGACGACTGGAACAGGGGTTTACGCAAGTTGTAGCCGATATAGGAATAAAAGAATCCCACCGTGGAAAAACTCTGATACTTCGGATCCGTTCTAAGCCGGGCCACCTGATGAGGAAGCGCTCCGTAATTGTCTGCCGCACCGGAATAAAATTCCATTTCCTGAGTCAAGGGCTCGGTAATGATGCGCATGACATATTCACCATATTCGGGCGACCCTTCCCAATAGTCTTCGTTACGAAGCAGCCGGACAAACTGATCGCCTTTCCATTCCCTGAAAATAAATGCCCCAGTACCCATGGGTTTTCGATTAAAATCGCTGTCCCGCATGTTAAAGTTTTTGATCTGTTCGTCATTGAGGTTTCGATTGCGCGCCTCACCTTGCAACGCTTCTGCATTTAACAAATGCTCCGGCAACATGCCCATCGCCCAGGCATTGATGGCGGGGGAAAACAACCGCTTATAAACAAATTTGATTTTGTATTTTCCCAGCACTTCCGCCGATTTAACGGGTTCGTAATCTGATGTCCGCGGGGATGCGTTGCGTGGATTCATAATGGATTGGTAAGTGAACAGCACATCACCGGAATCGAATTCGTGTCCATCGTGAAACCGCACTCCTTTTCGCAGCTGAAAAACCAGAACCGGGTTGTGCTCCATGACTTTTAGAATTTCTGCGTAATGATTTTTCAGAAGCGCATTTTGAGTGGGGTTCTTTGCAGTTACATACCGTTCATAAGGGAAACGGTTAACGTAATCTTTGCCAAAAATTTCAAGAAAGGGATCAAAAAAATACTGGTCCACCTGCTTTAATGTAAACTTCAGACGAGGCGGACGATGTAAGGAATAGTTCACGGTTTGCATTTTTGGGCGGCCGTTTTCTTTGACGATCGCACCCTTTTCATTGACAACTGGTACTTCCAGGCTTTCCTCATGAGTACTGGCCGGAATTATTTCTATTGACTGTATATTTTTTCTCCACTGGGGAGATGCTTTCATTTTATTTTGGATATAAGGAATCCATCCTTCTAGACGCGTGGGTAAATTTTTTCCGGTTGGTTTACTTGGAATCAATGTCAGGTAGGTTTCTTCATACTGAATCCAGCTTTCGGCAAGGCGGGGTCTCAAATTCAACTGGTCATCAAAATCAAGCAGGCCGTCGAATATTTTGTCAACAATCTGACCGCTGGAAGAGTCCGCGTGCAGAATCGGATTTAACATTCGGGCATCGCCACCGGAGCTTTCAATAAACTTAATTAATCGCTCTGGATTACCGGTTGCTTGTTTGTCGTAGGTCGGTACCCAAAAAAAGGACTGGATCAATACCCCGATCAACAGCAACGGCAGTAAAATGAAGAGACGTTTGGTAGTCATGATGACCTCATCATAACAAATCGTGGAAAACTCGGTCCGGCAGGTGATCAGGAATTCGGATTAAACCTTGACAATCCTTTAGAATCTGTATAATACCTTGTCCTGGCAATGATTTTGCCCTAACAAAAAAAACGATGCGGGGTGGAGCAGTCCGGTAGCTCGTTGGGCTCATAACCCAAAGGTCGTCAGTTCAAATCTGGCCCCCGCTACCAAATAATACGAGGGGTCAGTTGAAACCAACTGCCCCCTCGCTGCATTTTGATCCTTTTCTTTAGTTTAAAAATCTTATATTAATTTAAAACATCAAACCGAACCGGCCATCAGTTCCACTCGAATCCCACGCCGTGTAAATTGAGATTCAACCCATTGGTTTTTTCGATCCAATA
>JANQEK010000028.1 GCA_028278405.1 Nitrospinaceae bacterium
TAATATGATGAGTGTCATGAACGGCGAGAAGACCACGTACTGTGCCGCCTGCTTTGATGGGAACTATGCGGTGCCGGTGGACGGCAAAGGACCCCAACCGATCCAACTCAACCTGTTCGGAAGTGAAGCCAAAGATGTCTGAACGGTTGATCCCTGCCTTAACGGTTTATTCTTTCCACTTGATGGTACAACCCATGGATGAGACCTGGTCGTCGCTGACCGGTTGACCGGTGAGGATGGCCTCGATGGCGTCTCTCAAATCGTGGCGGGTGATTTCATCCGGGTGTTGCCAGTTGTCGTCGACGCGGCCCCGGTAAAGCAGTTTTCTTTCCTCTCCGTAGACATAAATATCCGGAGTGCATACCGCGTCATAAGCCCGGGCGATATCTTGAGTGGCATCAAAAAGGTAGGGGAACGGAAGGTTTTTTTTCTCAGCCAAGATCTTCATGTTCTCCGGGGAGTCATCGGGGTATTTGTCTATGTCATTGACGTTGATGCCCACCAGCTGCACGGATCGCTCCGCGTAGTCGTTCTGCAGGTTGATCAAACGTCTCAGTACAGCCTTCACGTAAGGGCAGTGGTTGCACATGAAGATCACCACCAGTACCTTCTTGTCCTTAAAACTTTCCAGGGAATAGACTTTGTTGTCCGTGCCGGGAAGGTTGAAGTCGGGCGCCGGTGTACCCAGCGGTACCATTGCGGAGTTTACTGCGGGCATAGTTCAATCCCCTTGAGAAAGTTAGCTTTTGCAACTCATGCCGGATACTCTACAAGTATAGCATGCAGAATGATAAAGCGGGAAGGGACGCAGGGTCTCTTCAACCGTGTCACCCATACGCGCCGGTTCTTCTTCAATCAGAATCGGGCACACATAAACGCCCTTGGCTGTGACCATCCGCGAGTTGGCGCATTGCAGATTGGTGATGGGAAAATTATCGAAACATTGCTCGGTGACGCGTTCGTGGGGATGATATTCACGCTCGTTCACCGCCAGTTCTCCCAACAAAAATCCCGGCAGGAATTTCACCTGCGGGTTGGGAATATCGTGTTCCCGCATGAAGGTCAGAGCCTTCGCTTCCATTTCCTGATCGTCATCCTCATCCCAGCTGCGCACCATGGTCAGGTGCGTGGGAAATCCGGCTTCCGCCAGGTAGCGCATCCCGCGCAGGGCCAGTTTGAAACAGTTGTGTCCGCGTATTTTGTCGTTTTCTTCTTCGTCGAGGCTGTCGAGACTGACCCGGAAATACAGTTTATTTTTGGAGCGTGCCTGTAGCTCCGCCAGGGCCTGGGAATTTTCCCTGTTGATGAGCATTCCGTTGGTCAACGAGGTGCAGGGGCCGTATTCGAGTATTGCCTCGTATATTTCCAGTAGTTCCGGATTGAGAAACACCTCGCCGCCGGTGATGTAATAATCCTGAATACCGAGATGCCTGGATTCTTCCAGATGTTTTTTTACCTGAGCCAGTGTCATCAGCGGATGGTTGTTGTTTTGCGGCGTGCAACTGATGAAACAGTGCGTGCAGGTCAGGTTACAGACGGTGCCCCCCACCTGAAGCCACAGGGTATCGAGACCCGCCATTGGGACTTCGGGAATTTTCGGAATATCAGGTTTTTTTTCCGGAATCGGTATATGCGGCGCAAGATTCATAACATCAGCCTAACAAAATGCATTGGAAAATCAAACAATACATCGAATGAAATCCTTCTCACGATATTGAAAATAAACAGCGAGAAGGATTGATATTGCCCTAATTTGCGTTTTTCAATAATATGACACAGTCGTACGTTAAAGTTTTTAACACATCAAGCACACGTTAATGAGTCGGGGAAAAGGTGAAATCCTTTCTTTAAAAATGGACGATTTAACCCTGATTCAAGAGAGACGTTGAAAATGCGGATTCTCCTAGTCATTATTTTGATATTGTTAGCCGGGTGCGGCACGCGTCATTACAAGCAGTTTGATCTTGCCGATATCAAAGAAAACCAAGGCGTTATCATCGGCAAAATTGATGTTAAATATAATTACCTGCCTTTTGATACAACAGGGTGTAAATTTTGTGCCGGTTTTGCTTGTCAGTCTCTGCTTGATGACGGATATGTTTTTATGTCTGTAGAGAAAGGGCCATTGACTCAAGGACGTTTGTCCTGCTCGAATCCGGATATTTCTTATTTAGTGGAATCGTTCGAAGTGGGATCGGATATCGTCTATTTCGGTAATTTGATTTTTACTGTAATTGATACCTCACCTAACCCTGGCGCTGTTCCAGTACGTAGTACTGCACGTACCATTAAGTTAATCAAAGAGGCGCCTGAGGATTATTATGTCGATGACTTTGGAAAGGCGGCAATTCGTGATTTTGCATCATGGCTGACTTCCGTTGAAGTTACACCCAACCAGCGTGCGCCGTATAAAATTTATTTTGATGTATCGGTTAAGGACGACATGAAGGATGTTCTTGAGGTATTTCGTGCACAGGTCAAAAACAAAGAGGTAAAGGTTGAGAAAAATATTTTTAACATCAAGTTGGAAGCAGAGCATACAACCGTTTACAGGTAAAGTGAAATCAGGAGATAAGAATTTCTGTTGTGAATTTATAACCCGGCAGATTCATACGAGTCGCTGATGTTCTTGACGCGTAGTTTACGGCGCAGGGCGGCAAAACCTTCAGACGCGGTTTTGCCGAGTGTCGATTGATACACCGGACGCTGGGCGAGGCGGGCGGTTTGGGGTTTGTCGGTATAGAAGGGCGCGTCCAGCGGGCTGATCCATTCCGCCGCGGGGTACAGCCACTTCAGATTCAAGCGTTCCTTCTGGGCGGTTTGATGCAGGTGCTTAGCCACTCGCTCCACTTCCTGCAGTTCTTCTTTCAGATGCAGACCCTGTCTGGGAATTTGCACCAGAGGCACAATGCCCTGCTTGCACAATGCGGTAATCTTTTCACGTAGCGGTTGCGGATGTTTGCAGTCCAGCGCCAGCTCGGTGGCGACGGTCCCGGGTCCAAACACGTCCGCCGCGTATTCCAGTCCCTTGGTTCCCTGTTTGGCCGAAACGGCGGGTTGCGGTAATCCATCCTCGGTGTATTGTTCCAGCGGGAACACGATCAGATCCACCCCCGCCGCGTAAAACGAATCGATCACCCCGAGGTCATCCGGGGGGTATCCGCGCAGGGCGACAAAGGTTCGAAAGTTTTTCTTGATGCTTTGCACCAGCGGGGCAAGGCGGGAGAATCCCCGGTCCTTTTCCGCGCAGTGGTCCATGTTGAGCTGCACCAGGTCCGCCACGCCTTCCTGAAACGCGGCGCGAACGAGACTCACCGTATCTTCCAAGCTCAGGTTCAACTGGCGCGTCGGGTCTTCCAGGCACAGGTTGACATTCAAGCAGTAGCCGTTGAGCTGAATGCAAGAAGCAGCCGGATTGCGCGACGCTTTCGGGTCTTTGATAAACAGGGGCGCAGGGATCACACCGACTTCCAGCGGATCCTTTCCCATGTCCAGGATCACTTTATTGTCCCGGATGTTCATCAAAATAGCGGTGTTCTTGTCCGGATTCACTCGCGGGCGTGCGAAAAAATTCTCGGCCAGTGACAGGACGACACTCTGCCCGTCTTCTTCCGAAAAAATCCCCGGCGCGACGAGATCATGGCTCCGCACATTTTGGGCGAAAGCAACGCCGCGGTGTAAAAGTTCCAGTTTGAGTTGTCCCAGTGTGTTCATATTATAAACGGTCCAGCAGTTTCTGATGAATCCCGCCGAATCCTCCGGAGGACATGATCATCACCACGTCACCCGGCTGTTGATGCTCGGCGATAAAATCAACGATTGTTTCGACTGTCGGCAGAAACCGGGCCTCGCCTCCTTGAGCCTGAATGGTTTCGACCACCTTTTTCGGATCGAGCCGCTCCTCTTCTTTCAACTTTTCCGGCGCGAACAGATCGGTGATGATGGTCCAGTCCGCCATCTTAAAACTTTCCGGCAGGGATTGCTCAAACGTTTTGCGCCTCGAAGTGGCGGAGCGCGGTTCGAATACCGCCCAGATCCGGTGCCCCGGCCAGGCGTCCTTCGCTCCTTCCAGCGTCAGGTGGATCGCAGTGGGGTGATGCGCAAAATCGTCGATCACCGTTACCCCGTTTTTTTCTCCTACCACTTCCTGCCGGCGTTTGATTCCCTTAAAATCCTTCAAGCCTCGGGCTACAGCATCTGCGGGCAATCCGCATTTGAGAGCCATGGCCGTCACTGCCGCGGAGTTGAGTATGTTGTGCCGGCCGATCATCGGCAGATGGAACCGCCCCACCTCTTTCCCGTGATGGTTCAAGGTGAACTGGCCGTGACCGTCCTCGAACCGGTAATCAGCGACCTGCCAGTCAGCCCCGTCCGAAAACCCGTAAGTCTCCACTTCGCATTGTGCCTTGTTGATAACATCTTTCGTGTTTTTATCGGAAAATTCAACCAAAAGAAAACCTTTGGGGTCGATTATTTCCATGAATTTCCGAAATGACTCTTTTATATGGTCCAAATCCCGGTAAATATCCGCGTGGTCGAATTCGATACTCGTCAGAATCGCCGCGTAGGGCCGATAGTGGAGAAACTTGGGGCCCTTGTCGAAAAAGGCCGTATCGTACTCGTCGCCTTCCGTGACGAACCAGTCGCCTTCCGGAAGTTTGTGATTGGTATCAAAATTCTTGAGCCAGCCCCCCACCATGAACCCCGGTTTTTTTCCGCAGGCCTCGAATACCCAGCTCAGTATCGACGTGGTGGTAGTTTTGCCGTGGGTGCCGGTGACCACCAGCGATTTCCTCCCCTCCAGAAAAAACCGCGACAACGCCTGCGGCATGGAAATGTACGGAATCTCAGCCGCCTGTACCGCCAGCACTTCCTCGTTGTCCTTAGACACCGCGTTGCCGACCACGACGAGGTCGATCTCGCCGGTGATGTTTTCCTTTTTATAACCGGGTTTGATTTCGATCCCGGCGTTTTCCAACAGGGTGCTCATCGGAGGATACACATTGGTATCTGACCCGGTGACCCGGTATCCTGCCTCTTGTAGCAGGCCGGCGAGGGAAGCCATGCCGGTTCCGCAAATGGCGATAATGTATATGTTTTTGATCTCTTTGGAATTCATAGGAATCGGCAATTGTAGGTTTTAGCCGGATTAAAGTCAAATAGACCTTTGGGATAGCGTCTGAATTTATGGAGGGCTTTACTTGGGAAGACATTTTGTCTTATCATCATCTATTTGCCGGACTACCTCTTGTAATAGGAGCTGAAGAATGACGAAAGTTGGCGAGTGTATGAGCACCACCCTTTATTCCACCACGCCGGATAAAAATGCCTACGAAGCATTGGATGAAATGTATCAAAACAAGGTCAATGCGCTTCTGGTTAAGGAGAATGGAGAGTTCGTGGGGATTTTCACCAAAACGGATTGGATGATCCTGGCCTTGAAAGGGGAATGCGACATTAAAACCGTTAAGGTTTCAACGTTGATGACAGACATCAAATGTACTATTGATAAAAACCAGACCATCGCCGAGGCGAGCGCCTTGATGGAACAGGGGAAAGTCCGCCACCTGCCTGTAACCGAGAATGGGAAAATTGTCGGCATGTTTTCCGTCAAGGATATGGAAAAATATTACCTCAGCCTTCACAAGAAAACAGATTTTTAACAAAATACTTTCAATACCGTAACGATCAATTAACGATTTGCTTCAATTCCAACAAATCGTCAATGATCCAGTCGGGTTGAACGGATTCGAGCGTTTCCCGTCCCGCATGCCCGTAAGTGACACCGCAGGTTTTAACCCCCGCCCGTTTGCCGGTATCGACATCTACCAGGCTGTCGCCGATCATCAAAGCATCTTCCGGACGCACGTTATGTTGCTCGAGAATGTGGAGCAATCCACCGGGATCGGGTTTTTTGGCAGGCATCAAGTCACCGCCGATGATGGTTGAAAAGGGTTCACAGCAGTCCAGTGCATCCAGAATCTGTGTGATGAAGCGGGTCGGTTTGTTGGAGAGGATGGTATTCTCTTTTTCGGAAAAATGCTCGAGAGTTTCGCGGCAGTTCGGGAACAGGCTGGTCTGATCCATCAGGTGTTCCTCATAATGCCGCATGAAGGCGTCGATGGCAGAGGGCAGGTCGGTGTATCCTGTTCCTTCCAGCGATCGGGTCATCAGGTGATTGACGCCCTTGCCGATAAAGGTGTGTAGCGTTTCCCGGTCGAGTGTGCGCAGTTTCAACTCGGTCAATGCCCGGTTGACCGAATCGGCGATGTCCTGTTTGGTGTCGACTAGCGTGCCGTCGAAATCGAACACGAGCAGTTGGAAGGAAGTCATCGGATCAACGCCAAAGGACATTCAACGGAACAGAGACTCCGCTCAATCCATGTTGGAGGCGTACCGGTAGGCCTGGACGATATTTTTGTCATCGAACAGGATCACCAGTTCCTTGGACTCATCATCTCCAAGGGAATGCCATCGGTCGAACTGATACGTCCACATGGGATTGCCATTGCGCAGGCCTTCTTTAAAGGCGACCCCGAACCATTCAAGAATCTGGGTCTGGGTGGTCACGCCGTTTTGAATATCATCGATATGGACGGAAGGGAAATTTTTGCCCGCCGCCCCGCATCCGGCCAGAACCAGAGTAAGGAACAATGCAGAAAAGAGAGAAACCCAACGCTTCATACCAAACCTCCGTGGATAGGGATTGAATATTATTTTTCAAACCTGTAAAAGAGTTAAATCAGCGTGGCTGAAAGTTATTTTCGCCACCTGCCGGCGAAAGTAACGCTGGCCCTGAGCTCCGAACAGCGCCCAGTGCATTCTTTTGGGGGCGAAGGTCAGCCCATTCCCCCTCCGGGCAGGAGGCGGCCCAAGTTTATCAAATTGGAATGCAAATGTATAACCACTCCGCAAAACTCTTCGCGCCCTGTTATTGTTCCCTGTTTTTATTAGGTTTATTTCTCTGGGTCGGCGTCGGTTGCGTTCCCGTTCCGGAGCCTACCCCGCCGGAAACCGTTGTTCCCCCAAAAGCGGTGAAAGCCCCGGCTCCCAAGATGAAGGTGCCCGATGGCTATGTGGAAGCGATTCCTCCCCTCCCAAAAAAAGGGTACCTGCTGAAAGAACTGGCGAAGGACGTTTATTTTTTTTCGAACGGGGTTTACAACAACATGTTCATTGTGACCACGGAGGGGGTGATTCTCATCGATCCCATTCGCGGCGCCGGTCCTCTGATCAAGAAGGCAATGAAGGAAGTGACGACGTTTCCCGTCAAAGTCATGATTTATACCCACCCACATCTGGATCACATCGGCGATGCTTCCCAGTTTCAAGACGGGGTTAAGATTATCGCGCAAAAGGAAACGCAAAAACTGCTGCGGCGGTACAGAGACCCAGCGCGGCCGGTGCCTCAGATCACCTTCGGTGAAAGGTCGGCTATCGAGCTGGGCGGTGTGCGGGTCGAGATGATTTATCCCGGCGACGGGCACGTCAAGGGCAACATCATGGTCTACCTGCCCCAGAAAAAAATCCTCATGTTTGTCGACGTAGCCACGCCGAAAGCGGTGCCGTTCAAGAATTTTTCAACAGTCGATATCTACGGCCAGGTGGTGGGATTGAAACGGGCCCTGCAGCTGGATTTCGAAACTTATGTCGCCGGGCACCTGTACCGTCCCGGCAAACGCAGTGAAATGAAGGAAGTGCTGAAGTACTACCTGGCCTCCAAGCGCGCCAACGCTGAAGCGATGCGACGCGTCAAGATTCGTGAAGTGTTCCAAAAATCGTTGTCAAAAGATATCGAGCGCAAGATGGGGGAATACTACGAAGCGGTAGCCGAGGAGTGTTATCGTCTGCTGAAGCCAAAGTGGAAACCGCGGCTGATGGGATTCGAAGCCTTCGCCCGCGGCCATTGCGACACCTGGACCGCTTTTCATCGTACTCACAAGGCTCCTTGAGCGGGTGCTAGTGAGCTACAATTTTTCCCCCATCATCAGAAAGCTTCAGACGGTCCTTATTTTTCTGATACCACTCGATCCATTCTTTCTTTGTGTCGAAGTTCTGGTCTGTTACGTACTTTAACCGGTTAATGGTTCGGAGAGAAGGACCCAGGGGTTTTTTAGGATTATTGAAGAATTCGATATGGCTCCTTATATATTCGATATAAGTCTTTTCTTTTGTTTTGATATGTTTTTTTAATAAAGAACGATTGATTTTATACTGATAGATATTGGTTCGTGATGAGTTCAAATCAAAGCGGATACCCTTAAAAAATTTACCCGCCTTCCATTCGCTAAAAATCCATCCCATGGCTTTACTCCACCAATAAAATGCTCTATCCAAATCTGAGCTACTATCTTTCCCAAACTCATAAAATCTTCTTTTGGGATAGGAATTTCTATTTCTTTTTCTATCTTTATTCAAACGAAGTTTGCTGAGGGAGGGGTGCCAGAAAAGATAGGTTTCATTTTCTTTAAACCATTTTATCAACTCGATTTGGTTGCGGAAAGTGATCCCGGTAATATCTTTCAGTTTCATCCGGACGGTTTTACCTGGCGGCCAACCATCGGGAACTGAATCCAAATCGTCCTCGTGGATAACTTTTTCTATATAATCCAGATATCCAAATGTGCGAACTACATCTTCTAAAGGCAGGTTCGGATAATGTTGATAACCATATCCTACGTAAAACTGGTCCCACAAGAAATAATAACACAATCCCTTTTGCTGGGTGGATTGGACGATGCCCGTATAAAGTTCTCCTTTGACTTTGTATTGTGCTTTTTGAAACCAGTAAGATCGCGGTGATGATACCCAGAACCATGTACAACCCAATGCCTTTCCCTGGGACTTCACATTCTTGTAGAGGGGTAGCTTTTTCGTGGTACTGAAAGCAGGGGGCAAGCGTGGGGAAGAGGCCTGCGATGAAGAAACCAGCAGGCCTGCCACCATTGCTGGAGATAAAGCGACAGCCAGGAACTTCCGAAGTAGAGAAAACATAAAATAACTTCTCCAGGGAGACGCCTTTTTTGACGATAAAATCATTATAGCATGACCGGAATGAAAGTTAAGAAGTGTTGATGGTATGATGACTTTATTTTGTAAGGTTTCAAGCGTTTCCCATACAATACACACGTAGTAGTTACCCTTTTGATTTTTCTTTTGTATTGAACAGGAAGGTATGGTCATGAAAGCGTCTGATTTGTTTGTCCGGTCTTTGGAGCAGGAGGGAGTGGAATATATTTTTGGGGTTCCGGGAGAGGAAAACCTGGACCTGCTCGAATCCCTGCGCAATTCAAAAATCAAACTGATCCTGACGCGTCATGAACAGGGAGCGGGCTTCATGGCAGCAACCTTCGGCCGTTTGACGGGCAAAGTAGGGGTCTGTATGGCCACGCTGGGGCCGGGAGCGACCAACCTCGTGACGGCAGCGGCGTATGCGCAACTGGGTGCCATGCCGATCCTGATGATCTCCGGCCAGAAACCCATCAAGAAGAGCAAGCAGGGCCGCTTTCAGATTATCGATGTCGTGGAAATGATGCGGCCCATTACCAAATTCACCAAGCAGGTGGTGCACGGTAACAGCATCCCGGTACTGGTCCGCGAATCGATACGTATTGCTCAAGAAGAACGACCGGGCGCCGTTCATCTGGAACTGCCGGAGGACATCGCCGCCGAAGAATGCACCGCAACGCCTTATGAGGTCAAACATGCCCGGCGGGCGCAGGCGGATGAAGCGGTGGTGCATCAGGCAGTCGCCATGATCCGGGCTGCAGAACGGCCGCTTTTACTCATCGGCGCCGGCGCCAACCGCAACCGGACGTGCCGGGCTCTGCGACAACTGATCGACAATACGGGAATTTATTTCTTCAACACGCAAATGGGAAAAGGAGTGGTCGACGAGCGACACCCTCAGTTCCTTGGAACAGCGGCGTTGTCCAACCAGGATTACCTGCATTGCGCGATCGACCGCGCCGACCTGATCATCAATGTCGGTCATGACGTGATCGAAAAACCGCCGTTCTTTATGGAAGAAGGCGGATCGAAAGTCATTCACATCAATTATTTTTCGGCGCAGGTCGACGAAGTGTATTTTCCCCAGGTGGAAGTGGTGGGCGATATTGCCGGCAGTATCGAGCGTCTTGCCACTCAACTCAAGAAAATGGAACACTGGGATTTCGATTATTTCGACCGGGTCAAAAAAGAAATCGAGCTGCATGTCGAGGAAAGAAGCAAGGACGCCAAGTTTCCCATCATTCCCCAGCATCTCGTGTCTCAAGTACGCGCCGCCATGCCGGACGACGGCATCATTACACTCGACAACGGGGTTTACAAAATCTGGTTCGCGCGGAATTATAAAGCCTATTCCACAAATACCATCCTGCTGGACAATGCATTAGCCACCATGGGGGCGGGGTTGCCCTCGGCGATGGGCGCCAAGATCGTTCATCCCGACCGGAAGGTCATGGCCATTTGCGGTGACGGCGGTTTTATGATGAACTCGCAGGAAATGGAAACGGCGGTTCGGCTGAAACTGGACCTCGTTGTTCTCATTCTGCGCGACAACGCGTATGGGATGATCAAATGGAAGCAGGCAGGAATGGGGTTCAAGGATTTCGGTCTGGATTACGGCAATCCCGATTTTGTGAAATACGCGCAATCCTACGGCGCCGAAGGGCACCGTCTGGAATCAACCGATGAACTCGCCGGTTGCCTGAAAAAGTGTCTCGACGCACCCGGCGTTCATCTGGTCGAGGTCCCCGTCGACTATTCCGAGAACGAACGGGTGTTGATCGAAGAGCTGAACGCGAAAACCTGTATCTTATAAGTATTAACTTCTGCCGGGAGGGTGGATGTCTGACAAGTTAAAAGTTCTTTCTCCGTACGACGGTCATCTGATTTCGGAGATTCCCTGGGACGACGCAAAGAAGTTGGAGCAGATGCTGACCACGGCGGATCGTTTGGCGGGAGACCCGGATAAGATGATTCCCGTTCCCCAACGCATCGAAATTCTGGAAAAGACGGCGAGCCTTGTCGAAAACCAGGCGGAGGAATTTGCCAGGGCAGCTGCCGAAGAAGGCGGCAAGCCGTTGATCGATTCCCGTGTCGAGCTGGATCGCGCGATCCAGGGTATTCGCGAAGCAGCCCAATCCATCAGCCAATTGACGGGCCGTGAGATACCGATGAACCTTGCGGATTCGTCAATGCATCGGATGGCTTACACCCGGCGTGAGCCAATCGGCGTTGTCGCGGCGGTGAGTGCATTCAACCATCCGTTTAACCTGATCGTGCATCAGGTGGTCCCGGCTGTTGCCGTGGGCTGTCCTGTTATCATCAAACCGTCATTGACCACACCGATCTCCTGTTTCAATCTTGTTAACTGCCTGTACAAAGCCGGACTTCCTAGGGAGTGGTGCCAGATACTGGTGTGTGACAATGACGTCGCCGAAAAACTGGTGACCGATTCGCGCATTGCTTTTTTTTCGTTTATCGGTTCGGCCAGGGTGGGATGGCATCTCCGCTCCAAACTGGCGCCCGGTACCCGCTGCGCTTTGGAGCACGGCGGTGCGGCTCCGGTCATCGTCGATGCCGAAGCCGATTTGAAAGACGCGTTGCCGTTGCTGGCAAAGGGCGGTTTCTACCATGCCGGGCAGGTCTGTGTGTCCGTGCAGCGCGTCTTCGCGCATGAATCCATTGTTGATACAGTCGCCAAGGGATTAACCGACCTTGCACGAAAACTGAAAGTGGGCGATCCCACAGACGCTAAAACGGAGGTTGGTCCGCTCATCCTGGAGCGGGAAGTCGATCGTGTGGCGGAATGGGTGGAAGAAGCCGAATCGGCCGGAACAAAAGTGCTGACGGGCGGCAAAAAAATTGGGACCACCTGTTATGCACCAACAGTTTTGCTGAACCCGCCGGATGACGTAAAAGTATCGCGGGAGGAAATCTTCGGTCCGGTAGTTTGTGTTTACTCCTACAAAGACCGTTTGGAAGCCATCGAACGTGCCAATCGTATTCCGTACGCGTTTCAGGCCGCAGTGTTCACCAAAAACATCGATGTTGCGCTCGACTCGGCGAATCGCTTGCATGCTGCTGCGGTCATGGTGAACGATCATACCGCTTTTCGCGTCGACTGGATGCCGTTCGCCGGACGCAAGGCCTCGGGTTTGGGTGTCGGCGGAATCATGCCGACGATGCTGGAGATGACCGAAGAAAAAATGATCGTGTTCAAGTCGCCCGGTCTTTAATCATATTAAAAAGGATCTATCCATGAACAAGGAAAAACTGAAACCGTTGTCCAGGGATTTAAGAAAAGGGCCGCCGCGTAGTCCGCGGGAAGTATTGGGTGGTTACGTGATTCTCGCCCGTTGTCTGGACAAAGGCCGCGCCGACCTTTTGGGAATCAACGGCGAATATAATTACTGGTACTGCTCGTTGTGCGATCAGTTGGAACAATTCTCCGGAGTCGACCACGCCCTCATGAAAGAATACATCGCAACCGGCGCGACCGATGACGAAGTCGCCAAATGGTTCAATGAGCAGTCCAAAATCAAGGATCCGATGGAAGTCATCCACTGGAACAATAAAATGCGGGGCATGCGGTTGAGCGAAATGTCAAACGAAGGGCAGGAGTACCTCGAGGGCTATATCCAGGAATATCTACCGGTGCACCCACCGGTCTATGTCTGGTTCGATGTCTACGATATTGAAGAGGGCAGGTTGTAGTCTTGGATGTTTTTTGAGTCTTCCAGTTCTTTAAGGGGAGGTTGCGCCTTGAGAGAGGAGTTTCAAGTAGACGACAAGCACGCAAACGATTTCAAAACTCATAAAAAATAAAGACATAAAAATATCAAAAATTACGCTCAAGATATTTGATTCCTTCCATTCTTCATAGCATTTTTTCCTGTATTTTCCAGAAAACAGAAACGCCCAGCCCCTATATAGATAAGGCATGCCTGTGCCGATTTCACTTATGATTTCGAAAATTTGCCACATACCCTTAGTATGCCCGAAAAAGATCTTGCTCGGGGGGCGAAAAGTCTGAGAAGTCAGCGTTTCGTAAGAGTCTTTTGATTCAACAACTTTGCTTGAAAGTTTTTCAAAGAGGGTCTTGGCAGGCTCAGGATGACAAGTTGTTACGCGCCGGGATACAACTCGAGAATAGTGGGGACGTGTGTGTGGGAGTGGGCGGGCATCCGGCCTCCTAGGTGGGTGACGACCTGTGCGGCGCAGTAGGAACCGAGAATAGCCGCCTCTTTCAGATCGTGCTTGTGAATGAGCCCGAGCAACGATCCGGCGGCATAAAGATCTCCGGCGCCGGTGGTGTCAACCGCGGCCACTTGAAACGAGTCGATGTGAATTTTGGGATGT
Organism: Nitrospinaceae bacterium; assembly: GCA_028278405.1. Lineage (GTDB taxonomy): Bacteria > Nitrospinota > Nitrospinia > Nitrospinales > Nitrospinaceae > SZUA-226. The sequence goes on from JANQEK010000028.1 coordinate 13,366, forward strand.
TGGGAATTGGCGGCCCATGAGCCCTTGACCCCGCGCGTCATAAACAGGGTATCGACCATTCCCTTCAATTTGGCAAAGGCCTCTTCGTCCTTATCTTCGTTGGTCATGGCCCGCGCTTCAACGTTGTTGCAGAATAATATATCCACCTTCCAGCGAATAAAATCGACCAGCGATTCCTTGTAGGTATTGACGACAAACGCGTCGCTTAATGTGAAAGCGACGGGTACGCCGGCCTGCCGCGCAGTATCCGCCATTTTCATGGCGGCGGCGCGGGTTTCTTCTCCGGTCCACAGATAACCTTCAATGTATACGGTTTTCGATTCCTTGATGATGGTTTCATCCACGTTTTCCGGATGGAGTTCCGATGAGATGCCGAGGTGTGTGAGCATGGTGCGTTCGCTGTCCGGCGTGACAAGGATCAGGCAGGTGCCGGTGCCGTTGGTTGCCGAGTCCGGACCAGGAAAACCGACGCCGCAGTCTTTCATGTCATCCGTATAATGCTTGCCGAAGGTGTCGTCTGCGACGCGTCCCAGATAATACCCTTTACCGCCAAGTGCGGAGAAACCGTGAATGGTGTTGGCGGCGGATCCCCCGGAAACGATTTTCTGGCTGTGATTGGAGATGTGTTTAAGAATCTCGTCCTGGTCTTCTTTGGTCGACAGTGTCATACCCCCTTTGACGATATCCAGATCCCGCACCAGGTTTTCGGAGACCTGTACTTCAATATCCACCAAAGCGTTGCCGATTCCCACCAGATCGTAATTCATGTCGTTCCCAGTATTGAAATTAGGTAAACAAAATTTTTTGGACCTTACCTTATGAGAATGGCTCCGTCAATACGTCTTATTAGGGTAACGTTGAAAAAGGCTGCGGTGCATGACGTAAATTGTCAATTGCATTGAAATTATTACGCTTGTACAATTTAGAGATGTGTTTAACTTCGATTAAAAAGCAATTCCTTTGCACCGTTCTCGGTTTGACGTTTTTGTGGGCGCCGGGTTTCAGCTTCGCCGGGGACAATGAGTTCGGTGAAGATCCCGCGATCACAAACTTTCGCAATGCGGTCGATTCGATTTTAACGCGGTCCTGTCATAAGGGATTGCGTGTCGGAGCCAAGTTTTATTCGCTGGATCGTCAGCAGGTGATCTACGAACGCAACAGCGACAGCCTGTTCACCCCTGCGTCTAACATGAAAATGTTTACTTCCGCCATGGCGCTCAAAAAAGTGGGACCGGATTACCGGTTCCATACCCGCCTGTACACGTTGGGAAAAATCACAGGCACGGTGCTCAAAGGCGATTTGTACATCAAAGGTTTTGGTGATCCCAGCCTGGTGACCGAGCAGATGTGGATTCTGGTGAACGAGTTGAAGAATCTGCCGATCACCAAAGTTGAAGGGAACATTATTGCCGATAACAGTTACTTCGATGGACAGGGAACGTTGAAGACCTGGACTTCTTACAAAGGTCCCGAAGCCTACCTGGCGCCGATAGGGGCGCTGTCGTTTAACTTTAATACTGTCACAGTTTACGTGGAACCGGGAAAAAATCCGGGTGATAGGCCTCGTGTAGTAATCGACCCCGATATCGATTACTTCCGTGTCAGAAATAAAGCGATAACGACCGGCAGCAAACGCAGTCGCAGAAAATTGATCGTCAATCGCCTGGGCCGCAAGGGCCACGACGAAATTCTCATCAAGGGACGCGTTCCGAAAAATGTGGCCCGCAAACGTTTTTTTCTAAACGTTACGGATCCTCAAAAATACACGGCTTCCGTGTTTAAACGATTTCTCGCTCAGGCCGGTGTGCGGGTGACAGGAAAGATTAAGAGAGGATTCGTACCTGAAGGCGCCAGGCTGGTGGTGGACCATGAATCACCACCGCTGGGAAGGATTCTGCGCGGCCTCAACAAGTTCAGCAACAACTTTATTGCCGAACAAATTCTCAGAACGCTTGCCGCCCAATTCATTGGTGAGCCGGGAACCACGGAAAACGGCGTTCTGCTGCTGCAGGAGTACATGCAGGAACTCGGCTTCACTGCCGATCAGTATCGCATGGTCGATGGCTCCGGGTTATCCAAAACCAACCTGATCACTCCCGATCAGGTAATCGCTCTATTGGAAGATGCGCACTCCGATCTCAGTATCTTTCCCGAGTTTATTTCTGCGCTGGGTGTGATGGGCCTCGACGGCAGTGTGATCGATCGCATGCATCACAAAAAAGAAGCCCATAAAATCCGCGTGAAAACGGGAACGCTCAACCACGTCAGCGCGCTGTCCGGATATTTTCAATCACAGGATGGCGAACGATTTGCCTTCTCCATTTTGTTGAATGATGTGAGATGTTCCAACGGTACGGCGACAAGACTGGAAGATGAAATTATGGAAATTGCCTTGAAGTTCCAGCGGGAGGAAACTGCGGAAGAAGAGGAGCCCCAGATTCAGTTTGGCGGGGGAATTCTGAAGTAGAGTCAGTTTCTGAAAATTTTCTGGTTTTCCTTGCGGTCTTCCTCAAGAATTTTGTTCCAATCACGCTTGATGCGCGGCGCATCCTTAAAATCCTGATAAATACCCTGAGCCAGTTCCAATCGATCCACCCCTTCCGGTGCCACCTGGATATCCAATTGTGCCAGTGCCATATCGAAATCCCGGTCCAGCAGGGATTCAGGGTCCATATCGTATTCCTTTAAAGCCTGTTTGATCATTCCCGGTTCGGTACGGAACCGGTTCGCCACTTCATTGATGTTGGCAGTGCGATATCCCTTGTCCTTGGTGATACCCAAATGATAAGCGCAGAACAATTCAAATGGATCAATATTGCCGACTTGCTTGCCGCTCCCGCGGGAAGAATCTCTCTGGGTTGATGCCGTCTTCTTGGCAGAATCGTTGTTGGGCCGGGAATGCGGTTTATTCCGGTTTTGGTTCCGGTTGGATTTGTCGGGCCGGTTTTTGCCGTTGGACGTTTTGTTTCTTCCGCGCGACCCGGATCCGTTGCCGTTTTTGGAATCGGTTTTCTTCTTTCCCCATTCATTCTTTTTTACGGTCGGCAAATGGGAAGTCAGTGTGGAGGTATCGGAAGCCCACGCTTGTGAGACCTCGTTCCGGCTTCGTCCCCGGGATGAGGAGTTGCGCTGACCGTTCCCGGATCCCTGTCCGCTGCGGTTTCCGTTGGAGGCAGAGTTTCGCTGGTTGTTACCGCCGCGCTGCCCGTTCTTGCCGTTGGGTTTGCGATTCCTCTGACCCCGGCGTTGCGAAGAATTGGATTGGCCTGAATTTCTCAAAATAAATTCCTTTATAAAAAATGAAAAGCTAAACGGCTCTTACGCAGTTAAAGCCTGTAATTCACCGACCAGTTCCCCGAATTTCGCCAGGGCGGTTTCGATCGGCTCCGGAGAGCTCATGTCCACACCCGCATCTTTCAAAAGATCGATGGGGAATTTGGAGCCTCCCGACTTCAAAAAGTTGAGGTATGCGCTCAGTTCCTTTTCGCCACCGTTGAGCACCTTGTCCGCCAGCGCATACGCGGCGGAAATACCTGTGGAGTATTTGTACACATAAAAACTGAAATAAAAATGCGGAATGCGAAAACACTCCAACGAAAGACAAGGATCGAGAACAACACCCTCGCCGAAATAAGTTTCAAGCAGGCTTTTATAAATTGCCTGGAACGCTTCCACCGTCATCGGTTGTCCCGACTCAGCGGCCTGATACATTTGATGTTCGAACTCGGCGAACATGGTTTGCCGGATCAGCGTCCCGCGGATATTGTCAATCTCCCGGCAGATCAGGTAAATACGCATGTCGCGGTTGATGTCCTGATTCAAAAAGTACCGCGTCAACAGCGCTTCGTTGAATGTGGAAGCGACCTCTGCGACAAATATGGTGTAGTCGGCGTAAATATAGGGTTGATTCCTATTTGAGAAAAACGAATGCATGGAATGGCCGGCTTCGTGTGCAAGGGTGTAAACGCTGTTGATGTTGTCCTCCAGATAGTTCATCAGGATAAACGGGTTGGAGTCGTAGCAGCCGGAAGAATAGGCTCCGCTTCGTTTGCCCTTGTTTTCATAACGGTCCACCCAGCGGTTGTCGAGCAATCCGGCTCTCATGGTGCTGACGTAATCACTTCCCAGCGGAGCCAGCGCTTCGCATATCTTGTCCACTCCTTCGTCGTAGGGCATGTTCCACAGCAGGTCTTTCACCAGCGGAACGTTGTTGTCGTAGGCGTGAAGCGCATCCAATCCCAAAATTCGCTTTCGTAAATCAAAGTATTCGTACAACGAGCCCAAGTGATTGCGTACGGTTTGTATCAAATTGTCGTACACTTCGACGGGTATATTTTCGTAGAACAGGTTCATTTCGCGGACAGAAGCGTAATTTCTCGCCTGCGCATAAAAAATATCTTTTTTGAGACTGGAAGCGAGCAAAGTCGAGTAGGTGAATTTATGTTCCTCGTAAGCCTGGTAGAAAGTTTCGAAGGCTTCTTTCCGGACCCGCCGGTCCTGCTTTTGCAGAAGGCTTTGCAGGTTGCCGTGGGTAATGGCAATCTCTTTCCCGTTTTCATCTTTTACCGTACCCAGCTTTAGATCTGCGTTGTCCAGCATGCCGAAAGCACTTTGCGGCGCGCGTGCAATTTCCTGCGATGCCGCCAGGAGAGCTTCTTCCTTTTTTGAAAGTGTGTGTTTGCGGTAGCGCAGTTGCCGCTCGAGATACAATCGATACAGTTCCAGGTCCGGGTGATCGAGAAATCCCTGCATTGTTCCTTCCGGGATTTCCATGATTTCCGAGTTGATAAAACTTCGCGCCTGTTGATACTGGGTCATGAGGCGGGTGACCTTTTCATAGTTGCCCTGATGCAGATTGTTTGTTTTATCTTCATCGTTGCGCAAATGAGCAAAGGTGTGCACCTTCTCCAGAGTTCGGGAAAACTCCATATCGAAGTCGAGACAGGCCTTGAGCTTTTCGGCGGATTCTGCCAGTGTTCCCTGGAATGAAGTGTACTGTTGCATTTGTGATTCCAGGGATTGAAAATCCGCCTGCCAGATTTCGCCTGAGGCATACAGGTTATCCAGGTCCCACGTGTCATTCGCCGGGATGGCGTCTCGGGTTATGAGTTCTTCGGTTGCTTCCATGTATAAAAAATAAACCCAGTGGTTTTGGGAAAATACTCAACCAACTTCAGTAAGAAGGGTCAGGCCAGGGCCTGCTCGATGGTTTTGAGATGTACTTGAAGTTTGGTTTGCTTTTCCGACAGGTCCTTATGCTTCTGCCTGTCCTTTTCGATGACGTCCGGAGGTGCCTTGTCTACGAAATTGGGGTTGGAAAGCTTCTTACCTAAAAATATGATCTCTTTTTCAACTTTTTTCAACTCTTTTTCGACACGCTTTTTTTCCTCACCAAAATCCATCAAACCCTCCAACGGTACGATGACTTCCGCATCGTTTAAAATCGAAGATGCGGAAACCTTGGGTTTGATCACCGAGGGACCGACTTCCAGGCCCTCAAGGCGCGCCAGTTCCACGATGTAATGTGCGGAAGTATTGGCGATTAGCTCTTTTTCAGAGTCGTCCGTTTTGATTCGAAGCGGGATTTTGAGGCTGGGTTTCAGGTTCATTTCGCCGCGGATATTGCGGGCGGCGTTCACAATATTCATCACCCACTGTAAATGTGTTTCTGCTTCAGAATCCTCATTTTTGGGATCAAATTCAGGGAAGGGAGCCACCATGATGCTGGTCCCGTCCTTCGGAAGCTTCTGCCAAATCTCCTCCGTGATGAACGGCATAAAGGGATGCAGTAATTTCAATGTCGCTTCCAGTACATGAACCAGGACATTCTGAGTGGCACCTTTTTCATCCGCATTACTCGAATTCAGACGAGATTTGGAAAGCTCGATGTACCAGTCGCAGAATTCATTCCAGATGAACTTATACAGCGCGGTTGCCGCATCGTTAAAGCGGAATGCTTCCAGAGCCACTTCGACATCTTTCGCAGTACGATTGAGGCGGCTGAGGATCCAACGGTCGGCCAGACTCCGATGTTTGCTGGGTTCCAGTGTGCACGTGCCTTTGTAATCCTCCAAATTCATGAAGGCGAACCGCGACGCGTTCCACAGCTTGTTGCAAAAGTTGCGGTAACCATCGATGCGGTCTTCGTCCAATTTAATATCGCGTCCCTGCGCGGCAAATGCCGCCAGCGTGAACCGAAGCGCATCGGTACCGTATCGATCCATAACTTCCAGAGGGTCGATGACATTACCCTTGGTCTTGCTCATCTTTTGTCCTTCCGCATCGCGGATCAGGGCGTGGATATAAACGTGGTGGAACGGTATGTCGTCCATAAACTTCAAACCCATCATAATCATGCGGGCGACCCAGAAGAACAGGATATCGAATCCGGTGCACAGCACGGAGGTGGGATAGAATCGTTTCAATGACTCGGTTTGGTCCGGCCAGCCGAGAGTGGAAAACGGCCACAGGGCGGAGCTGAACCAGGTATCCAGGACGTCGGTTTCCTGCACGAGATCGGCGCTACCACAATGTTTACAGGCCGAAGGTGTTTCGCGAGCCACCGTGAATTCTTTGCATTGTCCACAGGTCCAGGCCGGTATCTGGTGGCCCCACCAGATTTGCCGGGAGATGCACCAGTCGCGGATGTTCTCCATCCATTCAAAATACGTGTTCTCCCAGAATTTGGGAACAATCTGGATCGTTCCGTTACGCACCACATCGATTGCCGGTTTCGCCAGAGGTTCGGTTTTCACAAACCATTGTTTGGACAGATACGGTTCCACCACCGTTTTGCATCGGTAGCAGTGGCCTACCTTATGAATGTGATCTTCAACCTTGACCAGTAAACTCTGCGCTTTCAAATCTTCGATAATGGTTTTGCGGGCTTGGAACCGGTCTTGTCCTTTATAAGGTCCGGCCTCATCGTTCATGCGCGCATCCGCATCCATGACGTTGACCGATTCCAGTTTGTGGCGCTGGCCGATTTCAAAATCGTTGGGATCGTGTGCCGGAGTCACTTTCAACGCGCCGGTACCGAATTCGGTATCTACATAACTGTCTTCGATGACCGGTAATTCGCGTTTCAGCAGAGGCAGAATGACTTTCTTTCCGCCCTGTCCTTTGTGGCGTGGATCTTCCGGATTGATGGCCACGGCGGTATCCCCCAGCATGGTTTCAGGTCGTGTCGTGGCTACGATCAGGGCACCGCTTCCGTCTTGCAATGGATACTTGATATGGTACAGGTGCCCGGGTTTTTCCTGATGTTCGACTTCGAGGTCGGACAATGCCGTGTGGCACCGGGGGCACCAGTTGATGATGTAGTCGCCTTTGTAGATCAATCCTTCATCATAAAGAGAAACGAACACCTCGCGCACCGCACGCGATAATCCCTCATCCATTGTGAACCGGTCGCGTTCCCAGTCCAGCGAACATCCCAGTTGAACCAGTTGATGATTGATGTTGCCGCCGGATTCGTTTTTCCACTTCCAGACACGCTCGACGAATTTTTCGCGGCCGACTTCCTGACGATTGGTGCCCTCTGTTTTCAGTTGGCGTTCGACGACATTCTGCGTGGCGATGCCGGCGTGATCGGTGCCCGGCTGCCACAGGGTATTGACCCCAAGCATTCTCTTCCAGCGTGCCATAATGTCCTGCAACGTATTGTTGAACGCGTGGCCCATGTGCAGGGAGCCGGTAATATTGGGCGGCGGAATGGCCATGGAGAAAGTTTCACCGTCCCGCGTTTCATCGGCATGCGACAGGCGGTGCTTGGCCCAATATTCGATCCATCGCTTTTCGACGTCATGGGGTTGATATTGTTTGTCCAGCTGAATCATAGACGGTCTTCTGTTTATCCTGCTTCAATAAAAATCCCACCGAGCCTCAAGGCGTTTTCGGAGTATTCAGAGAGAATATCGAAGGGGTTGCGTTTGCGGGAAAGGTGGGATGGTATCACAAAATCCGGGGAGCGGGAATCCCGTTTCAGGCTTCTTTCATTTTTTTAATCGTTTCAATTTCTTCCTGGATAACCTTCCGGATAATATTCGGGGCAACCTCTCCCAAAACTTCCCTTACGGTTTTTTCGAGAGCGAAATGGGAATTTCCCTGCTTCACGTCTTCCGGAAGCTGTTTGATCACCTGGTCCAGGTGTTCTTTGATGATCTTGTTGCCTAGCGTATTGGAGTTTGAATCTCCGGTCACCGATTCCGGCTTTTCCCCGGTTTTCCGGCGAGCCATGAAAGTGAGGGTTTCTTCGATTAAGTTCGGCTTGGATCCGGGTTCCAGTTTGGGAGTATCTTCCAATCCGGATTCAGGGGAGGAGAGAACCGATTGAAACACCGCGTTTAAATCATCCGTCGATATCTTAATGGGGCGAGTTTCTGCCTGAAATGCTTCTTCAGGGAGATCCGCGAAGATTTCAGGCATTTCTTTATCGGTTTCTGAATCATCCTGAGATAATTTTTTTACTTCTCCGGCTTTTTCCACAGTCTGGGTCTTTTCTTGCTGTGCTTCCTCTGCTTTTTCTTTGGAGGGAGCGTAGGATTCCAGGTCAATTTCGTCAATAGAAGATTTGGCTTTTTCGTCTTCATCGAAAAATTGTTGGATCGGATCCGAAGATTCTTTTTCCGGTTTATTGAGGATATCCTCAAATTCGTTTTGGATCACTGCATTGCTCTCAATTTTTTTCGAGGATTGTTCAGTTTTGATCTTTGCTTTTTCTTTGGGTTCAGCCTGGTTTAATTGAGATTTGACTTTTTGGAGTATCTCTTCAGTCTTGAAGGGTTTTGAAATAAAATCATCCGCCTTCGAAACCTCCAGCTTCAGTTTGTCGATATCCTCAAAATCACTGGTGAGCAGAATGACCCGGATGCCTACGAAAGAAGGAAAATTTTTAATCTGCCGGCAAAGTTCATAGCCATCGATTCCAGGCAAGTGGACGTCTGCGAGCACGATATTGGGTTGATACTCCACCATATATTCCATGACGTGTTCGCCCCGGCTGATGCCTTCCACTGTGATGCCCTCATTTTCGAACGCCATCGCCACAATTTTGTGGATGGTGGGGCTTTCATCAGCGACCAGTATTTTTATGCTCATGGAACATTCCTCAATCTGGAAAAGGGTGCGGATCCGCTTGAGAATCGTTGAATTGCCGCTCAATAACAGGCAGGAGGTCTGCTAACTACTTAAAAAGTATAACACAAGCCGTCTTCGGCGGGCAATGTAGAGGACTCCAAACTCTCCGGTTTTTTCGACTCGTTGGGTGAGCGGAGTGGTAACATAGCCGGAATGGAAATTCGTTCGATGTGGACAAGGCGTAAGTTAAACCTCCCCGTTCTCGTGGCCCTGCTTTTCTTCTGGTCGCAGGGGGTGCAGGCGGAATACCAGCAATGGGATTTGGCGGCTGATATCAAAACGCGTTTCAGCACCGGCTGCTCTTCAGTCTCGGAGTTGATGACGCAAGCGGAACTCCGGGGGCTCGATACCCTTTTGTTTGGTGACCACGACCACAAATCCGTTCAATACGGAGTGCCTTATGTGGAGCGAATCCTCCGCACTCGTATGGGAAGCCGCTCATTGCTGGATAACGGCGCGGCCACTTACCTGAGCGAGATCAATCAGATCGACAAATCGGACGACACCCTCGTCCTGATACCCGGAGTTGAAAGTTCACCATTTTACTATTGGACCGGCAGTCCCCTGGATCACAATCTGGTGGCCCATAACTGGGACAAACATCTGTTGATCGTCGGTCTTCCCAATTCCCGGGATTACGAAGAACTGCCCACGTTGAACAGCAGTTTCACCACTCGTTACCTGGAAGATGACTATCTGCTCTTTACGATATTCTGTATCGGTGCCCTAATCGGTTTATACGGTTTTCTAGGGAAACGCTGGCGCGGCATTTCTTTTGTTTTTGCGCTGATCATGACCCTGCTGGCGGCCAACGCCCATCCTTTTAAAAGTTCTCCATTCGATCAATACCATGGCGATCAGGGAGTCGAACCCTATCAGTACTTGATTGATTATGCGGATTCCAAAGGGGCGCTGGTGTTTTGGAACCATTTGGAAATGCCGGTGAACGAAGAGCTCGACAGCGGCCTGATCCAGGTGAAAACCCGGACAGAAAGTCACCCGCAGGACCTGTTGCTGACGCAACGTTATACCGGATTCCAGGCAATGAGCGATTCTCCGGTCTCCGCCGTTGAACCCGGGAAAGAATGGGACCAGGTGCTCATGCAGTATCTCAAAGGCAGGCGGGACCGTCCGGTGTGGGGTTATGGCCCTAACGATTTTCGTTGCGAGGGAAAGAATGGGGATTTTCTGGGCGATGTTCGGACCATAGTGCTGACGAGCCGGAAAAGCCGTCCCGCCATGGTGAAAGCTCTTGGAGCGGGACGCATGTATGCCGTGAAACAGGGAGAAGGCAAGAGCCGCTTGTCGCTGGACTCGTTCGAGCTTATTGATTCCGCCTCAGGAAACCGGGCAGGAATGGGAGGTGAACTCAAAACCGCAGGTCCTCCGGGTATCCACTTCAAGTTGAGTATGACCGGGGGTGAATCCGATGTCCGCGCCACGATCCGGCTCATCCATAATGGTAAAGCCGTGAGGCAGGGTTTGCTCAAACTGCCGTACGAGGGTGTGTGGAGGAATGCGCCTCTTTCACGGCGCGGGTATTACCGGTTACTTGTGGAGGTTGACGCTTACAACCAACTGGTTTCCAATCCCATATTTTTCGAGTCCGGACACAGTCCGAGTGCTGATGTGGCTTCTTCAGAGACACAAACCTCAGCAACCCAGGTCACGGAAGAAAAAATGCCTGCTCCCGCAGAGAAATATGTGGAAGTGACAGGTCGCGTTGTTCGTTTGCGAAAAGGCCCCAGTATTCAGTTTCCGGTCGTAGGAAAAATCAACCGGGGTGAACGGTTGCTGTTTGTTCGCCGAACGGACGTCATCTGGAACGGCAAAGCCTGGATCGTAATAAAAAAGGAAGATGATCTTGCCTATGTGTGGGAAGGGCTCGTCAAGGAGCTGCCGCCGGATCAGCGAAACTGATTTACCCGCGTTCCCTTGTTCAGCGTGTATAGAAAGAGTGTTTTGTCAGCGTTGACTTTGTCCGGCGTCATGTTCCGAATGCAGAACCGGTAGCAGAGAATTTTTGCACTGGGTTTGAGCTGTTCGAGGATTTTCGGAAACAGTTGATCGATGGCCTGATGCGTGAGGTAGATAAATAAAATGTCGGCTTCGCTGTAATCGGTGTCGTAAATATTAGCGCGCACAATCTTGACTTTGTCCGATACTCCCGCCAGGCGGACCCTTAAATTTGCCAGCCATACTTTGATCGGGTCGATTTCAATGCCCGTTCCCGTTAGCCCGTAATCCTTTGCGGCGGTGATCAGCACCCGCCCGTCACCCGAACCCAGATCGATGATGCGATCTCCCGTCCTCACTTCACAGAAATCCAATGCGCGTTTCAAATCCCTGCGCGAAATCGGATGCCACGGTGAGCCGAATAAAGCCGGACCGATGACGATCAACGCCAATAGTAAAACGGCGGCAAGAGCAAATATTGAAATGAGAGTGCCTGTCATAGATTATGAAGCAGTCGTGTTTTGAATGTCGTCGATTTTTTCGGTTAGTAAATCCCATTCCTTCATGAGTTTGCCTTCTTCCCATGTCAGGTTCTTTTGTTTCTCCAGAACTTCCTTGAGCTCTAGCTTCCTACTTTCCTGATACAATTCGGAGTCCGCAAGTTTTGTTTCGATGGTTTGTTTTTCGTTCATGATGACTTCCAGTTTTTGCTCGACTCGTTTCAGTTGTTCCTGGAGAGGTTTGAGCTGCCGGTAGCGCTGATTGCGCGCTTCGGCTTCCTCGCGTTTGCGCTGTTTGTTCTTTTTTGAGGAACTCGTTTTTTCCGGTGCTGTGGTTTCCACTTCTTCTGCAGTTTGGGCTTCCGCTTCGCGCGACTTCGCCCATTCGTAATCGGTGTAACTGCCGACATATTCTTTGACGCTCCCGGCATCCACTTCCCACACGCGGTCGATGATGCCGTCCAGGAAAAACCGGTCATGTGAGATTGTGACCAATGTGCCTTCGTAATCCTTCAGTGCCGCCGCCAGCATTTCACAGGATCGCATGTCGAGATGATTGGTCGGTTCGTCCAACAGTAAAAACGGTGCCGGAGAAGCCAGCATGCGTGCCAGCGACAGGCGCGATCGTTCGCCTCCTGAAAGCACTGAAACTTTTTTCTGTACGTCATCACCGGAAAACAGAAACGCCCCGAGAATATTCTGTTTGCGTGTGCGCAGCAGATGTCCCGCAACTTCTTCCAGCGATTCCAGAACCGTATGGCTGCCGTTCAGGGTTTCGATCTGGTGTTGCGCGAAATAAGCGCGCGTGACGTTTGTTCCCAGAATGATGTCGCCCTTGTCGTACTCGATCACCCCCGCCAGCAATTTCAGTAAGGTGGATTTGCCGGCGCCGTTTTCTCCGACCAAAGCGATCTTGAACCCGCGTTCCACCAGGATGGAGAAATCACGATACACCGTCACATCACCGTAGCTTTTGCTCAGGTTTTTAACCTCCGCGACCAAGCGGCCGGTGCGTTTCGGTTGCGGAAAACGGAATTGAATCGTTTTCGATTGCTGGAAGGTCTCGACTTTATCCATTTTTTCCAGCATCTTGATTTTGCTTTTTACCTGAGTGGCCTTGGTGTTCTTGGCGCGGAAGCGTTCGATGAACCGCTCCACCTGTTCGATGCGCCGGGACTGGTTGGCGGCTTCCGATTCCAGTTGGGCGATCCGTTCTTCCTTTAGTCTTTCATAGATATCGTAGTCGCCTGTATAAACACCCAGCCTGCCGCGGTCGAGTTCGATGATGCGGCTCACCAGCGCGTTCAGAAAACGCCGGTCATGGGAGATGAGTAGAATGCTTCCATCATAATTTTTAAGAAACGATTCCAGCCATATGACCGATTGCAGATCAAGGTGGTTGGTCGGTTCGTCCAACAGGAGTACATCCGGATTCTGCAGCAGCAAGCGCGCCAGTTCGGCCCGCATGCGCCAGCCACCGGAAAACTGGGAGAGCGGTTGATCCAGTTGATCGATCTTGAAGGACAGCCCGAGAAGAATGGTTTTGGCGCGGGATTCGCGTTCGTAACCGCCCAGGCGTTCAAACTCGTGCTGCAGGCGGCCGTAACGTTTGCTCCATTCTTCCGGCTCACGCTCGTGATAATCCGAATCGTTTTCCAGTTGATTCATTTCCTGTTGCACGTCGCTGAAATGAGAATCGCCGTGCACCACGCGTTCCAACACCGTGCCTTCCGCCACCTGGAGTTCCTGTTCCAGCATGGCGGCGCGTGCTCCCTTGCGCAAAACGATCTTGCCCTCGTCCAGTTCGCTCTGATTCACAATGGTACGGAAGAGTGTGGTTTTGCCCATCCCGTTTTCGCCGACCAGGCCGACGCGCTCCTTCGGTCTCAAATGAAAACTGATGTCATCGAACAGCACCTTGGGACCGAATTGCTTTTTGAGATTCTGTAAATAAATCATGGAGTGATGAAACCGATCACCGTTGTTGACGGAGTTTGGGGTTGTAGGCTTCGCGCAGCCCTTCACCGCAGAGATTGAAGGCTAACACCACGAACAGGATGGTGAATCCCGGTGTGAACGTCAACCACGGCGCGTCAAAGATATAACCCTTGCCGTCGGATAGAATGTTGCCCCAGGTTGCGTCCGGCGGCTGCACGCCGAAGCCGAGAAAACTGAGCGCCGACTCGGTGAGAATTGCCGTCGCCACGCCGATGGTGGCGGACACCAGGACCGGGGCGATGGCGTTGGGAACGATATGTTGAAAAATGATGCGCATTTCCGGAATGGCCTGACTGCGCGCAGCCATCACATAATCCTGTTCGCGCAGGGACAGGAATTCGGCACGTACCAGACGCGCGGTGCCCATCCAACTGGTGAGGCCGATGACAATCATGATGTTATAAATGCTGGGTGGCAGCAACGCAACCACGGTTAAAATCAGGAAGAATGTGGGAAAACACAGCATGATGTCGACGAATCGCATGATCAAGGTGTCAATGGAAAGAGGTCCCAACCGGATACGGCCGTAAAATCCAGCCAGCCCGCCCAGCAGAATGCCGACAAAAACCGAAATGCCCACCGCCACAAAACCGATGGTGAGAGATACCGGTGTGCCCTCCAGCATACGCGAAAACACATCACGACCCAGTTCGTCGGTTCCCAGCAGGTAAATGCCGAAGGGTGGTGCGTCTTCCGGTTTGACGAGATTGCTCGTAAAGGGCGTCATGGGTGGTAAAAACTTTTCGGATAGCCGTACGGTCGCCGGGTCGAATGGCGCGCTGTATTTTGTCAGGAGGATGGCGACGATGGACAGGACGAATAAAAAAACGAGAAACCACAAGCTGATCACCGCGCTCCGGTTTTTCCGGAACAGGTTCCATTTTTCCTGAAACGGGCTGATTTGCGTTTCCGCTAAAGTGCCGCCGGTTTGCTCTGCCAGATCCATGAGTTCCTCAGTTCAGTTTAATTCTCGGGTCCGCCACCGCATACAAAATGTCCGACAGGAACGTTCCCATCAGAGTCAGAATGGCAGCGATGAAGTTCAGGGTTAAGATGACAGGGAAGTCCCGGTTCATAATCGCTTCGAAGCCCAGGCGGCCCAGTCCCGGCCAGGAAAAAATGGTTTCGATGATGACCGAACCGCCGATGAGGCCGGGGATCATCAGGCCGAACATAGTGATGAACGGCAACAGTGCATTGCGCAGGCCGTGTTTGTAAATGACGGTTTCTTCCGACAAACCCTTGGCGCGGGCGGTGCGGATGTAATCCATGTGAATGACTTCCAGCATCTGCGACCGGACGTAGCGCGACAGTACGGCGATACTCCCGGACGCAAAAATCAGTGTAGGTATGGTGAGATGCCAGATGCGGTCCATCGACTGAAACCACAGGCCTGCGTCCTCCAGCCCGAACGTGTTGATTCCGATCACCGGAACGTCAAACACCTTCACCATGAAAATGATGCAGATGTACGCCAGAAAGAATCCCGGAAAGGAAATAAGAGTGTAGGACAGCAGAGTTCCTCCCTTGTCCAGCATCGAACCGCGTTTGATCGCCGCCTGCACACCGAAGGGAAACGCGATGAACCAGGTAAGCAGCGTGGTCACCAGAAATAATGGAAGCGAGTTGAGAAAGCGGTCCCATATTTTTTCCAGGACGGGCTGGTTGTCCTTGAACGATTTCAGTTGACCGGTAAACAGGTCGCGCATCCAGTAGGCGTATTGCGCGTACAGGGGATCGTCGAGATGGAACGCCGCACGGATGCGGGCGATATCCTCCGGTTTCATGCGCGGATTGGACGGGTCCACCAGGCTGGGGTCGCCGGGTGCGAGATGAACCACCGAATGCGCGATGATCGAAATAAACACCAGCAGGATCAGCCGTTGGCCGATGTTACGTACCAGAAATGTGGTCATGGATGGGTTGCTTCCGTATAGGTTCTGCTATAATCCGTCGCATGGACATTATACAGATCGCCCGCTACCTCGACCAGCTATTGGATATCGAAAACATCAAGGACTCCTCCCGTGCGGTGAACGGCCTGCAGGTGCAGAATACAGGAGCCGTCCGCAAGGTGGGTCTGGCGGTGGACGCGTGTCAGGCGACCATCGAAATGGCCATCGAGCAGGATTGCCAGATGATGTTCGTCCACCACGGTATCTTCTGGGGCGGTCTGCAGCCCGTCCAGGGTCCGCATTACGACAAACTATCCATGATGATCCAGGCCAATCTGGGGCTGTACTCCGCGCATCTGCCGCTGGATATGCACCCTGTTCTCGGCAACAACCGCGCGCTGGCGGATAAGATCGGTCTTGAGCATCCCGAAGTCTTCGGGGAGTATGAAGGGCAACTCATCGGTCTCAAAGGCCGGGTGAAACGCCAATCGGCAGAGCAGTTGGGCCGGACACTCGAACAGCAATTGGGAGCCCCGGTAAAAGTGATCGGCGAAGGCGACGTGGAGCGGGTCGGGCTGGTCACCGGCGGTGCGGGGGACATCGTCGGCCAGGCGGTGAAGGAAGAGCTCGATTGCTACATCACCGGGGAAGGGGCGAACCATCAATATCACGAAGCGATCGAAGGCGGATGCGTGCTCATTTTTGCCGGCCACTACGCGACTGAAACCGGCGGCGTTCAGGCTGTCGGCAAGCACCTCGAACAACAATTTGGTCTCGAAACCGAATTCCTCGATTATCCGACCGGACTTTAGGGAATCATGACACAAACTTCTCCCTCCCGTCTCCAGGCGTTGATGCGAAAAGTACTCTTTATTTTCGCAACCGGGCTCATATTCTGTCTGGTGTCGGAAGGGTTGTTCTACGGCCTGGTGCGTAGAGAGGATTCTTTCTTCGGCTATATGACGATGGCGGCGCTTTACGGTTGTGCGGCCTGGTTGTTTTTGATTGTCGTGACTTACTTCAACGTTAAAAGCAAAGCCGCTTTGTTTGTTGCGGCGGGTTTTTTCGGGTGGATGGTCGAAGGTGCACTACTCAACACCACGTACGGCGTACCCGATATGCCTTTTCCCTTGTCGATTCCGGTGACGGCGCTGTCCTGGCATGCCCTGGTCACGGTCATGTTCGGGTTGTACGCCACACGACTGGCTTTAAGGAAACGCGGCTCGATTTTTCGTTTCGCTATTTTAACGGGTATTTTCTGGGGAATATGGGCCGCCACCTGGCGTTCGGCCGATGCCACTATTCAAATCGGGGCGGAAATGTTTTTTCTGTATGGATGCCTCCTGATAGCGCTGTTTGTGGCCGGGCATCTGATTTGGGAGAGAATGGCGCGGACGCCTCTGGAGTTCGGCAAAGGAGAGATATGGACGGCGATTGTTGGGACGACGCTATGGTTTCTTGCGGTTACCGTGCCGCTGCGTCCTATTGCGATATTTGTTTTACCGCCGTTACTGGTCCTGATGTATTTTGTGCTTCAAAAAAACAAAACCCGGGAAAGATCCGGGAGCCTGCTTCCTGAATTGGCGGATGACATTCCCCTGTCCCGCTACCTGCCGTTTGCCATGGTTCCACCGATCGCCAGTGTCATTTACGCATTCACTGCAACCATCCCAAACCTTGAATACACCATGGTCGCGGTCACGGCGATCACCGGCTGTGTCGGCACGTGGATGTTTGTCGCAAGCGTGGTCAGGCTTCTAAAATCCTGAACATCCGAAAATTTACTTTTATCTTTTTTTTCTGATTTTTACTGGAACCGGAGCGCCTTTGAGGAGCAGCCAGAGGCTGGCGGAGAAGAGTAGTATTCCGAGCAGCAGCAGACCATCGATATTTGCGAATGTCATAATATTTTCCTTTAGAAACTAAATCGGTATTTGTCGAACATTTCCATTGAAACTTCGGTAACGTTTTCTTTTTTCACTTCGGATTCGATGCGCTTGATTGCCATCTCGCGGATGAACGGAATCGGGATTTTCATGACTTTTGCCTTGGCGTCGTCGTGCCATGTCAATTCGAAATCCGGTTCCTCGTCCTGTTGCGCTTCGTAGTCGACGTCCCTCTGTTTATCTTCTTCCGTTACTTCCATGCCCATCGCTTCTTTTGCAGAAGCGGGCATGACATTGTTGAACACTTCTTCGATGATATCGGGCGTGATCATTTTGTCGCCCCGCTGCCGTGCGCGGCCTTCGATGGTCTGCTTGGCCATACCGAGCACGAAAGGCGGCACCTTCTCCATTTTCTCTATGGCCTCCTTGGACCACGGCATGCCGCTGGTCGGAGCGGTTTCCATATAATTCTTGAACTTGTCGACGATGTCTTCCTTCTTCTCGGTGCGCAGAGCGAGAAAATCCTGGATTTCCTCAATCACTTCCACCTTGCGCGGACTCTCGACCATTTTCTGTTTGGCGACATCGAATGCGCCCATGGACAGTTCTTCGAAGCCAAACTGCTTGACGCGCTTGGAGACCAGCATCATTGATTCGTTGCGGATTTCCGTGAGGAAGTCGGAGGTGATGTACTTGAAACCGCGTTTGACGGCGCGCTGAACCATGACCTTGCGGATACCGGGCCGCACGAATTCCGGGGCGTGCTTGACGCGTTCCCAGGCCTCGACCGTCCACTCCACGCCCATTTCGTCGGCGTAGGGATGATCGACGCGGTCGGATGCCTCGATTTCCTTTTCGTGTGCGGTATAATCCTCTGC
This sequence comes from Nitrospinaceae bacterium, assembly GCA_028278405.1. GTDB lineage: Bacteria > Nitrospinota > Nitrospinia > Nitrospinales > Nitrospinaceae > SZUA-226. The sequence continues at coordinate 31,617 of JANQEK010000028.1, forward strand.
CATAAGGTGGTTCCTTCCGGATCGGGCTTGGCAAAACCCGCAATTTGATTTATGGTTGCGGAGTGTCCCCCTGTCCATAAAACTACTGAAACACCGGTTTAATGTCAATCCATTTAAGGGATTTTTGAACGTGACGACACCTGCCCAACCTTCCCGGCTGGTTTATCTCTATTTCTTCGTCTCCGGGATCACCGCCTTGGTTTACGAGATCATCTGGACGCGCCAGTTGACGCTGGTGTTCGGCCATACCGTGTATTCCGTATCCATTGTTCTTGCAGCGTTTATGGCAGGGCTCGGGTTCGGCAGTTATATCTGGGGACATCATATCGACCAGGAGGTGACTCGGCAGAAGGAGACATCCCCTCTGCTCGTGTATGGGAGGATCGAAATCCTCATATTTGCCTCCAGCGCCGTGTTGTCGCTGATCTTTTCGGAATTTGATGTAGTGTATGCCTGGATACACCGCGGGTTGCCGGAATCGCCGGCCCTGTTCAACACCGTCAAGGCTGTGTTGGCGTTTCTCCTGATGTTCATTCCGGCAACCTTCATGGGAGCCACGCTACCCATCATCAGCAAATACTACGTGACCGACAACAACCGCCTGGGGACGCAGATCGGGTATCTGTATTCCATCAATACCTTGGGCGCGGCGGTGGGTTGTGTGTTGACGGGCTTCATATTCATTTCCATCTTTGGAGTATTGCAGACAGCGTTACTCGCCTCCTGTGCCAATCTCATTATTGGTATCGGGTGTATTCGCATTTATCAGGACGAACATCCGGGTGAGAAAGTACCGTGGCGTTTTCCAAAAATCGAATGGCCTTCGGTGACACTGAGTGCGGATCAAAAATTGTGGCTGGCTGTCAGTTTCGTGTGCGGATTTACCGCGCTGGCTTATGAAGTGTTGTGGACACGCCTGCTGGTGTTCAGTATCGCCAGTACGGTGTACTCGTTCAGCCTGATGCTGGCGGTGTTCCTGCTCGGCATCTGTATCGGCAGTCTGGTAGTGGTCCCGCTGATGGCCCGTGTCTCTCCTTTACGAACGATCTTGATTGCCCTGCAGGCGGGGATCGGAGTTTATGTGCTGTTCACTTTGTTTGCAATGGAGAGCCTATTGTCCGCGCCCTGGAACAGCTACAACCTGATGAATCCCGGCAAAACCTTTTTGCGTTACTTCAAGGATTCGACGGCATTGATGTTACTGCCGACCCTGTTGTTCGGAATGAATTTCCCGGTACTCATCAAACTAGCGGCGGGCAGGCACGAGCATGTTGGAGGCGGTACAGGCCAGGTCTATTCGGCGAACACGCTGGGCGCCATCCTCGGTTCGCTGGCAAGCGGGTTTGTGTTCCTCCCCTGGCTGGGCATGGAAAAAAGCCTGATGGTGGTGGCGACGCTCAATTTGTTGATGGTGCCCCTGTTATTTGGAACCGGAAGTTATTCCACACCTGCATTGCGTAAGGGGATTGCAGGCGTGACAGCGGCGGCGGTGCTCGCATTAAACGCTCTGTTGCCCGGAAACCTGCTCGACCGATTCTTCATGCGCGACAGCGCCGGACAACGGGATTCGAGCACGTTGTTGTATTTCGAAGAGGGGCTGACGGATACAGTGGCTGTATTCAAGGATGAGTACGGAATCCTCGATCCCACCGCCAAACGGTTGATCACCAACGGTATTTCCATGTCGTCCTCGAACGTGATCGCTACCCGATATATGAAACTGTTGGCTCATGTGCCGATTTTGCTGTCCGATCATCCGGAAAACGTGATGGTGATCTGCTTTGGAACAGGGCAGACCACCGGCGCTGCCGGTATTCATCCGCTTGTCGAGCGGGTAGACAGTCTGGAGTTGTCGCCCAGCGTACTCAACGCCGCTCCCTCGTTCAAGACTGAGAACCATGACGTGGTGAACAATCCGAAAGTCCACTTTGTGGTACAGGACGGGCGCAACTTTCTTTTGACCACGCAGAAGTCCTATGACGTGATTACCGGCGAACCACCCCCTCCGCGCACGGCGTTTACCGTGAATTTATATACCCGGGAATTCTATGAGTCCGCGCGGAACCGGCTTAAGCCGGGGGGCCTCATGGCGCAATGGATTCCCCTGCACAGCCAGAGTGCCGAAGAAGTCGACATGCACTTTAAAACGTTCCTTTCCGTATTTCCTCATGCCATCGCCTGGATGCCCGTTGCCAACGAAATGTTGATTATCGGATCGGACCAGCCCATTACCATCGACTTTAAAAAACTGAAGAAGCGGATGGCGGAGCCCGCCGTGGCCCAGACGTTGCGGGATATTTTTATTCCTGACGCCCATAGCCTGCTCAGCAACATTTGGTTTCTGGAGGAGGCCATGCAAAACCTCTCGGCGGGACGTTTCTTGATTACCGACAACCGGCCGCGCATTGAGTTTTATCTCGATTATGGAAAGGTCATCGGTTCTGCCGGCCTGGAAAGACTGGTGTTTAACCGGACGCCCGTTACCGAGATCCTCTCACGTATTTCAGGTATGGAGTATGAGGATACAAAGCGGTTCAAACACCAATATCGGGCGATGGGTTTGTATCAGCGGGGGGTGATGTATTCCAATCGAGGGTTGCTGTTGGAAGCCATTCAATTATCCGGTAACGGAGATTTGCCCCGGTATCATCTGCAGGCGGGGAGGGATCAGATCAACCGCCTGCAGGCTCAACTCAAAAAGGATCCCGGCAACCTGGAGATGTTGCTGAATCTGGGCCACGCCTATTATCAAATCGGGGAATATGCGCGCAGCGTTGAGTATCTGGAACAAGCGTTGGAGCGGGAACCCAGACAGGGAATCGCCAACCTGTATCTGGGGTACAGCCTCATGGAGTTGGGGCAGTGGGCGGAGGCGCGGAAAAAACTGGAGACCGCGGTCAAAAACGATACACGCCAATTGCGAACGGTTATGCAGGAAGTGGGCTTGATCGAGTTGATGGGCAAGGTGAAGGAGAATCCGGGAGACCTGAACCTGCTGAACGCTCTGGCCCAATTTTATAATGTAAAGAATGAATACGGGAAATCTCTCGAATACTCCAACCGGGTTCTGGAAAATGATCCCATGAATGAAGATGCATTGAAAAGCGCCTTATTCAGTTATCGGGGCAGGGGAGAGCCGCGGGAAGTGATCGGCGCAAGCATCCGCTACGAAATGGTGAAACCCGATGATATCCACTACCAATTCATTATGGCAGAAATCTATGTGAAACTTTTGAAATGCCACAAGGCCATCCCGTATCTTGAGAAAATCCTGAAAACAGATGATACCTACCCGAAGGCGCAAAAACTGATGGACCATTGTCGAAGAAAGACAAGGGAGAACGTGCCGATGTCGTGAGGGTCCGGAATATCCGCGGGATCAGGAGGTTTTGCGTTGGGTGTGTATGACTTGGTGGGAAGTATCTGAGAACTGCTGGGCGATGTCGACCATTTCCGGCAGCATGTCCATAAAGGTCTTCAGGACGTCCGGGTCGAATAGTTTACCGCTTTGTTTTTCCATTTCTGTAACTGCGTTTTCGATCGACCAGGCTTCTTTATAGGGGCGTTCGCTGGTCAGGGCGTCGAAGACATCGCACACCGCCACAATCCGTGATACCAGGGGGATATCTCCGGCCTTAAGACCCCTGGGATACCCATTGCCGTCCCATCGTTCGTGGTGCGAACCGGCGATGACTTCAGCCATTTGCAGGAATTCGGATTCACTTCCCGACAATATCAGCGCCCCGATTTCCGCGTGGGTTTTCATGATCGACCATTCTTTTGCGGTAAGCCTCCCGGATTTAAGGAGGATATGGTCGGGAATGCCGATTTTCCCAATATCGTGCATGGGACTGGCATGGCGAATGAGGTTGCATTCGTGATCACTCAATCCCATGCCGCGGGCAAGACGCTCGCAGAGTTTGCTGATCCGTATAACGTGCATGCCGGTTTCGTTGTCGCGGTATTCCGCCGCCCGGGCCAGACGGTGGATGATTTCCACCTGGTATTGGCGCAATTCCTGAGAGCTTTCCACCACTTTGGTCTGGAGTGACTTTTTATCATTGTGAAGGGAATTGTGCAGCATGCGGACTTCCAGAAGATTGTTGATGCGGGCCAGCATCTCTTCCATGATGAAGGGCTTGTTGACAAAGTCCTTGGCGCCTGCCTTGATCGCTCTCAATCGGGTTTCGGTATCCAGTTGGGCGGTAAGCACCAGGATGGGCAGGTAACTTTCCTTTTCCAGAGTGCTCAACGCGTCCATGACATCGAACCCGTTGAATCCCGGCATTCTGATATCCAAAAGAATCAGATCGGGTTGCATGGATCGGTAAAGCTCGGGAGTGGATCGGCCGTCGGTGGTGGATTTGATATTGCGATAGCCGGCGGAGTTCAGCATCCTTTCCAGGACGTGGATATTGCCGGGTTCATCGTCAACAATTAGAATCTTGGCTTCGGTAAATTTGGCGTCTCGGGATAACGAGGTAATCATAAATCGGTCAGAGCCAGCGATTAATAATGCTGTAATAATTTCTCGAGCAACCCACCCAAGATAAAATTACCGTGAATCTCAATGTGATGATATATGCTAGTCGAAAAACAACACCTCGTCAATCCTGCTTAATGTTAGCTCAACAAACTCAATTACTTAAATTTTTCGCACACTTAGAGATATTTTGGCCGCCGGTTACGTCGTTCAAAATTCCCCTAAAAACAGTGCTTTATAGAGGAAAAAAATTACCGGAGGATGATTTCAAAAATGAACAGATTTCAAAGGCTTAGGAAGGTATTTATGAAGCGAGCTTTAAAAAGATGCTTTTCACTCTTTTATAACTACTAACCAGGAAGTCCTCGATCCAGGATCGGGCAAAAGACTTTCTGTCGAACAGCTTGTTGTGTGTCCCAAACAGTAATTTCGGAATTTCCAACTTTTCAGGGCATTTGGGTAGACAGTCGCCGCACTCGGTACAGGCGGAGGCGAACTCTCCAGGGAACCAATGGCCCTTGCCGCCCAGCATGTTGTAGCGGTATTTCCCGTAGGTCTGCATGTCATAGCCTTCCAGCAGATTACGAAAGCGGAGAATCTCGGGGATATTGATGTTTTCCGGACAGGGCAGACACTCACTGCAGTAGGTACAAAAGTCTGATATGGAACGGGCGGCACCATCCATGGAAATCTTTATCGCTGCATCCTCATTTGAAAAGTAATGGTCACCGTTCAATATGGCGAGGTTTTGATCGAAATGCTCTGGGGCGTGCATGCCCAGAGTCAGAGTCGTCACCTGCGGATGGCTCAGGCAGAAGCGTCCGTTGAACTGGACTGCGGTCAGGGGGTGACACAGTTCCCTTAACTTGTCCGATGGATTCCACAGCTGTCCTCCCTTGTCGTTGGGGGAGATAATGAGAATGCCTAGATCCTTTTTCCCCGCTAGTTCTACTGCAGGCCAGTTCCGTTGGAAAAAGTAATAGTAGTGCAGATTGACGAAACTGAACAGGTCCGTGCGAATCGCTTTTTCAATGATGGATAGGGGGGCGTGAGTGGAGAACCCGATATGGCGGATCAGGCCTTCCTCCCGCAGGCGATGCAGGGTTTCCACCGGGCCACCGGGGGCTACCGCTGCCTGCAATCTTTCTTCATTATTGATTCCATGCCAGCCGTAAAAATCGATGGTGTCCAGTTGCAGCGCTTTCAACTGTTGCTCCACCAGTGTGCGAGTCTCGTCGCCGGTCATGGGGGCGCCCTTGGTCATCATTTTGAATTGGGTGCGCGGGGTTCCCAGTTCCTTGAGAACCTTTCCATACAGGTGCTCGCTTTTGACATAGCCATAGGCGGTTTCAATATGATTGATTCCTACTTCGAACGCTTGGCGCGTGGTTTCCAGACAATTTTCAATCGCTGCTTTGGGAAGCCAGGTGCGCGGTGGAGTCCAGCCGTACTTGAACCGCATGCCTCCCAGGGTGAGAACGGAAATCATCTCCCCGGTTTTGCCGAACCGCCGGTACTCCAT
>JANQEK010000034.1 GCA_028278405.1 Nitrospinaceae bacterium
CTGGGGTTGAACGACACCAGTCCCACCCAGTTTATAGATCTTCCATTAGTATCGATGGCATCGGGGGACCTGGACAACAACGGTCTGGACGACATGGTGTTGTCCTTGACGGGTGTGGGTACGCTCATGTTCAAGAACCTGGTGACCCTGGACCTGCTCGATCCTGCGGTCGCTCTCGATCTTGCCACCGGTAATGTCGATGGGAATTGAATCCTAAAAACGGAACTCTTGGAGAGTTGGTTTTGGAAATACCAAAACGGCCAAGGAGTTCCGTTTTCTTTTTTACTCTCCTTTGATCCCTCCCTGGGAATGTTCTTAATCCCAAAAAAACAATAGGTTATCTGGTAGCCCGCCGATTGTTATATTCTTTTCTTTGGCTTGAAAAGTGTGATACTTTGAAAGTTAGGCTTTTATTGACGCATTTGGGGGTGAATTTTCAGGAGCGTTGGGATGAAGGCACGTACGATAGGATTCCTTTTTGGAATGGTTTTGATTCATATGATGTGGATCAAAAGCCCGGCTCATGCCCAGAGCCCTTCTTTATCCCAGAAATCCGACAAATTTCAAATTCCCAAAGAACCGGGATGGAAGGACCCTTCCTACCGTGGATGGGAATTGCTCAGCATTCCGGGTCTGATTGCCACTTACTATGATTTGAATCTGGACGGGAAACTGGACTACCAGGTTATCCGGAAAATTATCCGGAAGGGGTCCAGCGAGAAAATGACCATCCAGGATGCTATCCAAAGTGCACGAATCGACAACCTGACGGTCTATGTTTCGAAACCGATCATTTATTTCACATCGAAATATCCTCTTTTTTACTGCATGGGAGTCGACTTCCGGCACAATTGCACGAATATTTGGATCGATGTCGCTGAAGACGGTTTGAACGGCAATGAAACCTTATACACTTTATCAAAACCCCAAATTCAGGTCCGCTAGACTCATTTTTGGCTCGGGTCTTCTGACAACTGTTCTCGTTCTTGGATTTGTAGGGCCGGATTCCGGCGGTCTGTATGCGCACACCGACGACCCCGGCGGTCATAAAGGCCACGAATCACATACCAGCAAAACGATAGGCGCGACCGTCTACAAACACATGTGCACGTTCTGCCATGGCGAGGACGGTAATGGCGGTGGTAAGGCGATGGCTTACCTGTATCCCTGGCCTCGCGATTTTCGCAAGGGCGTGTTCAAACACCGGTCGACTCCTTCCGGTTCCCTTCCACTCGATTCCGATATCTTTAAAACCATCAGCAAGGGCATTAAGGGTACTGCGATGCCGGCTTGGGAATCGGCATTGACTGACGAAGAAACCCAGGCGGTTGTCGAATACATCAAGAGTTTTTCGAGCCGGTTCAAAACGGAGAAACCCAAAAAGCCGATCGATCCCGGTCCCACACCGCCGACCACCCCGGAGTCCATTGGGAAAGGGGAACAGATTTATAAAGAAATGCGGTGTTCCCGTTGCCATGGCACCGACCTTAAAGGCGGTGGACCCATGGCCGATACCCTGTATGATATTTGGGATCATCGCGCGTTTGTCTACGACCTGACCAATCCCAATATCAACAAATTCGGTTACGAAAAAAGGGAATTGTTCATGACCCTGACCACCGGTATCGACGGCACTCCCATGAAGTCCTTCAGCCACCTGACCGATGATGAACGGTGGAACCTGGCGTCTTTTGTCCGGTCCAAAATCCAGGTGGACAAACTACAGAAAGCCGAATACGAAATCGATCTGTATTCCAAAAGAACCGATCAGAAAATTGTAGACGATCCGGAGAGCCCTCTCTGGAAGGACGTTCCCAGCCACGATGTACAATTGATTGCTCTCAATGCCCGTAAAAATCCGATTAACCGGGTGCGGTTTCAATCCATCATCAACGATAAGGAAATTGCTATCCGTGTGGTGTGGGACGATCCCGTAGCCAACCGGACCGCCAGCCGTCATCAGGATTTCAAGGATGCCATCGCATTGGAGTTCGCCCTGGGAGACGTGTTACTGCACACCCACGGCCATAACGAGCCCTTTTTTGGAATGGGCAATCGGTCCAAGCCGGTCAACATCTGGCAATGGCGCGCCGACTGGCAATCGGAGATCGAAACCAAAGAAGAACTGGAATACGCAACCAAGGGCATGGATATGGATGTCATGATCTTCGGCGGTGAAGTGAATCCCGTCGAATCCCTCAATCCTTTCCGTAGTGTGCCCATTGAAGAATTGAATGCCGAAGGGTTTGGAACGTTGACTCCGCAGCCCAAAACCAAACAGAACATTATCGGTAAGGGGATTTGGAAAAAAGGTCAATGGCAAGTGGTTTTTCGCCGGACGATCAAGTCTCTCAACAAATGGGACGTTAAATTCAGGAAGAAACAGCCGATCCTGATCGCCTTCGCGGTGTGGGATGGAGCCTATCAGGACCGCAATGGAAGAAAGATGGTTTCCATGTGGCAACGGTTGAATTTACCTTGATCGAAACCCCGGTATGGGATATTAATACAGTACGCTAACAATTTTGTTTTTACCGGTTCCCGGAGACCTGCGAGTTTTCGGCCGGTTGAGCAGTTTATTAAGTTTTAAAAGAGGTGGTTTCATGTCTGAAGACCAGATCAAGAAGGAAGAAGAGCTCAAGGAGGAAGCGCTGGAAGTGGCCGAGGAAGGGCTTGAAGAAGTAGAAGAAGAGGAAATTGAAGAGGATGCCCTCACCGAAGAGGAAATGGATGAAATCGATGAAGTCGAGGGTGAGGAAGAAGAGGAGAAAGAAACAGGGGCCGTTATGGTTATCGGCCAAGGCGATTTCTCTACACGTGAAGCCAACCGCGGCGCCGACGACCCCGGCGACAACACCCTTTCCGATCCTCAGTTTGTCTGCCGCTACGGCGATATGCTGTTTGTCACTGACTGGGGAAACCACCGGGTATTGGCCTGGAATCAATTTCCCGAAGAGAACGGTGAACCCGCCAGCCTTGTGCTGGGACAGGAAGACTTTTCCGATTGTCTGGAAAATCGCGGTATCAGCACCACCCTTGACGAAATGACATCCGGTCTGGGCGACGAAAACCTGGAAGGATTCACTATCAGTAAACCGGAAGAGGATACGCTGTCCTCACCAGCAGGTGTTTCCGTCATCGACGGAAAACTGTATGTCTCGGATAGCGGTAACCATCGTGTACTCCGCTGGAACGGCCTGCCGTCCGAGGACGGTGAAGTGCCGGGTCTCGTTTTAGGCCAGGACAACCTGGAATGCGGCGAAGCCAACCGGCGCGGTTTGGTTGGATCCGGATCATTGTTCTTCCCGTTTTCCGTTCGCTCCGGCGACGATCAGCACGTTATCGTCGCGGACAAGGACAATCACCGCATCCTGATCTGGCAGAAAGTTCCGTTCAATGACGGTTGGAATGCTGATGTCTGCCTGGGACAATTCGGCATGGACGAACGGGAGCCCAACCGCGGTGACTTCGACAACGTAACGCCCGAAACACTCAGTTTCCCGACATCCGCCTATTACCATGAAGAGTCTGGAAAAGTGTTCGTGGTGGACCAGGGCAACAACCGCGTACTGATCTGGAACAAATTGCCGTCGAACAACGGTGTGCCCGCGGATCTGGTGCTGGGTCAAAAGGATTTCTACAGCCGCGAGGTCAACTCCGGCATGGGCATGAAACGGTGCGATGCCGCCAGCATGTACTTCCCGACCGATGTGGTCTATGGCCGCAAGGGATTGTTTGTGTCGGACTCCGGCAACAATCGTGTGCTGGTCTGGAAGGAACTGCCGACGGAGAACGGTCAGCCTGCGGATCTGGTGATCGGTCAGACCACGTTCACCGGCCACCGGTTCAACCGGGGCGGCGAGGTTTCGGAATGCACCCTGAACGATCCCTACGGGATGTTCATCGATGAGGACCCGGAGGATGAAGAGGATATTGGAAAACTTTTCATTTGTGACCGCGGGAATTCACGGGTCGTGATCTGGGAAGAACTCCCGGAAGCCAAAAAGGACGACCAGGATGAAGAGATCGATCATCCGACCATTGAGGATCCTGAACTCCTCATGGGCAGTGATGACGATTTCATGGACGACGAGGAAGAAGACGAAGAAGCTCCCAAAGAGCTGGCCTGACCGGCGAAGCGCCGGAGCAGATTTTATTTTTAGCGGTGGGAACTCTGATTGAAATCAGAGTCCCGCCGTTTTTTTTTGTGTGGCCTTTGAATGGCGTGCTGTTTAGAGGTTTGCAATATATCAAGTAGGCTCATATTTTATTGATAGATTTGAAGTCTTATTTGAGCAGTCTCAATTTTTCCGTCAGTTTTGTGCCTTACCAAAATTGTCACAGGGCGGCCCTCCTCGCCCAGAGTCCCAATGGCCTCCACAAGCCCGTCAGGATTGACTCTGGCTGACGAGAGTCCAGTCGAAAAGTATTTCGTTCCTGATTTTCCTGAAGTGACATCCTCTTTTGTTCCATCTTTTAATGTTTTCCATACTCTAAGCTGAACCTTTTCGCTTACTTTTAATTTTGTTTTAGGAGCCCCCACCCGAATGGCGCTATCGGCTAAAATAGTAACGCCAACCATGTATTTTTTCCCTTTATGAAGTATCACAATAAACTCAAGTGCGCTATTTTCGCCTTTATCAAGAGCGATGGCATTAACTCTTCCATCTGAGCTAATATCTAGCTCAGCTTTGATCGGAAGGTATTCTGAAAATGCAATATATCTGGTTCCATGTGATCCGGAAGTCACATCTTTTGTAGACCCATCCGAATAATGAGCCGTGACACGGATTTGTGCGGTATCCCCAACATATATGGCATCTTTGTCGATTTCCGCAGTAACTTTTTCCGGCTCGATTCCATTTTCAGCGCAACTCATGGAAGCACAGGAAAAAAGAACTAAAGCCAACAACATAAATACTTTTTTGTAATTTATATCCGTCATCAAAAAGAACCAACAAAATGCTCTAAAGTTATAAGGTCTATAAACAGCAGGCGTGAACTCCGCACTTATTTATATGTTCAGTGAGCCCGGGTTTTATGGCAAGGAAATTTATGGAAGAAGAGAGTAGTATTGTTTTGTCATACACAGTAGGGTGGAATACCTTCCTCCACCCATTGTCCGGCTTTGTCGCTCTTGAGGTTGGATGTGTTTTTATGAATACCCGCTTCGATCTTCCGGCGCGACGCCTCAAACTTCACTTCAATTTCCTGAGGTGAATCCTCAAACAAATTGCCGAAGGTGGGCAGGCACTTCAGGTTGCCGACATCGCAGCAGGGTGTCATGTTACCGTTCTGCTGGACCGTCATGATTTCGATCGACCCCCGTGCCGCCACGCATTCCAGCAGATAGGTGTTTTTCGGAAACGGATTCGACGTCATGGCGCGCCGTCCCTGTTCATCCATCCCGAACGCCGGCAGCAGATTGATTCCGAAAATAAAATCCCCCGATTTCGTGAACGATCCGGTTTCTCCCATGTGCGTCGTGTACATTGCTTCGTCGCAATTGGGATTGTTCTCGGCCAGGTATTTTACTTTGTTGAGGTATTCTTCCAGCAGAGTCGTTATTTCGGGAAACTCCGGCTTCAATCCCTTGAAGAAATCCACCAGCAGACCCAACTGCATGGCGAGATCGGTCACCGATTCGAAAACCACGTTCACCAGCAGTTTGTCCTGCAGAGTCATCATTTCTTTAAGGAGCGGTTTCTGCCGTTCCTCCCACACCGTCGGGTAGAGGGTGATATCGATGCGTCCGCCGAGTTTCATGATGTCCACCAGACGCTGCCAGCGTTTGGTTTCTTCCGATTTGATGTCGAGATTGGTGTGCAGGCAGACGTTGGGGGTGACGGTTTTGAAAATTTTGAAGATGTCCAGAATTTCAGGATTCTGTGACGCCTCGCCGCCGGTGAGGTTGATCTCGTGCTGGGCCAGGGTGTTCAGCACCTCCACCTGCTTGATCTTGTCCGCCATCAGCTGCGCCTGTGCCGGTGTCAGGTGCCAGTCCGATTTCGGCATCTGCATGAGCGGCTCGTAGACGTGGCAGAAGGTGCACTCGTCCTTCAGGTAGCGACCGCAACTGACTTCGACAAAAATACTGAGCATAACGAAAACGTCCCTAGAGAGTGATTACCTCACATCATACCCGTTCCCGCCCGCTATTGGGAGTTTGAATAAGCGAAATTGTCGGGAAACAGAGGTAGAGTTGTAATGGAGAATAAGTATTAACGCAGCGTCATATGACCAAAGGCAATGGGCTGAGTGGAGCGGTCGAAGGCATTTTTTAAATCGCGTTCACCATAGCCGAGTTTTTTAAGACGGCCGGTCGATTCGGCGACCTCGCTTTCGGTGATATAGGCCACAGTATCCGGCACGCCGGTAGCGCTCAGGTTTCTGGCCAGCTCGGTGATCTGTTTTCGCTGTTTCTTGGGGGTGCCGGGCATCGGGGGATAATCCATTTGGCCTTTGTAGGGACTGCGGTACGAGGCGTTCAATGCCTGCAGGGTCTGGAGCATCAACAGGTCCGCGTCCCATGGCTCCATACGCGAAATTCTGGGATGCACCTGCACCAACTCCAGAGCACTCAAAACATTTTCCGAAAGATTGCGCCCGACAAAATCATGCTGATGCTCTAATTGAACGTCAGCAAATCCGATCGCTTTCCCTACCTCTGCGATCAACGGAAAATTCACCATCGACGTGTACTGCCCGCCGTACAATTTGTAGTATGGACGCCCCGGCAAGTTGAGTTCGTGGTCGGACAGCATACCGTAATCGAAAGAGGTGTATCCTAAATTATTTTCGGCGAGGAGTTGTTTTGCCCGCTCCAGGGTTTGGAAGGCGCCGGTGTTGATGGGGATCGGGATTTCGTCCGCCAGACGGTCCAGGTGCTTGAGGATGAATGTGCCATACGGCCAGTCCGAAATGTCGATGCGCTGGAAACTGCGTTCCCACACGATTTGTTCCAGGAACGGCGGATTCTTTTTCAGCGCGTCCAGATCCTTCCCGGCGAACTGTTCCACGAACGATTCCCACGGTACATTCGGAATGTTACGCTGCAGGAGCGGTTGCAGAAATTCTTCATACAGCATGCCGTTGTTCTGCAGCAGGACCGACGTTGCCAGGTCATCCCAGATTTCGTTGGAGATGATCTTGTGCACCGAATGCGGTTCGAAATCGTCCTGCGTTTCCGCGTTGACTTGTTTTAGAAAGTAACGGCCCTCATGCTCCTGCAGGTTCGGGTTGACGCGTACGCCGTTTAGGATTTCCTCGGAATAGTCACACAACGTGTAGTGAATGTGCGAGTAGACAGCGGCATCAACAGATTTCAATCGCGACAGGAACCGTGCCGCCAGGTTGCCGTTGCCGACGCCCCACTCCTGAATAGTGATCGTGTCATCGGCGAGACGTTGTTTGCGGACTTCTTCCAGGAAGGTATCCGCCAGGGCGTGCGCGAGGCGATAGTCGCGGCTGACGTAGGTCTGGAAGTGATGGTGGATTTCGGGACCTTTGATCCCGTAGAAGATAGCGTTGACGTGCGTCTGCCACTCATCCGAGGGTTTGAAATCGCCAAGCGGAAGCAATTGTGAATCCGGACGGGCCATAGGGGAAGTCAATCACTCCGTACGGAGGACTTATTCATTTGCCGTGTCGCCGGTGGTGGAGACGCCGCCGGGAATGCCCGAGAATTCGGTTTGTCCGCCACCGGGAGCGGACTCTTTGGTCAGCATTTCGTATTGCTGATAAGCCTTGGTGGCATCTTCCTGCCGTCCGATCTCCTTGTAAGAGTGGTACAGGTTCAGCCAGGCGTGGGCGTCTCCGGGATTGAGTGTGGTGGCTTTTTTGAATTCCTTGATCGCGCTTTCGACACGACCGACGGTTCCGTACAAACTTCCCAGATTGGTGTGAGGAAGCGAGTATTCCGGATCCAACTCGATCGCTTTCTGGAACGCTTGCACCGCTTCTTCCACCATATTCTGGGCGGAATAGATACTGCCCAGATTGCAGTAGGCCTGCGGGTCCTTTTCATCCAGTTCAATGACGCACAGGGCACTGGTCAGCGATTCGTCGAAGTCGCCCAGATGAAAATAAGCGTTGCTCAGGGCCGAGCGCAGTTCTTTATTCTCCGGGTCGAACATCAACACTTTCTTCAACGTTCGGATTTCTTCCCAATGATTCTTCTGCATCGTATAAGCAGCGGCCAGGTTGGCGTAGGCGGTGGTGTCGGTGGGGTCCAGCTCGACCACTTTTTTGAATTCCCGCTCTGCGTTGGCGAACGAATCCTGAAGCATGTAGACACCGCCAAGATTAAAATGTGTCTCGGCGTCATCCGGGTCCAGCTCCGTCGCGCGGTTCAGCTCACGGACGGCCTCGTCTTCCTGGTTGCTGAGTGCGCACGCGGTGCCGAGGACTTTACGGGCGCGGGCGTGTTTAGGATCTTTGCTGATCACGGCCCGGATCAATTTGATGGCCTCTTCGTAGTTGCCGCCGTCGATGTAAAGTGTGGCCAGTTCCACCTGTTTGTCCAGATTGTCGGGATCGGTCCGGAGCTCTTTCTTGATTTGCCGGGTTTTTTTCATGATGGCGGTTTCCAGTTTGATCTGCTCCGGGTCGCGCACGCCGAGTTCCTCCCATATTTCGGGATGGATCTTCATGGTCACCAGATCGGACTGTTTCTTGTTTTCCTGCTTGTCCCGGAATTCCTGAGGATTAAAATCCTCGTTGACATCAATATCCGCCATAACTTGGGTCCTCTTAAATGCTCAAAAAATTAAATAAATTTGGATGGTTCTGATTCTAGGTTATCCATCGGGTGCCTGTCAAATACGATTCGCAACCCTTCAGGCGCCCACAGCTTCTGTTACCGCCTCGTCCCGCGCCATTCTCAGGAGCTCCTCCCGTCCGAATCGATCCAGATAGAGTAAAAAGTGCTCCCGCGACAGGTAGTTCCAGATTTTGCGGGAAGGGAACTGCTCTTCAAGCACTTCATCGAACCGTTCGTAAACTTCCATGACTTCCTCGCGCGGCATCCCTGTCTGTATTTCGTAGTCGTAGATGATCGCCATATCCCGCTCCGGATCGTGCAGGATACGATCGATCGAAAATTTTTCCGGGTTGTGGTAAATAGCCGAATCCTTTTCCAGGGTGAACGTCGATTGTCCGACCGAGTGGATATACCCCTCTCCCCGTTCCCCGTAATCGACGGTGAACTGAATGGTGTCCTCGGCTTCCTCCCGTTCCTCCGTGGGAAAACCGAAGAACAGGTACAGATGATTCCAGATACCGGCGCGTGAACTGTTTTGCAGCACCTCGCGTTCTGTTTTCTGGTCGCATCCTTTGTCGATGATCGACAGCACCCGGTCATTGGCGCTTTCCAGTCCGAAAAACAGCATGATGAAGCCCGCATCGAACATGTCCTTGAACAGGTCTTCGCTTTCGACGGTGTCGGCCTCAAACTTGATCATGCCCAGCGCTTTCATGTCCACCTTGTGCTTGAGCAGAGAATAGGACATGCGTTTGAATGCGTTGGGTGAGATAGCCTCATCCGAAAACGTGAAATAGCGGGTGCCGTACCGTTTACCCAGATAGTCGAGATCGAGCGCCACACGTTCCTCGCTCTCCTTGCGGTAATAGGAGTCGTAGATGTGGCTGTGAGTGCAGAACGTGCACTTACCCCAATAGCATCCGCGGCTGGCCATGTAGGGCAGGACAGGATAGGGCATCAAGTATTTGTCGAGCGGCAATTGGTCGAAGGTCGGCCGTACCAGTTGGTCGTACGGCAGGGATTCGGACTTGGCGTTGGTGATCACTGCATCCTGTTCGAGATGGGTCAAGTTCGGCACTTCGCTCAATGGGCCGTCCGCTTTGAGTTGTTCCACCAGCTTCAGCAGCGGATATTCGCCTTCGAACTGAACAATACTGTGAAATATTTTTTCGAACAGCACCTGCTTGTTTTTTAACGTATCCGAGTGGCGAGTGAAAACACTTCCGCCGATGCAGATGTGCAGATGAGGGTATTGCTCGCGGAGCAGGCGCGCCAGCGTCAGACCGGCAATCACCTGTCCGACATGAATGATCGAAATACCCACCAGGCCATAATCCTTCCAGGGCACTTTGGCCATCATCTTGTCTTTAAACAATGTGAGGTACGGGTTGGTCACCGGGTCGGCGGTGGCCTGCAGAATCCCGGCCAGGTTTTCCTCCGGATTGCCCTGCATGAAAAACGACTCCAAATCCACCTTGGTCGGGAAATGCGCGTAGGAGATCAGTTTCATGGCAACTTTCAGGGTGGTGTAAGCACGCTTGTAAACCGGGAACTGAAAAAACATCTCCTCGTTTCTCAGGGCGTTCTTGGCATCTTCCACACCGTCCAGGACGGATTCCAGAAAATCGGTATCGCCCAGGATTTCGCGGTAGACCCCTTTGACTTCGTTTTCCTCCGGAGTGTAGGCTGGCTGGTTGAGGCGTGCCTTGATTTTTTCCAGGCATTCCTCGAGATAACTGCGATGGAGGAAGGTGTCATAGCTTTCGATATTAAAATCAAATTGATCCACCTCGTGGCCGTGGTGCTGAAGATAGGCCGTCAGCGTGGGCAGAGCCAGATAAGGCTGGCTGGGAAACCATTGCGGTGGAAAAACTAAAGCTGTTTTCATGCTGGAACTTTTGACTCAATAGTTGGAATTTGTTGAGTTTCATCATAGTTTAGGGTCTGTATCCCTGTCAATCAGGGGTTTGAGTTTTCACGTTTTCCATCGACAGATAGACGCGACATAACGTCTTGTGGGTCAAGGGGTTTTACATGGAACCCCATTGTGAAAAACCTGTGAAAGGAGGGGGCTTATTGTCTTGACACTCTTAATGATAAACATATATAATCCGAACTGATTCCAAAAAAATCGTCTAAACCATTAATTTTGAATATATTTTCGGAAGTACTCCGGCAGTTTATTGTTTTTTTGAAGGAGATAAGGCATTGAGTGAACAAGAGACCAATACAGAAGAAGTAGAGGATCAACAAGGGGCTACGGATGCCGAGGCCAACCAGCGGCAAGAAGATCCCATAGGCGACCTTTCAGAGCTTGAAAGGATAAAAAAGGAGCTTGAGGAAGAAAAAGCTAAGGCGGCGAAAGAGCTTCAGGAAGGTGAGGAAGAGGATGAAGATCTCCGCGAGGTCGATTATCTCCAAAAACTCATTACTCTCACCGTACAATTCGATCACCATGTCGGGGTTTATCTGATGGCCGGTTACATTGATTGCGGTTTGAAATACAACCACATGCTGGCGGAAGCCTACCTCAAGCATCTGGGTTCGATCCAGGGTTTCCTGCGACTCTTGGAAAAAGTGGATGGCGTGACCCGTGAGACGGTCACCAAGGATTGTATTATCCGGGTCCGCAACGTGATTCAGGAAATCCATAAAAATCTTGTCAAGCCGGTATACAAGGAAGTCAGCTTGATGAAGAAAAAACCCAACATGGAAAATCTGGATAATTTCAAGCGCGACTGGAATGACCGTCTGAATGAGTTGCAAGGCGCCTGTGACTTTGAGTACCAGATTCTGGATGTGAAAAAATTTATGGTGGAATAAGGCCACGGCGGACGGTCTTAAAGGTTTTCCCCATGACAGGTGTTGCAATAAATAGTGGCTCGTGATTGAGCCGGGAACACATACAATGCGGAAGCCTTCACGGCTTCCGTTTTCGTTTATAAGAGTCTTTAAAAATCAGCGTAAGCTGCACCGGTCATTGGTGCCGGGTATGGGAAATACATTCAATGAGCGAAGATGAATTAGAACAGAATTCAGCGGACGCGGAAGTTTTGGACGAATCCGTAGGCACCGGTACTCTGGAGGTGATCGAAAAAGGCGAAGAAATTCTCCCTGAGGAGCAACCGAAATGGGCGGATGTCGATCACTCCAAGTTATATATCTGGGTAGCCGATTCCGGAAATGACCGTATCCAGAAGTTCGACGGCAATGGTAAGTTCCTGTTCCAGTTTGGAAAATCCGCCGGAACCCGGCCTCCATATCGCGAAGGTCATTTCAAGGGGCCTTTCGGCGTGGCGGTGGATAAGGAGGGCAACATCTGGGTGGCGGATACCGGGTGTCACCGTATCCAGAAATTCGATTCGGAAGGTGATTTTATTCTTTCGGTCGGAACCGAAGGTTGGGGACAGGAAAAATTCTACTGGCCGGAGGCCATCCTGGCTGAGCCCGGCGGAACCATTCTGGTGGCGGATACCCACAATCATTCCCTAAAAAGATATGACGATGACGGCGATTACCTGCTGGGATTCGGTTTTCCGGGAGACTTTGACGGGTTCTGCAAATTTCCTACCGGTGTAGCGGTGGATCAGGAAGGTAACATTTATGTAGCGGATCGCGACAATCAGCGCGTCCAGATTTTCAATGAAGATGGACAGTTTCTATCCAAGTTCGGCGAGTACGGATTCGAAGAGGGTCGTTTCAATTTCCCCTGTGATTTAACGGTGCGTAACGACGGAACGGTGCTGGTGGTGGAAAAAAGCCAGAACCGGATGCAATTGTTCGACCGCGAAGGAAACTTTATCCGTGTCGTGGGTGAATTTGGAAAACGCGATGGACAGTTCAATTGCCCGATGGCAGTGGTGGAAGATCCCTATGGTTTTGTGTTTGTGGTTGACACGCTGAACCATCGCATTCAGAAGTTCGATCCGGATTTGAATTTTGTCGCCAAATGGGGATCGGTCGGTAACGAGGAAAAACAGTTTAACAATCCCTCCGGTTTGTGTCTGTCCTGGGAGCCGGATTGGGTTCCCATGGATGAGTAACGAGAGGATGCAGCGAATGGTAGAGATCCGTCCGGTTCGACGTCTGAACCTTCACTTGACGTTAAAAACAGTTGTCCTGACAATTGCTGTAGCGGTTTTTCCTTTTTCAGGTTTGGCGGGTGAAACGATCCCGGACAATCCGGCGGCGCAGCAAGCGAAGGAAGACAAGACGGACTACGAATTCGGCGGACAGATTCTGACGTTGACCGAACCGAAAGCAGACGCGGCGCCCACCTCCGATAATCCCCGGTTCCGGGACAACAAAAATGGGACCGTGACCGATCTGGAAACGAACCTGACCTGGGTCCAGATCGATTCGTATCAAACCCGCAAACAGTGGATCAACTGGCACAAAGCGCAGGATTATCTTCGAGAATTAAATGAAGCCAAGTTCGGAGGTGCGAGTAACTGGCGTTTGCCGACTCGCAAGGAATTGGCAGCTCTTTTTGATGAGAAACAGTCGATTCCCTGGAACTATTACTGGACGAAGAACGAATTGCATATCGACCCCATATTCGGGAAAAGCCATTGCTGCTATTGGTCCAGCGAGGAAGCGAAAGGGGATATGGCCTGGGGGTATAATTATATCCGGGGTAAGGCTTATTTGAGCATGAAAGGAGGCATTCAACACTCCCTCAGTGTGATTCGTGCAGTGCGGGATAACGAGGATTCGGAGGTGGCTGAAAAGTGAACCTCCGGCCCAAGGAAATCATTTGAATCATGAGCGCGGAAGAGACAGAAGAAAACGCCGTACCGGAACAACCGGCGGCTGACGAAGAAACCGATCCTGGCCTGCAGGAAGTCGAGGAGGATGAAGCGACCCTCGACCAGCTTGAGAAGGAAGGTGGGGATCTGGCGGAATTCGACCTGGAGGCGCAGATCGAGGAATTCCGTGCCGCCATTGAAGAAGACCCGGACAATTGTGTTCATCATTACAATCTTGCCGAAGCCCTCGAAGAGTTGGGAGATCGGGAAGAAGCCAAAGCGGAATACGAACGCGCTCTCGAATGCGATAAGGAGCAGGACTTTCACGCGATTATCCATTATGGAATGGGCAATCTGATTTATCATCAACTGCTGGCGGGGATTCAATCTGTCGTCGTGAAGAGTTCCGTCGGTTTGCATTCTGCCCACAAGCCGGGGGATTCCATCGTCGAGGTTTACGAGGAAGATTACACGGTTCCGATTCATCACTTCCAAAAGGCCATGGAGTTTCTTCCGCAACTCAAAGCGGATGAAGAACTGGTAGACTACATCAGCAAGGAAGCACCGGTTCAACTGGCCAACATTTATTACAAATGGGGATCGGATCTGATCGATAAATCCCGGCAGATTGCCAAGTATGGCAACGAAATCCAGGATGTGCAGAAAGCCCTGAAGTTGATTAAAAAGACTTTGGAAATCGACCCTAACCATTCCCAGGCTAATTTGATGTCCAAGTACGCCAAGAAAATGCTGGCCGAGGGATGGAAAGCGTTTGACGAGTATGGATTCGAAGCCAAGGACATTCAGGGCTTGGGATAAACAGAATTTATTTTCAATGAACCTAGACGCAGGTTATCCATGGCAGATATAAAAAAACTGATTAAAACCCACTTGAGCAAAGATGGACAGGTACTCAATCTTAAAGCCAAATATATCCGTGAAGTCGGTGCGAAGGAGTTGGCTCAATGCGAAGAGTTATCCACCTTACGCGCTCTGGACCTCTCGCAGAATGATATCGGAGACGAAGGGGTGAAAGCGGTTGCTGAATCTCCGGTCTTTTCCAATTTGAGAACGCTGAACCTGAAATCCAACCGTGTGACCGATGTGGGAGCGGAATTTCTTGCCAATTCCACCACTTTAACCAACCTGAAATCCATCCAGCTGGTCGTCAACGACCTGACGGAGGAAGGGGAGCGGGCTCTGATGAACTCCACCTGCCTGATAAACTTGACCTCCCTCAAATTTCAGGTTTGAGACAGGTATTTTCGGGCCCGGGCCCAGCTGATCTCAACTATTTGATTTTTATGGATTTATTATCCATAGAATGTGCTAAAATTAATGCCTTGACTTGGTTGGCGGGTTTTGATAGTTTTCCCTCCATACGAGACTAGTGGTGGGCTCTCACGAGGAGCTGGCCATGGGCAGTGTCTAACGTGCGCATTTTGAACAGAATTCAAAATGTGTTCTTGCTGAAAAAGAGTTTTAGAGTCTTATCGACTTTTGTAAATAAAGTAACGTTTTTTAAATACCACCAATTTGAAAGGGGGAGCACCATGGTAAGAAAAACAATTGCCGTCCTGTTCGTGGCTTTCGCTCTGCTGGCTTTCGCTTCTTTGGCAGCAGCCAACGAGACAGTGCTGAAATCCGGGCAAAGCTCTGTTTGTGAAAACGCCTCATGGATTGCTTACAACACCAGCGAAACAAAAGACACTGCTCTGGTATTTAACGTAGGTCCTATCGCTTATGGCTGGGGCAAAAACGTCACCCGCGTAATTCCTGCAGGTGGTTATCAAGCCAACGCATTGGCCCGGAAGACCACGTTCAAAAACAAAGGTCCGGGAGATGTTGTTGTAAACTGTCAACGCCAGCGGTTTGACCGCCATGACTGGAAAATCGATCCGGGTTCCGGAAAAACCTATCAGTCCAACTACCATATGGACCATGTACAGCCGGGTACGTACATTGAGCCTGGTCTGGGTCAGCCGGAAGGTACGGAGCGTGGTATCGGCGCAGTTATGGGTCATCGCTCTGAATTGAATCGCTAAGCTTCACCTTTACATTTGTATTGTTAAAGCCGGAAGGTTTCGACCTTCCGGCTTTTTTTTTGAACCTAATATCTTGGGACCTGATCTAAACTTTAAGATGTAATGCGCAGGATTGGACTTAAGAGGCAAGTATGGAAGAAGAACGGTATATAGATAACGGTGACGGAACCATAACAGACCGGAAAACCAAATTGATGTGGATGCAAAACGATTCCTATAACGTGTTTAAAAGGTTCCTGGTTTTTTCCGCTGCTAAAAAATTCATGGTCAAAATGAATGAAGAGTCTTTCGCCGGTTACAACGACTGGCGGCTGCCCAGCAAGGAAGAGGCGCATTCCCTGTATTACCGGGAGAAGGAAAAGTCCATTCAGGACAAGTACGAAATGGCCCTGTATATTGACCCGGTATTTACCGAGGGCTGCGGTTATGACACCTGGACAAACAATACCCGTGGCAAGATCACGGCCTATGTTTTTTCATTTGCCAGTGGCACCGGAGGTCATAAAGAGGTGGACGACACCTTGGATACCAGTGTTCGTTTGGTACGGGGTACGATGGACGAGGATGCTAAGGCTACATTGGGTAAAATCCCTCCTAAGAAAGGCATGATGATCAGTGATCAGCGCTGATTTTTCAAGGACTTGCCCGAATAATGGGGTCAGCTGGTTTTACCCCGGTTAGGTGTTGAAAAATGAAAGTTTGGGTGATACTTTAACGGTAAACTTTCTTAAAATTTAGGGCGTTAGGGGGTTTCCCTCCAAAGGGGGTGGGGCCGCTCTGAAAATTCACAAGAACCCAAAACGAGAAGTTGGTTTTGGGTTTTGGCAATTATATGACAAATTGGGAAAAATTGTTTAAAGATAACGGAGACGGGACCGTAACTCAAATAGACGAAGATTTGATCTGGGCTAAAAAGGATTCCCGTCAGGAATTGGGCAAATGGCTCAATTGGGACGAGGCCAACGCCTATCGAGAGGCCTGTAACGAACAGAAATACCTGGGAAACGCGGATTGGCGACTGCCCACCAAAAGCGAAATCCGGGGCCTGCTCAAAGCTCAGGAGGCTTATGAGGAGCTGTTCATGAACCTCCCGGTTAAAAAAAAACGTTCCGTTTCCAATTATCAGGCAGGTGGGGAATGGAGTTACTGGACCTCAGAGACCCGGTATGACTCCTATGCATGGAAATGCTATTTCCCGGTGATCAAAGAAGTATGCGTGGACCAGCAGGTCTCGACCACGGGAACCTCGGTCCGTTTGGTGAGGGACGCTTGACATCATAATCCTCCTCTTTCGAGAGGTGGGCGATAAGGAGAACCATTGTGCCCGAAGAAGAAGTGAAAGACCCGTCGGACAAACAGGAAGCCCCTGAAGAGGAGGCTAAAAAAGACCTTCCGCTGGATGACGACTTCGAGGATGAAGAAGGCTTCGACGTCGATGAATGGATCGGTGACGACGATTGGGAGGAAATCGAAGAGGAAGAAGAAGAGGAAGAGCTGGATGTTCCTCATTTGGTCGACAACGGCAACGAAACCATCAGCGATTCCAAGACCCAGCTGATGTGGAAAAAAAGCGACTCCTTCGCCGATTATGGATACGGAATCAACTGGTACGAATCCAACGATTATATTGAAGAATTGAACGAAAAAAAATTCGCCGGCTTCGACGATTGGCGACTGGCCGGTTTTGAAGAGGCGCAATCGCTGTTCGCATTTTCGGTATCCAACCAGGACAAAGATGGAGCGGAACTTCATATCGATCCCCTGTTTGCTTCTGGAGGCGGACACAATACCTGGACGTATGAAGAAAAACCGGACTATCAGCAATACGCAATGATGTTCAGCTACATCACCGGCAATGAAAAATGGGAACACAAGGATAACGAATACTGCCATGTCCGGGCTGTTCGCGACGAACAAAAAGAGTCCTGGGAACCCGAATGGCGGAGCGAGACCAAAAAGTTTGAGGGCTGATTTCGCCCGGGCTTGAAGAGAGGTATTGTTGTGAGTCACTACATGATATTTGGAAAAGACGATTGTCCTTACACCACCAAGGCCCGTCAGGATTATAAAAAACAGTGCAAACCCTTTATCTATGTCAATGTGGATAACAATCCGCAGGGACTGGAAAAAATGCTGGAGTACTCCAACGGGGATTACGTGGTTCCGGTGATTGTCAATGTGGATGAAGGCAATGTCGAGATCGGTTATACCGATTGAGAGGAGAAATAACGCTATGGCAGAAGAGGAAACCAAACCGGTCGTTCAAGATGCACAAACCGACAAACCGGAAGTCATTGAAGAAGGTCCCAAGCGGTTTGTGGAGCATGGGCCTCTTGTCATTCACGATACCCAAACGGGAATCTACTGGCTGAAAAAGGATTCTTGGCAGGACAAGGGAAAATATTTCAACTGGCACGAAGCCAAAGATTTTGCCGAAAAGAAGAACGTGCGAAAAACAGGGGGGTTTGCGGACTGGCGACTCCCGACCAATGAAGAGGCAGCCACCCTGTTTGATGAAGAATGGGAGAACGTCGGTAAATCCGGCGAAACAGTTCATATCGACTCTGTGTTTCCCGAGGGTTCGTTTAAAATGCAATGGACCATGGCGGATACTTCCACACGGCGTCCCCGATTCGATTATATTCAGGGGCAAATCACGAGTGCCGATGAATATGCTTTCGGGTCCGTGAGAATCTGCCGAAAAGATCCGGTCAAAACTGTGGGTCGCAGAAGAAACGCTTAAGAGAGCCTCTATTATGGGTGAAACCAAAGTTAAAGCCAGATTTGTTGATAACGGGGATGAAACAGTCACCGATGTCAAAAAAGGGCTGATGTGGGCCAAGGATGATACATGGGTGAAGCTGGGCAAACTGGTTTCCTGGTGGCAGGGGCAGGAATACATTAAAGAATTGAATGAAAAAAAATTCGCGGGTTATTCCGATTGGCGGTTTCCCAATGGACAGGAAGCTCGCGAGTTATACGACCCCGAACTCAGCAATACTGATATGGAGGGGTGCGAAACTCACATTGATCCGGTCTTCACCTCCGGGTGCGGGTACACGACCTGGACGACCGAAACCCGCGGCGCCAAGGCGGCGATGGGTTACGATTACCGTGCCGATTACGAGTATTGGCTGGCCCGTGAAAATGAAGGGTTCCCCAGCGGTATTCGTCCTGTCCGTTCTCTCACTCAAGAAACAAAACTGTCTCCGGATGAACGCTATGTGGTTCACAACAATGGTACCGTCAGCGACCTGGAAACGGGATTGATGTGGAAACTGGATGACTCCTACCTGGAATTGGATAAATGGATCAGTTGGGCCGAGGCCAAGATTTATGTTGGAGAGCTGAATAAAGAGGAGTTCGCCGATCATACCGACTGGAGGTTGCCCAGCCGCAAAGAGGCACAATCCATCCATAACCCGAACAATCCTGTCGTCGATACCTATGGCGACACTCTGTATCTGGTCCCGGTGTTTCCACCCGGTGCAGGACAGACCACCTGGACCAAAACCCTGCATAAAACCGATGACACCGTGGCGATCCGGTTCAACTATTACAGTGGGGATTATAAATTTCACAAGAAGGGGCTGCGGAGCCATGGCGCGCGCGCGGTTCGGACCCTTCGACCGGAGGAAAAAGAGTCATGAGCGGACCAGAATCCACATCCGCCGCTATTCAGGGACGGTTTGCCGAAGCCGATGAACAGACGGTGGTGGACCTCAAACGGAAGCTGGTGTGGCTCAAGCAGGATACGTATCAGATGACCGGAAAGTGGCTCAACTGGGTGCAGTCTCGCGATTATGCGAAAGAATTGAACCAGTCTCATTATGCCGGTTACAACGACTGGCGGCTTCCCACGATGGAAGAAGCAAAAAGTTTATTCAATAAAAGCCAGGTCAATAAGGACCATATGGGACAAAAGGCGTATTTGCCTTCTGTCTTTTCTAGTGGTTTCGGGTTTTTGTGTTGGACCAGCGACGTGCGGAATAAAATTCAGGCCGTTCGCTTCGGGTACCGCAAGGGCGGAATGATGTATGACGATGTCTACAGGGTTTCGCGGGGATCCACACGTCTGGTACGCGATATGAACAAAGTTTGACGGACGGATAAGCGCTATCGATGGGAAAACGGTTTAAAGATAACGGGGATGGAACCGTCACGGATACGGAAGAGGGTTTGATGTGGAAACAAACCGACGGTTTTCAGGACGAAAGTATTTTCCATACCTGGTACAAGGCCGAGGACTACATCCGGGAATTGAATAATAAAAAATTTGCCGGCTACAACGATTGGAAAATGCCGAATCTGGAGGAAGCGGAAAGTTTGTTTGTGGAGGATTCTTCCATTCGCGACTGCGACCGGTTTGAAATATTTATCGACAAGGCCTTTTCGCCGGGAGGGGGTTATACCACCTGGACCAGCGATCTGAAACCCCATAATGGGGCGGTTATATTTTATTATCGATACGGCCATGCCAACGTCAACAACCGGGACGACCCGTCCAAAGATTCCATCCGGGCGGTGCGGACGATTGAAGAGGAAGATTGAGTTGTAGAATTAACGTTGTGAAGAAGGAGAAGCGTCATCGAAGCGTACAGTGTTGTCAATAATCAGGAAAGCCTGAACTCGGTTATGACTTACCGGTTTGAGGAAGAGGATTTCAAAAGTCTTTACATCCTTGAGGATTATTATTGTACCAACCCCTTTTGCGATTGTAATCATGTCACCATTTCACTCTGTGACAAGGAGGACAACAATAATCGGTTCTCATTTCTGCTGAATTTCGACAAAACACATGCCTCTTTGCCCAATCATCCAGAGTTGTCCAACTCTCAAAAATCCATTCTCAAGGAATTCATGGAAGAAGTGACGGATGAAATGATCATCCTGTTCAAGCAGAGGTACATGGAGGCCAAAGCGTATGGGGAGAACAACCCGTTGTCCTACCTCGTATTTGAGTCGGGACGCTATGTCAATTATATGGAACTGTTTCCCCGGGCGAAGCAGATGCTGGACTTCAAGTATAATGAAAACAAACATTTCGCTGAAGAGGCCTACGAGCTGGACCCGCGCAATGACAACAAAAGCGTTCAACTGACGTTTTACAAATTCGATCCTGCCGAGGATCGCCCGCCTCCCATTTTTGCTTACACCTATTACTTCAATGAGAAAAAACGGGAGGAAGAAGAAGCCAAGCTCGAACCGGCCAATCATGAACTCCTGACAGAGTTCATCCGTTTTATTCCCAATCTCAACGATATTCTGAAAGAACGCTATAAGGAAGCCAAGCAGGTGGGTGATGAGTTGTTGAAATCTTCGCCCAAGTTAGAGGTTACTCCCCACAAGGTTCAGCGCAATGAAATGTGTCCTTGTGGGTCCGGAAAAAAATTCAAAAAGTGTTGTGGTTTGAAATTAAATTGATCGATATCAATTCAAAATAAAGGCAAGGAAGTTATGGGTAATCCAGAGAAGAAAGTCAAAAAAGTCCAGGCCCGCCACATTCTGGTGGCTACCAAGGAGTTGGCTGAAGAAATACAAAAGAAGCTGGATGATGGCGCAGAGTTCGCCAAAATGGCGGAGGAGTATAGTGAATGTCCTTCCAAAAAGCGGGGTGGCGATCTCGGTTGGTTTGGAAAGGGCGCCATGGTTCGCCCCTTTGAGGTGGCGGCGTTCAGCGCTCAGGAAGGGGATGTGGTCGGACCCGTTAAAACGGAATTCGGATGGCATTTGATCTACGTCTATGAAGTCAAGGACGATATCAACCCGGATGAAGGCCCACCCACCGGCGATGAAGATGCAGACGAAAAAACTTTGCGTCTGGTGGCTGAAAACTACGCTCACGAATTCATGATGCTCGGGTATTCCAGTAAAAAAGTGTTGAGCCTGTTTACCAGCGCTCACTTCAAGTCGGCTAATGCCGTCTACAATATTCTGGGTGAAGAGGTTATCAATGAGGTCATCGCCAAGGTGTTTGGTCAGAAAATCGAAGCCGGATCTGGAGAAGACGGTAAATAAATTTCGAGGAAACTAAAGCCGGACAACTTCAGGGTTGGCAATAATGGACCCAATAAAAAACCCGCTCTCTTAAGAGAGCGGGTTTTGTTTTTTGGAGCTCGTTAAATTAAAGAACGACTGAGTAGACCTCGACCACATTCGGCGTTTCCCGCAATTCCCGCAGGGTTTCGCTGGTCGGCGGCGAGTCGATATTGATCACCGCTACCGCGTTTCCCGTTTTTTCCAGGCGGCCCAGATGAAAACCGGCGATATTGATGTCGTTTTTGCCCAGAATGTTACCGAGTTTGCCGATAACTCCCGGGACGTCTTTGTTCCTCAATACCAGCATGTGTTTGGAGATCACTGCTTCGAAGTTGTATTCGTCGAACCTCACAATACGCGGATCGCCCTTTCCGAAAATACTGCCGGTGATATCGCGTGCGCCCTGCTTAGTGGTCACTTGTACCTGGATGGTGCTTGTGTATTCTTTGATCTCATTGCTCTTCAGCTCCTGCACTTCAATACCCCGCTCTTTGGCGATGAACGGCGCATTGACCATGTTGACCCCTTCCAGAGAGCGCGTTAGCAACCCCTTCAAAACACAAATTGTGATGGGTTGGACGTTCAGGTTTGACACCTCGCCATTGTATTGAACTTTAACTTGGGTAATGGGGCCTTCGACCATTTGCGAAGCCATTTGACCCAAGTCAGACCCCAATTCCAGATACGGTTTGATTTGCTTCAGCGTTTCTTCATCGATAGAAGGCATGTTGACCGCGTTGCGGATGCTTCCATACTTAAGGAAATCGATCAGTTGATCGCAAATGGCAACGGCAACTTTGTCCTGAGCTTCTCCCGTTGATGCGCCCAGGTGCGGGGTGCAGATGATTTCCGGAACATCCAGTACCGGGTTGTCGGGGTTGACCGGTTCTTTCGGGTACACATCCAGAGCCGCCTGAGCCACTTTGCCGTCCTTGATGGCTTGTATAAGCGCCTCCTGGTCAATCAATTCACCGCGTGCGCAGTTGATAATGCGCACCCCCGGTTTGACGCTATTCAACTCTTCTTTGCCCAGAAGGGGCTTATCTCCCACTTTCGGCGAGTGCAGGCTGATGAAATCGGCGCGCTGCAGTAAATCTTTCAACTCTACAATCTCCACCCCGATTTTTTCCGCTTGTTCCTTGGACACGAATGGATCGTAAGCGATCACCTTCATGGCAAACCCTTTGGCTCGTTCTGCAACGACAGAGCCGATGCGGCCCAGACCGATGATGCCCATTGTTTTTCCGTATAGCTCGACCCCCATAAACGTTTTTGGAGCCCATTTCTTTTCTTCCTTAACGGAAACATTAGCCTGAGGAATGTTGCGCGACATGCTCAACATCAGCGCCATGGCATGTTCTGCAGTGGTGATCATGTTGCCATCCGGCGCGTTCATCACGATGATGCCTTGTTTGCCCGCCGCCTCGAGATCGATGTTATCGACACCCACTCCGGCGCGGCCCACCACCTTGAGGTTTTTCGCCGCCGCAATCACATCGGCGGTTACTTTTGTTGCGCTTCTTACGATCAATCCGTCGTATTCCGGAATAATCTTGATCAATTCCTCTTTCGGCAAGCCGGTATTGACATCAACGTCGATACCGCTTTCCTTTTGCAGTATTTCCACACCCAGTTTGGACAGATTGTCACTGACCAGAATTTTCATTATTTCGAAACTCCAAAAAATTGAAATTAAAGTAATTGTTACCTAAAAAGATTTTCGACCGTTTACGGCCTGAAATCTTTTAGTACGCTTCGAGCAGAATTTCCTGCGCCGCTGCGACGCCTTTGCCCATTTCCACGGCATGACCGAATTTTTTAAGCGCCATCTCAATCGCCGCAATCGCGACAATCGTATCGAACGTGTCCACGTACCCAAGATGTGCAATGCGGATGATTTTACCTTTCCACTGATCCTGTCCGCCGGCCAGCGTGACTCCAAACTCATCGCGCAGGCTCTTGACGATTTTAGCGCCATCGATCCCGTCGGGAACAAACACCCCTGTTAGGCTGTCAGCCGGAGAATCGGGCGCAATCACCTTCAGGCCAAGCGCTTTCGCTGCGGCGCGGGTGGCCCGTGCGAGACGGTTGTGACGTTTGTGGACATTTTCCAGGCCTTCTTCTTTGATGCTTTTCAACACGGCGCGCAACCCTTTGACCAGGGAAACCGCCGGAGTGTAGGCCGAGGTTTGGTTGCCCAGGTTTTTGCGTTCCTTTTTAAGATCAAAATAAAAATGCGGACACTTGGACTGGTCGGCAAATTTCCACGCCTTTTCGCTTAACGCGACCAGGGCCAGGCCCGGGGGCAGTTCCAGAGCTTTTTGGGAGCCGGTCACGATGGCGTCGATGCCCCATTCGTCCATCGGCAGGGGAAACACGCCGACACCGGTGATGCCGTCGACGACCAGGAGAATGTCATCCCGGTCGCGGGTCAGTTTCGACAACGCTTCGACCGGATGGGCCACAGCGGTGGATGTTTCACTAGCCTGTACCAGAATCGCCCGGATGTCCTTATCTTTGTCCAAGGCTGCTTTGACTTCATTGACATCGACGGCCTGTCCCCATTCGACGTTGATCCAAATCGGTTCAAGGCCATAGGACTCACTGATTTTGCCCCATCGTTCTCCGAATTTTCCGCCATTGACGACCAGGACTTTGTCGCCGGGCGAGAACAGATTGGTGATACAGCTTTCCATACCACCGGTGCCGGTGGAGGCCAGAATAAGAACATCCTGTTTGGTTTGGAACAGGTACTTGGCGTCTTCCGCCGCTTCACCGAAAATCTTGCTGAATTGTGGGGTCCGGTGATGCACCATCGGCGCAGCCATTTCCAGATTCACGGTTTCGGGGACCGGAGTGGGTCCCGGGGCCAACAAATACGTTTTTTTCATTAGGTTTGATTCCTGCAATAGTAAGGTTTATGAAGTCGCGGGCCCTATCACCAGAGTCCCGGAAATTTTATCGTGCCAAGCTTGATTATTTTTATCCACCAGAGCCCAGTAGAACCCCAGGCCCAATGGCAGCAGCGAAACGGGATAGCCGATGAGAAACCGGGTCGAGGCGGCTCCCCAATCCACAGGCGCACCGTTTTCATCAACCACGTGCAACCCCAAGATTCTTTTGCCGGGAGTTTGGCCGCAGACTGCAGTGAATCCGATAAAATACATAGCCCACAGCAACCCCAACACCAGGCAGTATATTGACGCCAGCCAGGCACCCTCCGGGCTGATGTCTCCCACGGTGATCCAGCGGATCATTATCTTTGTCAGATGCTGATCCGTTTGGTTAACCAGAGGCACCGTGGCGAATACCCCCAAGAGTTCCAGGAAAACGATATCCAGCAAAAACGCGATATAACGACGTCCGAAACGGGCTGGTGTCATTGAGGGTATCAGGGAAAAGGTGAATGGGAAACGCCGGGACAGAAAACCCCCAGCCCCCAAAGGTGGCCAATACTCTCGCTCCCGAATGACCCGGAACCGCCAATTCCTGTTGGAGACGGGTTCGCTTTAGACCAATTTATAAATTAAAATCGGCTCAAAATCCAATATTTTCCCTTAAATGAAAAAAAGAGTCTTTTTAGCATAAAAATGGGGAAAAACCAAACTTCTTGAGCAAGATGTTGGGATTTTTACTCGGGAGGGGGTCAGATCGAATGGGGTCGAAAGGGTGGAGCAATAAGAGGGTTACTGCTTCAAATTCTCATCTTCGGAGTCTTCAGGGGTCTCCATTTCGAGCCCTTCGAGATCCATAAAAGGCTCTTCCGCGCTACCGGTTTCTGCTTCGGGTTCTTCCACATAGGTGACTTCTTCCGGCTCATCCAAATCTACGCTATCGAGGTCGAATTCTATTCCACTGTCATCGTCCACATCGCCGTATTCATCTTCGGTGGGCTCTATCAATTCAGGTTCTTCGGAAAGCTCTAAATCCTCAGGAAGGCCTAAGGAAGGTTCTTCCTCAACGGCGTTCATTTCATCCGTATCAGCAGTAACCTCTTCGGGAAGGTCCGCGGTAAGCTCCTCGGGAAGGTCCGCGGTAAGCTCCTCGGGAAGGTCCATGGAGGGCTCGTCCGAAAGCTCAAGAGAGGGCTGATCATCGCCAATTTCCAATTCCGGTTCCTCAGAAACCTCCAAAGAAGGCTCTTCGTCAGCCAGCTCCAATTCCGGTTCCAGGGATATCTCAGGTTCAGCGTCAATTTCTGGTTCCGGGGCCGCATCCAGGGTGATTTCATCAGTGGGGGCTTCCGATGTCTCTTCGGCAGGAGTTTCGTCGAATCCAAAACCCAGACCTTCGACTTCATCAAAACCGCCCGTGAAATCCATTTCCGTTGAGCTTCCTGCATCGAGCTCCGGAGCCTCCTCGGTCGCGACCGGTTCATCGGCTTGAATATCCTCGCTGAGATTCAATTCAAAATCATCGGGTCCGACATCATCCCGGGAAGGCATGTCATCCATGGCTGAGGTATCGAATTCAAAATCATCGGCGCTCACGGGTTCAGAAACGGGGCCCACTCCAAAACCTTCGGCCTCCGCGTCGCTCAAGTCGAGAACGTTTTCATCCACACCGTATTCGGCTCCGCCAGTATCAAAATCGTCGGTGAACTGATAATCATCACCGGCGACCGATCCGGCCATTCCCATGCCTCCAGGAATTCCGCCCTCACCGGGAGCCATCTCGAAGATCGTGAACAGGTTTTCCTGCCCCACATCAAACGAGGACTGAGCCGGCACATAAGGCGCGCCGCAACAGCTGCATTTCTTGGAAGGTTGGAAGAATATGTAACCACAATTATCGCACTGCATATTCAAAGAATAGGGGATGGGGAAAATAACGTCAAGAAAAATAATACATTAGCCCGATTAGCGGGAATGAGTTCCTCGAGGGGGTCGGGATTCATGAAGAGCGGGCAACAGGACGGTTTTTGGGCCGGATTCCAATATGTTTCTTTTATTTCATCAGGGTCTCTATTTTTTGACGTACATATTCGGCGAAAGGGAAAGCGCAGGTGAAGGCAGGTGAGACCGCATTCAATATATGCATTGAATAATCGTCGTTTTCCATAACAAAATCCATTTCAAGCTTTTTTCCCCTGAGGTCCAACAACTGTGCCCGGATTCCTGCCGGACCCCATTTAGTGAACTGGTTTTTGCGGACGCCCCGGAGCAGTTTAGACGCGAGGGATACCAAATGACTTCGCGAATACTTTTGGATTTCTTCCCAAGCAAGGCGTTTGAAGTCGAAATCGGAGGAAAAAAGCAATCCTGCCTGCCTGAAAAGAATTTCCATTAGTTCGGAAGCATTAAAGTTATCGGTTCCCTTGTACTGCTCTCGCCAGAAGGCAGGAGCGGCTGTCGGCCCGATCTTGATGGCTCCCTTTGCCGTGATTGTGAAATGAACGCCCAGGAAGGGATTACGCAGATCTGGAACCGGGTAGATGTGGGTTCGGAGAGACTTGGGCGGTTCGTTCGAGTAAAGATACAGCCCTTTGAACGGCAGGACGCGGTAATGTTTGGAAAACCCGAAGTCGCGCCCGATGGCATCAGCATACAACCCGGCGCAATTGATGATGTACCGCGCCTTATATTCCCCCGCCGTGGTGAGAATACCCCCTGAGGTCCGTTTCAGGTAACGCACTCCCAAACGAACAGTCACTCCTTGGGTTTGGACATCCTCCTGAAGGCAAGTCATGACTTCTTCGGGGTCCACCGACGAGGTGGTGGGGGAGAAGAGGGCGCGCTTACAGGTTTTGACACGAGGCTCTATCGATTCCGCTTCCTTTTGATCGATAGCCCGTAGATCGACGCCGTTTTTCATGGCCCGCTTCATCAATTCATCCAGCACCGGCAACTCGCTTTCGTTTTGAGCCACTACAAGTTTGCCGCATTTGTTGATCTTGAGGCCGTGGGATTCACAGTATTCAGTGAGCGCCCGATTGCCGTCGCGGGTGAAACGGGCTTTCAGGCTGTCAGCTGTATAGTAAAACCCCGCGTGCAGGACGCCGCTGTTGCGGCCGCTGGCATGCGCGCCGCAGTGATCTTCTTTCTCGATCAGGATTACTTTCGATCCATGAAAACTTCTGTGGAGTTCACGGGCGATACTCAGTCCCAATATTCCCCCGCCAATTACCAGAAAGTCCGATTGAAGGGTCATAAGTTCCTTAAATAGACGGTTTTCATTCGTTGGTGGATTGAGGATGCCCTGGGGGGCGATGCTTAACTTAACAAAATCTGGAATCAGTTGCCAGGGTGCGGTGATGGACATTGAATATCGTCTCGAATTCGATACAATGCCCGTAGGTCCATATCTAATATCTGAAAACAGTTGTTTCCGGAATGGAAGAACAGTGATTAAACGTCAGGACATCGAAAATCTCGAAAATGAATATCTGGCTCCGTTTGCCGTCAAAAGCGGGGAAAGCTGGGGTCGCGCGTACAACGAGGAGGAGCATCCCTACCGCACCCGGTTTCAGCGCGACCGCGACCGTATTTTACATACCTCGGCCTTCCGCAAATTGGAATACAAAACCCAGGTGTTTGTGTATCACGAAGGTGATTACTACCGGACACGGTTGACCCATTCGCTGGAGGTAGCACAAATCACTCGTTCTATCTGCAAGTCTCTACAGTTGAACGAGGACCTGGCGGAAGCGATTGCCCTGGCGCACGATCTGGGGCACCCTCCGTTTGGGCACACCGGACAGGACGTGTTGAATCAGTTGATGAAAGACCATGGCGGGTTCGAGCATAACAAGCAGAGTTTGCGTATCGTTAAGATTCTTGAAAAACGCTATCTGGAGTTCGACGGATTAAACCTGACCTGGGAAGTGCAGGAAGGAATCAGTAAACATTCCAAGGATACCGAGAATCCGCTTTTGAATGAGACCGGACACCGCTACCCTTCGCTGGAGGGACAGGTGGCGGACTTCGCAGACGGCATCGCCTACAACGCGCATGATTTGGACGACGGCATCACATCCAACCTGATTGACGCCGAACAATTGCGTGAAGTGGCGCTGTGGCAGGAAAACGAAAAACGGCTGGAACAGAAATACTCGAATCTCGATTTTGAACTCAAGAAGTACCAGATTGTCCGGAGAATTATCAATGACCTCATAACCGATTTCCGGAAAACCACACAAGAGAATATCGAACAATACGGCATTGGTTCGGTGAGTGATGTCCGCTCCTGTCAAAAACGAGTCGCTGGATTCAGCAAAGAAGTTGCCGAAAAGAACACCGAATTAAAAAAGTTCCTGCATAAGAATATGTACAATCATCGCCGGGTGAAGCATATGGAGTTCAAAGCCGAACTGTACCTGACGAAACTGTTCGATGCCTACACCCGAATTCCCGGGCTCCTGCCGGAAAGCGCTCTGGTTAATGAGCATCAGGGGTCCCTGCCGCGCCGAATTTGCGATTACATTTCCGGTATGACCGATCGCTCCTCGGTCGATGCCTACCGCAAGCTCTATAGCCCCGATGAGAAGGATTGAGCGGCTGGTATTCATTTAAGAAATCGTCCGGGCTTCTTCCTTGTGCCGAAGAAGTAATTCCCCTTATACTGACAGTAATCACAGATTGAAGGCTTAACAGACTAGATGGGTTTTGTCCGTAAGAGACAGCCCAAATTTCATCCCTGCAGGAGGATCCATGTTGATCACAAACATTGAAATGATTCCCGGAAGGAAGATTGTCAGACATCACGGTCTGGTTTCCGGAAGTACCGTGCGAGCCAAGCATGTCGGACGCGACATCATGGCTGGGTTAAAGAATATCTTTGGTGGAGAATTGAAAGGTTATACCGAGTTGTTATCCGAGTCACGCAAAGAGGCGTTGAACCGAATGAGAGAGCAGGCCAAGCAAATGGGAGCCAACGCAATAGTGAATGTCCGGTTTTCCACCTCTTCCGTGGCGGCGGGTGCGGCGGAGTTGTATGTTTATGGGACCGCTGTAACCGTCCAATAAGGGAGGCATCATGGATTTTATAATCTTTCTGACGTTGCTGTTGCTGGGTTATGGATTCGGCACCTGGGCGGAAAGCCGTCACTACAAGTCTATTGAGAAACGGGAAATTCAATACCAGAAACTTCCCACCATTGCGCTTAAACATCCTCTGCCTCAAAAAGGAAAAGTGGTGAAAGTCAAACTGGCTTCCGGGAATGTGGTGATATCCGTCGACTATTTCAAACGGTTCCTGGCCGCCTTGCGTAACATTTTCGGGGGTCGGGTCAGTGCTTACGAAACCCTGGTCGACCGGGCCCGACGGGAAGCCACACTGCGCATGAAGGAATCCTGTCCCGGTGCAACGCAAATCATCAATGTCCGGTTGGAAACTGCTTCGATATCCAAAAATTCCAAAAAGGGAAGTGTCGGAAGTATTGAAGTGTTTGCTT
The DNA here is from genome assembly GCA_028278405.1 of Nitrospinaceae bacterium. Lineage (GTDB taxonomy): Bacteria > Nitrospinota > Nitrospinia > Nitrospinales > Nitrospinaceae > SZUA-226. The sequence goes on from JANQEK010000034.1 coordinate 29,986, forward strand.
ATGGTACGGCCATCACCTACAGATAACGTCACGCGTTATGGAATATTCAGGAAAATTGCCTACCTCGAATGTCAACGTCAGCAAACGAACGCCTCTCCAGGAGCTCCTGATTCTTTTAGGCGGTGTTCTGGGTATCTGTCTTATTTTTTATCTGTGTCTGGGTTGGGCGGTGGATTATTCCATTCAGCACATCTCCCCGGAAGAGGAAAATGAACTATATGCCCTGATGAAACTTCCCGCCGGCGAAGAAGAAAAAGCCGCAGGCCGGACTTTGGCTGTGCAGACCTTGTTGAAGGAACTGCAAAAGTGTGCCCCATTGCCCTACCAGGTCAGTATCAATGTTTCTGACAGCAAGCAAGTGAATGCAGTAGCATTTCCAGGCGGGCATATTCTCGTTTTTTCAGGGTTATTGGATCAGGTAAGCTCGGAAAATGAACTGGTTTTTGTTCTGGGACATGAATTGGGACATTTCAAACACCGGGATCATTTAAGGAGTTTAGGGCGTGGGTTGGTGCTTTGGGTGATCTCATTGTTCTTGCTGGGGCCCGACAATGATGTCGGCGATTTTTTATTCAGTGCCCTTGGCGTGGCGAATCGGACGCATTCCCGCCAACAAGAGTCGGCAGCGGATGAATACGCTTTGGAGGTATTGAATTGCCATTACGGCCATGTGGGAGGGTCTACGAAATTTTTTGAACATCTCAGAGACAACAATCAAACCCCCGAAATCCTGAAATACTATTCCACTCACCCCAGCGACCAGAAAAGAATCGACGATTTGAATGCTCTGGCAATAAAAAAGAACTATAAAGTGGCTTCGGTGAAGCCTTGGGTGGTTGCTGCAAATTAGCCCACGAAAAAACGGGCCACCCGGATCGATGGCCCGTCCTGAAATTCTGGTAAAGAAAAGGTGTCGCTCGCTATTCCATATTTTTGCCCAGAAAAAACATAAATCCCCCCGCCGCTAAAACGGCCAGGGCTCCCAGTAAAAACCCTCCACTAGTTCCAATTTCCAGCCATTCCATATGCGCACCTCCGTGATGGAACCGATGATTTTTGAGGCCTCAGGCTCCCTGGGGGACCCGGCCTTACCCTCCAAATATGGGAACCCGGCGGGAATCTGTCAAGTTTTCATGCAATACATTGAAAATAAAGAATTTAATTGATCAAAAGAGGCAGCTTTTGTCGGGTTGCCGGATGCATTACAATACCGAGCAGGTTTGTTTTGGAGGGAACAGGATGAAGCCATTTTGGCTGGCCGCACTCGTATTGGTCGCTTGGGTTTTAAATCCATCATGGGTTCCGGCGCAGTCTGCGGAGGACTGGTATCGCCAGGGATTTGAACATTCCTTGAAAGGCAGGACCCAGCCGGCGATTCAGGCCTATCGAAAGGCGTTGGACCTTCGCCCGGACTGGGCGGAGGCGCATCATGCGTTGGGCGCTTTATTGTTCCGTTCCGGGCGAGGTCCCCAAGCCATTGCGCAATTTCGAATGGCGGAGCGCGATTACGCCCGGCGAAAAGATGCGCAAGCCGTCACCAATCTCGGCATCGTTCGCCGAAACCTGCAGCAGGCGTACCGCGAGCTTGGTCTCAATCCGAAAGATTTTGAGCAGATCGAATCGATTGCCGGATCTCCCGCCGCTCCCCAATGGCAATCCACCGGTACCGGTTTCCTGGCGGGAGATTCGGGAATTGCGCTGACTTCTTATCATGCTGTGAAGGATGCAAAAAAGATTCGCGTGCGATTGGCGGACCGTTCTCTGGTGCCGGCGCGTTTACTCCGTTCGTTTATTGTTTATGATGTGGCAGTCCTGGAATTGCAAACACCCCGGGTGTTTTCTTATAAACCGCTGTTTCTGGGAAACCCTTCAGGGATGAAACGGGGTGATCCCGTGTTTGCTCTGACAAACCCAGGCGCGAATCCCGGATCATCCGGTTTCAAAAGGGGTGACCTGCTGGCCCTGAACGCTCTTGAAAGCAACAAAATAATTCTTCACGTCGGGTTCTCCGCTGATCCACAGGAAAGCGGCAGCCCTTTGTTTAACCGTAAAGGTGAAGTAGTGGGAATGCTGCTAACCCGGAAGGATATTCAAAAAATTTTCCGGCGTATGAAACCGGTCCCGGCGGATACCAGTTTTGCCATCAAATCATCCTATCTCAAACAAACCTTGCAGAAGGTTTCCAGAGTGGGTAACAAAACAGATGTCTCACCTTCCGGGGATTCTTTTCCCGCATTGGCAGGAACCCTCCGGCGTGGATACGTCACAGTTGAGATCTCCCGTTCATCAAAAACCCATGAATGATCCTAATCGAAAATCTTCCGACATTTTTTCGGTCCGTAGACTGCCATGTCTTTTGGTAGGCGTGTGCCTGATGCTGTGGAGTGCTCCGGTATGGGGTTCCGAGATAGTTTTGCAATTATCCACTGACGAGGAGTACCCAGGTGTACTTTCATTGAAGAAAGGGAGCAGTAAGATACAACGCCTTTGTTTTGTCGGTGTTCAGGGGAAAGGGCAGATCGACCGGGCGTTCATCAGGAAGTTGTCCGGGTTGGAGATTCCGGTGGGAAATTATAAAGTAACGGGTCCTTTGCCTCGTGAAGGCTGGCCGGCAGGAATTTTTCTCAAAAATGGGGCGCTCCGATTTTTACCGGTTTCAACAGAAGGCCAGAAGAAGATGCAGGCCATGAGAAGAAAAGGGTTGGCGATCCACGGCAGGGATTTTTATCCCGTTGTGATGCCCCTCACACAAAAAAAAGAGTTGATTGGATTCTATAGTGACATGTTATTTGAACGGTTGACTGAGAACTGGGGAGCGCTTCGAATCACCAATTGGGATATGGACCGGTTGTACGATTTCTGGTCCCGTAATACCGTTTCACCAGATGAATGGCAGGTGCATGTCAGGTCTATCAGTAAGGACACCATCCGAAAACTATGTAAACCCCCTGTCGTCAAACGCAAGCCCGATTGACACACCCTACGCTTGTCGAAGCATGACACTATTTATATAAAGAAGCGACTTGATCGGCGTAACCGTTAAATGGAAGAGTGGGAATCGCTTTGTCTTCTCCCAGCAATGTTTCGACGCTTTGATGCCAGCGGGCGTAGGGGACTTGGGGTTGTACGTTGGCCTCGAAATCGTATTCCAGAGGAGACATGTCCTGCCAGAATGTTCGCGGTTCCTCGCGGGTGAACTCTAACTCGGCAATCGATTTGATACTTTTGAATCCGTATTTCCAGGGTACAACCAAACGAATGGGCGCTCCGTTTTGCGGATTCAGAGAATGACCATACATCCCGGTAGCCAGGAACGAGAGATCGTGCATCGCTTCCGCCAGGCTCAATCCCTCGACATAGGGCCACGGTTCCCAAAAACGGTTTTTCTGGCCCGGCGCGATGTTGGGATTTAGAAACGTTTTGAATTTGACATAACGCGCCGTCGACAGGGGATCACATTGTTGAATTAATTTTCGCAGAGGAAACCCTCTCCAGGGAATAACGGCCGACCAGGTTTCCACACAACGAAGGCGATAAACTCTTTCTTCTTGATCCCATTTGCGGATCAGATCCGCCACCGGCAACGTCAGTGGTTTTTTAACCAGGCCTGTGACTTGAATACGCCAGTCATCCAGTGGAAGCTGTTTTGCCAATTGCCGGACGCGCGATTTATCCGGTGTAAACTCATAGAAATTGTTGAATCGTCCTGTTAATGATTCCGGGGTGATCCTATTTTCTCCGGAAGTTTGCGCTTGTAGCGTTGATGGAAGCACCAAGCCAGACATCACCGCCAGGCTGGCCTGACCGAACCCTTTTAAAAAATTACGTCGGTTCAGGTAAACGCTTTCCAAGGTGACTTCCGATTCGGGCAAAACCCACTCCGGTGGAATGTGAAGGGCTGGGGTTTTTTGAGTCAATCGAAGTTTCATCGTTCTTGCTGTGTTTTCCAGGGTTCTTGGGCACAACGAAAGCCCACAGAGTTGAGAGCAACGTTCGGGGCCAGTTTGAAACGCCTCCCCACATGAATATAGTAAGCGGGACTGTACCAACTGCCGCCGCGCACTACTTTTTGGAAACCGGTGGCGGGTCCCTTTGGGTTTTTTACCGGGTTTTTGGGATAATCACCGAACCAGTCAGCGGTCCACTCCCAGACATTACCGCTCATATGGTGTGGTCCATATTCCTTCGTTCGAGAGGAAAGCACAGAGATCGCGCCGGTTTTGAATTTTTTACCAAAGTGGCCTTTTCCCGGCTCCAGAAGGGGACCGAACGAGTAATTCCATCCTTTGGGACCGCGTGCCGCTTTTTCCCATTCCGCTTCGGAGGGGAGGCGCCCGTTCAGATGTCGGCAATACGCGTCCGCCTCATACCATGTGACCCGCGTCACCGGGCATTTCTCACAGGAGGACAGCGGACTTCGCCGATGATCCGGACGAAACTTTTCGTAATCGCGGTTGGTGACTTCATAGTTGTCGATGGCAAATGTTTTTAACCATACCTTGTGCACGGGTCGTTCCTCTTCCGTTCCGTCCAGAGTGCCCATCATGAATTCTCCCTCAGGTACGTGAGGAGGACCTAACTCCGAACTTGCTTTTCCATGTTTCATCGGCCAGATGCAAATTCCTAAGATGATTACTGTTAGGAATGTAGACCAAAACCCTCTTTGAATCCTGAGTCGTTTCATGTCACTTGCCTTTCAAGCGCAAGAGGTGCCAGAAGCTGACCACTTTGCTGGCATTTTTGTCTTTGCTGGATCCGTCCCATACAGCAAAGGCAACGGGAACGGGTATCCCCGATGAAAATTCGACATCCGTTCGGGGATAGGTAGAGAGATCCCGAACAAATACCACGATCCACTTTCCGTGAACCCATTGTCCCTGGCCTGTCACATGCTGGTTCTGTAGAGACTGAACGGTCAGGGTGTTGAATCCGGAAGAGTTCAATTCTTCCACTGAATTTTCAGTAAAGGGATTGACGTAAGCCTCGACCGAAGAGAGCCTGGTAGAAATAGCGGGTGCCTTTTTCCAGGCTTTCCAGTGCCAAAGGTTGACCGGTTTTTCAGACTCGCCCATTCCATAAAAAGGACTGTCTTCGATGGAGGTTTGTTTCATGGCAAACTGAATTGCCGCTTCATCCAGAAAAGGCACCGGACCCGTGGAAGCGGCTTCCGGGCTTGGATCGTCCCATTGCAGGCGGAAGGCGATCTGTTTATCGTTGTGTGCAGACTGCACTTTTAAACGATGGATAGGGTGGTTGCGGAACCGGATCGGTTTGAGTCTTATGTCGGTGGAAGGAACCGTATCCCACAAACGGTTCTGTGGTTCCAGAGTGAGAGGGTTCGCCACTCTGATAGAGATCAGTTCTCTCTCCTTTAGGTTTACGGGTCGTGGTGGATCCGAAAGAAATATCGACTGCAGGTAGTGGACCAGGTGCCAACGCTCGTCTTCGGTGAGGTAGTCGTATGCGGTCATCGGTGTGCCGTCCATTCCCGCCACCAGCGTTTGGTAAATCGCCCGTCCGGAGGCCCCGGCTTTATACAATTCCGGTCGTCTCAAATCATATACGTAGGAGGTGTGTCCCCAGATATCATCCAGCGATGCGTCGAGGGGGCCGGACCGTTCGCCCGATTTACCGTGGCAACGAGCGCAACGCATTTGATGGTATAGCTTCTTCCCCTGGTTGGCAGATAGCGTCTCGTAGGGCAGCTCCATACCCACCCGGATGCGGTAATCGGGAATTTCCCGGTTGAATCGGCCGGAGAAAGTTTTGATGTATTCGACCAGTAATTGGATTTCCTGTGCATTCAGCACGAGATCCCAGGCCGGCATGGCGGTTCCAGGCACTCCCTGTCGGATGGTACGGGCCAAATCATCATCCACCGGCAGAGCGTTGTTCTGTGTGGAATGAAATTTGAAGATACCCGAACGCAGATCACGTGGTTTGGGGGATAGGTAATGGGTAGTGTCACCGTTGCCACGACCTTTGGGACCGTGACAGTGAACGCAGAATTTTTGGTAGATCGCTTTCCCGTCTTGGAGAAGCCGCTTTCTTTTTTCGTCCGAAAGCGCCTGCTCTTTTTCCGGCAGGGAATCTTCGATCATTTTTTCTACTTTACGGGAATCCACCGCCCATGCCTGATGGATACCGGTGGTCTCCAAAAAAAACAGAAGACCCGACATGAACAGTAGAGGCCGCAACCGATAGAAAATACGGTTTGAAGTGTGGCGAGACTTGGGCATAGAACCTCCCGGGTGGAACGATCCATCTTAACATACCACCTGTTCAACGATCCTGAAAAGGGCTACAATAACGCGCCATTGGATCGTTCTTAATATTCAGGAGCTTCGATGAAATCCATTCATTCAATATGCGTGTTTTGCGCTTCCAGTAACGCTGTGGACAAGGTGTATCTGGATGCCGCGACTGATCTGGGATGGCGCATGGGCCAGGCAGGGATTGATCTGGTTTACGGCGGGGCGTCCATTGGGCTGATGGGGGCAGTGGCCCGGGGCGTGCATGAAAAGGGAGGCCAGGTGACCGGCGTGCTCCCAAAGTTCTTCAAGAAAAAGGAGATCGAATACGGCGAAGCCGATGAATTGATCGTTACCCGGGACATGCGGGAGCGTAAAGCCGTCATGGACGAGCGGTCGGATGCTTTCATTGTACTGCCGGGTGGGGTGGGGACTCTGGAAGAGGCGATGGAGATTTTTTCCCTGATCCAGTTAAGACAAACTTTGAAGCCCCTAGTGTTTATCAATACAGAAGGATTTTATGACGGCATCGTCCGCCATTTTGAACAATTAGTGAAATTGAAATTTGCAAAAGAAGAGACGCTGAAGATGTACGCGTTGGTCAAGTCACCGGAAGAAGCGATTGAGTTTGTGGAAAACTTCCGGCCGCCGGAAGTACACAGCAAGTGGATTTAAACGGTAGAGGTATCGACGCTTTCGACTTTCAGGTCCTTGCTGAGGGTGTCCTTGAGGAAATTTTCTATGAACTCCAACGTTCCCGTGGTGGAACTGGGGCAGGTACCGCAGGCGCCCTGATAGTGGACTCGAACGATATTTCCCTCCACGCCCAACAGAGTGATACCGCCGCCGTCATTGGCCAGCGCAGGACGGACAGCATGGTCCAGCATGGCGTCGATCACTTCGGATTTCTGTGCGTCGGTCAAACTCGGAAAATCTTCGACTTCCACTTTTTCAAGTATGTTGGAAGTCTCGGGTGCGGACTGGGCGTCTTCATCACAGGTTTCATAAAAGGTCGTGTGTTGCTCCAGGGCATTTTGAATGGGTTCCATCACAGTGGTCCACGCCACAACCGGTGATTTGGTGATGGTCACAAAGTTTTCCTTGATGAACACATTTTCCACGCCGTAGATTTGGAACAAAGCTTCGGCTAGAGGATCGCCCTTGGACAACTCGGGTGAAGAAAATGTTTTGGTGCCTTTTTTCATCACATCCCCGCTCATGATGAACTGGGCCGCCTCAGGGTTCGGCGTGTGATGAAATGTCATGACCTTGAAGCCTTTGATCACTGTAGGGTCCTTTTATTCAGGTTCCGGAAATCAATCAAGCAACACATTATACTTGGATTTTCAGTGAAATTATAGTGCGCTGTTCAACTGGGTTTCCGAGAAGCGGTTGTGAGGCATTTAAATGTTTAAAATCAACGGTTTTTGTGCCTCGGCGGGGTCCGGAAGACTGTTAACTGATCAGTCTGACAAAGACGAAAGCCACCATTATCAGCTGAGCCGTGTTCAATAAGACGCTGGCACGATGCAACCGCTCAAATGGTTTTGCAGATGAAGTGTCCCCGGCGAGTTGGGCATCCCTGTACTTGTTGATTATCGGCATCAGTACTTTCCATCCGAAGATAAACAGGGCGAAGACCAGAAACAAAAGTACCGAATTCTGTGTCCCAATGAAAAGGGCTCCCGCTAAAAAAGTCAGGGCGGCCATAGCCAGGCTGTAAACAGGAAACGCTTCCCTGATAAAAGGACCGGAGATGTCCGGAGGAAGCTTGGTGAATACCAGAGGAGTCATGATGCATGCGAAAAACATAATCCCGCCCAGGACCAGAGCAACCAGGATCAGACCCAGAATATGAATAATTTCAATTCCCATTGCGCACCTCATTAGAATCGATTGTTGAATAAATATCCCAACTCAAATAAGACATTTGGTCAGCTTTTTGTTTGGATTCAAACAAAAACACCTTGATCTTGCATAGGGTGTATCTTTTCCCCTCTGAAATACTTTGAACAGCAATGTGGGGACGGATTTTCAGATATCTGGGAAAAGAGGCAGGATCTTCAGACACTCGTTTCAAATTCAAAAATTGTTCGCCTTTCCGGTTTGGATAAAAAGCAAAAAACATGTCGCTGTACTTTTTTGAGGACAAGGCTGCTCCATTGGTTTTGAATTCAATCTTCAAGCCGGCGTAGGGAGAGTGGGTTGATGGAAACCAATCACCGGATAATCTGGAGGGACAGCCGAGGTCCGTCCATTCGGGGTCACGCCAATCCAAAGCCCATGCCGGGGAAGCCACTGTTGAAACCAAGAAGGCAGCGATCAATGAATACCTATAGATGGATTTCCACATCGTCCGTTACCTCACGGAAAGATTATTGGTAAAATCTGAAACGTGTTCGGCCAGCATTCCCGCTACGCGGTCCATGTCAAAGGGCCAGGCATAGACAAACTCAACATCAGGAAATTCCAGTTTGAGTTGATCCATCTCCTCTGGGATTTCCTTTTCGGAGTGGGAGCCACCGGGAGTGAACATGGTCGATATAATAAGGATGGTATTCGCTCCCTCTTGAACCAGGCGGCTTGCCGCTTTCTTTATGGTGGGATCGCAAAATTCGTTATAAGCCAATCCCATTGAATAGAAACTCAGGCGTTCAGCCAATCGGGAGGCCAGCGACTCCAGTCCGTATTTATAAGGATCCGTTGCCGGAGTTCTGGGCCAGGCTCTGACAATGCTGTCCAGATCCAATTCCTCTTCGCTTGGAGGCAGGTTTTCTTTTCTTCGTTTATTTTCAAGCCGTTTTAACTTTCCCGCCAGTTCTTCCGGGCAATCGGAGGGCCAGCCTCCGTGACCCACTAACAAAACGGCCGTGTTTTTTGTATTCATAATTTCACCTTCTGCGTTGTCCTAGGTCATCCAATGGATCGTCAAACTAAGCCTGGTTGCCAGAATGATAATCCGCCGAATTGATTTGCTTTTTGTATTCACGCAGTAGAATTAACGACTCCATTTTCGCAGGTTGAGTTTTATTGAATGAATTCCAATAAGCTTTGCTCAGCTCCCGTGGTGAAACAACCTTCTTCAGGTTGCCTTTGGGATTGAATATTCGAACTTCGTAGAACATGAGAGTTGTCCTTTCTGCTCTAAAAAGAGTTTATGATTTCGACGGATCGGTGAGCGACTGATAAAAGCGGCTGAAATCACTGATAACCTTTGTTCCGCCGAGATTCTCAGGAGCACCGCCACCTCCCACCACAATATCCGTTTTGGAACTTAACTGCTTTCGGAGTCTCCACAAAATAGGCTTGGCGCGGGAAACCCCGTACCAACCGGAAACACTGATGCATAGCAACGGGGCTCCACACTGATTCACCGCCTTAACCATGTCCTCTTCCGGTGTGTCCAATCCCAATGAAACGATCTTCCAATCGGTGGTCGATACCACCACCGCACACATTTGAAGACCCAGAATATGACTTTCTCCCGGAAGTGTCGCAAGAATTACAGTTTTGCCGTGTTTACGTTCATTCTGACGACGCCAATGGTTACCCAGGAAGTTACTCAATATGTCGGTTGCAAAATGCTCATGAGCCACTGAGAGATCGCCGCATTCCCAACGATCTCCAATTTGTTTTATTAATGGGGCCGCCAGATTAGTGATGAACGCCAAGGGTCCCTGCAGTCCCCATTCCTGATGCATTTCAAAATTTAAATTTTCTTCATCGTATTCACTGATCCAATCAATCCATTGATTGATTTTGGAATCATACTGGTCTTGCAGAAAATCAGATTGAGTAGAAGGCGACACCTTGGAGGAGCGTTTCGATTCAAAACCCATGAGGTTGTGCAACTCCTCCAAAGTACCGCCCACAACTTTACCCGCACGAAAACCCAACTTGATGGTCCGGGCAACAGCTCGCAACCGTTCGATTTCCTCAGGGAGATAACGCCGATGCCCCGAAGGCAACCGGATTGACTTCGGTGAATCGTAGCGTTTCTCCCAGATTCTCAGGGTGTGCGTGCTGATCCCGGTCCTTCTTGAAAGTTCTCCGATTGTGAGTAAACTTTCGTTCTGATTTTCTACGGCTGCTAACATAATTGGTATCCAGATAAAGGTTGCTAAAAATAGGTCTTCTTACATATTGGTTTGATTCGAGTTCATTTGAGCCACTTCATTGTTGGACAGATCCATGATTTTCAAACCGCCGCTGGTGCGCTCCGCCATGATCGTTTGTCCATCGATCACGGTATGAAACCGATTTCCAACTTTGATGTTATAGTTGCTCAGTACATTCTGCTCGAACTTGGTGAGTCCGACAAAAACCGTCCCTTTAACATTCAAGCGATCAGCAATTCGGTTCTGGGTCGATTCACCGAAAGACCATTCGTAAGGCGTCATGGCATGATCGTGTCCTGAATGGCTGGCGCTACCGGTAGAAATCCGGGAAATCCAATTCAAGTCTCGAATCGGGAGCTGCTCCAGGGCAACAATATTCATCATTCCGCTGTCCATGATTTGAATACCTCCGGAGGTCCGTTTGACGTAAGCGTTGACTCCATCCACCTGGGCGGTGAAGATATTGCCGTCTCGGATGCCATAGTGTTCCATAGTTTTTTGCTCATGAGATGAGAGCCCCACGTAATAGCCGTTTTCCTGCAGGGTTCCGCGGGATTGAATCTTGGCCTCAACCTTTTTGGAAAATTTCCATTGAAGAGAGAGTTTGGAGTGATCGTGCTCGCTGTGGGCGGATGCCATGTTGGCGAACAGAAACAAACTGGCGGTTGCGGCTGTCAAAGTTTGGATGATTGTCATGGATTTCATTTTGAATCTCCTTGTTTGAGTTTTTAAATTATCAGATTTATTAATTAGACACAATGTCTAAGTACAATATTAGACAAATATCTAGATTTGTCAACAATAAATCTAAATAATTGTATAATTTATTTTATTCATATAACTATTTGATTTTATTAATTTAATTTAAAAATATGGAAAATTCTGAGAAAAAAATGAAAAATATTTTGAATAAATCTGAGTCAATTTTTAAATTTTTCTGGGATTTTGGGAAAGGTATTGTGGAAGAAAAAATTGGATATATGTCCAAGTTTGAAAGGGTGGGAAACAGGAAGGGGGCAGTAGTCCGGTAGCAGTGAATTAGAGGGCTATCTCTTTAAACCCATTCTTTTGATCCGGGATGCCAGGGTGGTTGGAGGGGTATCAAGAAGTTCGGCGGCGCCCCCTGCTCCAAATACTCGGCCCCCGGTTTGCCTGAGGGCTGCCAGGATATTGTCCTGGTCCAGTTGCCTGATTTCCTCAAAGGTGAGCACTTTGGGCTCCTCCTCATCTCTTTTTTCTTTATGGGTGGAGAGTGGTGTCTTTCGTGGTGCCTGGCTTCCCGGCAAATTGAAACGTAGCCTGTCGGATTGTGAAGTAATGATCGCACGTTCGATCACATTCTGTAGTTCACGGACATTACCCGGCCAGTGGTAGGCTTGCAGTTGGTTCATGTTGGCTTGGCTGAGTTTCGGTTTCGGATGATTCAGCTTTATGGCGGTTAGTTTCAGAAAATGAGCGGCCAGCAATGGAATATCTTCCTTGCGTTTGCGGAGGGGCGGTACCTCAATGGGAAATACATTCAACCGGTAAAACAGATCTTCGCGAAACCGCCCTTCATCTACCTCCCGTTTGAGATCGCGATTGGTGGCGGCGATAATCCGAACATCCGTTTTTCGGGTTTTCTCATCCCCGACCCGCTCAAATGTGCCTTCCTGTAACACCCGCAGCAACTTGCTTTGGAGCGTGAGGGGTATTTCGCCGACCTCATCCAAAAACAGGGTTCCTTCGTGTGCCAGTTCGAATCGCCCGGCGCGGTCTTTCACGGCTCCGGTAAACGCGCCTTTGACATGGCCGAAAAATTCGCTTTCGTAAAGCTCCCTGGGAATCGACGCGCAGTTCACCCGAATCATGCGATGTGTACTGCGATGGCTCCGCTTATGCATTTCATGTGCAATGAGTTCTTTGCCGGTGCCTGATTCACCGGTGATCAAAACGCCGGCATCCGTCGGAGCAACCATTTCGATTTGTCTGAGAATGTTCTGCAGGGCGGGACTTTGTCCGACAAAATCGCCAAATGTACGCAGTTCTGAAACCTCTTCCTGCAGGTATTCGTTTTCCAGCTCCAGCTGTTCCCGCAGACGGCAGATTTCCCGGTAGGCCTGAGATTTTTCTTCCTCGATTTTTCTGCGCTCAGAGATATCCCGGCTGAACGACACTGCATACTCCCGGCCCTCAAATTCGATAAAATTCACCTTGGTCTCCAAGGGAACTATTTTTCCATCGCGGGTGCGGTGGTCGTCCTCGAACACCATAACTTGCTTCTTCCGCAACTCCTTCCAGAACTTGGCCCAGGTTTTGGGAGTGGAACTCGGGTTGATGTCCTGGATGGTCAGGCCCACGAGCTCTTCCCGAGAGTAACCCAACAATTCACAGGCAGCCGGATTGACATGTTGAATCCGCGCATTGCAATCGTGCCAGAGAATCGCATCGTCCGCCCGTTCGATCGTGAACTGGGCCAGTCCCGGATCATTTTCATTTTTTAGTTTTTTAGCCATCGGGTGTCCCCTGATTAGGCCAATAGTTTATACGCAAATTCGTATTTAAGCTACTTAATATCGCTAACTACTCAATTTCGTATGAACTTGGCTGGGGGTGGTTTTTGATAACTTATTGCAAATAAAGGAGGTCTATATTTTATGCTTTTGGCACAATCTATGCTCTATATTGATCAGGAAGCATCGTGTAGAACTCAAATCAGAGGTGACATCATGAATAAAAAGTCCAATTCCCAAACCAAGGGAGCACCTATACAGCTCGACGGCATCAACCATTTCGCTATGAACGTGAGCAATATGGAACGGGCGGAAGCCTTTTACACCGGTATTCTGGGATTCCCCGTCATCATGCGGACAGAAACTCGCGGTGGATTGAAGCATGTGGAAGTGGATGCCGGGAATGTGGCGATTGCCTTGTTCGAATCGCCGGATCTCGATTTTAAAACCGGTCAAAAGATCATGACCGATGACGGGTATCTGCATTATGCGTTTTCCGCTCCGGCCAGCCGGATGGATGAGATCACACAGACCTTGAAAGACAGCGGCGTCAAGATGGACGGCGAACCGCGTAATCAATCGTTGTATTTTTTTGATCCGGACGGCCATCAGATAGAGATCAAATGGGTGGAGTGACGGGCTATCAATACAAGTAACAACATCATTAGAGGGAAGCACCATGAAAACCACCAGGAATGAACTTGACATTAAGATTTATCCGCCTGAAGCGCAGGGAGTCGGGCAGTTCGACGGCGGGCGCATCACCGAAATCAAGCCCATTGGTTTTCCCGGAGAGGGACCGCAGGTACACCATACGGGTCCGTTGTTCTATTGGGCGTGGGCGACCGCGAAGGGATACGGCAAGATTGCGCTGCACCCGCATCAGGCGTTCGAGATTATGAGCTATGCCATTGAAGGTGAGATCGGTCATTACGACACACTGGGAACCAAAAGCCGGGTGAAAGCCGGCGGTGCGCAGGTGATGCAAACCGGTTCGGGGGTTTCTCATGAAGAAGAAACGGTGGCGGACAACAATGAGTTTTTCCAGATCTGGTTCGAGCCGAATCTCAGGCAAAGTATTCTCCAGAAACCGACGTACCGGGAATTTGCCCACGAAGATTTTCCCGCTCTAACTCAGGACGGCATCACCGTCAAGCAGATCATCGGCGAAGGGGCGCCAGTTACCATTGAGGCGGAAGCCGCCATGCAGGACATCCTTATTCAGCCGGGACACAGTCATAAGCGTGACCTGGCAATCAACCGTACGTTGGCCCTGATGGTGATCGAAGGCAAGGGGGTGCTGGTGGATGAATCTTCACTGAGCAAACATTACCTGGAACCCCGATACTTTGCCGTTGTCCACGCGGGAGAGACGGGAAAGGTTTCCATTCAAGCGGACAAGGACCATCCGCTCCGTATCGCCCTGATCGAAGTTCCCGCCAAAGTGGATTATCCGTTATATAAAGATGGCAGATAAAAGCGCCGCTCAATTTTTAATTCATAAAGCAGCCTCAGAAAGGAAGAAATTATGGAATTTAAGAAAATTGTTCAGCAACGCCGCAGTGTCAAGTCCTATGATCCTGAAAAAGCCATCAGCGATGCCGAGCTCAAAGAACTCTTCGATGAAGTGGTCCTGAGTCCCAGTTCGTTCAACCTTCAGCACTGGACTTTCATCGCGGTCAAGGAACCTGAAATGAAAAAGAAATTCAGGGAAGCGGCGTGGGGTCAACCGCAGGTAGAGGAGTGTTCCGTCTCCATTCTGGTGTGCGGTCGATTGGATGGGTATAAAGACGCTCCAAAAATTTATGATGAAGTACCCACTGAAGTTCAGAAAAAAGTTCTGCCGATGATCCATGATTTCTATGAAGGCAAAGAACAACTGCAACGCGATGAAGCCATTCGCAGCGCCTCGCTGGCCGCGATGTCGCTGATGTATGGTGCGGCCGACCGCGGATGGGCGACAGGACCCATGATCGGCTTCGATCCGGAAGCGGTTTCCACTCTGCTGAAGCTGACACCCAACATGATTCCTGTCATGATCATTGTGCTGGGCCATCAGAAAGATGCGCCGCGGCCACGAGCTTACCGGCATCCGGTGGGGGATGTGGTGCGCTGGAATGCCTCTGATGGACCGGGACTCAATGGAGCATGAAATTCCGTTATTTCGCTCACTTTAGGTGTAGGCCCCGGACAAAAATTCATTTAAAATAGGTTTTTTAAGTGAACTCGCCTTCAGGAGTCCGTGTGAGCGATCCGGTGATTCCCCCGCATCCAAAAAAAGTTTACTCCAACCCAGCCGACCTGGTTCCCGTGCTGGATGAGCACCGCAAGGCGGGACGCAAGGTGGTGTTCGCCAACGGCTGCTTCGAGCTTCTCCACGTCGGGCACCTGCGCTACCTGTTCGGCGCCAAGGCGCTGGGGGACATCCTTGTCGTGGCCATCAATACCGACGCATCGGTCAAGCGCATCAAGCCGGACCGCAATCCTGTCAACCCGGATTACGAACGGATGGAAATCATATCTGCCATTGAAGCGGTCGATTACGTAGTACCGTTGGAGGATAATCATCCCGGTGCGTTGTGTGGATTGCTGAAACCCGACATCCACACCAAGGGAACGGACTATGCCGACCGTCTGGAACAGATGCCGGAATATCCCATCGTCAAAGCCTACGGCGGTGAGGTGGTCACCGTCGGCGACGCCAAAGACCACAGCACCACCGATATCCTGGCTAAACTGAAACAATGATATGAGCGATCCCGTCGAGAGGATTCTGATCCGCTTTCCCAACTGGGTGGGAGATGTGGTGATGGCCGAACCGGTCATCCGCATCCTCAAAAACAATTATCCGAAAGCACGTATCGTGGTCGCGGTTCGAAAATATGCCGCCAAAATCCTGGCGGGGCATCCTGATATCGACCGGTTGATTCCTTGCCACGACAAAGGCTTAAGCGGAATGCGGCAGCTGGCGTCTGCGATCCGTGACGAGTCGCCGGATCTCGCCATTCTTTTGCCCAATTCGTTTCGTTCATTTTTGTCCGTACAGTGGGCTGGAGCAAAAAACATTTTTGGTTACCGGCGGGGGTTTAGAAAATTTTGGGTCAAGGGACCGGACCCGCTCAAGGAAAACGGACGCTACCAGCCGGTGCCGATGACGGATTACTATCTCGAACTCCTGAAATGGATGGGACTGAAAATTGAGGGCTCCATTACTCCACATCTGTATTTGACCGATGAGGAATCGGGGCGGGGAGAACAGTTGTTGAAGCAGTATGGGATCACCGCAGGCGACCGCGTGGTGGCGCTTAACCCCGGCGCGCAGTTTGGGTCGTCCAAGTGCTGGCCGCCGAAATATTTTGCGGAACTGGCCGAATTCATCCAGAACCGGTATCCGAGCAAACTGCTGCTTCTGGTGGGTCCCGGTGAAGATGCCATCGCGGATGAAATCGTTCAAACTTCGCAGGCGGAGATCATCAATACCGGCCCGGATAAGGTCGACCTCGGCGTCTTGAAGGCCCTGGCCCGGCGGATGGATCTGCTGGTGACCAATGATACGGGACCGCGCCATTACGCAGTAGCGTTCGGCAAGCCGGTAGTGGTGTTGATGGGACCGACCGATCCACGCCACACGAACTGTCACTTGGAACAGACGGTCATCCTGCGTGAAGACTTACCCTGTGTGCCCTGCCACAAGAAAGTGTGTCCCATCGATCATCCCTGCATGATCGACATGACGCCCGACAAAGTGTTCCACTCCGTTCAACAAATTTTGGATCAAGGAGGTGCCGGTGAGCGGTCATCGGGTACTGATACTCGGAGCCAGACGGCGTAAACAGGGACTCGGTGAGTTCATCGCCAGATGTTTTCACGAACAAGGCGCGGAGATATGCGGGATCGTCGGCACTTCGTCCCACTCGGTGAAAGACACGGCACGTCACTTGAAACAGCAGTACGATATTTCCACACAGGGATACACGGATTTAAAATCCGCTATTGAAAACGCGAATCCGACAATCGTCGTCATCGCGTCTCCCACCGGTGTGCACCATCAGCATTTGGAGATCGTGGCGGCATCCGGTATTTCCTGTTTGTGTGAAAAACCGTTGTTCTGGGATGATGGCCAGCCGGTGGACCCGAATGAAGTGGAACGCCTCGTCGATCCATTCTGCGGAGACGGACAACTGTTGCAACTGGTGACCCAATGGCCGGAAACACTCGACGAATACTATTCACTTTACCCGGAAGTGAAGGGTCAACCGGTCGAACGGTTCGAGATGCTCATGGGACCGGCGGCTTCCGGCATAAATATGGTGATCGACTCATTGCCTCACGTGCTGAGCATGGTACACTGTTTAACGGGCATCGGTGAGGTTCAGAATCCCCGTGCGGTTACCAAAAATCCCGAACAGTTGAGGATTTCTTTCGAATACCGGCATGGCGCCGGATGTCTTGAAGTCGTTGTGGAGTTGGTTCAAACTCCACAAAGTCCGCGTCCGGCGGGTTATGCCATCAACGGTCATGCCGTGCGGCGGTCCATCCAACTTCCCGAATATCAAATGAAGTTTACCGGCGAGTCGGGGAAAGAAGCCCTTCTGGAAGATCCGTTGAAGAAACGCATCCGGAACTTTCTGGGCGACTTCGAAAGAGGGCAGCCCACTGATAAAAAACAAATGATCGCATCCATGATCGATTTAAAGAATATAGTGGAGAATCTCCAGGTATGAATACCGCTGAAAAACAGAAAGTTGCGTTGTCTTCCATCCACGATTTCGCAGCCAAACTCCGGCAGCCGGATACCCTGCCACGGGTGAAAGAATACGTGAAATGGCTGGCGAGTGGTGAAAACCGCAATCCGGAAGCCATGCCAGATTTCGCGCCGGTGTCCATCAATCTCGACCTCACCACTGCCTGCAACTATGCCTGTGATCATTGCGTCGACAAGGAAATTCTCAACCTGAATATCCGGTACGATCACCAGCGTCTACTCGATTCGTTACAGCTGATGGCCGAGAAGGGACTTAAATCCGTCATCGTTATCGGTGGCGGTGAGCCGACCACGTATCCAAAGTTCGAGGAGACCATCCGCTTCATGAAAAAGTTGGGACTGCAGGTGTCGATTGTTTCCAACGGAGCGGGCAATAAAAAAATCGTCAGTATCGCCGATTGCCTGGACGAAGGTGACTGGGTACGGCTGTCGCTGGATTCGGGGACTGATCCGACGTTTCAGGCCATGCACCTGCCGAAGCTCAAAATCACGCTGGAGGAAATCTGTTCGCACATCCCTGATCTCAAGAAGGTCAACTCCAGTTTCAAAGTCGGGTTTTCGTATATCGTGACCTGGCAGGGCGCTCACATCTTCGACGAAAACATTGTCGAGAACATGCACGAGATGGCAGAGGCCGCTGAATTGGCCAAGCGCAATCAATTCGACTATATCGCCTTCAAGCCGTTCCTGACCCGTGCGGAGATCAACAATGCGGAAGTGATCGATCTCGAAGCATCGGATAAGCGGTACAAGGAAATCGTCAAGGTGATCAGCGGACAGTTGGACAAGGCTTCCGCGCTCGAAGACGACGCATTCAAAATTTATCGTACCACCAATCTCAAGATGTTGTTGAGCGGTGAAAAATCAACCGACAACATCGGCCAGCCGCAGCGATGCCACATGCAGTTTTTTCGCCAGATCCTGAGTCCGCTCGGAACCTACAACTGTCCGGTGTACCGCAACCAGCCGCACGGCAAACTCGGCGAGAAGGATGGCTACGCAGATTCCGAGGGTTATGCTGGTGTGCGCGATACCTGCACCAGTATGATCCACGACTTCAACGCCACCAAGGAATGTGAAAACGTGACTTGCCTCTACAACCACGTCAACTGGTGGTTCGAGGATCTCATCAAGAACCCCGAAAAACTCGACGCCCTCGTTCCCCACACTCCCGAAGAAGAAGATTACTTCTTATAAAAACTACAATTTCTTTAGTTGATTTTTGAAGGTTTTCAAGCTTTCGTCATCGAAGAGTGCGAACACGACACGTTTCAACTTGGTTTTTTTGGAAAGGTACTCTGTGGTTGTGGAGAGCATGATACGGGCGCAGGCATCAACAGGGAATCCGAAGACGCCGGTACTGATTGCCGGGAAGGTGACCGATTTCAGTTTGTTTTCTTCCGCCACTTTTAAGCTGTTGAGTGTGGCGTTTTTTAGTTTCTCTTCTTCATCGCCTTCACCCTGACGGGGTCCAACCGCGTGGATAACGTGTTTTGTTTTCAGGTTCCCCGCACCGGTGATGACCGCTTCGCCCACCGGGCAGTGACCGATAACGCTGCATTCCTCCTGGATGGACGCCCCTCCCTTGATACGGATTGCCCCGGCCACTCCCGCACCCAGGATCAGTTGTTCATTGGCGGCGTTGACAATGGCGTCGGTATCGCTTTCAGTGATGTCGCCCTGAATCAGTTCGATTTCAGATTGGTTGATTTGAATTTTCATAACCGCACCGAAAAATTTAAAACCAAACTATCTAAATTAATTTAATTTGCGGGCGTAGAAAAATCAAGTGGCGGAATATGGAGAAGAGAAGGGGTCAACCCGAGGAACCAAAACCGTTACCGGATCGATTCGTATCGTCAAGATTGTCAACCGGCAGAAATTCTACGGTCTCGACTTTTTGGATGAGGATTTGGGCGATGCGGTCACCTTGTTTGATAAAGTGCTCGCCATCGGAATGGTTGAAGAGAAGGACTTTCACTTCGCCGCGGTACTGGGAGTCGATCACCCCGGCGCCACAATCGATGCCGTGCTTGACGGCCATGCCACTGCGCGGCCAGATCAGGCCGACATGGTTTTCCGGCAAAGCGAGGCGGATTCCGGTGGAAACCAGCATCTTCCCACGTGCAGGGATGACAGAATCTGTTGCGGCACACAAGTCCGCGCCGGCATCACCGGGGTAGGCGTAGGAGGGGGTGAACCCTCCTGTCACCCGGCAAACGGTTTTCGATTCGTCGAGTATGTCCATCTTAATATAGAGAAGCCCCGTCGGAAGACGCAAGGGAAGGTTGATGCGCGGGCTGGTCAGGCCCTTTGAGCTCAGACGACCGTCCTGTCCCTGGCAGAAAACAGGATTGCAATGGAAGAGTCATAGCATGTGTACCCTTACACTGCCGACGGGGCGAACTAACGAAAGGGTGGCGGGTTACTTTTCGACCCTGGTTCGCTCCCAAAGGAATGAACGCTGACCGTAAAAAACGCTTCCACCTAACGCCGCTTGGAATGAGCTTGTTTGCCGATTGTGTATGCAGGTCTCGGCCGGCGCTCAATACATTTGGGGATTTAGGATGGGGCATTACCTGTACCTCAAACCTCTTGAGGTTTAAAAGATACGTAGGGGACAAGGAAGACGTCTTTAAAGTAACCCGCCGGGTGGGGCAGGGAAAATCTGTATTTTGAATCGTGTGTCCGGTCATTCGGTTCCAAATGATCTGAGGTTGATCCAACGAGTACAGAATTAGGGTAAAAATTAAGAATCCTTTATATTGTGTGACTGTGAGAAAGTACCACTATATATTGTGGAGTGTCAAGCGGATAAATGAAAAACTCAAAATCGTATAAATAACTTACTATAAATCAATAGGTTACAAGTTGCGTGGATTTGGGTTTCATTTACAATAAATAACAACCACAAGATGTAGGGGTCAAAATTCAGGCTCTTGGCCATATAATGGGGCGTAGGCAGAATGATGTCATCCGGGAGGCTTAGTGCAATAAAATAGCCCTAAACAGGCCATAAAAAATTAAATTAAAGTTAACCCTTTGATTTTAAAAGCACGGGGGATTTTAGAGAATAATTAGACCGAATTGGCTTATTTGTCTAGGTTGGATCAGTTTGCCTTTTTCCGAAATCGCTCGAGCGAGTCGGGAATCTCGCTCAGGGTGCGGTCCTTGATCGGGTACAGGGTGGGGTCGCCGATCCGCTGACTGTATACGAGGGGCTGGTTCTTTAAGGATTGGCCGATCTTAAGTTGTCCCAGGGTTTTGCTGCTGCTGTCCTGCAGAGTGAGGACCAACTGAGGTTTCTCCAATCCTGTTTCTTCCAGAACATTTTTGGAATCTAACTTTTTCTCATATTCCAGATTGCTCAACGTCCATAAAATATCTTTCCCGACAAACGGTTTGAGATCATCCAACTCTTCCGGGCGGACCATTACCCATTGGTTATCCTGTTTGTCCAGCTCGAAGGTCTTGCCCGGGTATTCGATCTTGATACGGGTCACTTGTTCTGGATCGAATTTCAGCAGTTTTTTGTCCTTGAAATCGTCGGGACTGCGAAAAACTTTGTTAACCGTTTCGGTATCCAAATCGAAAATAGTTTGGTCCACGCTGCGGGTGATGAAATAATAATGTTTGTTTTTGTCGTTGTTCCCCAGTTGAAGCGTGATTTTTGATCCGTCCTCTTTAAAAATAGTCAGCTCTTTTTTAGGAGCATCTAATCCAAACGATTTCAAATTTTTGCTCGGTGCGAAATTATGGATACGCGCCTCTTGAAGGTCGAACAAAAGCGTGTTGATTGCGGCGGAGTCGACTGCTCCGTTCCCGGGGTTTGCGAATGCCCACTGTTCCTTATGATCGGAATCACGAACCACGCGGGCGGTTTCCCCCCCATCCCGACTCTCGATGGCAGTAATATCCTCATCTTTAAAAGATACGAGAGATTTCTCCATGAAACTGAGAGGATGTTTGGAAAGAGTTTGCACCAGGATTTTCGAAACGGAAATTATGTTCTCGGGTTTGCCGCGCTGCGCGTAATAAGATTGCTGGTCGCGCAACTTACCGATTTTAAGAGTCCATGATTGCTTGGCTTTATCCGCTTGGATGTTAAGAAGGATGTGAGGGGACTTAAGTCCTATAGAATCCAAATCTTTCGGTGCTTCAGAGATGAAGTCTTCGATCCGTTCGGTCCGTACACTATCCAGAAAATTGAAGATTTCATCGTCATCGCCTTGGACATTGACCGGTGCGGTCAGTTTCCAATGTTCACCTTCCTTCACAAAACGCTGGAATTGCTTGTTAAGCTTGAGATCCACTGCGGTAACGTCGCGTGTTGCGAAATCGAGCAGGTTTCTACTGCGCAAATCATTCAGTGATGAATTGAGCAGATTTTTGTCCAGAAAAGAAAGGGCCACGCGTTTTTTATCTGCCAATTTGATGTAGGTGTCATGGCCGATAGGACTGGTGTCTCCCACCAGCAGCGTTTTGGACTCCCCGGATTTGAGGCGCAGTGCAATTTGCAGCGACGGATTTTTCAATCCAAACTCCGCAAGATCTTTCGGTTCCTCGTCCACCACCTGGCTGATTCTGGCTTCTTCCAAGGTTAGAAGCAACTGATTGATGACACCGTCTTCTCCCCGGAGGGCTTGGGGTCGTGTGATATCCCAGAGGGAATTTTCGGGATTGCGCTGAATTTTGATTGTTCCGGAGGGTTTAATCAGGTCAAACGCTTTTACCTCTTCCACCTTAAAATGCAATACCTGCTTGGATCGGGTTTCTTCTGCGTCCTTCCTCTCTGCTTCGGGACTTTCGACAAAAGCCAGGTAGAGGAAGAGACCGATCAAAATGAGGATCAGCCAAAGCGTGTTCCAGAGGGTGCCGCGGAATTTCATAGAGATCGTCTTTTCCACCAAACCCCGAAACCGGTCAGGAGCACCAGACTGGGGAATACGATGATACCCAACATGGAAATCAGATTCCCCTGGGTATCGGTAAGCGTGATCGGGCTCCATTTTCGGGTCCGTGGCCGGATAGAAATGAGGTTATCTTCCTTTGCCAGCCAGGAAGCGGTATTCAGGAAAAAATCGCTGTTGCCGTACAAACTGAAAAACTGGTTGCTGGCAAAGTCCGAGTCGCCCACCACAACCAGATGCGCTTTCTTCGTAGGAGCGGGAGGGTCGGATGTTTGAGTTCCAGAAGAGGCCTCCGGTTTGGACTCAGGCTTGACGGCAGGCCGGATTTCTTTAGAAGCCACAACGGCTACCGACACGGGGCCCTCGAGATCGATCCCTGGATCAAGCCGGACTTTTCCGGATTTATAATCTTTTTCCGCCCAACTCTTGGGTCCGGAATACAGGAGCTGTGTTGTCTTCAAGTATTCCGTGGTGATGGCGGATACGGAACGAAGCATGGGATAGATGAGTTGCTGTCCCATGTCCCGGGTGATCGGATGATCGGAGATTTGGCTGATGATGGGAGTGGTGTAGTCTGCACCAAATAGCTTGGCGAGAGGATCGATCACCAAGTCATCGCGGATGTCGACTCCCCATTGCCCCAGAAATTCCGTCAATCCGAAATCCTGCTGTGGGTCCAGCAGCAATAGAACCGCGCCGCCCTGATTGAGATACGTATCGATCGCATCGATCTCCGATTTCTGAAAATCTTTCTCCGGCCCATTGATGACCAAAACGTTGGCGTCCTCCGGTACCTTGCCGGTTTGCAGAAGGAGTAGTTCCTCTACCTTATAGTGGTCCCTTTCCAGTGCTTTTTTGGCTTGAGAGTATCCACTTTTGCCATTATCCCCGACACTTTTTTCCTTATGACCGCTTAAAAAATAAATTTTCTTTTGCTCATCCCGGGTGACCTGCAACAATCCGTTGGTCAGATTCTCTTCCGTGGCTTTTTTTACCTTAGTGGTCTGTTCTCCGCTTTCGAATATGACCGTGCCGGCGGTCGTGATCCCATATTGTTTCGCGACTGCGGGCCGGCGGACCGGATCGACCAGTTCCACTTCGATTTGGTCTGTCAGTTCCTTGTATCCGTCCATCAGTTGTTCGAACTCGTTGCGGCCGGGATTGTTGATCTGAAAGAAGGCCGTCATTTTGACTTTTCTCGGCAGGTTCTGCGTGATCTTCCGGGTTTGCGGGGACAGCGTGTAAACCGAGGTTTCCGTAAGATCCCAGGTGAGTTTATGGTGGTGTGTAATGACATTGATACCGATCAAGATACCCAAAACCACAAAAATGACCACTGTGGCGTTCATACCATACAGGGCTGTTCGGGTTTTCAGGGCGTGCAGTACTTCTTTCCAGCTCGTGACCAAAAAGAAGACAGCGTTGATCGCTGCGACAGCGGCTGTGGTCAATATCCCTAATGTGTATTCGGGAAGAAACAGGAAAAGGATCAATGCCGCGAATCCGAGAATCAGGGCCGTCCAGCCTGCAAAGGGCGATAATTGCTTCATGGCGTCACCTCCATCTCCGGGAATCGAGTACCTGGTGAGTGATCAGCAGAATGAACGCCATGAAAGAAAGATAATAAGCAATGTTTTTGGTATCGAGGATTCCCTTCAGAAAAGGCTCGAGATGACTTCTCAGGGAGATTTCTTTCAGAATCATCCCGATACCGGAATCCGAGTTCTGGGCTGGAAGTTCCAATACCCACATGAATAAAGCCAGGCCGAAACCGATGACCGCCGCAATGATCTGATTGTCCGTCAATGAAGAAGCGAAGACGCCCATGGCGATGTAGCATCCCATCATGAGAATGACTCCCAGATAACCGGAGATTATGGGTCCCAGTTCCGGTTGTCCCACCATCCCAATGAAGAGGATAGAGTAGGATGACAGCAGAATCATAAACGTTACGACTCCCAAACAGGCCAGGAATTTTCCGGCGACGATTTCACTTAAGTGGACGGGCGAAGATAAAAGCAGGGAGAAGGTTTTATTCTTTCTTTCTTCGGCAAAACTACGCATGGTGACGAGGGGGATGATAAACAGCAAAATGATGCTCATATTTCCCAGCGAAGGCACGATGACCATTTCGTTGGCGTTGATCGAGTATCCCGCTTTCTGAATCGCCTCTGCCTGAGGCGCCGCCTGCATGCTGTACTGGCTGAATTCGGAAAGGATCGCAAAGAACAGGAAACTGTACAAAACGAGAAAAACCGTGGTCACCACGTAAAAAATTGGTGAATAGAAGAATGATCCAAATTCGCGTTTGGCAATCCAGAAAACAGATTTCATACTTGAACCTCTTTTACTTCTTTTTCTTCTGTAGTCAGTTTCAGGAAAATATCCTCGAGCGTCATGGTCATGGGTTTCAATTCTTCAATGCCCCATAGCTGATCCAGAGCGAGTCGCGCCACTTCATCCTGCAAATGCACGTCCGATTCGCTTTCAATCACGAAAAGGTCCTGACCGCGTGTTTGAACCGAGAGGACCTTGTCCAAACCTTCAAGCTTGCTTTGAATGCCATCGGCCGGGTGCCGCACCTTAAGTTCCAGCCGGCGGGCATGACGCATGGAGGCGTTGAGCCCGTCCAGAGTGTCCATGGCGACAATTTCACCTTCATTGATGATAATGACGCGTTGGCAAATCTGCGTGACTTCCGGCAGGATGTGCGAACTGAGTAAAATCGTGTGTGCGGTGCCCAACTCCTGAATCAATTTTCTGATTTCAATGATCTGAATGGGGTCGAGACCGATCGTCGGCTCGTCCAGAATAAGTATTTTCGGGTCGTGGATCATGGCCTGGGCCAGTCCCACACGTTGTTGAAACCCCTTGGATAAGCGTCCGATGATACGGTGGCGGACCTCACCCAGTCCGCATTGCTCCAGCACCCGGTCTACGGCGGAGGATATTTTCCTTTTTGGAACATCACGAAGTCCTGCCGTGAACTCGAGGAAATTGGATACCACCATGTCCTGGTACAGCGGAGGTGTTTCAGGAAGGTAGCCAATGGTCTTGCGGATTTCCAGCGATTGGTCGAACGTATCAAACCCGCACACCCGTGCCTTGCCCTGCGTGGCCGGGAGGATGCAGGCCAAAATGTTCATGGTCGTGGATTTGCCGGCGCCATTAGGTCCCAAAAAGCCAACCACTTCTCCCTGGTTGATTTGGAACGAGAGGTCTCTCACTGCCGACCGTGGACCGTAATTCTTGGTCAGGTGCTCAACCTCAATCATGGATTTCCTCTGGATATTTCCGGCAGGATAATAATACGGTGGAATTAAAGGTTATCGGCATACATTCAACATCTGAAAATTAACACAGGGTAAACGGCGTTTCCATTAAATAATTTTAATCGATTTTTTTCTTGGCGGTCAAGTCCACATCACACCCGGAAAAGACCCCAAATCCAAATGCAATAACACACCAACCAACCGCCGGCCCAACGTATAGCCGGTCGGGTCTGGAGAGTCCCGGTTGCGGTGAATCCTTTAAAGATAAACAGGAAAATACAGAGAATCCACCCAGCAAAGCTTATTTCAGTCAGTAACGCCCACTCCGGGTGCGGCGGTTTTTCACGTGAAAGAAGTTTGAGGTACTCAGCTTTTCTTTCTTCATATGAACGTTTCTGTTCGGTTTTGGAGTAAGCTGGCTTGGAGGCCATCAGCCCTGCGATTTTTTCATTGCACCGGAATATCCAATCCTTGCCGGGTGTGTATAAACTGCGCGCCGCGTAAAAGGCGCCCCGGAGGACCCGGTAGGTATTCAGGGCTTTTTCAATGTTCCCTTCTTGTTCATAGTTCAGGGCATAGCTCCACATTTTCCCGGCCGCATTATCGCTCAGCGATAAGAACGGAACATGCCAGTGAATGACGCGTTCGTAATGGTCCAACGCCCGGTCCGGCTTCCTTGCAGCCAGCGCCTCGGCATGGTTCCATTCGTCATAAGCATTCCAGATGACCTTGAGGCCGGTGCTCAACAGAATCACCGCCATGCCCGCCAAAACCAACTGAACCGGCCGTTCAAACATATTGTGTGTCGGGGTTTTCGATTCGGGACCCAATTGCTTTACCGGGGAGGGAAGAGTTGCATGTCGAAACATGGATCATTGCGGATCATCAAAGATACCGGCAGGTCTTAATTAGTATAGCACAAGGAGTAAGCAGGAAATGGAGCGAAGGCCAAACAATAAGCGCCCTTGAGAAACACTCAAGGGCGCCTTCAATTAGAAATGAAAAAACTTGATCAACTCAGTAGCTGAAGAACCGACTGCGGGATCAGGTTGGCCTGTCCCACCATCGCCGTGGCTGATTCAACCAGAATCTGGTTCCGGGTGAGCAGAGCCACTTCTTCCGCAATGTCCGCGTCCCGTATCTGGGATTCGGCGGCTTGCAGGTTCTCCACCGTGATGGACTGGGTGGAAATAATACGGCCGAGACGGTTCTGAACAGCTGCAAAATTGGCTCGGGTGGAAACCACGAGATCGATACCGGTGCCCGCCGTATCCAAAGTGGTCAGAGCCGCCTGGGCTCCTGCTGCCGTAGAGATATCGATAGCATTCACCCCAAAGAATGTGGCGTTCACAATACCGGCACCGCCGAGATTCAATGTCGTGTTCAAGTTAATCTGGCTGTTTGATGTAGCATCCAGGCCGAAAGAAATAATCACCGGAGGTCCGGCCGGATTCAGCGCGCCGGTGAACAACAACTGCCCGTTGAATTCAGCGGCGTTACCGATTCGGTCAATTTCAGCGATCAACTGAGCAACTTCCACCTGAAGCAAAGCCCGTTCCGGATCACCGATCGTACCAGAGGCTGCCTGTGCCGCCAGCTCCCGCATACGAATGATCATGTCGGAAATCTCATTGAGCGACGCTTCCGCGACGTTCAAAAGAGAAACACCATCGTTCAGATTACGCAGACCCTGTTGAAGCACCCGGATGTCCGACCGTAATTTTTCAGAGATGGCCAGACCGGCGGCGTCATCCGATGCACTGTTGATCCGGAGCCCTGAGGAAATTCTCTCGATCGATTGGGCCAGGCGCTGGTTGTTAATTCCCAGATGCCTCTGTGCGTTGATTGAGGCCAGGTTGTTAAAAATTCGTACTGCCATGTCATCCTCCTTGATTAGGATTACTGCTCAATGTTTTTTCCAGCCTCCATGCCGGAACCTCGATAAAAAAACTTGCGTGACGGTGGAAGTTTGCACTTCCTCTATCTGTCACTTGTCTTTCATATCGGGAGTTTGGGGAATTCCTTGATGTTTTTTTGGCGGTAGTTTTGAAGGAGAGAGAAGACTGGAATTTAATGAATTGAATATCAGTGATTTACATAATCCGGTGAAGATCGGTTTTTTGTGCGGCACAATCGGTTCCTGCACCGGGCAATTTACAGGGCCCTACAGATTTACACTGCAGTCCGGTTTGATTGCAGGGTTAACTGGAAGGCAAAAGCCGGAGCACCTGCTCGGGGATGATATTGGCCTGAGCGACCATGGCCGTGGCTGTCTCCACCAATATCTGATTGCGTGCCAGCAGAGCCACTTCCTCTGCGATGTCCGCGTCCCGTATCTGGGATTCGGCAGCCGTCAGGTTTTCGACCAGGACAGCCTGACCGGGAAGAATCCGCGTCAGGCGGTTTTGCACCGCCGCCAGGCTGGCACGCTCGCCGGACAAAGTATTCAGGGCCGTATCCAGAGTGGTTAAAGCCGTTGTGGCTCCCGCCTGAGTAGAGATATCCAGGAGGTTGATACCTAACCCTACGGCATCGACATCATCTACATCAGCGGCGGTATTCAGATTGAACCGGCTGTTGGCGGTGCCGTCCAGCCCGAACTGAATGATAATGGGATTGGCGGCACCGGAGTCTAAGGAGCCATCCAGAAGGGTCTGTCCGTTGAATTCGGTGGCGTTGGAAATCCGATCGATTTCGTTCCTCAGTTGAACGAACTCCAATTGGAGGTTGGCCCGCTCTGCATTGGTGATGGTGCCGGAAGCCGATTGCGCAGCCAGCTCGCGCATGCGGATCAGGATATCGGCTTGTTCGTTCAGTCCGGCTTCCGCAACGTTGACCAGGGAAATTCCGTCATTCAGATTCCTCAAACCCTGCCGGAGCACGCGGATGTCCGACTGCCGGGAATCAGCGATCGCCAGACCGCCGGGATCGTCACTGGCTCGGTTGATGCGGAGACCGGAGGACACCCGTTCGATCGATTGTGCCAGACGGTTATTGTTAATACCCAGAATCCGTTGGGCATTCAG
This sequence comes from Nitrospinaceae bacterium, assembly GCA_028278405.1. GTDB lineage: Bacteria > Nitrospinota > Nitrospinia > Nitrospinales > Nitrospinaceae > SZUA-226. The sequence goes on from JANQEK010000034.1 coordinate 58,820, forward strand.
GGAAGTCAGGTTGGTAAATATTCGAATCGCCATCTTTTGCCACCGTTTCTAAAAAAAACACTTAAGTTATATTGCAGGTCACACCGCTAATGTACCTGCGGAAAGGCCAGAAAGGTCAGACCTTAATCTCGACCGCGCATTATTAGCCTCAGGTGAGTTATCGGCAGAAAAATTGATTACTTTAGCAATTGGCCGAAAAAATATTTCGAGATGCATTTCTTTCTCTTCAGTCCAGGCCCATTTTGGAAGGGCGTTCTAATAATTTAAAAATCAATCAGTTATGGACTATAATAATAGGGTTGCACTCTGAAACCCGGTTATTGGAGATACTGTGGCAACCTCAAATCTGCGGTTGATACGCCCAAAAAAACTGAAGCAGGGAGATATGGTCGGGGTAGTGGCTCCTGCAGGACCGGTCGACCCGGAACATTTGGAGACTGGATTGGGAGTTATCCGCGGTATGGGGTTTGAGCCGGTTCTTGGAAGATATGTGAATGACCGCAACAATTTTCTAGCGGGAAAAGATGAGGACCGCGCCGATGACTTGATGGTGATGTTCCAGAATACGGACATCAAAGCCATCTTTTGTGCCCGTGGGGGATACGGAGTCAATCGCATCCTGCCCTTACTCGATCCTAAAATCATTCGCAAGAATCCCAAAGTGGTCGTGGGTTCCAGTGATATCACCCTGTTATTGATCCACCTGCTTCAAAAATGTGGATTGGTCCCATTCCACGGTCCGATGGTATCGGGCAGTTTCGGTTGCAAACCTATGAAGATTTCGAAGACCCAGTTTCGCAAGGTCCTGGTCGGGGATAAAGAAGGCGGTCGTTTGACAGCTCCCCAGACTCGGGTTCTGCAGGAAGGCACCGCTCGCGGCAAACTGGTCGGCGGGTGTTTGACCCTGTTGTGTCGTTCCCTGAAAACTCCTTATGAAGTTCAAACCCGAGATGGCATATTGCTGATTGAAGACGTTAACGAACCCGCTTACCGGATTGATGGCATGTTGTGGCAATTGAAAGCGGCCGGTAAGTTCCGGGGGGTTAAGGGAATTGTATTTGGAGAAATGATCAACTGCCGGTTGGGTGAAGGGCTCAGTGACAAACTGGATTCTCTTTTTCAGGATATTTTACCGAAGAGTTCCATCCCGATTTTAACGAATTGTCCCGTCGGACATGGTAACGAAATGTGGACCCTGCCGTTGGGGGTGGAGGCAACCCTCGACACGGACTCACAATCGCTTCGATTGAAAAACAACGGTGTGTCCTGATCCGTTTTTCACTCCCAATAATTTTCTAGAAAGTATACTGAAGAGCAAAAATGAACTGCTGATCTTTATCTTCAACCGTTGGTGCCGGGTCGGAGTTTTGATCAAATATATGCGTTAGTTTAAAGGACCAGCCCTTGCCCAGTTGCGAGATCAGAGAGGCTTCATTACGGAGCCGGTATTCTTTAGGCTCCTCAAAACTGGGATAGTAAAGCAGATAGTTTTTGAACAGAAGATTCTCAAGAAGTTGATAGGAATAAGTTAGCCCAATTCTCCCGGACATGAATTGATCGTCCATTCCCATATCCAGGTCTTCCGAGAAGTAAGTGATTCCCGCTTCCACTTCGAGAGTTTTTACGGAGTCATTCCAAATCCGGTAGCCCAAACCCCAACCGATAATGGCACGGAGATTGAGGTCCTTGAATTCGTCCTTCAGCAATTCTAGGCTCAGCCCGGTAAAAAAGCTGTCCGTGAAAAAGTGATCGAATTTGAGGGCGCCAAAAGTATTGCGGGCTGTAACGGTTCCCGTGTCTTCGGCATAGTTGTGGAGAAAACGAATTTGGAATCGGTCATGTTCCCAATCTCTTTTGGCGTCGAATCCGACACTGACACTGGTTCGTTCTACATTACCGGTTTGAACCGTGCCGCCTGCGGCAAAATTGCCGGACCAACCCCCCGGAGGTTCGTTGATGTTTTTTACTTGATCCCACTGAATAGGAACGGTTTCTCCGATCGGCTCCAGGATGATGGCCACTTTTCCGTCATCCAGCGTGGTCAGCTTTCCCGTCAGGATCGAGTCATTGGTCATTTTTATGGTGACCGCTTTATCCGTTGAAATGCTTTTGATTTTGTCGACCGGAATTTTAATTTTGTCGGCATAGGCTGTAGAAAATATCACCGTCCCATTTTCAAGAGTAGAAACGGTGCCCTGCAGAGCATTGCCGTCACCGAATTCAATTTTATCTGCAAGGGCGGGAGAAATCCCCACACCAGTCGTCAATGTGAGGAATATGAAAAGAGCTGCTGCTTTGATCAACGTTTTCGGAAGAGTCATTTAGAGGCCCTCGAGTTATTCAGAATAACCACGCAATTTTTTGGGAAAGGAGTTTGTAACCCATTTTGGGCAGTGAGTCAAGACAGACCGGCCAAAATCTACCCCTATATTGGTATAAGGAGGGTAATTATTTAAAAAATGGAGGTTAAATCCGGATGGTGATGCCCTTGTCTGCGAGGTAACGCTTGGTTTCGGGGATGGTAATTTCCTTGAAATGGAAAATTGAGGCGGCGAGGACGGCATCGGCTTTTCCCTCTACAATCCCCTGGTACATGTGCTCCAGGGTTCCCGCGCCACCTGAAGCGATCACCGGAATGGTTGTGGCTTCGGACACCGCTGAATTGAGTTCCACGTCGTAACCCTGTTTGGTCCCGTCGCGATCCATGCTGGTCAACAGAATTTCTCCGGCGCCGTATTCTTCCATAAGCTGAGCCCATTGGATTACCTGAATCCCGGTTGGGTTCCGGCCGCCATGCGTGAACACTTCCCATGTGGGTGTGGGCGGGGCAGGGCGCTGGAACAAGTCTGGATGATTGCTTTCCCAATCGACCGGTGGATCAATTTTCGGGCTGTCGGTTTCGACCTGTTTGGCGTCGATGGCGACAACGATGCATTGACTTCCAAATCGTTGAGCAGCTTGTTGCACGAATTCCGGATTATGTACAGCGGCGGTGTTGATGGCCACCTTGTCGGCCCCCGCCTTCAAAAGATTGCGGATATCCTCCAGGGTGCGCACACCGCCGCCAACAGTGAGCGGCATGAACACTTTTTCAGCGGTCCGGGCCACCACGTCGAGAATGATATTGCGTTTTTCGTGCGAAGCGGTGATATCGAGAAAAGTCAATTCGTCGGCGCCTTCCGCTTCGTAGGCGGCGGCGCATTCCACCGGATCACCGGCGTCCCGCAGGTTGACAAACTGCACGCCTTTGACCACGCGGCCGTCTTTGACATCCAGGCAGGGAATGATTCGTTTAGCCAGCATGGTCACGCACCTGTTTCAATGCTTCTTTGAAATCGAGTCTCTTATCATACAGAGCTTTGCCGGTGATCATGCCTTCGACGCCCTCCGATTGAAGAGGTAAAAGGCCGACGACATCCTGTATTCCGCTGATACCGCCGGATGCGATGACGGGCAGGGAAGTGGCTTGGGCAAATTGCCGGATGCTGTCTAGGTTGGGGCCCTGCAACATGCCATCCCGGCTGATGTCGGTAAAAATAAAACCCGCGACCCCCAGGGGTTCCATGGTTCGTGCAAGATCGGCGGCTTTTTGCTCCGAAACTTCCGTCCAGCCTTTAACGGCAACCTTGCCGTCCTGGGCATCGATGCCGATCATGATTTTTCCCGGAAATTGTTTACAGGCTTCCTCGACAAAGGCCGGATCTTCGTGTGCAATGGTGCCCAGTATGACCCGGTAGACACCTGCATTGACATAAGAGGAAATCGCTTCAATCGATCGAATACCCCCTCCCACTTGGATATCCACGGTGCTGCTGTATATGATGTCTTTGATAATGCTGGAGTTTTTGGGCAGGCCCTGAAAAGCGCCGTCCAAATCCACTACATGGATGAGCTGGGCGCCTTGCTCATCCCAATGTTCAGCCATGGCCCGGGGATCGTCCGAATAGACGGTTTCCTGATCCTCCTTACCCTGGGTCAGTCGGACGCATTTGCCGCCTTTGATATCCACTGCGGGAATAATTTTCACTCGATAATCCTTCCTTTAAAACTTCATTGTATGTGATAAACCGGAGAATTATAAGGGGGGCTGACAGGGGGTGTCAATGAATCCCGAAATAAAAACCGGATGCTATTTACAGGCTTTTTGGGTTAGAATCATCCAATTTTCAGCCCTAAAAAGACAGGATGACTTATGAATGTAACTGAATCGCGCTTAAAGGGAGTTTATCTCATCAAGCCCAAGGTTTTTGAAGACTCGCGCGGTTTTTTTCTCGAGACTTATAACCAGAACAGATATGCGCAGCACGGAATCGATGTGAATTTTGTCCAGGATAATTACGCCCGTTCCACCCGCGGCATCCTCAGGGGCATGCATTACCAGATCAAGCAGGGTCAGGACAAGCTGGTTTCGGTGCCTCAGGGAGAGGTATTTGATGTGGTGGTGGACCTCCGCAAGGATTCTCCCACGTTCGGTCAATGGGAAGGGTTTGAACTTTCTTCGAAAAATAAGCATCAATTGTTTGTGCCGATTGGTTTTGCTCACGGGTATTGCGTCATCAGCGATATCGCTGAATTCATGTACAAATGCTCCAACTTTTATTACCCGGAGGATGAGGGTGGCTTGATCTGGAATGATCCGAAGGTGGGAATCCGGTGGCCGATCGAGGATCCTATTCTTTCGGAAAAAGACCAAAATCACCCCCTGTTAGACAAAGCCGTTCTTCCGGATTTAAGGTGAACCCGGAGCACGGTTTTCAGGCTTTTTTTGCCAGCTGATTCTATATGCCGATAAATCAATAGATTACCCCGCCAAGGCTACAAACCCTTGCAAAATAAAAGGTTGGTTGCTTATTTTTTTCCCTCGACTCCCTCAGGTTTCGGATATTTTTGCCGATAAAGAATGCAGGAAAGACCCAATTCTGCCCTGTTCATTAGTAAGAAGGCGTAAGGATTCATGGATATTCAGGTTTTGAACGAAATTGCGAATCAGGTTCGGCAAGCCTCACTTTCCCAGGTGAGACCACCGGTTTCCACTAACCCTCAGCTCAAGGCGTTGAAAGGGAACCCGGTATTTGCGCAGGAAAACCCTGCAACTCAAACGCTGGAAGAGTCTCCGGACCAAACCCAGGATTCGGTTTCTCCCGACATCTCATCGGTTGCTCGAGCGGCCTCTACCTATTCAGCGACAGTCGGGCAAGGGTTGAACTCGGATGAGCTAAACGCAATTCGGGATCTGTCAGAAAAAGTGAGAGTGGCGGTTTCCAACTTTCTCAGTCAGCCGGGTCTGGAGCAGGCAGCAGACGCTGCGGAGGTGGTGGTCTCGAATCCTGAAGCGGTTGGGGATTTGGTCGTCAGTTTGGAGCAGGCTGTGGTGGAAGCGCTGGGTCTTCAGGTGGAAGTAGATGAAGTGATCACTGATGTGACCCCACCGAGAACAGGTTCATCTGAACAAATTCCTGACTTGGAAAATTTTGTTTCCATAGAAAGAATCACCAATGGGGCCGAGCTTGACAACCCGGTTCAGGTCGTTGATCCGGGTCAGATGTCGGATGATTCACGTGCGAGTGAGCCTGCAAGTGAAGATGTTCCCGAATCTTCAAGCGGAGATTTTAGAGTCACTGCCTCTGGTCCGGCATTACAGAATGTGCCCATCGTTGAAAATAGTCCGACGGAAACACCGGTGGATACTGTGGCCACGGCTCCTCAGTCGGTTTCCGTGGATCGTCCCGAGACGGTTACTGGTAATTCAGAAGATACTCCGGTAGCAGTTGCAAGTCCGGTATCGCAGGATGTGCCTGTTGGTGAGAATACCCAGGTCGAAACACCAGTGAATACTGTGGCCACGACTCCTCAGTCAGTTTCCGTAGATCGTCCCGAGACGGTCACTAACAATTCTGAAGAAACTCCGGTACCGGTTGCAAGTCCGGTATCGCAGAGTGTGCCTGCCGGTGAGAATGGTCAGGTTCAGGCACAGGTGAACCGTACGGATACCGTCCCTGCGCGGGAACCTGTGAGCCGTTCCGAGACTGTTGTCGTCGACCCACCGGGAGTTCCGCAGACCGACTCTAGTCCGGTATTACGAAACGTGCAGGAACCAAATACTGAAGCAGGGAATCCAGTCAATATTTCTGTGTCTTCGGCAGGTCAGGAACAGGGATTGGTAGGCAATTCTTCCGAGACTGTTCATCCAGATGCAGCTATCGTTCCACCAGAAGCGGCGGATAATCCGGACGTGTCCGGACAATCCAGCCCGCAGCCTGGACCTGTTCAGTCCAACGACTTATTTGCGCAGGAAAATACGGTGGTAAATCCCGACAATATTCGCGATGCGAATGAATTGGTGAACTCAGTTATGGATAATGAATTCACATCGGAAGCTAAAAAGATTTTCAGCGAGCCCAAGGTGATTCGTACCGTGGCCGACCTGGCAGATTTTATTCTGGAACGGTTACAGGAAATCATTGCCGAGAAACAGCTTCAGCGACAATTTGCTTCCAGCAATGAGGCAGGTATTCTTTGACCGGAGCCGGTCAGAGCCCTTCTTATTTTTGACCCATCAAAATCTGTGAGTACTCTTTGAGCGAGTTCGTTTTCTCTTCTTCGCCTAATTTCTGGTAAACGTTGATGAGATTTTGGATCATGCGGGTCAGGATTTCCCGATGGGTCACGGGAAGCAGGTAGTGATCTTCAAATGGGATGCCGAATCCCCGTACCATTTCTGAGCATTTTTCAGGAGTCAGGATGCGTCCCTTGTGAAAGGGATCAAAAAGGATCGAGTCATCCGTCGAGTGATACAGAGCGATGAAATGATAAGGCAGCCCGACGCCGACAATCGGAATCTCCAGGCGTTGCCCGATTAGAATGCATAGAGCAGACAGACTGATGGGAAGTCCGGTTTTATTTTTCAGGACCGTATCAAAATAGCTGTTATCCGGGTCGCCATAATTCTCCTGATTGCCATGAAACCCATGTTGACCAAACAGGTAGTCTGTTAATTGTTCCAAAACCCGGGTTGCAGGATCCTGCGGTTTGATTTTCGGAGCCAGCCCTTCCGCCAGTTTATCCAATTGTTGATGAACCTGGTCCGGGTCGGCGGACGGGTGCCCAAACTGCATAAGCAGGAGAACACCTTTTTCCAGATCGATGTCGTTTCCGGAATGCGTGTGGGAAAGGTCGCGAAATGCTTCCGCCAGTTGCCGGGGTGCGATTCTTCCAAGAATTTCGAGAGCGCGGATTTTGAGAGTCAGGTTTTCTCCGCGGCTGGCCATTTCCAAAAAGGGCACAGCTTCGGTTCCCAGTTCAACCAGACGGTTGCCTACCTGATCGGTTACAAATGGGTCGCGGTCGTCCAGCAGACGAATCAATGAAGAGATTTCAGGCGGCCGGGTACTGGGATCCATGACGAAATAAATTTCAATTTAAGGTGGAAGTTAAGTTCGGCGCCAGAATAGCATGAGAGGGTTGAAAAGCAAAATTTGGAGGGCGCCGGACGCCCTCCAAATTCTGGGCTGCTTTAAAGGTTCGGTTGCGGCGTGGTCCTTAGGTAAGGTTTGATGACCTTATGCCCTTTCGGGAACTTCGCCGGAATGTCCTCTGTCTTAATTGCGGGAACTACCACGCAATCCTCACCGTGTTTCCAATCCACCGGAGTGGCCACCTGGTAGTTGGCGGTCAACTGCAGGGAGTCGATCACCCGCAACAACTCATCAAAATTTCTTCCAGTGGAAGCCGGATACGTCAGAGTGAGTTTGACCTTTTTATCCGGTCCGATGATGAAAACCGAGCGGACAGTCAGGTTGTCCAGCGCATTGGGGTGGATCATATCGTACAACTGAGCCACTTTTTTGTCGGGATCGGCAATGATTGGATAATTCACGGTACAACCCTGTGTTTCGTTGATATCGCTGATCCAACCGTTGTGATCGTCGACAGAATCCACGCTGAGTGCGATAACTTTGACTTTTCTTTTCTCAAATTCCTGTTTCAAATTGGCAACACGGCCCAGTTCGGTGGTGCAAACCGGGGTATAGTCCTTGGGATGGGAGAATAGTACTCCCCAGCCGTCTCCCAGCCATTGATGGAAATCAATTTTTCCTTCAGTGGTGTCGGCGGTAAAATTGGGTGCTTCGTCTCCTAGTCTGATAGCCATGAGTCTTGTTCCTTTCTCCTGAATGTTATCACTGAAAAATAGTGTAGAATTCCGAATAGAAGCCTTAGTTTTTGAAATTTTGATCTGAATGAAGGAAGAGCTTTCATCAAAACGGGGAATACCAGCCTCCCCAAAGACCCGGGCTCTCCGCTTCGTACCTTAGCTTTGAAACTGATTTTATGTAAGTTATACCAAATTAGATGCCACAGTAAAGAGGAAGATTTTAATATTTGAGAATACCTAAGGACCCGCACTATGGAAAACGATCCCGTCAAGGAACCTCAGGTGGAGGAAACCTTTATGTTGTTGAAAAAAATATGGGTTTTCTTCCTGGTGGGGCTGTACGCCGTCTGTCTCTACAATGAATACCGCTTTCCCGGGGCGCGGCAGGGAGAACCGCTGGAGGGAGAAGAAATTTTATGGAAAATCGAGCGGGTGCTCTTCTTCGGCCTGATGGGTTTGGGACTCTTGACGGATATTGTGCAGATACGGATCGATCGCACCAAAGCGTTCATTTATTTATTCGCCTCATTAATCCTAGGGGGAGTGTGCAATCTGATCGCCATGGGACAGATGAAAGTGTTCCGGTTTATCTTCGGTTAATTGGAGAAAGGGACATAAACCGATGACGGAGGCTATATTGACTCCCTTTTTGGAGCGTGCTAATTTACGTTCCATATTATAAAGAACACAAAAAGATGGGCCGTTAGCTCAACTGGCAGAGCAACTGACTCTTAATCAGTAGGTTGAAGGTTCGATTCCTTCACGGCTCACCATTTATATAGAATCCCCCTCGGTTATTGTTTTAGGGAGATCCTCGTGGCTGTTG
>JANQEK010000016.1 GCA_028278405.1 Nitrospinaceae bacterium
GTCTTGCTGTCTAACAGGGTCAGGGCTCCCTGGTTGCGGGAGATCCAGGTGCCTCCGGAACTGGTGGGACCGGTGCCGGAGGGAAAGCTCACCACCACATCATCCTCTCCGTTGCCGTCCACATCAGCAGTCGCTACGGCTTCGGCCGTATCGGTGTGAAGCACATTCAAAGAAGAGTTGTCATTAAATAATACCGCGACTCCCGTTCCCGGAAGGTTTAAAACCATGTCGTTACTCGCTGAAGAGGAACTGACCAAAATGGTACCGTTTCTTCCCACGGCTATGAATTTATTATCTCCCCAAGCGATGCCATTTAATTGATTAGCAGTTCCGGAGGTTTGCGAAGTCCAGATCACACCGTCCGGGCTGGTGAATATGAAGCCATCCTCCCCCACACCCACAAACTGATTGCCACCCCAGGTAACATCAAAAAGAGAATCAGTGATACCTGAAGATTGGGAGGTCCAATTCATTCCATCCGGGCTGGTAAGGATAGTAAGCTCAAAATTAGCCAGGAGAGGTTCAAAACGGTGCCCGACGGCTACGAACTGACCACCACCCCAGGCGATGCCAAATAATTCGGCGGTGGTTCCTGAAATTCGTGTTGTCCAATTTACTCCGTCTGGGCTGGTCAGGATTGTGCCTTCTCTTCCCACTGCCACAAACTGACCACCGCCCCAAGCGACATCCTGTAGAAATATTAAACCTGGGGGTGAAAGTTGTACCGTCCAGTTCACACCATCTGGGCTGGTGATTATTTCTCCCCCCCCTCCCGCTCCCACTGCCACAAACTGACTTCCGTTCCAAACAATACCCTGCAGAGTTATTCCAACAATCGAAGGTTGGCTTGTCCAGTTCACACCGTCCGGGCTGGTGAGAATTGCGCCTCCACCCCCAACATCTCCTCCTACAACCACGAAAATAGAATCATTCCAGGCAATAGCTGTTGGACTAATTGCAGGATCTGAAAATTGTGTCGTCCAGCTCACCCCATCCGGGCTGGTATGAATGGTTCCATTACCACTACTGAAACCCCTCCCTACAGCTATGAATTGCGAACCGCCCCAAAGGATATCAAACAATTCGTCCGTGGTACCGGTGGTTCTCAAAGTCCAATTGACGCTGTCCGGGCTGGTAAGAATGGAGCCGCCATCCCCTACCACCACGAACTGTGTACCGCTCCAGGTGATACTATTCAAACTATTTGTCGTACCGGTAGTTTGAGGAGTCCAGACCACTCCGTCCGGACTGGTCACAATGGGATCGAATAATCCCAGCGCCACGAACTGACTGCCACTCCAAGTAACATCCTTTAGAAAAATTATACCTGGGGGTAAAAGCTGTGTCGTCCAGGCAATACCATCCGGGCTGGTCAGAAGTGTAGCACTCATTCCTCCACCCACAGCTACAAATATTGAACCGCTCCAAGTGATACCGAATAATTCACTTGTTGTTCCTGGGGTCTGCGTTGTCCAGTTGGTACCGTTCGGGCTGGTAAGAATCGTAGCCTCAGAAGTAAAAGGAGGGGATGGATCAACTCGGCCCCCGACTGCTACAAACTGGGTGCCGCTCCAAGTGATAGCATTCAAACCGTTTGTAGTGCCGGAGGTTTGGGTCGTCCAGTTGATGCCGTTCGGGCTGGTGATAATTTTTCCCTCATCTCCCACCGCAACCAATTGGGAGCTGCTCGAAGCAATGTCCTCTAAATCGTCTGCAATCCCTGAGGTTTGGGTCGTCCAATTTACGCCATCAGGACTGGTAAGAATTGTTCCTGAATCACCGACAGCAACGAACATCGACAGAGCGCTATTCCAAGTAATGCTACGTAAGGAAATTGAGGTTCCTGAGTTGCGGAATGTCCACGTAACACCGTCCAGACTGGTGAGGATCGTGCCAGCATCCCCAACCGTTACCAGGAGTCCACCATTTCCAGTAGCCACGCCATGCAAGTCGTTCCCTGTCGGAATGGGATTTACAAATTCCCAATTCTTTCCGACAACCGCTAACGATGGAGATGTGGTTAGCACCCCTGCAGTAATTACACAACACGCAAACCAAAGATTAAAAACCCAGCCTCTTCTCCCTTTGGTAATCATTGCTTCCCCTCCTCTGAACTTAGACATCTACAGGAAACAAATTGCTGTAACACACTGTCAGGTCACCGAGCGAACTTCCTCTTGAATTTAAAGAGGCGCCGATCGGGCAAAAATTCCCCATTCCTAAATATGAGTAATATGGCTCTAATGGGCAAATCTGTCAATACCACATGGAACGAGACCGTAAAAACATACCTAACGGGTTGAATATTTTATGATTAATTGTAGGCAGGTATCTTGTTTTGGGAGAGTAAAGCAAGCCACATAGTATCCATCGACAAACTTTTATGCGGGGGGTCGGGGGTGAGTGCAGGAGGAGATATTGTGACCGGCGCTGCCGCCAGTATCCATGAATACCTGATGCGTCCCAAAAGGTCTAGTTCAAGAAGACTTTATAAAATCACTCAAACAGGCCGCCTATACCTTTAAAAACCTTGTCCAGAGTTTTGTCAACCGCTTTATCCACGGATTCGTCAACCTTCTGATTGACTCTGGAATCGATTTTCTGGCTCTGACGTTTTTGCTGCTGCTCTATTTTTCTCGATAGAATATTCTGCTGCTCTTCGGCGGAGGGAGCGGATTCACGGTTTTTCATGGCACGATCTATCGCCTGTTGAACTTCAGGCGAAGGAGCTGCTCCCATCCCGCCCTGCATCTGCGTTCCGGCAGCAAAATCCGGGATAGAAACCGGTTCCGCAGGAAGTTCAAATTGATTATGATTTCTGCTTGGGGTCAGCGAGGTAACCTTTAGAGTAGCTCCCAGACGGAGGAGACCTTTGCCCTCTTGCTTCAGTCGGTCAGATATATTTGATTTTGGAGCCTTGCCCAGAACAGCGCGCTGCATCCTATCGGAAGCTTTTAGCCACTGGGTTGTCCATTCCTTGGCTCTGGGATCACTGCTCAACACCCCCGTTTCATCGTGCAACTTCCCTCTTTCGTCTCTCCAGACGATTTGATAAACATCCCCTTCGATTCCGGCCACGTTTTCCACTTTACCGGTGGAGGACAACTCCAGTAGTCTGATTTCAAAAGTACCGGGATTGGGGTTGGACCGGCCTGTTATATTTCTCATACCTTTCATAGTGGAAATATCAACAACGGTGGTCTTGCCGTTCATAGTGTAGACCCCATAAACCTTGCCGTCACGAAACAGGGTATAACTGCTACCTTTATAGTTGCCACTCAAAATAACATCCATCCGGGCTGTGTGCTCATCCAGATACTCAAAGCTCATGGAATGGGATGAACTCTGTGCCGTCCCCTCTGCCGGAGCAGTCATCTGTAGAACAACTTTCTGACCCGCAAAAGCAACAACCGGAAACAATAAGAAAACCGCTACAACATATAATATTCTCAACATGGCTCTCTCCTGTTTAACATGACGCAACTCTATCGATGGTTTAAACGAACTCATTCTGACGAATTTTTTTACGATATTTGATGAGAAAACGTATTGCAAGATGTTTTTGTTCTTTCTCTACAGCTATCCCTGTTAGAGATTAATAATACAATGAATTAGGGTTTTAAATGGGTTGGGATTTTCACGATATTTCTCAATTGAGAACAAACAAAAAATGGGCAGGAGGCGGTTGCCTCGAACCCATTGTATGAAGTGGTGCCGGGGAACGGAATCGAACCGCTGACACGAGGATTTTCAGTCCTCTGCTCTACCGACTGAGCTACCCCGGCTCATTGTTTTTGGCTGTGTTCGGCCTGGTGCACGCGAAGGTAGCGAAACTATCACAAAGGCCCTACCCTGTCAATTGGATTCCCCGGACCTGCATTTCACCTGAAATCCTTGATTTTTTTGATATAATTCTCAAGACAACGCGTGTTTCACCCACCTCTCACCGACGGCCTCGACCATGCTTGTGCTCACCCGGAAAATCGGCGAAAGCCTCGCCATCAACGAAAATATTCGCGTCACTGTGCTGGAAGTGAAAGGAAAAACCGTGCGCCTGGGCATCGAAGCACCCAGCGACGTCAAAGTATACCGGCAGGAAGTTCTGGTCAATATCCTGAAGGAAAACCGGCAGGCCGCGGCTGCCGGGAAATTTGACCCGTCCCTGGTCGGGCGATGGACCAAGGACCAGTTGCGATCATGAAATACTCATCTACACGTTTCGGTGAGTTTGAAGTGACAGACGATGAAGTCCTGAGTTGTCCCGACGGACTCTACGGATTCGAACAGGAAACTCAATTCGCCCTGCTTCCGTTCGATCCCAATATCGATTCGCCGCTGGAGTGGTTGCACTCGCTCACCACGCCGGAGCTGGCGTTTGTTGTTGCCGATCCCGCTCCATTTGTACCGGACTACAACGTGACCCTGACGGCGGAAGACCGGCTCGCCATCGGCCTCGGCCAGAACGAGGAATTTCACACCCGCGTCATCGTAACTGTACCCGAAGATTACCGCCAAATGACAGGTAACTTACTCGCGCCGCTGATCATCCATCCCCGCCTGAACACCGCCAAGCAGGTCGTTCTGACGCAACCGGATTACAACACCCGGCATCCACTGCTTCCCAACGCAGTTCAGGACAACTGATACACCAATATTTTTTCATCGATTGGAACTGTCTTCAGAAAAGATTGCGGTAATACCTTCATGCTCCAGGATGCGAGCTATATCCAATGGGGTATCGCCATCATGATTTTTGATCGACGGGTCGGCTCCCTCGAAGAGTAAAAATCTGACCGTCGCGGCCTGCTCCTCTTCAACGGCACAATGCAAAGGCGTGAAACCGTCTTTATCCTGACAATTAATATCTGCCCCACGACCAATCAAATATTGTGCGGTCTGCATATGTCCGTCGCTCGCCGATCGATGCAATAGCGTGCTTCCATCCTCTTCGTCTGTAAGATCGATATCCGTTTCATTCTCCAAAAGGATGATTTCCACTTCTTCTTCATCCAACAGACCGGCCAACTCCAATACCGTGTTTCCGTCATCATTTTTGATTGATGGATCTGCCCCTCGATTCGACAAGAACTTAACTGCGTCAACAAATCCCTGCATCGTCGCGTAATGCAGAGGGGTCAAACCATATTCGCCGCGAGCATTGATATCGGCACCAAACTCCAAAAGAATTTCAATTTCCTCCACACTTCCGCGGCTGGCCGCATAATGGATTGGGCACAGACCAAAAGGGGAAGCCTTATTAATATCTCCGACTTCACCGCCACCATAATCCGGAATCAAAGAATACTCTTTCAGAAGAGCCTGTAATTTCTCTTTATTGGGTTTTGCCATGTTTCCAGTTAACGAACAGGTTCGGGTCGAGAAGAACCGAAACGGGCGAGGTGCCCTGCCATTTCTTCGGGTGTGCTGTGGACATCGATGTAGAAATAGCTGTGGCGCACCTTGGAGTTTAAAGCAAAATTCACTCGATCCAGCTGGGTGCCGTCGATGAACATGACATCGGTGAACGGTCGGCTTACCCGATAGTCGCGGTGACCCCGGACAAACGCGATGAAATTTTTGAATCCTGTCGCGCAATCGGCGGATAGCAGTCCTTCCAGATCGCACACGGCGCGCAGGCCGGTGGAGTTGTTTTTAGTCCGTTTTTCCAGTTTTTCGGCAAGGGTGATATCGATCTGCATTTGAGACTGATCGGGTTTTTTGGAAAAAACCCGAATGATTTCCTCAGGTGCAAGGTTATACCGGAACACGTCATCATGATCGCTTTTGATCAGCGTGTTGAATTTGTGAACCGTGACCGTACCCCATAACTTTTTCCGCAGGCCAGGATCCTTGGCCGCTTCATGAAAGTTTTTCGCCCCTTCGATACATTCTTGCTGAACCAGACCCTTATCGCAGAAAAAATTGGGCAATTGTAAAGCTTTAAAAGCCTTTCCATATTGTTTTTGGATTTCCGCATAAATCTTTTTCTGCCGTCTCCATTCCTCGGCTGCAGGATCCTGTTTCATTCGTTGGGTCATGGTTTCCGTCGAGGCATCGAATTTCAGGGTCAACACGGTTCGGTCTCTTTCGGGCAAATGAGAGTCGGTAACGGCCACCGCCGCCCAGGACATGCGACTCATACGCCGGTCCGGTTCCACCGTAGCCAGTGTTTGATAGCCCCGCAGGCACTGCTCGTTGGAGATTTTAAAGGTGCAATATAATTGGCGGATGTGCAACCCGGACTGAATCTGTTTTTTCAGCTGGCGAACTTTGGCAATAAACCGATTCTGTTCTTCCTTAGAGGGCGTCTCTTGCAAAACCCGAATCATGTCCTCTTTCGCAGCATTCCAGGGTATCAGCAACGCATGAAAACCGCCGCTGCGCTGGAACCGGGAACTGATCCCCACAATCCGCAACCCGGTCTCCGGAACTTCCTTTAACGCGGAAGCCAGAGTCATCACTCCCGTCAGGCATTGCCGGACCCGCTCCGCTTCGTCGGAATTAAAACCTATATTAATAATGAAAGGAAAACATTCGAGGTTGGTGATGCCGTAGCGTTGCTCCAGTTCCATTTTTTTGAGGGCCAGGGCATTGAACACATTGGAAGCCTCGGCAGGTTTCGAAATAAGGAGAAACACGGAAAAGAACAACAATGTCAACAATAGATAAAAACGCCGCATGAAACCTCGAAGTTAGGGTTTCCTTTATAGTGTCAAATTTGGAGGGGTAGAACAAGAGGAAAGGGGAAGCATAAATGATTGAATGGGATCAAGCCAATCGAAAGAAAATGAAGCGTTATCTACAGGTCAACCCCCCATCCGCTGTTGGATTTGCGTGCGGGTTTTCTGGAACACCTCGGCCAGCGGACCACCCAGGCGGATGGCCTCATCGATGGTTTTCAGGGCTTCCTTCGGACGGCCGAGTTCCATGAGCACATGGGCGAGATTGTTATACGCGGATGCTGATTGAGGAGCCGCATCGACGGCGGAACGAAACGCCTGCTCGGCGCCCGCCAAATCTTTAAGTGCATACCGGCTGTTGCCGAGACCGATCCATGCCGTTTCGTTATGAGGCCAGCGCTCGGCCGCACGGGCATAGGCCTGCCGGGCTTCGGCCCAGCGCTCGGTTTGCTCCAGACCGATCATGGCTTTGAGATAAACTTCTTCTTTCACCGTAACGGGAAACTGATCGGGAGAGAGGGTGAGGAGTCCCCAATGCCCCCAGTGTTGCCAGGTATCCGCGAACTCATCGATGGACAAAACCTCTCTGGTTTTCATTCCGGAATGAAGCACTATTTCGCGTTGATCCAGATCGTAACCGATAACCACCGCATAGTGCCAGCTGGGTTGAAGCGAAGCCCTCAACCGTTGCAGAACAATGACGGGATGACCGCCCGCCACTTCTTTGAGTATATCTTCGACACGGTGAACGGGATAAGCGACGCGGCCATGGCGCCGCGCTGCGCCGATCATATCCGGCGGCAGGCTTCCCTGGCGGCTGGGAGTATAGACTTCCGGTTTCAATTGTTCGGGAGTGATGGATACACCGGACCATTCCAGCGTCATGGCCAGGGATGCGGGACCGCATTGATATTCACCCTGGGGATGGAACGGAACTTCCGTTAATTCAATTTTACGGGGAATCTCGAGAGAGACGGGCAATTCTACTTTGGGAGGAGCGGTGGCGCATCCCATCCACCCCATGGAGACCAAACCGGTCCAAACCAAGAACCGGAGATTCGACACTACCAGACTTTTCATAAGGATGACTTAAAGAAGGATAAGCAAACAGACCGCCAGGCAACCGATAACCAGTAACGCGACGACAATGGTGAAAATATAGCCCGAGTCTTTCCCGGAATCTTTCCAGAGAGGGTCTCCCGCGCCGGCGTATTGCTCGATTTGATCAATGACTGAGGCAATTTCATCATCGGTTAGGCTGTTGACCCGGCTTATCGATTCTTCCTTGGACACGCCGTATTCCTGGATTCGTGACTGAACCTCCTCCCGGAGGACTATTGAAGTGAGCCACTCTCGTCTTTCAGCATTGTTGGTTAAGGATTGAAGGGCTTTCTGGGTACTCAACATCTCTGCCTTGGCCACAGTTGGAACCCATAGCAGGGTCATCGACAGCAGATACACCCCGCAGACCCGAATTGCTTTTTTGAATTGCATATTTGAATTCCTCAAAAGGTAGGATTCATCCGGAGAACAGAGCCACCCACCGGCATTGCAGGTCTTTAAGTTTTACTCTGAATCGATTCAAAAAGCAACCGCATCACCGAGTCTGTGCTTTGAGAGAAATTAATGACAGAAAATTCTCAGGCAAACCGAGATTTAATAAAAAAGGTGGGAGAAAACGACAGCTCACTCCTTTTCAGCAGCAAGAAACATGGATTGGCTTAGAGTTTTGAAAAACTTCTGGTAGAGCTCAGGATCCTCAACAGCTCGGATATTGTATTGCACACTGGCACGCACCAGCGAACGGGTCTTTTCCTTAGGACGCACGGTCACCGTCATCCGGGTGAGGTCGTTGCGATAATTAAACGGTCCCCAACTCCTGAAATTGGTATTAAATAAGATCAGCTCATCCGTTTCGTACAAATAGTATGTCGGGTGATCCGCCCAGGGGCTGTCATAATTAAACCATTTCTTGCCCGACACGATGCCCAGTTCTTCATCCAGCACATCGATATCGAAAAACAGGTCCTGCATGGTCGCAATCGCCACCCTTAAAATTTTAGCTCGATCGGTGGTATCGAACACGCGAGTCTGGATCGCCCGCAGCCTGACCTGGCTGGCATCGGACATCAGGATCTGGTCCTGGGAATTTCCCTGGATCTCCGCCCCCCACTGCATGGCGCATCCCTGAAACATCAGGCTGACCAGCAGAATCCAAGCAAAACGACCGGATTGTTTTCTGGACGGTAATGGTAATTTCATCTTCCTACTTATCCCCGGGTAACGAATAAGGAACGTTCGACCGCGATGAAAAAGTTCTGGTAAACCTTCGGGTCTTCAATCGGTTTGGTGTTGAATAAGGCATTGACCCGGACCTCGGTCTGTTCGGTTCCCTTGGCACGCACCACAACCGTCAATTCAACAAATCCGCGGCCATTGGGACCAAACTTGCCGGCGGTGACCAGTCCCATGGGAGCGTTGGCCCGCTCGACGATGAATCCGAGATCCTGCAAAGAAGCGACCACACCTCTCAGCACTTTGTTCTGATCTTTGACATCAAAGGCCCGGGTCTGAAAACTCCGTATTTTCATCTGGGCCTCATTGAGGGCCAACAATTCCTTCGGGGCTTTTTGCGGACCTGCCGCACAAGCCTGCAATAGAAAAACTAAACTGAATACGAAAAATCGAGTACGGGCGTTCACGTTGATCCTCCCTTAAATTTTATGAGCTTCCAGGAACACGCTCTTGGACAGTTTCGCAAAAAACTGTTGATAAATCCTGGCATCGACAATCATTTCCAAACTCTGTTGACCCGGAGGAATATACTGGTCGCCGGCATTGCCGTCCCCTTTCCAAATCGATCGATGAAACAGGATTCGAACCGAGTAACTTGACGGATCGGTCTCCGACTGTCGGGTTACCAGCGTGGCATTGATCTGTTGATGAACATCGACGGGGATCACAACAATCTTTCCGCCAAAGGCGGCACTGGCGGTACTCAGCAACACAATGAAGCCTTGCATGAATTCCTGTCCATATTCGCGGGCGCCTCTTTCCTTGGCGGCCCGCAGCATCCCTACGTCTTTCACACTTTCCTCAATCTGAAAACCCAGGTCCTGCAGGACAGCGGCCGAAGCGGACAGCAACTCCTTCTCATTGGTCGTCTCAAAGGTGCGGGTCTGCAGAGCCCGGTACTGGGCGGTTTGCGGGGTCAACTCAAAAAAGCCTCCTACCTTGGGCATCGGCTGAACACAGCCCGATAACAGGACACCCACGATCGGAAGAAGCAACCACTGGAACATTCCTTGAGGGTTTCGCATCAATGGAGCTTTAGAATTGGGTATAGTTGTAAGCAAAGTCTCTCACCTTTTTCATATCATCAAATTTAATGATAATCGTTAAAGTCTTTTGAGTACTGGTGCTTGCCGCCTGGCGAGAACTTCCTCCCAGGATGATGATACCCCCGGAGATGGAATTCCGCGTATCCACACGGTTGGTAGAAACTTTGTCATAAATCCACACTTCGCGGCGCTTTTCATCGGTGGTCACGATATTGGGCGAACCCAGAATAGCCGCAACATCAGAAGCAGCCATGCCTACCTTGATCTCGCCCTGGACTTTACCCACCGTCAAGTTGGTCGCGTTGCCGTCCCGGCCGGCGTTGGTGGGGTGACTGTAACAACCGGATAACAGGACTGCTCCCGACAAAACGATCCACAAAAATTTACGTTTCATGATTCTTCTCCCAATTCAGAAAATTCATCTTTTCAATATTTTATAGGATAACCGGTATTCCGAAAATTGACAGCATTTTTCATCGGGGAAGCACGGTCCTTCGGTCCGGCAGGACAACCGGATTACCCTTTCAGGCCCTGGATCATCAACGCCACAACATTCCTTGCTTCTTGCTCCAGTTCTCCCAAAGTCACGTTCTTGATAAAGTGCGGCAGGCGATATTTGGTGGTCATGGCGTAAATCGCATTAGCCGCCTGATCCACATTGGCGATTTTAAACTCGCCGGAGCGGTTGCCTTCGGAAAGAATTTTTGACATGAAGCCATTCTGAACATCCCGGTGGCGCTCCACCAGATCCCAGCGCTCGTCGAGTATATAGTTGACCAGATCTTGAACATTGGGCTGCTCGAGGATATGGCTGTGCATGAATCTCAATTTCTCAAGGACAAAAGCCTCCAACCGCTGGGATGGCTTCAAGCCCGGACGTTGTATAACGTCTCTTAGAATTTCCTCGGCCTGGGCAATATACCCCTGAGCCACCCCTACGCCGATATCAAATTTGCTCTCGAAATACCGATATAGATTGCCGGCAGACATACTGCAATCCTTGGCGATTTCCACCATAGTGGTTTTCCCGAATCCGTACCGGACGAAACGACCTATGGCCTTTTCCAAAATCAGGCCCCTGATATCTTCAATTGTCGGATCGCTGATGCTCATCGTGAGGTGTCCCAGTAGGTTACCACTGAATAATAAACAAAATGTTTATTCGTTGTCAAACGTTTTGAACAAACTCTATTCTCCTTTTAAATCAACCTGTTGTGCACCGTATCTCAAATAGGTTTCAACCAGATGTTCGTGACAGGAAAGAATGATCACCTGTCGGTTCCGGGCAAAATCCCGCAAAATGTCCAAAACATGTTCACGGCGGGTATCGTCAAAGTTGACGAATACATCATCCATCACAATGGGTAACGGCTCCGCCCGGGTCTCATAATCCTCGATCAAGCCGAAGCGCATGGACAGGTACAGCTGCTCCCGGGTGCCCCGGCTGAGTTGCACCGGGTTTTTGAAACCTCCGTTATTTTGCACAATTCGGAATTCATCACTCTCCAGAGGTTTTTCCACTCCTCTATAATTGCCTTCGGTGATTTTTGAAAACATACGTCCCGCCGCCTGGAACACCTGAGGCTGCCGGGTTTTCTCATACCGCACTTTGGCTTGATCAAGCATATCCAGCGCCAGCGCCAACGTCGCCCATTCGTGAGCTCCATCCATCAATTGTATTTTTTTCGATTCCAGTTCATTATGCAGACGGGACAGGTCCTCGCGCGAGGCCAGTTGGGCTGTTTCCCCCCGGAATTGCCCGATCTCCTGATTCACACGGTTTTGCTCTTCATGAACCCGGTTCAACTGCGATGACACTTCCGCCAATTCCTGCTCCAATTGTTCCGGGTCAGTATCCCGCATGGATTCCATAAATCTCTGATAGGCCTCACCCAGTCCCACCCGTGCTTGAACCCGAGTCTGAATTTCACGAACGGATTTTTCCAATCCGTTTTTTTCCTGGGCTCGATTCCACTGAAAAAGAAATTGCTCTTCGCTGTCGACCTGCGCCGCCTGAAGCAATTGGTCCAGGGACTCCTGCTGGTCTTCCAGTTGAGCAACGATTCCATCCATCCTCCCGGTTTGCTCATGGATTTGACTGTCCAGATCTTTACACTTGCCTGAATCTTCCCGGGCTTCATCAAAATGTTTGGATAGCACCTCGATATTGACCAACAAATCCTTCGTCAGATAAACTTCACTGATGAATTCTGAAAGCATTGCCACTAATTCCTCTGCCTCTTCTTCCTTCTTTTTCATTCGTTCAATTCGCTCATCCAGGTTTTGCTTTTGGTGAACCCAATCCTTGATCGTACGCACACGATTTTGAATTTCCTTGAATAGTGTGACGGACGTCTCCGGATCAAGCCCCTTGTCCTTGACCCATTGTCTCCAGGCTTCCTTTTCGGACTCCAGGTCACTTTCCGCTTTCTCCAGTTTGCTCCGTAAAAGATTGTCCAGGAGGTCCTCTTTTTTTTCCTCAGGACGACTCAAGGACGCCCAGGCATAAATCCCGATTCCGGCGACCAGCATCAACCCCATGAAAATTCCCAGTTCCAAATTGGCAGAAAATAAAGCAACGCCTGCTCCCAACAGCCCTATTCCCATCAAAATCCAGGAAGAGATGCGGATACCCCTGGGAAAGTCGTTCTGCTCGGAGTTGTCCGTGACCAGTTGCTCATGGTGAAGGTCCAACCGATTCTTGACATTCTCAACAAACTGTTCCGAATGAAACAATGCCTGTTCCCGCTTTTCAACAAACTGCTTTTCGGAATCGATCCATTCCAGGGCAAGCACACGGTTTTCATCCCATTCGCGGTTGATGCCGTCGATTTCCGAACGGATTTTTTCTTTCAGTTGATTCCGTTCCTGAAGAACCGCGTGCCTGTCCTCCTGCGCCGATCGAACCACCCCGGTGAGTTGCCGCAACTGCATGATCTCGGTTTCCCGGTCGAGCAGGGATTGGTTCACGACAATCGGATCCCGCCTGAGCTTCAGTTGATTGAGTTTTTCCTTTTCTTCCACTAACCGTTGTTTCAAATCCTCGATTTTCGTTTGGACCTTTTCGAACACCAATACGCTTTCTTCTTCCATTGCGGGCACCCCGGCCAGTTCCTCCTGCCGGGCGGTCTGATCCTTGAGGTCGATAAAATCAGCGAATAATTCACGTCGCAGCTCCAGGTTCCGCCGCCGCGATTCCAGTTGTTCATTCTCAGATTCCCCTTGCTGGCGAGTCTTTTCCAAAGCCTCGATCTTTTTGTTCAGCTCATCATATTGGCCTACCTCGTTGAATCGGGCACGGAGTTCTTCCTCACGCTTCTTGATCTCCCGGTACCATTGATTCATAACCGGATTGGAACCGCGGAGCTTGAACAGCTCGTCCCGTTGCTCGCGCAGCTCCTTTTCCATTTCCGTCAGCGACACCTGACCCAGGCCCATTCCCGCTCCCAGGAGTTTGTTTTTGATTTCCTCTTCCATAAGGGAGTCCAAATCTTGTAATTCATCCAACGCGAAGGCATAAATATTTTTGAATATCTTGCGGGACGCATGTCCAAGAAACGATTCGAGGTGGGCTTGCCCCGTGCCCTCTCTGTCCGCTGTCTGAACCGTTACCCGTCCTTCCAAAGTGCCTCCGGTCCGGGAAACAAAAATCCGCTCGCCATTTGCCATTTCACACATCAGTGTTCCCGCATGTTCACCTCCGGCGACCGGAGCGTAGGAATTCATTCCCTTCCGCTTTTTTTCAAACCCGAACAAAACCCACCGTATGAATTCCAATATCGTGGTCTTGCCAAACTCGTTCCCGCCATAAACCACATTCAGGCCCGGCGATACCGGAGCCACTCGGCAATGCGAAAATTTTCCAAAACGCTCTATGTGGATTTCTCTGATTTGCATGGGATCAATTCAAAGCGGAGTGCCTCCGCTCGCAATTTAAAACCTTGGGTGCGAACCAGCGTGACGCTGGACCCAATTTTTTCAAAACGCTCAAGGGCCATCACCTGCTGTCAACTATCAGCTAGTTGCTTCCCTCGCTAGAGGGTCAATCGCGGTTCACCAGCATATCCAGGGTCAGGTTACGGGCCTGGGACAAGATCTCCCGCAGTTCATCGTCGGTCAGTTCCGACAGCAGATAACCGCCCTCCCAGGACCGGAACAACGCCTTGAGGGCTTCCCGGCATTCCGGAAGAGATTCCGGCTCCGTCTTGTTGTCATACAATGCGATCAAATCCGCTATAAAATCCTTGCCCTGTTTCAGAGCATCAATATCGTAGGCCCCGCGGGTCTGCAAACGAAACTCCAGCCACAGCCCCGACCTCCGGTCTGAAAAACTCTGAAGCACCTCGTCACGCAAACTTTCCAGTGTCCCGCCTTTCCGAAGTAGAGCATGGACCTCCGTTCTTCCAGTCAACGTCTGACGGACCACAAGGTTTCGTCCCTCGGCTTGATCCAAAAGCGTTTGACACTGACGGATCATTTCCGCAACCACCGCATCGAGCGTGGCGCAGGCACTCAAATCTGCCGTGTTTTCGACAAAGCGGATGGCATCGGTCGCATGAAATCTGATGTCGGGTGGGGCGTCTTTGTTTAAGGTCACCAGGCAGCAACCTCGGGGGCCGGATTCCTTGAAATGCCGCCCCTGCGAATTGCCACAGTACACAATCGCCGGGTGAACTTCCCGTATGACTTCGCGGGTGTGAATATGGCCCAGCGCCCAGTAATCCATTCCCTGCGATACCAGATCATCCACCGCGCAGGGCGCGTAAGGATCATGATCGGGATGCGCCCCGACATTGGCATGCAGCACCGCCACCGCGTGACCTGAGTCTTGTTGTCGTTCAAACTGCAGGGCGAGATTGTCAAACACATCCCGTTCGGGAAAACTGATTCCATAAATATGCGCCAGCGTCTGACCCTCTTTTACGACCGGGAAGGCATGCACACCGGAACCGGGAAATACCGTCACTCCCTCTGGCCATTCCAATGTGGTGGACCAGGTATTCAGCGGATCGTGGTTGCCGTGGGCGATGAAAGCAGGAATACGATGTTCGGACAAAGTCTGCAATCCACGCCGGAATTTGAACTGCGCCTGCAGGCTTTTGTCTTCACCGTCAAACACATCCCCCGCAATGACGACAGCGTCCACCTGCTCGCGAACCGCCAGATCGACAATATTCAAAAACGATTGCAGGGGCGCATCGCGCAGACGCTCCGCCCACTCCGGATGGATTGCGGAAAACCCTTTGAACGGGCTGTCAATATGCAGATCGGAACAATGGATGAAACGAAAGGTGCTCAAGATGATCCCTTACAGAAATGGCGGAAAAATCGAAAACAATCCGACTGAAACAGTCAGGTGGGACCGGATTACAGGGGGTAGAGTACTATGATTTTATAAGCTTTTCCAATCCTCTTTCAGG
>JANQEK010000036.1 GCA_028278405.1 Nitrospinaceae bacterium
GTAGGTTGAAGGTTCGATTCCTTCACGGCCCATCAAATCAAACAAGGGGTTGCTGAAAACAGTAGGCAGACTGGTTTTTCAGAGTGATATCAAACTACATAGTAGAGAAAGGTGAAGGAAGGTTATATGAGCCTTGCCCGCAGGAAATATCGTACATAAACCGCTCCAAGGATGACTGCTTGTGCAGCGAAAATGCTCAGGCATACCATGGGCCACAACAAGAACATCAACATATTGAACAGGGAAAACTGGTGATCCATAATATTCGTTAGAAACAATTTAATCCTTGTAGTTTTTGATTTTGTTGAGTGATATGTTTCAGGAAAGGACATTGAGAACAACTGCCAGACAAAGAATCTCGATGTTCTGGATCCTATAAATACAAAACCCACAAGTAAAAATAAGTCAGCCTCATTGATAAAATCAAAATGCCTTAAATGCCTGTATGCGTAAATAAAAATGGAACCCAAGCTGAGAAACGTACTTAAAATATCTATTCCTAAGTCAAGAAAGGCGCCAAACTCCGATGTTGTTTTACTGGCGCGAGCCAGTTGGCCATCAGCACAGTCGAAAAGGTATGAAGCTTGAGACAATAGATAGATGACCACTACCGACAGAAATATCCGGTCTGGCGGTAGAACAAGAGACGCGAAAAAAGCGAGAATAGCAAATATCCCTGAAACGAGCGAGAGCTGGCTAGGTGTTACACCAAGCTTATAACTTACGAATGCGAAAATAATAGATATATTATTTATAGTTTTGCGATCCAGACATATATTAGATCGAAAATTGCGCTGCTCCCAGAACGTAGAAAATGTCAATGACTTGTTCATTATAGCTCTTCCTGTGGCGCGCGATGCGCCGGTACCGGCAATAGTTTTTCAACTCTCTCAGGATAATGCCCGTAAGCGGCTGGAACAACAGGTTTTCAGGAGGGTTTAATCATGGCTTTTCTCTGGTAGGCGAATGTCCGCTTTGGGTCAAGACCCGTTATTTAGAACTCCAGCTGAGATACTAAGAAACTTTCGTCGTGTGTTCCTGAGCGGTGAAAAGTTCGTTGGCCAGTTCAATGTCTTTGGGGAAATGGATCTCTAGCCAGCCTTTGTGGATTTCCAGGTAGTGGACGTTGAAGCCGCGGTCGATCATTTCCTGAATCAGGTCGGTCAGTCGGAACTGGGAGACGTCCTCCGCTTCCTGGACTTTGCCTTTGAGATTTTTCAACACATCCTGATAGGTTTGTAGGAATTGCTCCGCTCCGGTCTTCGAGAATTTAGCGAGGCCGATGAACTCGTGAGTGGCGGACGCAGGATCAATCTTTTTCCCGATTTTGGCGACGGTGTTCTGGTGATCGAAATTGATACTCCGGCGGTTACGGTTCTGCCGGTTGCGGCTGATCACGTAATCGGTGGCTTTGCCCTCCACGGCCTCCAAATATTGAATGGAGTTGTCCAATACCAGGACAATGTCTTCCTTGGAAGCCAGTAATTGGGCGATCACATGATTTTCGAGGAGGATGTCGGAGTACAACATCAGAAATCCGTTGTGCATTTTTTCCTGAGCTGTAAGCAGACTGTGCAACTCGGTGCCTTTTTTGTAATTTTTATTGTGCAGAAAAGAGATCCCTTCTCCCTTCATTTTGTCGCCTGCATAACCGGTCACGACGGTCACATCAGTCAGATGGTTCTGATTGAGGGCCTGGGCCTGTCGGGCCAGCAGGGTTCTGCCGGCGATATCGGCCATGGCCTTGGGAGTGTTTTTGAGGACGGATTCGATGTCGGGCGCTTCTCCGGCGGCAGGAATGATAACCGGGATATTGGTGTTGGTTTCATCCTGCTGATCCTTTTCCTTAACATCCAGAAACCCAACGGCATCAAATATTTCGCGTACCGGGGCGCACAGGGGATCGGCTTCGAGAGAGCGTTGATTGGATAAAATGGATTTAGCGGTATCGCGCATCGCCTTGTATGCGGCCCGCAATGAATGATTGGCGTAAATAATAATTTGGAAACCTGTGGCCTGCAATTCTTCTTCCTGGATATTGTTATAGGTCGTGGGCACACATACCAGCGGTTTGCTCATCTCCAGTTCTTTCAGGAGGTCCTGATATTTGCCGGCAAACTCCATGATTTCGTCCGGTTGTTTGGACTTGGAGTGGATCATGATACCGTCGACCCCCGCTTGCAGGTAGATTCGCGCTCGAGTGAGTGCGTCTTCCATTCCCGTTCCTGCGATGAGGCTTTCGATACGGGCGATAATCATAAAGTCATCAGTCGCCTGTACTTTTTTTCCACGCTTGATCTTCTGCGCGAACACATCCGG
This sequence comes from Nitrospinaceae bacterium, assembly GCA_028278405.1. GTDB lineage: Bacteria > Nitrospinota > Nitrospinia > Nitrospinales > Nitrospinaceae > SZUA-226. The sequence continues at coordinate 2,320 of JANQEK010000036.1, forward strand.
TTCCTGCAGCACCTGGCTGGTGCCGGCTTCCAGGCTGTTGCGTTTGGGAAATACCTTGTCTTCGATGATAACCGCCGAGACACCCGCCCGCTCCATTTTCGACACCATGTATTCGAAAGTGTTGGGGTCGCCGCCAGTATCACCGTCGACGATCATGGGTTTTTGAGTGACTGTCAGAATTTCCTGGATGGTGTGCAGACGCGAATCGAAGCTGATCACTTCAATATCCGGGTGCCCTTTGGAAGCCGAGTCGGTCAGACTGCTTTCCCAGAGAGCGTCGAATTCACGGGTGACGGACTGGTCGCCGGATTTTCCTTCAACACAGGTGGTGTCGGCGACGATGCCGCTGAGTCCGTTGTGGGCTTCCATGACGCGGACGAGTTTGTCCTGGGCGAGCAGTGTTTTAAGTTTGCCGCGTCGTTCTTCCGGTAAATTTTGGTTGAGCAGGGTCATGATGGAATACCGGTGAACTGAGTGTTTTCAAGCCGCTCCCGAATCCATGAAGCGATGTAAACGTCATCCCAATCGAATTGCTGAAAGATGTCGAGGATCACTTCGACCTGGCGTTGCGCCGATAATCTTGTGTCCACTACAATCAAGTCTTTACCGTGAATTTTGCAGGTACCGCTTCGAGTGGGAAATTCCGGATCAGATAAGTCAGCGAACAAAATTTCAATCGAGAGTTTCCGTGCGGCGACCTTTAGATCTTCCAAACGGGACAGCGCTAAGAGTTCAGTGCTTGAGTCGGGCATAGAAGAAATCCCTCTTTTTGGAGAATACTTAATTGAAGACCCTCATTATGTCATTGTAAAAGGCAAAGATCATCAACGAGAGTAACATGAATAAACCGACCTGTGCCGCTCGCTCCCGATTGGATTCGCTGATGGGTTTGCCTTTGACAATCTCAATCAGGAAAAAAAGGATGTGACCCCCATCCAGAATTGGGATGGGAAGAAGATTCAAAAGTCCCAGGTTGATGCTCAGAAACGCTGTGAGTAACACAAAATAAATAAGGCCCTGTTCCGCCTGCTTGCCGTAAACCTGGTAAATCAGAATAGGTCCGCCAATATTTTTAGGAGAGATAGACCCGGTTATGAGTTTTTTGATGCTGACGCTGATCAGGTAAATTCTCTCCCAGGTTTCTTTCATCCCGCGCAGAATAGCCCCCGGCAATGAATATTTCTCGGTAACCATAACCCCGGATATCCCAAATCCCATGTAGCCGCCACTCACTTCCTTTCCCTTCAGATCAATTGCTGTCTTTAGCTCGGGAGTCACTTTAAATATTTGTTCCTGCCCGTTTCTCATGACATGGAACGTCAACTCCTGTCCGGGTTTGTCTAAAGCTGCAGTTTTTAAGTCTGAAAAGCCCATCACCAATGTGTCGTCGATAAATAAAATGTCATCTCCGACCCGCAGCCCGGCTTTATCAGCGGGAGAGCCTTTTTCTATAACGGCGATTCTGCGAGCCAGTCTTTCGATGCCGATCAGTCCGATGGATTTTTTGTCGCCGAACAGATCGGGAGTTTCCTTGGCTTCGGGAGTAATAGGAAGCGTAAGAATCGTTTTTGAGTCGCGTTCAATCACAAACTCCATCTGTTTGCCGGGAGCGTTGTGAATGATGTCTTGCAACTCATGCCAGTAACGAATTTTTTCACCATCAATTTCAAGGATCCGGTCACCGGTTTGGAGGCCCGCTTTTTGAGCCGGTGAGGGAGTGTGGACTTTGCCCACGTCGGTTCCGCTGGCAGGAATGCCTACCATATAGATGCCAATATAGATGGCGATGGCAAACAGGAAGTTGAACAACGGGCCGCCGAACGCAATGGCCAACCGTTGATACACCGAAGCCGCGGAAAAAGAGCCCTGGGTGTCTGTCAACTCTTCCGTGGGATCTTCCCCTTTCATTTTTACGTAACCGCCTAACGGAATTGCGGCGATCAGATATTCGGTACCCTTGGATTTGAACCCAATAACCTTGGGACCGAATCCAATGGAGAACTTTTCAACGATGACTCCGCATTTGCGGGCGATCAGGAAATGACCCAGCTCGTGGACGAAAATAAGAGCGGCCAAACCTATCAGGAATGCCGTGGTTTTGAATCCGTAAGACAGGAAAGTGTCAAGAGATGATGCGGTAAACTCAAACATGATAAATCAAACTACTCCATGGATGAAAGATCAATCAGTTCCACCCCTTTAGGAACCTCGAGCATAAAAAGTTTCTTTTCAAGGCTGGGGTTGATTTGGATATTGCTGAAAATCATTTCTGTTTTGTTTCCTAAATTATCATACACCCGGGACCCGACGATCTGGAAATTTTTCTTGTCGGCGAGGAGTACCATTTTTGAAAGATTCTGCACCTTATCTCTGGGGATGAATTCGACGATGTAAACCCCGGTTTCTTCAGTTACTTTCCCGATTGTGAACGATTCGGTCAGCTTGCCTCGTCCCGCCAGAAACAGAGCCGGAGTGTTTGAAGAGTAGATGCTTTGGGATTTCATTTTAGTGACCTGCTTTTCGTCTGGCAAATACAGCCAAAGGTTCTGGTCGTTGCTTACCAGAATCTGGCGGTCCGGGGCTTTGTAATCCCATTTCATTTTACCGGGTTTTTTGATGGAAACGGAACCTTCAGCTTTCTGCGACTGGCCTAAAATTTTCAGAAACGACTTTTGGATGAATCGGGCCTGAAACGTATCGGTGGCGTCGTATTGCTTTTGGATGGAGTTTACAATCGCGACAGAATCCAGGGCGAACGTCGATCCGGGTAAGGACCACATCAGGAGCAGAATGAAAAAAGTATTGCGGATTTTAGGATTCATTAAGATACGCTTTCCTTATAGGAGACTTTCCGGTTTTCAATGTGCAGGCGGTTTTCAACAATCATTTGTATCGCTCGCGGATAAATGAGGTGCTCCTGAATCAAAATACGTTGGGCCAGGGATTCCGCATCGTCCGACTCGTGTACCGGCACGACTGCCTGCAGGATGATGGGACCGCCATCGACTTCCTCGTTGACAAAATGAACCGTACATCCTGAAAACTTGACTCCGTAATCGATGGCTTTTTGCTGAACATCCAGTCCCGGAAAGGCGGGCAGGAGCGAAGGATGGATATTGATGATTTTCCCTTTAAACTTTTGAATGAATTCCGGGCCGAGAATGCGCATATACCCCGCCAGGCAAACCAGATCGATTTGACGATCTTCGAGTTCTTTGGCCAGTGCCAGATCAAATTCTTTTTTGTCAGCGTATGATTTCGGGTTCAGTGTAACCGCCTCGATATTTTTTTTTCGAGCCCGTTCCAAGGCTGGAGCTTCCTTTTTATTGCTGAGCACCACGGCGATGCGGGCGTTCAGTTCCCCGTTTTCTATGGCGTCCATGATTGCCTGCAAATTGGTACCGCGTCCGGATACCAGTATTCCAATTTTAAAGTCGCCGGAGGTCATGATTATTTTGGGTCTCAATCGCAGGTGCTGGTCGCATCAAGGAAACAGGGTGAAGAATAAAACTACAGGTGCAAGCTGATCAGTGAACGGAAACCGCCTGGGCCAGGTCTTCCTTGATCGCTTTCAAGAGTCCGATGTTTTGAGTGTGCCCCGATTTATGGGCTTTGATATAGCCTCGGATCGGTTTCCCAAGCAGATAAAAGTCCCCTAGAATATCCAGGATTTTGTGGCGCGCGAATTCGTTCTCATACCGCAATGTGGTGTTGAGGACTTTTTCGTCTCCCAGCAGGATAAAATTATCAAGCTTTCCTCCTACTCCGAAACCCATTTTGTTCAGCATAGCCACGTCCTTTACAAACCCGAAGGTGCGTGCCGGCGCGATTTCTTCCTTGAAACTCTCCGCTCCCTGGAACTCAAAGGTGTGCTCCATGGTACCGATGGGCGCCGGGTATTCCATGTGATAACTCACTTTAAAGCCGTCGTAAGGTTCAATCGAAATGTGTGCTCCGCCTTCTTCCTTCGCTCCGAAGGTGTACGTTTTATCAATAATCAACTCCTCGTAGATTTCATCTTGCTCCTCGAAATCTCCATCTTCGATCAATTGACAGAAATCCTTGGCGGAACCGTCCATGACAGGGGCCTCATCGCCGATTTTGATCAAAAGGTTGTGAACCCGGTACATGTGAAGGGTGGCCATAATATGTTCGATCGTAGAAACGGACGCATAACCCTTGCGCAGGCTGGTGGCGTATTCTGTAGATTGTACATTTTCCACTTTGGCGGGAATGGTGCTTCCGCTGGAGATGTCACCGAAAATAATTCCACTTCCCGGAGGCAGGGGCTGCATGATGAGACCGGTTTTGATTCCGGAATGCAGTCCACGTCCGCACAACACCACACTGCGTTTCAAAGTACGTTGAAGCCGTTGATTTTTTTTCTTTTTCTTGGAAGTTTTCGGCTTCGTGCGGAGTGGTGGCTGGGTTTTTCGGATCAGGGCCGATACATCCTTGACGGTGATTTCTTCATCCGGATGGATAGTCCGGGCGATCTGATCCAGGACCGAACGCAGTTCCTTGAAATTTTCCGGCCAGTCATATTCGCACAGCACTCGCATGGTTTCTTCGTTGAAGTTTTTGCAAACCACTTTTCCTTTGTTCTCCAAATCTTCAAAATATTCTTCCACCAGGGTTGGGATCAACGCTCTATTGTCTCTTAAGGGCGGCACGTTGATAATGTTTTTCTTTAAGATTTCATACAGATCACCGTTAAACTCCCCTTGCCCAACCAGCGTTTCCAGGTCTTTGGTGGAGGAGGCAAAAACTCTGTCTGGAATAAACCCCTCGATTTTTCGGGAGGAAGATGAAGATTTCAAAGCGGATGCCAGTTTTGCCTGAACATCTTTGCTCATGGAATCGATATTTTTTAAATAGACCGCCTTTTTCCCGGCGCCGCCACGGGCGGATTTAGTCTTTTGACCTTTTTCATTCTGAGGAGAAAAAAGCTCAATTTCGATTTTCGGCATAGAACGGAGACTGCAGTTAATTTTATGGAGAGAGAAATTAGACTTCTTACTCTTATGGTGAATGGCTTGCGCGATAAACTCCTTACCTGTTCCCACTTCTCCCTGAATCAGAATGGGGGCATCGGTTTTTGAAGCCTGAGTGACAGCTTTCTTGACTTCGACCATCATTTCAAAACAGTGAGGAAGTTCGTGCTGAGCGGTTTCCTGGCCGCCAACTCCGTTCATCCGACCTTTTCTTTGCTTGAGGGCTCTCTCGACGGACAGGACCAATTGATTCAGTGAAAACGGTTTCTCAATAAAATCATAAGCTCCCAGCTTGGTCGCTTTCACAGCCGTGTCGATGGTTCCGTGTCCGGACATGACCAACACTTCAATTTCTGGATGATAGGTTTTGATGGCCTGCAACACTTCAATACCGTCCATTCCCGGTATCCAGATATCCAATAGGACCAAATCCGGGGGTTCAGACTGAACCATTTCGAGGGCGTCCAGTCCGTCTTCAGCGGTGGCGATCTCATATCCTTCGTCGTTTAATATTTCCTGAAGAGAGGAAACTATATTTTTTTCGTCATCTACAATGAGGACTCTTTCTTTAGCCAAGGAAACCTCCGTGATTGGTATCGAAAAACAAAACTTCCATATCTGTTAAGTCGCAGGCGCCAATGCGCAATCCTGTTCTTTTGAAAATTCGAAATAATAGATTTTTTTTCCGGCGTCCAGGAACGCTTTTTCATATTTGGTTTTGGGGATGTCGTTTCGCTCGAGAAGATACCCCAGGTCCTCATGCGGATTGTGAAGCTGGGCATCCGCCTGCATGACTTCAAGGATTTCTTGCGCATAAGAAGTAAAGTCTGTAGCAATGCGGATTTTACCCTGCGGGGCCAGCTTGCCCGCCAAGCATTCAATAAATTTCGGTTTGATCAACCTTCTTTTATGATGCCTTTTTTTTGGCCAGGGATCAGGAAAATTTATGAACACCTCGCTGATTTCGCCCTCTTCAAAAAGAAAGGGGATTTTTTCGCTGGCGTCACCATACACGATCCGGATGTTTTTCAGATGGAGCCGGTCCATGCGCGTAATGACCTTGCGAATTCCTTTGTGGTAAAAATCCATCCCAATGAAATTACTTTGAGGTTCGCGAATCGCCATGTCGATCAGAAAGTTGCCGTTGCCGAATCCGATCTCCAGTTTCAAAGGATTTTCGTTTTGAAACAGACTGCTCCAGTCCGGCCGCTCCTCAGGATCCAGAAAGCAGGGATGCTCGTTGGCGATTTTATCGAATGGAATGAGCCGCTTTGCCATGGGTTTCAGGTCTTTCAACCGTTCTCCTGGTGAATGGTTTTCAGTTGGACGATTTCAAAGCTTTGCCGTTCTCCCTCGACGGGTACTTCAACTTCATCGCCTTCCATTTTGCCGGCCAACATTTTCCCTATCGGAGAAGCCATGGAGAGCTTCCCCGTTTCAGGGTCCACTTCTTCAGGAAACACCAGGGAATATTCCCTTTCTTCTCCCGAATCAACATGCTTTAAAAGTAAAGAGCTTCCCAGTCCGGAACGGTCTTTGGGTATGCGGCTGACATCGATGGAAGTGATGTCTCCAATTCGTTTTTGAAGTTGCGAGATTCGGCTTTCGAGAAACATTTGACGTTCTTTAGCCGCTTTGTATTCGGCATTCTCGCTGAGGTCGCCCATGTCCGTGGCAATTTTCAGGGCCTTCGGGATATCGACCTCCAACTCTTTTTTGGAATCCATTAAATCTTTTTCAAGCTTGTCCAGTATCGGTAATCTCATGTTTTGCTGTTATTTGATCAGTTGTTAATTCCCGTAACAGGAGCTACGGACTCAAAACGATAAACGCTTTTTCAAATCCCTGAAGCCGCATCTGGTCCATAGGCTCCAAGGCTTTTTCATAATCGGAGTATTTCCCTACAAGAACTTTATACACCCTTCGATGGTTTTGTGTCACAGTATAAATCCGGCCATTGTTCAGCCGCCGTGAAACTTTCCGAGCGTTGTCGAGATTTTCAAAAACGCCGACCTGCACAGAATAAACGGCTCTTTTGGCGGAAGCCCCGGCGGCATTCCGCGGGGGAGAGGATTTTGCTCCTCTGATGACCCGAAGGGTTACCGGGGCAGTCCCTGTTTCGACGATTCCCAGTTTGCTGGCCGCGCCATAACTCAGGTCAATAATCCGGTCATTTACAAAGGGGCCGCGGTCGTTGATCCGGACCGTAACGCTTTTCCCATTTTCCTGATGAGTGACCAAAACGACGGAGCCAAACGGCAGGGTTTTGTGTGCCGCCGTCAGGGCATTCATATTATACACCTCTCCGTTGGAAGTGGCCTTTCCATGAAAATCACTGCCGTACCATGACGCGGTGCCCTTTTGAACGAATCCTGAGGAATCATTCAAAGGATAATAGACGCGACCGTCAACCCGGTAGGGGAGAACGGAACCGGTGGCAGAATGGATTTTGGGATCCGGATAGGGTTCCATGGGACGTGAGGCGCAACCTGAGGCCACACTCATCAAGACCCAAAACATTATTATAAACGGCAATGAAGGGTTCGATACAGTTGATTTCATTAGATATCGTGTGTTGATTGGTGTTAATCGGGGGTACCGATTTGCAAGAGGTTAGGGGGTCCGGATTGGCCGTGGCCGTGAAAAATACCTAGTGGAGCCACCGTAAAGCATTTAAAAATAGGGCCTTATTGTAGAAAAGCTGCCATCAATTGTATGAATATCCACGAATCAGGTCAATACAAATTTAACCGGTTTCAGGCTCCTCCTTGCCCTGGAATCGAAAATTGGCTTATATTTTTGAATTTTAACCTTATACTGGATCAAGGGGACGATCAACGGTGAAGCCGAAAGAATCGTCTCCCGCTTTTTAATGACCATATTTTAAGGATTTGCACGATTCTTATGCTTGATACGACCCGGGAAGGGATGCGAAGTTCTCTCATTGCCATGGTGGAGGAAAAGGGCAATATTCCGCCTTTGCCGGATATTCTGGTTCGCCTGGAATCCAAAATTGAGGACCCGAAAAGCAATATCAGCGATATTGCCATATTGATTGAAACCGAGCCTATTTTATCCGGCCGGATGATCCAGCTTTCAAACAGCGTGTTTTTCAACCGTGGCGGCAACAAGGTCGAAAACCTGTCCCAAGCCATTATCCGGCTGGGATTAAAAATGATTCTCGATCTGGCTTATACGCTGGAAGTCCCAAAGCTGTTCATGAAAGGTAAAGGGATCAAGCAGAATAAATTCTGGCAGCATTCTCTGGCCGTCGCGATTTTGTCGAGGATTTTGAGTCATCGACTGGAGGGTTTGAGAATCGAGCAAGATATGTGCTATCTCTCTGGGTTGATGCACGATATTGGCATCATGGTATTCAACTACCTGATTCCGGAAGAATACTCGGCTTTTCTGAAGCAGATTGGCGGAGAGGAAGCTCAACTGCACGAGTTGGAAGCCCGAAAGTTTGGAATTTCGCACCCTGAACTGGGTTCCTTGTTCATTAAAAAATGGTGGCCGGTTCCAGAAGAAGTGGTGACCTCTGTGGGCAGGCATTATCTGACCATGTCGAATCAGGGTAAAAAATATCCTGTTCTTCTGACGGTGATTATCGCCAATGCGATCGCCAACGCCTATGACATGGGTAACGGCATTTCCAGTTCAGAGGAACCGCTCAACTACAATTTCTTGATTCAGCAGGGTCTCACCAGAGAGGACCTGGAAGAAATTATAGAAGAAACCCGGGAAAGTCTGTATTTGGCTAAAGAAGTCCTTTATAAATAAACCATCCGAAGTATAATAATATGCTAAGTCTCTGATTTTACTTTGCCTATTCCGTTGAAGCAGGCAGCGAAGGTTTTTCTTTAATCTGCGAACTATGAACCCACAGTCCTTCCTGGTTACATTCTATGGTGTCCGGGGCTCCTTACCCAGCCCGATGGTGGGGCAGGACGTACGCGAAAAGCTCGTTAACGCACTGGAACTGGCCAGTCCTGCGCATCTCAAAACTGCAGCCTCACGCGAAGCATTTGTCGACAGCCTCCCGGCACATTTAAAAAGTTGTTATGGGGGGAATTCTTCCTGTGTTCACCTTCAGGTAGGTGGCCACCATTTGATTTTTGATGGTGGATCGGGACTTCGGGTGCTGGGCAACCATCTTCTGAATCAGGAGTTCGGAAAAGGGCGGGGCGAAGCACATTTGTTCCTGTCTCACACCCATTGGGACCATATCATGGGCATCCCTTTTTTCGTTCCCTTTTACCGGAAGGGGAACAAGATCAATATCTACGGTTCCCATCCCCGTTTGAAGGAACGTTTGATCGGCCAGCAGAGTTTTGATTATTTCCCGGTTTCTTTCGATTCCTATTTGGCGGATGTCGATATCATTTCCCTGGCAAACCAGAAGGAGTGCGTGTTGGGAGATGTTCGCATCACATGGCATGAAATGAACCATCCGGGTCAGTGTTTCAGTTACCGGGTCGAATATAAGGGCAAATCATTTATTTACGCGACCGACTCGGAGTATAAGGACCTCGGAGATAAAAGCCTGAAACCCACGATCGAATTTTTCAAGGGAGCCGACTTGCTGGTGTTCGATTCCCAGTACACGTTCATTGAGGGTGTCGAGAAGGAAGACTGGGGGCACAGTTCCACGTTTATCGGCGTGGATATTGCGCTGGAGGCAAAGGTGAAAAAGATCGCTTTTTATCATCACGAACCGACTTACAGCGACTTCAAGCTCGTTCACATTTTTGAGCAGACCAAAAAGTACCTGAAAGCTATCGGTGCCGGCAGCCCCCTGAAAATGATTCTCTCCCAGGAAGGCCTGACTCTGGACATGTTGAAGGGCTGATTTTCCTACAAAGGTTTTTTCAATCCATATTTAAAATAATTTTGTCTTCGTGAGCCGCGCTTTCCATAGCTTTTTGGACATCGGTGAGGGGTTTCAGGCAGGTAATCAGTTTGCGGAGTTTTTCCTGATGCTTTGCCAGGATTTTCAGAGCAGGTTCGAACGGACCGCATCGCGATCCCTGGATGCAGATTTCATCCACCACCAAACGGGTCCAGTCCATTTTCCCGCCGGATAGGCCGCAGGTGGTTTTGACTGACAGGGTGCCCCGCGGGCGCACCCATTTCAAAGCTTGTTGAATACCATCCGATTGCCCCGTGGCTTCAACCACGATATCGGCTCCCAACCCCTCAGTCGCTTCCCGAATTTTTGCTTCAGCTTGATCAGGCGTCCATGCTTCCGAAGCTCCGAATTGTAAGGCGCGTTTGCATTTTGTTTCACTGCGTGAAATGGCGATGACGTTTAATCCTCGAAGTGCAGCGACGAACACGATCAGGATTCCCAGCCGCCCGGCGCCCTGCACCACCACGGTTTCACTTTCCTGCGCAGGTGTCATCACAAATGTTTGCAGGGCCGCTGCCAGCGGTTCAGTGAGTGTCGCCGTTACCGGATCAACAGTTGCCGGAACCTCATACAAAGTCCCCGCAGGAACCGCAACTTCCTCGGCGAATGCACCGTTATGCGCAATGATTCCGGTCACCGTTCTTTTCATGCAGTGATGCGACATACCCCGCGTGCAGGCAGGGCAGGGGGACGGATTGTTATAGGCAATGCAGGTATTGTTGATTTCCGCTGTGACGCGTTTGCCCAGCCAGGAACGATCCACTCCGTCTCCTGCGGAAGCGACGGTGCCCACAAATTCATGGCCGCACACCAGCGGCAGAGAAACGTTGTAATCTCCGGAGAACAAGGCGAGATCGGTGCCACAGATCCCGGCGTGGTCGACCGCAATGACCACTTCATTCGATTCGGGTTTCAGCGCACCGCGGTTGCGAAGTTCCATCGTTCGAGGTGCAATGAGGGTGGCGGCGAGAGGCATAGGTCTTCCTCAATTAAAAGAAAACGGAATCTTTAAACTTGGCCATTGGCTACTCAATTAAATCTTTCTGGCAATCATTACCAGCGTTTGCGGTTTGCCTGTTTTTGGCAACCCGCGTCCGATAGTGTATCGGAGAAAATGCAAAAACGCATGGGCCGCCATTTTGAACACACCCGACAAAGGAATTCCCTGGTTTTGTTTGGTCGTAGCGGGAGCGGATGAGTGACTTGGGGAGACCGTTTCATTATTGGGAACTTCTTTTTTATTTTTTCCTTTTTTTATGAGCCCAAGGTTTTTTAAAGCCCAAAACAAAAACTGACGGACTTTCAATTGGGGAAGAATGGAATATCGCTGAACTTCCAGCAGCTCAAAGCCTGTTTGCTGAAGCAGGGTTTTAAGATTTTTCTCACCGAAGAAAAACAGATGGTCCGGGTATTGAAACTTTGTAAAGGCTGAATAATATTTTTCTGAGATGTCTCCGATGTTCCCGGTTTCAAAGAATACCAGTCCTTCCTTTTCGAGTCGGTCATTGATAAGGCGAAACTCGGCGATTGGATCATAAAAATGGCTGATGACATCGCAGTGGTAAATCACATCAAACTTTTGATTCGGGTACGCTGTAGCAAGAGGCTGGGACTCGCAGGGGATGCCCAATTCCCGCTGGACGTATTTGCTTTGGTTTGGGTTCAGTTCTATTCCGAAAACGTCATAGCCGGCTTTCTTTGCTTCCAGGAGAAACTTCCCTCCCCCCGCTCCGATATCCAATAATTTCCCTTGTCTTTTATGGGATTCCAGAAGGGAAAGCATGTGCCGGTCGTGCAGATATTTGCCGAAGTTTTTCTGAAGGTGGTCTCCGGCGGGAATGTGGGCCTGATCATGCCCGTACAAGTCTTGAATCTCATGTAATTCCGGACGGGGTGATATGTAAATCAAACCGCAATTTGCGCATTTTCTACCGGCGAATCCATTCTCTTCAATAACCACACGGGATTCAGCTTCGGAACCGGAGCAGAAGATGCAGGAAATTGAATTCATGAGACTATCCAAAAGATAAATTTTGGAACGGGATGCGGATGAATTGCTTTTACGGTTTTCTTTTTCCGCTTTTTTTGTTCTTCCAGGTTAACAGCCAATGCTGGATGATCCGAAGTTTTTGTGAGCCGGTGAATTTGCGACGTTTGATTTTTGGTGTGGTTTCATACTGCAGACGTGCGATGACTGTTGGCGCTACGGCTTCCTCCACCAGCACGCCGCGTTGCCCATGTTCCAGATTTTTTGAGGCACACACTTCCCGGAAGGCGACCATGAGCCGGCAGTCGAGCGGTCGATCCTCGTGGATCATGCATGCCTCCTCTTCGTCCAGAAACGGACACCGTTGATTGACCACCATGTGATACCAGTCCACGGTGTCCGGATCGACCCCGGACTCCAGGGTTTTGGCGACTTTACGAACGGTTTTCTCCGACTTCTCGATGATCTCGTTGAGGTCGATGCCTTTGTCGCGAGCGGCGTTTATCATGCCGTCCCATTCCAGTTGGGTGTGCGCAACACCGGTGTAGCAACAGTGACTGCACCCCTTGCGGCAGGTCATGGGAGGGGCTTTGGTCGCGTAAGCCTGGTCCAGCACTTTCCAGAATGCTTTCAGAAGAGGAATCTTTTCAGCCTTGGCCAGCGCTTTGGTGTCCGCCAGCATTTTTTCATAGGCGTACTGAATTTCGGCCTCGGAAAATTTCTGCTGAATAAAACGACGCAACTCCTCCGGGTCTGTCACTCCCTGGACAAAGGCGCCGATATGGTCGGAATAAAGGGTCATGGGGCAATACAGTTCACTTCTGTTAAAAGAAACAAAATAACACCTCGATAACAAGGAAGGCAATAGACATTGAAAATGAGACTGAAAACAGACGGTAGGGAAGGGGTGTTGATTGCTATTTGGGTTTCTTGGCCACGTACTTCACTTGCAGCTCGTAGATCAGTTGCTCCAGCAGTTTGGCTTCTTCTCCATCGAGATTATTTTTGGTTTTTTCCTGAAGCATGATGAGGATGTCGATGGTTTGCTTGACCGCCGGCAGGTTTTCCTGTTTTTGGCCTGTCGTGGGATCGGGGATGTCTCCCAGATGATAAAAGGCGGATGAGGTCAGTGACAGAACGAAGGTGGAAAAATTGAGTTCAAATTCCTGGTCGGCACTCTGAGGAGGCTCCTCCTTTGCGGGCGACTCCTTCTTTTGAGACTCATCAGAGGCTTTGGCCTCTTCTTCGGATTGTTTGGACGAGCGCTTGTCTTTAATGATAAAGTCTTGCCCTTCCGTGTCGCTCATGATTCTGTCTCCAAAGGCAGCATGTTTTCATGCAGATTTGCGGAATCATAACAGTTTGGTTATGGCTTGTCAAAACGGGGTATAAGTTGTTGCCCTACCGGGGTTTTGTTATGATAGAGCCATGAAATTCAAGCTTCCGGTATGCCTTATTGCGTTGATCCTTTCCCAGGGGTGTTCCACCCTCTCCATTCGTATGGTGACTCCAATGGTACAGAGTCAGTATGTTTCCATTAATGAAGAAACCGATCCCAAATTGGCGGAGCACGCCATCCCGGCCAGTCTGAAAATGCTCGAAGGCCTGCTGAGGCAGGACCCGGAGAATGAAACACTGTTAAAAAACCTCACCGAGGGATTCTGCGGGTATGTTTTCAGCTTTGTGGAGGATTCCGATCCGGATCGCGCTTCTCGCCTGTATCTGAGGGGTCGCGGTTATGCCGAGCGCCTGCTCATTGCCGGTGGAGCTCCGGAGGCGTTGACCCGGCAGAATCCGGAACAATTCAAGGTTACTTTGAAGACGTTGGGTGCGGATCAACTGCCAGGACTGTACTGGATGGGGCAGTGCTGGGCTGGCTGGTTGATGCTCAATCTGGATGACCTTCAGGCGTTAGTCGCTATATCCAAGGTGGAAGCGATTTTAAACAGGGCGTTGGAATTGGACGAATCCTATCACTATGCCGGATCCCACCTGTTGCTGGGCGCTTTTTACGGCAGCCGATCCAAACTGCTGGGAGGCAATCCTGACAAGGCCCGAGGCCATTTTGAAAAATGCCTCAAGCTCACTCAAAACAAATTTTTGATGGCTAAAGTGCTTTACGCCAAAACGTATGCGGTTCAGTTGCAGGACCGGACCTTGTTTAAAAAACTTTTGTCAGAGGTCACGGATACCCCGGCGGATATCCTGCCCGAACAACAGCTGGCCAATGCTGTGGCGAAACAAAAGGCGCAAAAACTATTGGAGTCTGCAGATGATCTGTTTTAAGCGTAAACAAACTTCCCGGTTTGAGTTTCAGGAGATCAAAAAAAAGATGCTCAGGCCGGCTACCCTGGGATGCATTGTGTGCGGTATTCTCGCGTCCCTGTTACTGGCGTTGGTTTTGATTTTCGGTCAGGCTCCGGAAGCGCTGGCTGCCAAGAAAACGCGCATCAAATTTTCAACATTGGCTCCGGAGGGTTCCTCCTGGATGAAAGTCATGCGCATGCTGGAAAGGGAATTGGAAAGCGCGACCGACGGCGAGATCGGATTCAAATTTTATCCCGGTGGCGTATCGGGAGATGAGATTGACGTGATCCGGAAGATGCGTATCGGACAGGTTCATGCGGCGGGGTTTACCGGCGTGGGTCTGGGCGAAATCCTGCCGGAAGTCCGGGTGCTGGACTTGCCGTTTCTCTTTCGTAGTGACAAGGAGATTGAATACATCTATGAAAAAATGAACAAATACTTCGCGGCCCGCTTCGAAGAGAAAGGTTACATTTTGCTCGGTTGGGTTCCGGTGGGATGGGTTCATTTTTTTTCCAGTGAACCGATCACCTCCGTCGCCAGCCTGCGGCCCCAGAAAGCCTGGATGTGGGAAGGCGACCCGTTGGTGCAGGCCACCTATCGCGGGCTGGGGGTCAGTCCGCATCCGCTTTCGGTCACCGATGTCCTGCTCTCCCTGCAGACCGGAATGGTGGACACCGTCTACGCTTCTCCCATGGGCGCATTGGCTCTACAGTGGTATACCAAGGTAAAGTATATGTCCGAATTGCGGATGGCCAACGCGACTGGAGGGGTATTGATGACGAAGCGCGTGTTCAAACGGTTGCCGGACAAGCATAAGAAAACCGTTCGGGAAATCAGTAAACGCTATCTGAAAAAGCTGGTGCAGAAAATCCAGGCAGACAATGACCAGTCCATTACTCTTATGAAGCAGAACGGATTGAAGATAACGCCTTTACCCAAGGGGAGCGAACTTGAAAAGTTTTACGCGGTCGGGAGAGATGTCCAAAACCAACTGAACGGCAAGCTGTTCGGCCAGTCCGTCCTGGATCAGGTGAACTCTTACCTCAAGGAAGTCCGTTAGCCGGGCAAGGCCCGCAGCAATTTCTGCTGAGGCGTTAAGGTGCGATCAGTGAGATTCCCTTGCACCCCAAGGCTTAGAGTTCGCCCTGCGCGGAGCGGGCCCAATGGGCGAGTTGTTCGCGGTTGATCTTCGCGTTATGGCGGATGTCTACCGGAAAGGATGGATGATACAGGACTCGCCGGATTGGTTGGGTGATGGTATATGATGCGCCCAAGGACAACAGTTCCGCCGTGATAGCTTCTTCATTAATAGATCCGTTGGCTTCAATGATGATGATGGGTGTTTGCTGACCCGGAGGTCCCACACCCACCAACGCAGACCGTTTCACTTTTGGGTGGGTATTGAAAATCGCTTCGCAAGGAATGGTGAACAGAGTACCCGTCGCTGTTCGAACCCGGTGACTTTTCCGTCCGCAGAACCACAGGCGGTTTTCTTCATCCAGGTAACCCACGTCTCCCATTCGATGCCAGAAATTCTCTCCGTCACGAATTTTGGCCAGACGCGTGGCATCTTCCAGATTGAAGTACCGGCGCGTTACCCAAGGACCCTGCACCACTACCTCGCCAATCGTCCCTTGTGTAACTTCGAGCGAATCGTTCCATTCATCGATCGCCTCGTCAGTGATCTGAATTATTTTCAAGGTTAATCCATCTACCGCCTTGCCGACGCAGGTCCCTTTGCCTTCACAGGTTTGCTGCCAGGTTTTGTCAAGGATTTCACGGTGGGAGATGGAGGCGACCGGCAAGGCTTCGGTTGCGCCGTAGGGAGTATGAATCAATGCGTCCGGTGGTAAAATATGATCGAATCGCTCCAGTAAATCCCCCGGGACCGGTGCGCCTGCCATCAAAATCCGCTTGAAGGTTGGTAGTTGAACTTGTTTTTCGAGGCAATACTTTGAAACGGTGTTCCACAACGCCGGCGATCCGAAACTGTTGGTTATTTTGTATTCCTTAATAGGAGCGATAATTTTTTCCGGATCCACTGCAGCGGGGCGGGTGGGGTCCATATCGGGAATCACGCAGGTCATACCCAGCGCTACACCAAACAGAGCGAACAGCGGAAAGGTCGGTAGGTCCATTTCTCCCTGTTCAATGTGAAACAACCGGCGTAACAATTCCACCTGCTGGTAAAACATGCGGTGAGTGTACAACACCCCCTTCGGTGGACCGGTACTGCCGCTGGTGAACAGGATCGCCGCCGGATCGTCTGGTTCTACCCGTGCTGACTGAAAATCTTCATGACTCCTCGGTTGTCGAATCTGCCTCAGGGTTGCACCACCCCAGAACCAGCGTCGCCCCACCGTCACGTTCCATTCCACACTTCTGAACGCTTTGGGAAACACTTTGCGCGCCGCATGGGCCAGTGAGACGGCGATCATGCCCCGGGGTTGCGCGGTGGCGATGCAGTTCAAAACATTGCGGCGACCCAGGCCGGGATCGATCAACACAGGGATTGCTCCCAGTTTAAACAGGGCAAACGTGAGGGCGATGAAATCGATACCCGAAGGCACCATCACCAATATCCGGTCACCCTTGGACATGCCAGTGCGGCGTAAACCCTCGGCCAGCCGGTTGGCGTTTTGATCAAGTTCATGAAACGTGATTTTGGAAACCGATCCGCTTCGTGGAACGATGAGGGCATCGGACCCGGCCCGTTCCTGAGCCAGTTGTTCCAGAGTGTGCGCGATATTTTCCGAAGTGTGGGATTTCATGATTGTTTAAAGATCCAGTGCGGTTTTGACCAAGGGGAGGGTGACCTTGTGTTTCTGTTGGAACGATTGTTCGTTGATGCGGGTCACTGCAGATTTGACGGATTGAAAATCTCGAGGAATACGTTTCAAGAGATAAGCAATGATTTTGTCCGGGATGTCCAAACCCAAATCCTCGGCCAGTTTTTGAATCAGCTTGGAAGTTGCTTCATCATCCATTGGTAGAAGTTCCGCTGTCATTCCCCATTTAAAGCGCGAAGTGAGGAAGCTTTCAGTTTTTTCCAGTTGATTCGCTGGGACGCGTCCGGCAAACACCATTTTGCCTCCCTGTTCGAGAGTTTGGTTGTAGACCCGGTACAAAGTTTCCTGTGCGGTGGGATGACCGGCAATTTGATCAATATCGTCCAGCAACAAAAAATCGATTTCCGACCCGGGGGTTCCCAGGTTGCCGGGAAGCCCGCTCTCTCCCCGGTTCAACGCGTCGATCAAATCCCGACAATGCACATACAAAACGTTTGCGGAAGAATTCCTTTCAGCCAGATGGTTTCCGATGGACATCAGCAAATGGGTTTTTCCGAGTCCGCTGGCTCCGGACAGGTAGAGGGATTGGTAAGGCGCGATATCGCCGTCGCAAATGTCACGGGCGCAGGACAAAGCGAAGCGTGATCCTCCGGACACAATAAAATTCGAAAACCGGTATTCAGGACGAGCAGGAAAGTGAATAATGTATTGCCGTGAGGACGAATCGTGTTCAGCCATGGGAAACCGGGGGCCTGGGTCGGTTCGAAGGTTGTCGCGATAACTTAGCACATTTTATCCGGCTAAGAGGGTCTTAAGATTTAAGGGTTGTTGATGACTCCCTTGCCCATGTAGACCACGGCCAGGCCGAGCAGCATCACGATCAACCCGATCGCTCGCAATGTTGCGTTTTCGATGTCCTGCAGTTTCTGAGCCAGTTCCTTGAGTTGATCCGGAAAGCAGAACAGAGGAATTCCCTCAAAGACCATCATCAGGCCCAACGCAACCAACACCAGGTTCATACTTGACCCTCTTTTCTATGAGATAAAGGTGATCGACCGAATGCGATTATCTTTGAAGCGGTTAGGCGAGTCAACCCGCAATTCGGCGGGCCTGTCGGGCCTGGAAGAAAGGGGCTTGTAAATGAAGAAAGGGCCATTATATAATGGGTTATATAATCAATGTTTGGAATGACCTACCACCCAAATATCTACTTGGATGAATGTCCGATTCCGGGAGACTCCCGATGGACCGGATGATTTCGTTTTTTCCCATTTGCTGAGGATGATCCATGATTTTCAATTCTTCGAAAACCCCGCTCCTTATTGTCCTGATAACCCTATTGGTTCTGCCCCTGTCTTTCGTCGAGGATAACAGTCTCCTGATTCAAAAGGCTTACGCGGTCAGCGCCAAGAGCCAGCCTTTGGGAAGCAATATCTTTGTCGAGATTGCCAAGAAACAGAACCCGGCAGTGGTTAATATCAGCACCAAAACGAAACGGAAATCTCGTGCTCCACGTCCGCAGAGAGATCCCAGAGCTCCAGGGGGTCAGGATCCCTTTCAGGATTTTTACGACAAGTTTTTCGGCGACCGGGACCGTGATCGTAAACCGCGGTCCGGTATGGGTTCCGGTTTCATTATCGATAAGGACGGGCATATCCTCACCAATAATCATGTCATCGATGGCGCTGACGAAATTGTTGTTCTGATTCAGGATGGCAACAACGGAGAGAAAGAATACAGTGCCAAGCTGGTTGGAACTGACTCCAAAACGGACATCGCCCTGATCAAACTGGATCTGAAGAAAGAGGATAGAAAGAATTTTCCAACGTTAAGCTTGGGTGATTCGGATAAGCTGGAAGTCGGCGAGTGGGTGGTGGCCATCGGTAATCCTTTTGGACTCAGCCACACAGTTACCGTTGGCGTGGTCAGTGCTAAGGAACGCAACATCGGTTCCGGTCCCTATGACGAATTCATCCAGACGGATGCATCCATCAATCCCGGCAACAGTGGCGGTCCGCTGATGAATATCAAGGGTGAAGTGATTGGTATCAATACCGCTATCATCTCTGGAAACACAGGCGGTAACGTGGGTATTGGTTTTGCCATTCCCATCAACGTTGCCAAGGGTATCCTGAAGGAATTGAAGGAAAAGGGAACCGTAACTCGTGGTTGGCTGGGAGTCATGATTCAGAAGATCACACCGGATCTTGCAGAATCGTTCAAGCTAGATCGTACGGAAGGCGCCCTGGTCGGGGACGTTATCCCCAATAGCCCGGCGGAGAAAGCGGGTATCAAGCGGGGAGATGTCATCGTCAAATTTGACCGGCAGGAAGTGAGAACCATGGAAGCTCTTCCTAAGATTGTCGGCAGCACCCCACCGGGCAAGGCCGTCAAGGTGGAAGTCATCCGTGACGGCAAGAAAAAAGTATTGGATGTCACCATCGCTGTTCTCAAGGATGAAAAAGTGAAAGTGGCCGCCCTGGACCCGCTGGGCATTCAGGTTCAGGACATCACTCCGGACATTGCGCAGAGCCTGAAGCTCGAAGGCGTGGAAGGCGTGCTGATTTCGGATGTGACTCCCGGCGAAGCCGGTGAAGAAGCGGGGCTCAAGCGCGGAGATATTATTACCGAGGTCAAGCGCAACAAAGTCAAAAATACCGCCGATTATAACCGGGTCCTCAGGAAGCTCAAGCGCGGCGATACTGCCCTGATGCTGATCAAGCGTGGCGGGACCACCATTTATATTGCCGTTAAACTCAAATAGTGCCGGACCTGTACTTGGTCGAATTTTGCGGGCCGGTATCCTGATTAAATTAGACAGCGGGCTCCTGAAGCCCGCTGTTTCTTTTTTAAAAAGGATTGTATGCCAATCCCCCGACCTGCTATCTCGAAGGGCACCCTGCTTTGGGTCATGATCCTGTGGGGTCTGTTCGGTGCTCCGGCGAGCGCCCATGATACGGACAATCGAAGAACCCCCATTGTTACCGCGGTTGAGCAGGCAGGCCCCGCCGTCGTCAACATTTTCACCGAAGAAGCGCCTCGCCAGATGAAAAATCCGTTCCGGGATTTCATGGGCGACCACCTGTTTGAGAAATTTTTCGACGACTTCTATCAGCAGAGAGAGTCCGACCGGCGCAGTCTCGGTTCCGGCGTCATCATCGATCCCAAAGGATATGTTCTGACCAACGAGCATGTTGTGGCCAAAGCGGTGCGCGTCAAAGTCACCCTGATCGATAACCGGGAGTTTGAAGGCCGGGTGGTGGGCGCCGATATTAAATCCGATCTCGCCGTCATCAAAATCGATTCGAAACGGCCGTTGCCTTACGTGAAGATGGGCCACTCGGATGATCTGATGATCGGTGAAACCATCGTCGCCATCGGCAATCCCTTCGGTCTCAAGCACACAGTGACCACCGGTATTATCAGCGCATTGGACCGCACCATCCGGGCCAGTGAACGACGGGTATATAACGATTTCATTCAGGTCGATGCATCGATCAATCCCGGCAACAGCGGCGGCCCATTGCTCAACATCAACGGTTCACTGATCGGCATCAACACCGCCATTTTTAGAGAGGCCCAGGGCATCGGTTTTGCCATTCCCATCGACAAAGCCCGGCGTATCGTCGACGATCTGCTGCAGTACGGCAAAGTGCGGCGCGGTTGGCTCGGCGTCTCGGTGCAGGATTTGACTCCCAAGGTGGCGCGCCATTTTGGTTTGGATCGCGTTCACGGTGTGCTGGTGACTAACGTTTTCCACAAGAGTCCTGCGAATCGCGCCGGACTTAAGCCGGGAGACATTATACTCAGTATCGACGGTCACGAAATCGTCGATAAATCGGATTACTTTCGCCGGATCGCTTCGTATACCGTGGGCGACCGTTTTCAGTTGGGTTTTCTGCACGAGGGCCGCCGGAAGAAGGCTCAGGTACATGTTTCACCCGTTTCCCCGGATGCCGCGGGCGAAATGGCGAAGCAATGGCTCGGTGTGTCGGTCGAGGATATTAACTGGAAACGCGCCAAGCGGTACAATATAATGGCGCGCAACGGCGTGGTGGTGACCCAGGTCCGTCGGCCCAGTCCCAGCCGGGAGGTGGGAATATTGCCCGGTGATGTCATCCGCCAGATGAACGAAAGCAAAATCCGGAACCTGAGCGAATTCAATACGGCCATCCTCGAAGCGGGAAAACTCAGTTCCGTCCTGCTTCTCGTCCAGCGCGGCAGAAACGCCTATTATGTGACCCTGGAACCGTAAACCGACCTGCCGTTCCAATTCCCCCCTGATGATCGGGTGACCATGTCCGAAAGCGACCGACAGAAAATCGAACAATTCCGCAAAGACATCCAAAGACACGATCATCTCTATTACGTCAAAGATCAACCGGAGATAACCGACCGCGAGTACGACCGCCTCATGGAGCAACTCAAGCAACTTGAGGCGAAGCATCCCGAATGGGTTACACCCGAGTCTCCCACCCAGCGTGTCGGGGGTGCGCCTGCCGAAGGGTTCGATACGGTTGTTCACAAAGTTCCCATGCTTAGTCTCGACAACACGTACAACGTTGAAGAGTTGCGCGATTTTCACAAGCGTGTCGTCAAGAACCTGGGAACGGAGGAGATTGAGTACGTCGTCGAATTGAAGATTGACGGTCTTGGCGTTTCATTGACTTATAAAAACGGAAAGTTTGTTCAGGGAGCGACACGGGGCGACGGTAAGACGGGTGAAGATATTACTGCCAACCTCAGAACCATCAAGTCCATCCCGTTGACCCTTGCTGGAAAATTTCCAAAGGAACTGGAAGTACGCGGCGAAGTGTACATGAATCGCAAAGGCTTTGAGAAACTCAATCAGCAGAGAGAAAAGAACGAAGAGGCTCCATTTGCCAACCCGCGCAACGCAGCGGCAGGATCGTTGCGACTCCTCGATTCGAGAATCACAGCTTCCCGTCCGCTCGATATCTGGGTGTACAACGTCGGTTATTTTGAAGGTCCGGCATTCAAGTCTCATTTTGAAATGCTGGAAGGGTTGAGGGAGTTTGGATTCCGCACCAACCCGAGCTCACGCCGTTGCCAGTCGTTTGAAGACATTGAAAAGATGATTGGCGAATGGCAGGGCAAACAAGCAACGCTCGACTACGACGTGGACGGTCTGGTGGTCAAAGTGAACGCCATTGCGGCGCAGAATAAACTGGGAAGCACGAACAAACATCCACGTTGGGCGGCAGCATTTAAGTATGAAGCGGAGGAGGCCGAAACCGTCGTAGAAAAAATTAACGTACAGGTCGGGCGTACCGGAGCCATCACCCCGGTGGCGGAGTTGACGCCTGTGTTTGTGTCGGGTTCCACCGTCAGCCGTGCGACGTTGCATAACGAAGACGAGATTACGAAGCTGGATGTGCGCGTGGGTGACAAGGTCGTTATCATCAAGGCGGGAGAGATCATCCCGAAAGTCGTGCGCGTTTTGGACCGGGACCGAAAGGGACGCAAACCGAAATTTAAAATGCCGAAAACCTGCCCCGAGTGCGACTCAAAAATCGAGCGGCCGGAAGGGGAGGCGGTGTGGCGCTGTGTCAATGCGGCATGTCCGGCGCAACTCAAGGAACGTCTGCTCCACTTTGCGTCGCGCAACGCAATGGATATCGATCATCTCGGTACGGCAATTGTCGATCAACTAGTTGATACCGGCAAGGTAAAATCCTTTTATCAGTTGTACGACCTCAAACTTGAAGACGTGAGTTCTCTCGAGCGTATGGCGGAGAAGTCTGCCGATAATCTGATTAACGCCATTGAAAAGAGCAAACAGGCGGGATTGGCGCGTCTGGTGTACGGGCTTGGTATCCGGCACGTCGGGCAGCGTGTGGCACAGGTTCTTGCGCAGACCTATGGCAGCATGGATACCCTGTCTGATGCACCGTATGAAGATCTGGAAGCGATAGATGAGATTGGCCCGAAAATTGCCGAATCGATCCGTGAATTTTTCGACGAGAAACACAACAAAAAGGAATTGTGCAAACTCAAACAGCATAAACTCGTCATGATCCAGGGGCAGAAGGCCGGGGGAGGTAATCTTTCCGGCAAGCAGTTCGTGCTGACCGGTACGCTGGAAAGCCTGACGCGCGACGAGGCCAAACGGAAAATCGTCGAAGCCGGAGGACGCGTCACCTCATCTGTTTCCGCCAAGACGGATTACGTTGTTGCCGGAGCCGATCCCGGCAGCAAGCTCACCAAAGCCCAGAAGCTGGGTGTTGAAATCCTCACCGAAAAGGAATTCCAAAAGCTGATCTAATTTTTTTCGATGTGTCGGTTGCCGAGAGGTTGTACGGGCCGGGCGTTGTCTCCAATAATTGCCGAAAACTTTTTCAGGCTTTCTTCGGAAATTTTGATGGGGTTTGTGAGCACAATCCAATGGACTCCTTCGGAACAGGGTGGGGTGGTCAGCGAACCGGAGTAGGAATAGTGCTCGGTGTCGGCGGGAAGTATTTCCCGGAGGCTTGCCCTGATAGGGATTGAAACATCCTTTCCAATTTGTTCCGGGAGCCAGTTCCAAAGGTTTTTCAGGATGAGGTGTTCTTTGCCCATTTCCATCATCACGGCGATAACAAGAATATGCCCGGATTTATCCTGATGGACCAGATGCATTTCCATGGGAAAGACTTTGCCGTCGATATGGTGTTCACTCGGCTCGTGGAAGTGAAACTGCCTCAAGTTATAAGAACGTTGGTTGAGGTCTACGTGGCACCCTGTGGTGTGAGACACCTGAATCGTGTGTCCATTGTTGATTTCATGCAGCTCTGATGTCCTATAGTGAAAATCCAGAGTTTCCTGATGGTGACTCAGCCCTTTCGTCGGTATATCGATCGGCGATTGTTTGCTCCCGGTTTCGCATGTCATGTATTCCTTGGTGAGCATTCCCCAATGTTCCGGTCCCTCGATTCCAAGATAGCCCCAATGCGAACGGTCTTGTTCCCCGGCGTAACTCATCAAAGGAGTCAATAAAGCGATCAGGAATATCCAGCCAATTCTCATTCAATTATTCCTTTCCATTTTTATTTCTATTCAACATATGTTGAAGATTAGTAAAGGAAAGATTCTGATCCTTACAGATTGACTGCAAAATCTCTGTGGAGAACAGTGAATCAAGATTTATTTGTTGCCGGAGGGGGTGCGTTTTCGCTGAGAGGTAGGGCGTCGCCGCCGGTTGCCGGATTTGGGTGAGCCGGACCTTTTGGAATTGGAGCTGCCGGATTTTCCCGAGGATTTGGGTCCGCATCCCCGGCCACCGCTTTTGCCGGGGCGTCGTCCGTTGGAGGAAGAGCCGCGCCGGTTGCCGCCGCCGTCACTCCTGCGGGCCGGTGGACCTGACCGCCGTCTTTTAAAGGCCGGCATGCCTTCCTTGGGTTCTAGAAACATGGCGTCGTCCGGCCAGTCGACCGGAATTTTCTTTTTCAGGGTATCTTCGATCGCCAGCAGATGCTCGGCATAATCTTCACACGCAAAAGTAATAGCGTCTCCGTCTTTTCCGGCGCGTGCGGTGCGGCCGATACGATGGATGTAGTCTTCCGGATCCTGCGGCACGTCGTAGTTGATGACGTGGGTGATGTCGTCGACGTGCAGTCCACGTGACGCCACATCGGTTGCAATGAGGATATCGATATCACCCTCGGTGAATTGTTCCAGCACCTTGATGCGTTTTTTCTGATGCAGGTCGCCGCTGATTTGCTGGGCGTTGTAGTCGTTGTATTTGAGTTGAGCTTCCAGTTTTTCGGCGGTGGACTTCATGTTGGTGAAGATCAGCGTTTTGCCGGGCGTCTCGCTTTTCAACAGGCCCAGCAGAAGATTAAATTTTTCATGTTTGCCGACGTGGTACAGCACCTGTTTAATTTTGTCGACCACCACCTGGTCTGGTTCGATTTTGACAGGAATCGGCTCGTTCATGTGCTCATAGCACAGTTCCATCACCCGGAAGTTGAGCGTCGCCGAGAACAACATCGACTGGCGTTTGGTGTAATGAGACATGTTGCGCATGATATAGCGAACATCGACAATGAAACCCATGTCGAACAACCGGTCGGCTTCATCGATCACCACCACTTCTACCGACTTCAAGCTGAAAAGTTTCTGCTTGTAATAGTCGATCAGTCGTCCCGGCGTCGCGATAAGAATATCGATTCCTTTTTTAATGGAATCCTTTTGTTTTTCGTAGTCAACCCCGCCATATATGCAGAGAATTTTCAGTCCGCAATGCTTGCCGAGCAATTGAGCATCACGCTCGATCTGCAGCGCCAGCTCCCGTGTGGGGGCAATGATCAACGAGCGCGGAGCGATCCATTGTTTGCCTTTCTGCGGCATCGGTTCATGTGTAACCAGGCGGGTGAAGGTTGAGATCAAAAACGCGGCTGTTTTACCGGTTCCGGTCTGGGCCTGTCCGGCGACATCTTTTCCTGATAGTGAAATGGGGAGTGTTTTGGCCTGGATGGGGGTACATTCCTTAAACCCGGCATCCCGAATTCCCTGCAATACCGGTTCAGGGATAGGGAGGCTTTCAAATTCAATAGTTTCTGATTCCATGCGTGTGATTGACAGGCGTTCCGGTTCGGGGCAGGCGGTTTGGGACGAACCGGGTGACGATGCGATACTCCATGTGTAGGTTTGGCGAGCTTGGTGGATTAACTCGTTGAAAATTTTTCCAGTTCAATTGAAGTTCAGTATATACCAGCAAGGTGGGGTTTCAACCGTAAATCTTCATTTTTCTTGACATTGCATGGCTCAAGATGGTTCAATACCGGCTCAATTTTTGAAATTTTCCCGACATTTGTTGTGAACACTCGCCTCAGGTCAACCCCAGCCTCGCACTCAGTAATTATTTGTAACGTATGTTCTTAAAGAGCTCTGCCTCTGCTGACAAAATTCGAGGGGATGCGGGCAGACGAGTCGATAGGAGATAGCGGTTTTGATCAAACATGATGTCTTAATTGTGGGAGCAGGCCTGGCGGGGCAGCGCGCTGCATTAGAGGTGTGCAAAGAGCTGGATGTGGGCCTGTTGACCAAGGTGTATCCCTCCCGGTCGCACAGCGGCGCCGCGCAAGGAGGTATCGCTGCTTCTCTCGGCAATTCCGAAGAAGACAGCTGGGAAGAGCACATGTTCGATACCGTCAAGGGTGGCGATTACCTGTCCGACCAGGATGCGGTGGAGGAATATGTCAAGGCTGCTCCAAGAGTCATCTATGAGTTGGAACATATGGGTTGCGCCTTCAGTCGAACCGATGATGGCAAAATCGCCCAGCGCAGTTTCGGGGGCCACTCCAAACCCCGCGCCTGTTTTTCCGCCGACCGGACCGGTCATGCCATTCTTCACGCCTTGCACGAGCAGGTGTTGAAAAACGCCAAATCCATCAAGATCTATTCTGAATGGTACATGCACCAACTGGTGATCGAAGAAGGTCGCTGTTGCGGTGTTCTGGTGAGCAACATCCGTACGGGCGAAGTGGAAGTGATACAGGCGAAAGCCGTGGTCTTCGCCACCGGCGGCTATGGCCGGGTGTTTCAGATCACCACCAATGCGTTTGCTGGAACGGCGGACGGCGCGATTGCCGCGTTTCGTGCCGGCATCCCGCTGGAAGATCCGGAGTTTGTGCAATTTCATCCTTCCGGTTTATACCGCCAGGGAATTTTGTTTTCCGAAGCTGCACGGGGCGAGGGCGGTTACCTGCTCAACGGCAAGGGAGACCGGTTCATGGAACAATACGCGCCGTCACGAATGGAACTGGCGCCGCGTGATATTGTGGCGCGTGCCGAGCAGAGCGAAATCGACGCCGGACGCGGAGTCAATGGCGAGGATTATATTTTTCTGGACCTGCGTCATCTGGGAGAAGCGCGGATCATGGAGCGATTACCGCAGATTCGCCAATTGGGAATCGACTTCATCGGAGTCGACTGCGTCAAAGAGCCTCTACCGATTCAGCCCTCTGCGCATTACTCCATGGGTGGCATTCCAACGGACAAGTTTGGACAAGTGGTGGCCGATGAAAACGGAACGCCAATGAAAGGATTCTTCGCGGCAGGGGAATGTGCCTGCGTTTCAGTGCACGGTGCCAACCGTTTAGGGACCAATTCTCTACTGGACGCTACGGTGTTCGGCGAACGTACCGGGCGGTCAGCGTTGGAGTATGCAAAAAATGCGGAATGCGGGGAACTCAATGAAAGCCATCAGAAAGCCCGGGTATTGAATCAAATTGAAGAGATTTTTCAACGGGATGGCTCGGAAAGTTACAACGATATCCGGAATGAAATGAAACAAGTGATGATGGCCAAGTGTGGGGTGTTTCGTGACGAGGAGAACCTAAAATCCTGTGTCGCCTCCATCCGGGCCTTGAAGGAGCGTTATAAAAAAGGCAAAGTAACGGATAAGGGTCAATTGTTCAACACGGAGGTGTATGAGATCATCGAGTTGGGCAATATGCTTGAAATGGCTGAGATTATTTCAACCGCAGCGTTGGCGCGGAAGGAAAGCCGGGGCGGCCATTACCGAACCGATTTTCCGAAACGCGACGATCAGGAATTTCTTAAGCACACGTTCGTGTATCCCAAGGACGGTGAGTTGGAGTTGAAGTATAAGCCTGTGGTGATCACCCGGTATCAACCCAAAGAAAGAACGTATTGATGGCAAAGTTTCGAATCAAACGGTACAACCCGGAAAAGCAGTCCGATCCTTATTACGAGGAATTCGATTACGATATCCCCGAAGGCGCAACCCTGCTCGATTGTCTGAACCACATCAAGTGGAATATGGACGGAACGCTGACTTATCGTATGTCCTGCCGAAGTGCGATTTGCGGTTCCTGCGGAATGAAGGGGAATGGGCACGCCCTGCTGGCCTGTCAAAAACAGGCCGCTCATCTTTTAAAGGATGGAAACGATACTATCACCATTGAACCGTTGGGGAATATGCCCGTTATCAAGGATCTGGCGACCGACTTCCAGCAGTTCTGGGAAAAAATTGATCAAGTGAAACCCTACCTCCAGAACAAGGAAAAGCCGCCGGAACTGGAACGCGGACAAAGTCCCCAGCAATTCAAGAAAATCGACGATGCCACCACCTGCATCATGTGCGGGGCCTGTTATTCCGATTGCAACGTATTGGAGGTCGACAATAATTTCCTTGGGCCCGCGGCCCTGGCAAAGGCGCAACGGTTTGTTGGGGATTCGCGCGATAAGGCGACCCGCGAACGGATCAAGGAATTGAGCAAACCGGGCGGCATGTGGGATTGCACCCACTGTGGAGAGTGCGTGGAGCGGTGCCCCAAACCGGCGGAACCGTTTTACCGTATCAAGGATTTGATGGCTGTAGGATTGAAAGAAGGCGTGACCAACAACGTCGGCGCCCGGCATGCGTTGTCGTTCGTCAAATCGGTGAAGCACAGCGGTCGTTTGAACGAAAATAAAATTCCCGTCGAGTCGATGGGTTATTTTAATATCAAAGGGCTTCTGGATCTGGTTCCGGTCGGGTTGCGGATGTTGTTGAAAATGAAGATACCGCCCATCATTCACAAGCCGGTGGACGATGTGAAAGATGTGCAACGAATTTTTGAGGAGTTTGGCGAATGAAGTTTGCGTTGTTTACCGGATGCGTGGCTAAAGGAGCAACCCGCGAATTGATGCTGGCGACGATCAAGTCTGCCGAGGCGCTCGGAATTGATTTTGTCGAAATGAAAAGCGCCGCCTGCTGTGGTGCGGGCGTTGTATCCGAGAAGAATCCGGTATTGACCGATGCCATCAACGCGCGTACGTTTGCGCTGGCGGAGGAACAGGGTCTGGACCTCATCACCATCTGTTCGACCTGTCAGGGCAACCTCAAAAAATCCGAATGCCACCTTGACGAAGATGTGGAATACAAATCCAAAATCAACCATGTTCTAAAGGATGGCGGGCATCAGTACGAGGGTGGTAAAATTAAAATCAAGCATTTCTCCAATATCCTGGCGACACCGGAAGGCAAAGCGTTGCTGAAGGAAAAAATCAAACGTCCGTTGACCGGACTCAAGGCGGCTGGTTTTTACGGGTGTTATGTGCTGCGGCCTTCAGAGCTGTCAGAGTACGAAGACCCGGACAATCCGAAAGAACTGGAAGAACTGTTCGAGATTCTCGGCGCAACGCCGGTCTATTATCCCAGCCGGATCAAGTGTTGTGGCTTTCCTATTATAATGATGAACAAAGAGGCCTCACACGAACTGGCGGGCAACGCTCTGATCGAAGCGGTGGAGGGCGGAGCCGATTGCGTGGTAACCGGCTGTCCGTTGTGTCATCTGAGTCTCGACTCCTATCAGCCGGAAATCGAAAGCATGCAGAAAAAGCATTATTCCATCCCCATCCTGCACCTGCCGCAACTGGTGGCGCTGGCTCTTGGATTCAGCCCGGAGGAAATCGGCATGGACAAGCATATCGTGTCCACCGCCGGACTCGACAAGATCCTCGCCCAATACGCCTGAAAAGCAGTTCCCACTCTTTATAAAGTGAACTTATAAAATTATCAGCGGAGATACTCCGCTCGTTCTAAAAGTGTTACACTTTTAAAGATGGACGAACTGCACTTTGTTCTGAAAAAGAAAATAGTCCTCTTGGTCGGCGGCTTGGTCCTGTTCTTCTTTATGCTGGTCATGCCGACCCCTGAGGGTGTTTCGCCTGAAGGCCAACGAATGGCGGCAGTCGCCATGTTGATGGCTCTCTGGTGGATCGGCGAAGCGGTGCCGCTGGCCGTGACTTCGCTGATGCCTCTCATTCTGTATCCCCTCCTGGGAATCCTTCCCAGCAAGGAAGTCGCACCCAATTACACCAATCACCTCGTGTTCCTTTTCATGGGCGGGTTCATGATTGCCCTCGCTATGGAGAAGTGGAATTTCCACAAGCGGATTGCGCTGGTGATCATCCGTTTTATCGGTACTAGCCCGTCGCGCATTATTCTGGGGTTTATGGTGTCCACCGCGTTTCTGTCGATGTGGATCTCCAACACCGCGACCACCATGATGATGCTTCCGGTCGCCATTGCGGTGGTCCAGCAAATCGCTTCGCAGGCCAGTATCCGGGGAGAACGCAAAGAATCGACCCGTCACAAGGTAGAGCGTCACTTCGGGCTGGCGCTCATGTTGGGTCTGGCTTATTCGGCGAGCATCGGCGGTGTTGGGACACTGATCGGCACCGCACCCAATATTGTTTTTGCCGGATTCTATAAAAACAGTTTTCCCGATCAGCCGGAGATCACATTTCTGCATTGGATGACAGTCGCTCTTCCCATCGTGATCATCTTTTTGCCGCTGGTGTGGGTGTACCTGTGTCGATGGGTGACCCGCGTGCGGATTCGTGACATCGAAGTGCAGGATGGAGCAAAGAACCTGATCGAGGAAGAATTGAAAGCGTTGGGACCCATGCATCGAGCTGAAAAATTTGTTGCGGTTATATTTTTGCTCACGGCCCTGTTATGGATTTTTCGTCAGCCGATCAACCTGGGGTCCTTCGAGATTCCCGGCTGGTCCTCGCTGTTTTCCTGGGGAGGGGGTATTCACGACGCGACCGTGGCCATGTTTATGGGTATGGTGTTGATGCTGGTGCCGCTGGGCTATCCGAAGGGTATGGAGCTCAACGGTAAGCTGGAATACTTTGCGCTCGACTGGAAAACCGTACAGGAAAAACTACCGTGGGGAATTCTTCTGTTGTTCGGGGGTGGGTTTGCGCTGGCGTCGGGATTCAGAAGCACCGGCCTGGATGTATGGATCGGCCAGCAGTTGACGGGCATTCAATCCCTGCCGTTGTGGATGATCATTTTAACGCTATGCCTGGGCATCACGTTCCTGACGGAGTTCACTTCCAACACCGCGACGGCGACCATGATCCTGCCGGTCATCGCTGGAGCATCCGTTATGATGGATACGCATCCGCTCCTGTTGATGGTGCCGGTGACCGTTTCCGCATCGTTCGCGTTCATGATGCCGGTGGCGACACCGCCCAATGCCATCGTGTTCGGCAGCGGCTGGGTGACCGTGCCCCAAATGTCCCGCGCCGGATTCATCCTCAATTTTGTCGGGGCCGCCCTCATCACAGGAGCCATCCTTCTCCTGGTTCCGCTTCTCATTCCATAATTGTGCGATGGAGTTTTAAGATGAAAACTTTCTGGAATTTTAGAAAGCGCTTAATCTCCTTTGTATGGATTTTGGTAGTGGTGATGGGATTGGGGAGTTGGACATGGCCATTAGTTGTGCCCCTGTCGGTCGTTACCGACATCCCACATGTTTCGGAGCCCCTGCCAAAAATTGTTTCCGAAACCCGCAGCAAGCCAGAGGTTTATATCCAGGAAGGACACAGTAAAAGAATGGTGGTTTTGGCGGCGGCCTTGTCTCCAGACGGCCGACATGTGGTGACCGGGGGCTGGAGTTCGAAGATAATCGTTTGGGATCGGGAGTCCGGCAGAGAGTTGCGGGTTTTAGAGGCACCCGGGGATCCTAAAACTTTAGCGGTGTCCCCCAACGGTCGAATAATTTTATCGGGGGGGCACACTATAATCCGTGGGTACTCCGACATAATAACTGAAGAATACGAAGCCTTGGTCCTCTGGGACATAAAAACGGGAAAGAAATTTCGTGTGTTTAAAGGGCATCAAAAAGAAGTGGCAAGTGCGGTTTTTTCTCCTGATGGAAAATACATTGCCTCTGGAGGTGAGGGAAGAGTCGTGGTTCTCTGGGAGGTGGCCAGCGGTCGAGTAATAAAAAAGTTTCCCGAGCACGCCGCTGATATTCAATCGGTGTCTTTTTCTTCTGATGGAAAGAAGTTGTTTGTAGCGACCGTCAGTCCCTCACGTTCGTTTAATGAAGTCTTTTACATATGGGATGTAGAGTCGGGGCAAAAGGAATTCTCGTTCAACCCGAAACTTTACAAAGTCGAATCCGTGGCTTTCTCCGCCGATGGAAAATTTGTTGCCGTAGCGTCAACGTTTAGCATCGACGTGTATGAGGTTAAATCTGGTAATCAGATTTTTTCTACGGCCAGGCCCTTCCGTGAAGAATTGGTCATGGCGCTATCACCGGACGGAGGTCAGCTTCTTGCCGGGTTCCCCAACAGGATGATCTGGTGGAATACCCGGTCGGGACTCAGGATCAAAAAGTTTTTGACGGGTTTGGATCAGTCCACCGAATCCCTTGCGCTTTCTCAAGACGGTCGCTATGCCCTGGTAGCCGGTTTTAACGCGCCTACCCAATTGTATGACTTAAAGTTAATGAAAGAAGTTCAATACTACGGTCGCCCCAGCATCCGTTTGAGTGATGTGTTGGTATCTTCAGATGGAAAAAGGCTGGCCACCAGTTTGTGGGAGAGTACCGCCCGGATTTGGGATTTGCAGACAGGGCGCAGTTTGCTGCTGGTCCCGGATTATAAGCTGAATACATTCAGGCAGCAGCCTAAATATATTACCCGGGGTATAGGCGACTTGGAGCTATCCAGAGACGGCAAACGATTGTATGGCAACGGATGGAATTCTGCTTTCCGTATTTGGAATGCGCATACCGGTAAGCAACTTAAAATGTTTCGAGAGGACTTTCTCGCTTTGTCGGAAGATGAGCGTTATTTTTTGTCGAAAAATTATGACACCGCAAGATTGTGGGATCTAAAAGCACAAAAAATGATTCGGGAGTTTAAGGTCTCCGAAAAGAGTATTTATAAGGCGGCTTTTTCACCGGATGGAAAACTCGCTGTTATTACCGGTTACGACAAAACAATGGCTGTGTGGGACATGGGTACTGGAGAGAAAATAAAACCATTAATAGGTCATAAGGAATATGTTGCGGATGTAGTTTTTACCAGGGACGGCAAGCGGTTGTTGTCCGCCGGGAGCGACAGTACCCTCAAGCTTTGGGATTTGGCTACAGGAAATGTTTTGCTGACTTTTGTGGGGCATGGTACCGAATGGCTGAAAAGCGGGGTTAAAAGTGTTGCCATCTCCCGGGATGAGAAGTTTGCCGCATCGGCAGGTGGCGATGGTAAGGTCATTTTATGGGATATGAAAACCGGAAAAAGACTTAAAACTTTTTCCGGTCATAAGGAAAGCGCAGGCTCGGTGGTTTTTTCCCGCGATGGCCGAAAAATAGTTTCCGGAGGTTTCCACGGCGCTCTTCATGTCTGGGATGTCGGCAGTGGCAAAGAACTTTTGAGAATGTTCAGCTTCCGGGGTGGCGGATGGGCTTCAATAACTCCGGAAGGCTATTATGTTGCCGATGAGAAGGGGGAAAAACGTCTCAGTGTCAGAGTCGGCGGCAAAATCAATTATCTTGTCGATCATAAAGGGAAGAAAAGTTTCGAATCCAGAGTCGGCGGCAAAATTTATGGAATCGAGTCTTTCCGGAGTCAATTCTACAAACCAGAAAAAGTGAAACAGGCACTGGCTTCCTCCTCACACTAGAATTCGCTGTTTTGGGAAAAAAGCGTTTTCGAAACCCAGTGCATTCCCGACTTACTAAGCGGTCATGCCGAAATAAATCACAGTTAAGCCGGCGAGGATAAAAGTATAGGCGCAAACTCTGAACATTGTCCTGGCAAGTTTCCAACGCTTTGCCGTCGCTTCGTTCTGGATATCCGGGAAATGAACCTGAGTGAAATAACCTGTTCCGCGATGCATGGTGGAGAATAGAATACTTATGAAAAATAATTGTGTGGCGGCCGGGAGATAGGATCTTGCCAGGTCAAACGTATCTTGTTGCCACAGATACCCGAGAAAAATCAAAATGGCGATGATCGTGACATGGGTTAAAAAGATAGAGGTCTTCAGGGAGTCCTCGCTGAATTTGATCTGGGATTTCAAGTCGTCCAGTTTGGATTTTTCTGAGGTGCCTTCGGGGATACCCATGGTCATTTCTCCGCCAAGTTTTCACAGGAACTTATAAATTTATGCTAAGTGCCGGGTGAAGGGATGTCAAGGGACGCGCTTGGCGCTCAGGCATGAATGGGAATGAAGGGAAAACTACTTTTTCCACCTCAACACCGGTTGGCGTGCGGCGCGGGCTTCGTCGGGGCGGGAGACTTTGGTCAGGATGGGTGCGTCGGGGAAACTCTTTGGGTTCTGTTCGGCTTCCTTCGCGATGGTTTTCATGGCGTGAATGAACTGGTCAAGGGTTTCCTTCGACTCGGATTCAGTCGGCTCGACCATCAACGCGCCTTTGACGATTAATGGAAAGTAAACCGTCGGCGGATGAAAGCCGTGGTCGATCAGCATCTTGGCGATGTCCAACGTTTTAACGTTGTGTTTCAACTGTTCCTTATCGTTGAAGACGCATTCGTGCAGACTGGGCCCGGGGAAGGGCAGGTGGTAGTCGTCTTTCAACCGTGCCTTGATGTAGTTGGCGTTCAGGACCGCCGACTCGCAGGCTTCGCGGATGCCATCGGGTCCCAGAGTTCTGATATAAGTATAGGCACGCACCAGCACACCGAAGTTGCCGTAAAAGGTTCGGACCTTGCCGATACTTTTTGGATGATCGTAATTACAAATGTAAGTACCTTTCTTGTTTTCAATATGAGGCACAGGTAAAAAGGGTTTTAGAAAATCCTTCACGCCGACCGGACCCGCTCCCGGTCCACCACCGCCGTGCGGTGTCGAAAACGTTTTGTGCAGGTTGAAGTGCAGAACATCGACTCCCGTATCACCCACTTTACAGACACCCGTCAACGCATTCAGGTTGGCGCCGTCGCAATACACCAGTCCGCCTTTCGAGTGCACAATTTCGGTGATCTCCAGGATATTTTTTTCAAACATGCCGAGCGTGTTGGGATTGGTCAGCATGATAGCGGCAGTATCTTCATCCATCAACGCCTTCAGCTTGGCCATGTCGATCAGGCCTTCGGCGTCTGACGGAATCTGTACGGTGTCATATCCACACAAAGCCGAGCTGGCGGGGTTGGTGCCGTGGGCGGAGTCGGGCATCAGCACTTTGCTGCGTTTTTCACCCCGCGATTCCAGGCAGGCCTTGATGACCAGCATACCGGTCATTTCACCGTGTGCTCCGGCGGCGGGTTGCAGGCTGACGGCGTCCATACCGCTGATTTCCTTTAAATACTCCTGAAGTTCGAACATCAACTGCAGACTGCCTTGCGACAACGCCTCCGGCGCGTAAGGATGGTGTTGGCTGAGGCCGGGGAGACGCGCCATATCCTCGTTGAGTTTCGGGTTGTATTTCATGGTGCAGGAACCGAGCGGATAGAAGTTGCCGTCGATGCTGAAATTCCATTGCGAGAGCCGCGTGAAATGGCGCACCACGTCGAGTTCTGTCAACTCCGGTAGGTGCTCGACGGGACCGCGGACTTCATCTGCTGGGAGCAGGGTTTCCGGATCTGCATCGGGAATTGGGGTGGACGGCAGGGAGTACGCTTTTCTGCCGGACGAGCCGAGATCGAACAGGGTCGGTTCGTCGAAAATGAGACCTTTAACGCCGGGGCGGTGGGCGGAATTTTGAGCCATGGGAAAGGGACCTTTATATATAGAAGAAACAATTCGTATCTTTGAGCTTTTAATCGACCGGTTCAGCCTCCTCAGTCAGTATCGCCGGAACGTCGTCGCGAATCGGATACTTCAGTTTGCAGGCCATGCAGATCAGTCCGTCCTCTTCTGGAGTGAGGGTGAATTCACCCTGGCACCGGGGGCATTCCAGAATTTCCAGCAAATCTTTTTCCATACCGGGATTCATTTTCAAGCCGTGCGTGCGTTGACGTGATGTTGCACACTTTTTTGCACGGCTGAAAAAACGTCGTCGACCGTGATGGCAGTCATGCATTCAATCTGAGTCGGGCAACTGTGTTTGTGGCAGAAACTGCAAGGCTGAAGTTTGACGACCACTTCATGGTTGCTGCCGTGCGGGCGACTGTAGACCGGGTTGGTCGGGCCGAACAGTGATACCGTGGGCACTCCCTGTGCGGCTGACAGGTGCATCGGTCCGGTATCGCACCCGACACACAAACTCATCCGCTTGAGCATGGCAATCGATTCGTGCAGCGTATTTTTTGGGGACACCCAATGCTTCTCTTTCATCTGAGAGGATAATTTTCTGACTGCTTCCTCTTCACCGGGACCCCACGTTAATAGAACGTTGAATCCCAATTCCTTCGCAATGCGGTCTCCCAGTTGGGCGAACCGTTCCATCGGCCAGCGTTTGGTAGGAAATCCCACCCCATGATGAATAGCGACGATGGGTTTTGCAGGCAATTCCGGGTTGGCTTTCCAAAACGTCTCAATGTGTGCTTCGGCGGCTTCAGGAACCACCAGCGGAAAATCTCTCGACACCATTTCGGCGCCGAGCGCCTGGATCATCGCCAAATACCGGTCGACCACGTGCACCTTTTTCCCCATATAAGGAATTGTTTCATGAGTGAACCAGGCGTTGGGACGTTCCCGGCAATCGTGTTTGTCAAATCCGATAATGCGCGGCGCCTGCGTAAGAAAAGCGATGACTCCGGTTTTGATCAGTCCCTGCATGTCGATAACCAGGTCGAAGCGGCCGCGAATGAGTTTCAGGCTGGCTTTGAATTCCCGCCAGCTTTGCAGATTCCAATGCCTACGCCAGTGGCGGATGCGCACAACAATCAACTCGTCCAGATCGGGATTGTTATACAAAAGGTCTTTGCATTTTTCTTCAACAATCCATGCGATGTGAGCTTTGGGATACAGTTTGCGCAGAGTTCGAAGAGAGGGAAGCGCATGAATCACATCGCCCAGTGAACTGAGTTTGATCAGCAAGATGTTTTGAGGGGATTGTTTCATGTCCGGAGTCATGCGCTGAAAGTCATATGAAGGAAACAAAAGCCTGTAAATTCTGCAGAATAGAACTCCTATCATCATACCACATAAGGCTCCGGCCAGAATGTCGGAAGGGTAATGGGCTCCCAGATAAACCCGGGTCGCACTACCCAGAAATGCCACCGGAAATACCACCCAGCCGGAACCTCTGAAAAACAGAGCGGATACCGTTGCCAGAGTAAAGAGATTGCCCGCGTGAATTGAGGGAAAAGAATAAGAGTGGGTGCAATGGATGCTGTTAAGGATATCCAGGACGTGACAAGGGCGGGTTCGCGTAAAAAAGGGTTTCAAGAACTGGTGGATCAGAAAGTCATTGGTTATGACTGCCAGAAAGGCCACAATGACAAACCAGAAACCTTGTTTCTTCTTCCATGCCAAAAGAATAACAATCGCAACGATTGCGGGGATCAGATAATTACTTTTATAGGAAAAGGTTTCAACCCAGGTGTTCAGGACCGGGGATTGCAAATGCTCTTTGATCCAGTAGAATACTTCGGTGTCGAAAACCATAGGGCTCCGGTAAGAAAACGAGAGGCAGGAGTTTCAATTTGAACAAAACGTGGATAAGTCTAGGGAGATTAGCAGGGTGAGTCAATTGATTTATTTCATAGAGATTTGTCCGCAATGAAACGAGCTTCTGCCAGGGCTGTAATCCTGTTTGCCAGGGACCCTGTTGAAGGTCAGGTGAAAACCCGTTTGAGTTCTCTGCTGGACGCGCCAGCCATCTTAAACCTGTACCGCCATTTTCTCAGAGACAGTATAGAGAAGATTTGCAGCATCGCGGATGCGGACCGTTTCATAGGGATCGCTTCGGAACCGAAAACCGATTACTTCGAGGATGTATCCCGGAGCCGCGCTGTCCGTCTTTTCGTTCAGCGGGGAGAAAACCTCGGGGAGCGGATGCGGCAGGCGTTTATGGATCGTTTCGAAGAAGGTTATGAACGTGTGGTGATCGTGGGCTCTGACAGCCCGACGTTGCCGCCTGCTTATATTGCGCAGGCGCTGCAATCGGAGAAAGAGGTCGTGATCGGGCCCAGTACCGACGGTGGTTATTATCTGATCGGTATGCGGGGAAAAGTGACTGATATCTTCGAACGCGTTCCCTGGGGAACCGACGGTGTGTTGTCAGAAACTCTGAATGTGTTAAAGGGTCAACGAGCGGAAGCCGAGTTATTACCCGTGTGGTATGATGTTGATCTTCCGGAAGACCTTCGCTTTCTAAAAACCCATTTGGAATGGATGGTTCATGCCGGCCTGCAGGAGGGTAAGGCAACCCTGGAGTTTTTAAATCAATTGCAACTCGAATCAGTTAAATGAATATCATCAAATACAGTGACGACGCCTACGCGCAGGAAATCGATGCGTTGGTACAACGATGCGATGTCGATTTTCAATCACAGGACGAAACCGTCCGGGCCATTCTTGAGGCCGTGAAAAAGGACCGCGATGAGGCCCTGCTCAAGTTTACCAATCAGTTCGATCAAACCGATTTTCAGTTGAGCGATTTGGAAGTTCAACCGGAGGAAATTCAGAAAGCTTACAATCAGGTGGAACTGGCGGAGTTGGACGCGATGAAACTGGCGGCAGACAACATTGAGCGGTTCCACGCGCGGCAGGTTCAGGATTCCTGGGAGTATAAGGAAGGAGACGTGACCCTTGGGCAGGCGGTGCGTCCGCTGTCCATCGTTGGAATCTATGTTCCGGGCGGCAAGGCATCGTACCCGTCATCGGTATTGATGAATGCCATTCCCGCGCGGGTGGCAGGGGTCGAGGAAGTTATCATGTGCTCGCCCACGCCAAAGGGTGAGGTCAGCGCACATTCTCTGGTAGCGGCGGATATTGCCGGGGTGAACCGGATCTTCAAGGTGGGTGGTGCTCAGGCGGTGGCCGCGATGGCTTTGGGAACCGATATCGTTCCACGCGTCGACAAAATTGTCGGTCCCGGAAATATTTATGTGGCCTTGGCAAAACGTATGGTTTTTGGTCTGGTGGATATCGACATGATCGCCGGTCCCAGCGAAATCCTGGTGGTGGCCGATGAATCCGCCCGTCCCGATTTTATCGCGGCGGATCTATTATCGCAGGCTGAGCATGATGAAGAAGCAGTACCAATTCTTGTAACCCCTTCAGAGTCTCTGGCCCAAAGCACACTCGAGGAATTGAAAAAGCAGATGGGAGGTTTGAAACGGACAGCGATCGTTGAAGAATCGTTGAACCAAAAATGCCAACTGATTGTGACGGCATCGCTTGAGGATGCGATAGACCTCGCCAACCGGATTGCCCCGGAGCATCTGGAACTGGCTGTTGAGGACCCCGGGAAGTGCGCCCAGCAAATCAAAAACGCCGGAGCCATTTTTCTGGGGCATTACACCCCGGAGGCTATCGGGGATTACCTGGCGGGTCCCAATCATGTGCTTCCCACCAGTGGTACGGCCCGGTTCTCATCTCCCCTGGGTGTGTATGATTTTGTCAAGCGGACCAGCTTGATCAGCTACAGCCGGGAAGCCTTGGCCAAAGCCGGAAAAGCATGCCGCACACTGGCCGAAATGGAGGACCTGGACGCGCACGCGAAAGCCGTCCAAATCCGGCTTTCCTAAGCCATTTTTCCCCGAAAAGGTCTGAATTTTTAAATTTTAGAAATTTGCTTGACACCTTTCAACCCTTTGTGGTAAATATCTGCGTCTTTTGGTTTAGAAGGTGAGAAAGTGTGCCAACTCGACCATCGTCGCAACTCCTTTTAGGTCAGTTAGTTAGAGCATTTTGACCACCGCACTCCCAAGTTTTGAAGTCGATCGAGGGTATGCAATATCCCCTTGGGTTGCCTTGTTGCGAAAATATTATGATATTAGGGCTTGCCTTGAATACGCTGAAACGATTTGGAAAACCAAGTTTGAAAATACATATGTTTGAATTGAAAATCCTAGGATATCCAGAGATTCCCTTAAGGAGGTTAGGCAATGTTTAATTCTGAAGCTAGAAGTATCAAGTGGCTCCCGTGGGCACTTGTTCTGGCAGTGACGCTGTTTTTTGTTCCGGGCCTGAGCGGTCAAGCTTTTGCCAAAGAGGTATTTGCGGAGCAGGCTTTTGCGGAAGAGGCTTTCGCGAAAGAGGTTCTCGCTGAGGAAGGCGCGGAAGAAGGCGGTGAACCCAAGGTTGAGTGGAGCCAGGACGTTTTCTATAAGGATTGGGAAGGTAATCCTTTGAAAGGTCCGGTTAGCGGTTTTCCCGCTCCCGAGTTGGGTGAGGCGGACTACAACAATTATGAATTTGCGCCTAGCCGAATGTTGCTCTGGATGGCGAACCAACAGCATCTCTATTTCGGAAGTTTTGTTCTGGCGGTTCCGATCTTCTGTATGCTCATCGAATTCGTCGGTATCCGCACCAAGGAAAGTGATCCGGTTTTGGCCGAGAAATATGACAAGCTGGCGCAGGACCTGATGAAAGTCAGCCTGACGGCTTATTCCTGGACCGCGATTCTGGGTGGTGTTCTGTTGTTTACGTTCATCACGCTGTTTCCCGGATTCTTCAAATACATGGCCGGAATTTTCCGCCCTGTTATGCATGTATACGCTTTGATGTTCCTGGCTGAAAGTGGTGTTTTGTATGTTTACTATTACGGCTGGGAAAGAATGAAGGCAGACCCGTTTCTGAAATGGATTCACTGTAGCTTGTCAGTGTTGTTGAACCTGATCGGTACGGTTCTGATGTATCTGGCCAACTCCTGGGCTACCTTCATGCAGGCGCCCGGTGGAATCGATGAGCAAGGCCGTTTCCTGGGTAACATCTGGCACGTGATCCATTCCACCCTGTGGAACCCGGTTGGTGTTCACCGGATTCTCGGAAACATCGTGTTCGGCGGCGGTATCGTAGGTGCTTATGCGGCTTATCATTATCTCACCGCCAAAACGGCAGAAGAAAAAGCTCATTACGACTGGGTCTGCTACATCGCGATGTTCATCGCAATCTTCGGTCTGATCCCTCTGCCGTTTGCCGGCTACTGGCTGATGAAAGAGGTTTACGCTTTCCGTCAACAGATGGGAATCACGTTGATGGGTGGCATCATGGCTTGGTTGTTCATCATTCAGGCCGTAATGATTGGTCTGCTGTTCTTCGGCGCCAACTCTTACCTGCATAACTCCATGTCCCGTGTTAAAGGTTCTCACCGGTACATGAAATACTGTAAATACATGGTTCTGTTGTTGATCGTTTGTTTCACCATGTGGATGACCCCGCACACCATCGTTATGACTCCGGCGGAGTTGAAGGATATGGGTGGCGCGCAGCATCCGGTGGTCGGTCACTTTGGCGTAATGTCCGCCAAGAATACCGCGGTGAACCTGATGATCACCTGTACAGTCCTTTGTTTCCTGCTTTATCAACGCTCGAATAAGAAGATCAACGTCAGTTGGGCGACGCAGGGGAATTCATGGATCACCGCTATTTTCATTCTGGCGGCGTGTAACATTATTTTCCTCGGTGTCTACGGATACTTCCTGCCGGCTAACCAGCGGGTTGGTTTGTCGGTACCGCAGGTCACCAGTACGTTGACGACTCTGTTTGCGGGTACGGCGATCAATATCTCCATGTTCAAAGACGCTGATTCGTATGGGGAAATCGAGTGGGGAACCCAGTCTCGAGTGGGAACCTATGCGATCTTCCTGCTGGCGATTTCATTTACTTGGCTGATGGGCCTGATGGGCTACATCCGGTCTGCCGTTCGCTTGTTCTGGCATGTGACGGAAGTGGTTCGGGATAACTCTCCGGATGCTTATACCCTGACCATCGGTGAAGCAGGGAAAATGCTGACGTTCAACGCCCTGTTCGTATGGGTGCAGTTCGTCATCGTCTTCTGGGTGGGTAGCCTGACTGG
This sequence comes from Nitrospinaceae bacterium, assembly GCA_028278405.1. GTDB lineage: Bacteria > Nitrospinota > Nitrospinia > Nitrospinales > Nitrospinaceae > SZUA-226. The sequence continues at coordinate 43,998 of JANQEK010000036.1, forward strand.
TAAGAAGAAGGCAGCCCCGGTTCCGGAAGGTGTTCCTGTTCCTGCTCAGCAACAGCAGTAATCGGTTATTAGAGTTACGAGTTTAACTTTTTAAATATACCAAGAATGAGAGGAGAGAAGGATGCTTCCTGAACAACAAGACATCCTGTGGACTTTCACCACAATTATTTTCACGTTGTTCTCGCTATTTGCGTTCATCAATGTGGTTCAGCATTGCCGGGCGCGCGAGGGAACGAATACAGTGTTGTGGGGAACGCTTTTCGGCACAGGACTCATCATCAATCTGTTGTTGACCAATCACATGTTCGAACTGACCCAGCAACAGCAGTTGGGATTTATTTCCTGGCAGGTGTTGGCGGTATTTTTGATTCTGCTCACTTGGGGCGTTTTCTTCAAGAGCCAGAATATTGAAGATCAGTCTCCCCCGTTGATCCGAGCGGCATTTTTCTATACCACCATTTCCATCCTTCTCGCCGGTTACACCAACTGGCTACCGCAACAAAGAAGTGATCCTCCACCCAAAGCGACTGTGGTCGACGTGTCCGATTTGACCATGGAGAAATACACGGCCATGGGTGAAGAGATTGTGTTCGGTAAAGAGCGGGTGGCCGGTTCCAAAGCCATCGGTAAAGGCCAGTGTCCTCTCTGTCACACGTTTGATCCTGGTGACAACATTGGTCGTTGTCCCAACCTGTTCGGGGTTGAGGAGCGCAGTCATACCCGGATCAAGGAAGATCGATATCTGAACGAGCCGATCAAGATCGGTGAAGCCGACGGCGCCACCGGTATCATCAAAGGGAAGCCCGACGAGATTCCTGAAGAATACCGCCGGGCGGATGCCAGTGAATTAATCGGTGAAGACTATCTGCGCGAATCGCTGATGTGTCCCTCCTGTTACGTGGTTAAGGGATACGGTAAAGCGGGCGACACCAAGAGCCCGATGCCTGTGATCAGCAAACCGCCGATCAGTTTAGCCAAGTTTGAATTGAATGCGGTTCTCGCCTGGCTCCAAGCTAAGGATACCCCGGGTGAATTTGAGAAGGTCACCATTCCCCTTCCGGGACCTGAAGATGTTGCCGGTGGTGGAGATGGGGGTGACGGTGGTGGCGACGACGATGGAGACGGTCCCGTCTTTGTGGTCGGTACCGAAACACCGCAGGAAATGATCAACAAATTGGGTTGTCCGCTGTGTCATACCATCCCTGGTGTTGAAGGGGCGGTAGGCGAATTAGGACCCAAACTGCACGAGAAGATCAACGCTCCGAAACGGATCAAGGATTCGAGATACAAAGGCAAAGCCAAAACGGGGCGCGAATATGTCAAGGAGTCCATCCTGAATCCCAACGCTTACATCGTGTTCAACGAAGAAGCCGGGGAACCATATCCGGAAGGCGTAATGCCGCAGGACTTCGCCAACAAATTATCCGTCAATGCGCTTGAGAAATTGGTGGATTTTATTAGTAACACCCAGCCGGAAGGCTAACCCAGGAGGGATTTAAGGGATGAACAATGTAGTGAAAGGGATAATTTTATATGTGGTCGGTTGGGCCGCTTTCCACTATGGTTTGTTTCCACTCATGACGCCCAAGGAACCAACCTGGATAGTCAACCGCTACGTTTATTTTCTACTGTTTGTGTTTTACTGTATCGGTTTCAACATCGTATTGAAGTTGAAACCCCCCATCGCTTTGAACGGACTGGCAGTTTGGCTGCTGGGTCTGTACTTCTACAAAGCGGTCTTGTATCCGCCGATTCCGTGGACCCTGCTCATCACCTACATGATGCTGTGGACCATCGGTACCTTCCTGTATATTTCGCAGGATCCGAAGACATTCGCGGAATTCCGGAGCCCTATTGTTAAAACAGTTATTGGGGAATACAAGATTGCCCGGGTTATTGTTTTTATTTCCATGCCTTTGCTGGTAGCTGCGGCAACTTACAAGTCTCTTCAGCCCAGTTTCCAGGAACCGGTTGAGTTGCGTACCGTTCATCCGGCGCCGCCAGCAACGACCAAGGTGCATGGTAAGAGTTACACTCTGGAAGGCTTGCAGAATCCTTTCCGCGTCGATGAGCAGGATAATTATGTAGATGGCGGACCCGGAGGTAGCGCTCTTCCGATCGAAGGAAAATTTCCTTTCTTGGATGCCGACAAGCATGAGTACATGAAATCGATCACCGAGGGCGGAACCATTTTCTTCGAGAATTGTCATTACTGTCACGGCGACCAGTTGAACGGCCTGGGAATGTTCTCCCACGTGTTCAACCCGACACCGGCTAACTTTATCGACCCGGGAACAATCGCCATGTTGCGTGAATCGTTCCTGTTCTGGCGGGTCTCCAAGGGTGGTCCTGGATTGCCCAATGAATCGACTCCGTGGTCCTCGGCGATGCCGCCTTGGGAAGAACATCTGAAAACGGAGGAAATCTGGAAGGTCATCCTGTTTGAGTACTGGTATACCGGATGGCATCCGCGAACCTTCGACGAAGAGTCCTCTGCCGCAGGCGGTGAGGAATAACCAATGAATTCAAACATTTCATTTATGAAATATTTAAATAAAGAGGGAGCTATGCTTACGGAGTCTAGAAAAATGGTAAGGCACTTCTTGGTTGGGCTGGCAGTCATGTTGATGATAGGTCTGCCGTCCGCTCTACTGGCGCAAGAGGCACAACCACCGGATCCGATTCAGAAAGACAAACTGGAGCTCGGTAAACGGGTTTATTTTAAGCGTTGTGTCTGGTGTCATGGGGTTGAAGGCGGCGGTGATGGACCATCGGCCGACCGGCTGTTTACCCGCCCCAGAAACTTTATTCAGGGAACTTTTAAGATCCGGTGGACGGACTCAGGTGAACTGCCCTTGGACAAGAACCTGATTGATACGGTCAAGAACGGTTTGCCGGGATCTGCCATGCCGCCTTGGGGTGAAGTCCTCAGTGAGGAAGAAGTGGTTTCTGTAGTCCAGTTCGTTAAATCCTTGGTTCAGGACCGGGATTTTGCGGATGAGGATGAAGAAGTCGTTCCTCAGGACTTTGGTAAGAATCCCTGGGGAACGACCGGGCCTTATCATCTGGGCGTTCCGCAGGAAGCCATTGACCAGGGTAAAGAGGTTTTCCTGAAGAATAAGTGTTTTGAGTGTCACGGCGGAGAGGGCCGGGGAGATGGTAACCCGACGATGAAAGACGATTGGGGATTTGCGATTTTCGCGGCAGACTGGCAACAGTGCTGGAACTTCCGCGGTAGTCGACGGAATCATTTCGATCCTTTCAATGTCGTTCGAACGATCTCTACCGGTTTGAACGGAACTCCTATGCCGAACTTCAAGGATAAGATCACCATTGAAGACCGGTGGAAACTGGCGGCTTTCGTTAATTCTTTGTGTCCCAGGAAGAGAATCGATAAATTGACCAATAAGCCGATTCCGGATTTTCTTATTCAGTCGAAATATACGGAAGGTCCCGTTTCGACCGATATGAATGATCCGATGTGGCAGGCTCCAGATGACGACCCGGCGATCAAGGCGCGTCCTGCTGAGTATGCAGGTAAGGAAGGTCAGAAGTGGCATTATGTGGCCATGGCCGGTCAGATTACCCGGGGTGAGCGGAATTTCAAACCCAAAGTTGACAACCTGTGGGTCATGTCCAACTGGTCGGAAGAAGAGCAGGCGGTTTACTATCTGGTTGAATTCCACAACCGCTTTCTTTCGGTAGATCCAGCTTTTCAGGATGGCGTTGCCATGCAGTGGCCGGGTCAGTTGGAAGATCTGTTCGGTGCGGAAAAACCATACTTTATTTACGGCGATTCCAAGAAGCCTGTTGATGTCTGGAAAGCCAACTTCATGGTCAAGAGTTACAAGGACACCAATGCCCCCAATCCCAATGGATACGATCTTGATGTATCTGTTCAGGAGTTGGTGGGTAAGGGTTTTGACGCCATTGAAGAAAAAGGGACTCCTGGTGGCGTTGAGGTTGTGGCTTCCAAATACCATCAGGGTCGTGTAAAAATCATGTTCAAACGTTCTCTGAAAACTGATAATCCGGATAAAACGGATGTTCAGATTCCGACTAAGACCTTTGTGCCGGTTTCTTTCCTGCAATGGTCGGGTTGGGATAAGGAGCACGATGAGCATATGGCGATTTCCACCTGGTATTACACCATTCTGGTTCCGCCGGATCCCGCATCCATGTACTACATGCCGCCGATTCTGGCCGTGTCCTTTTTCGGATTCCAGATGTGGTTGGTATGGATGACCAAGCGGACTCGCAAGATGGCCGCGGAAGGTAAAGTCAAGTAATCCTTCCAGTCATCGTTTAAGAAAGCATACTAAAAGGCCCGTCCATTTGGACGGGCCTTTTTTTATTTGACTGAGTAGTATTTTTTAAAAAATAAAAGGGTGGGGTTGGTGATCAGCTGGCGATCTGTTCCAGATCCATGTTGCCTTCGATGATTTCCCGCAGAGCGAGTTCGTAAAACGTTTTGGGATTATCGTATTCATTTTCGCCCACTTCGATGCAGGGCAGAGCCCCTTTTTCCAGCTGATGAATCCGTTGGGACACCAGGATACACAACAAATATCGGCTTTTGATCACATCCAAAGCCAGTTTTTCCAGTTCCAGTAATTCCTGCATTGATGCTCCTTGAATAAGAGGAATGTTCTACCTGTGCATTCTAATCTTTAGGGAGAGGCCTGTCAAATCTTCAGTTGCTTTGATTATTGTTTTAGGACCGATTCCGCAATTTGAAGCGCCGACTCCGTGTGCTTGCGGTTGACCATCCGGTTCAAAACCGCGCGGAACACTCCGCCTTCCATCAACAGTAGTTTGACCCCCTTCGAATCCATTTGGTTCAAAAACTCTTCGGGAGTTACGGTGGGGTGATCCAGTTTGAAAAAGAGGATGTTGGTTGGGTTTTTTTCAGGGTCGATAGCCACACCGGGGAGTTTTTTCAACCCCAGCGCCAGAGTCCGGGCATTCTGGTGGTCTTCGGCGAGTCGATCCACCAGGGTTTCAAGAGCTACGATCCCGGCAGCGGCCAGGTGACCGGCCTGCCGCATGCCGCCTCCCACCATTTTCCGCCATTTACGGGCTCTTTCTACCCAGTCCCGGGTTCCGCAGATAATGGAACCCACGGGCGCGGAAAGGCCCTTTGAAAGGCTGAACATGAGCGAGTCTGCCTGACGGGTTAGCTCCCTGACATCAATGGATAAGGCGGTAGAAGCGTTAAAAATACGTGCTCCGTCTACGTGGACCTTTAACCCGTGTTTATGAGCTAATTTGGCCACTGAATCCATATATTGGGGAGTCAGGGGGGATCCAAAGCAATAATTCTGGGTATTCTCCAGGCAAATCAGGCGGGTTGGAGGATAATGCAGGTCGCTGTGCCGGATGGCATTCTCCAGAGCATCCAGGGGCAGGGTGCCGTCGTCCATATTCGGGATCGTATGAGGATGGATACCGCCCAGCGCGGACATTCCGCCCACTTCATTGAGGAAGATATGGCTGCGGTCGCCCAGGATAATCTCATCACCCCGACCGCAGTGAGTCAACAGACTCACCAGATTGCCCATGGTCCCGCTCGGGAGAAACAAAGCTGCCTCCATGCCCAGTTTTTCGGCGGCTAAATCCTGGAGCTGATGGATGGTCGGGTCTTCATTAAAAACGTCGTCCCCCACCTCAGCTTTAGCCATGGCTTCACGCATGTCCTCCGTCGGTTGGGTCATGGTGTCGCTTCTCAAGTCAATGATCTGCATTCGAATCTCCAGGAGAGGTTGAGGAACGTTCCAACCGGGATCGCTTGATCCGGTAGTACACCAGGGATGTGAAAAATACCGGAGCAACGAATCCCGCCAAAAGAACGGTGCGGGCTGTTGCCGCCGGGAAATCCATATCGATTAAGGTATCCAGTTCCTGAGTGATGCAAAGTACGAGGGCGACTGTAGTAATCAAAACATACCCCAGTTTTTTGGATCCCGGCTTTCCAGAAAAAACAATCGCGCGGGCGACAAAGTTCAGGCCCAGAAACAGCAAGCCATTCAAAAGCATGAGGTAAACCATCTGATTTTGAGCCGGATTCAGCAACGCGATTTCCTGATCGAGTGACGATGCGGGTATTGTAGCGGTTCCAGATGCGGGAATAAAGAGGTTTGGGGATTTGGGGAAGGTCACACGAAAAAAACGGGGAAACCCTGACGTGAATCAGGATTTCCCCGGATGCCTGTCTGGTTGATTCAGGCGGTTAAAAGTGGATCAAGGTATTGAATGCAACCGTGTCCTGGTGACCGGTACCGGTGCCTCTGCTGTTTTCAAAGATTCCAAGACTGGATTCGTCGTGACGGTACTCAAAACGAACCACCATGTTATCCGCGATGCGGAATTCGGGAGTGATCGTCACCTCCCACAATCGATTATTGGGTGCTCCAAGACGAAAACCATCGATATCGATAAAATGGGCGCCTCGGAAGTTTAGTGAAAACCATTTGTTGAAATCGTAGCGCACGATTCCGGCAAATCCACCCCATTTAGCTGTACCTCCATTGCTAGGATGAGCGTTTTCTTCAGCGCCATAATCCGCGTTTAATTGTAAAGACAGTTGGTTTGTCAATGCCAGGTCCACAACGATATCGAAAATATTTCTCCAGTTGTTGTTGTTGCTTACTATGGGGTTGCCGGCAAGTCCTCTGTCGGTTCCCTGATTGCCACCGACCCAGTTGAACAGAATGCCGATCTGGTCGGTGGGGCTATAAGCGATCTGTGTGCCCAATACTTTGTCAGTGTTGTTGTCACTGACTCCAGCTTCTTCCCAGTTATTGGCGAGCATGATCATCGCAGTCAACTTGTCGGTAAACTCGTAGGTCGCGCGAATACCGGTGTGGTTAAAGGGAATTCCCCATCCAAATACGAAAGTACGGGAAAAGTTCATGTTCCAACCGTCGTAGCCGTCGAACACTTCGGCGCCGACGTGGGTGATGAATTTACCGACATCCAGTTGGAGACCGTTACCGATGGGTGCTTTCCAGGAAACGTATCCTTGCTGGAGATCGAAATCGTCGTCAGGCGTTGTCGGGCTTGTTGGAAATTCGCTTCCCGAGCCTGTAGCAGAGCTTCGTGCCCGTTGCGCACCTTCCGGCAGACTGAAGCCGAAGGTCAGGTCGAAGCGGAACCCGATGTCGCCGATGTCCGGAGTTTCCTTCAGGAACACCAGCTCGGTGTTGTCCAGTTTGAAGCTGTTGTCATCCTGGTCGAAAATACGGGCACAGCCACCCAAGGGAGCAATACCGCAGTTCGTTTGAGATAAAGGTTTATTGAAATTGAAACTGTACGAGGATGACACGAATCCGTGTATCTCCATATCCTCAAAAAACTTAAAGACATTTTTCCCTGCCAAGGCCTGGCCGGGTATCAGCAGGATCAATCCAAATACAGCGATCCACCCGAACCGCGAACCAAGAATGTTTGAAAACTGTTTCATCGAACCTCCTCCTTTATTCACTTTATAAAGTCATCTCATTAAAGATTTGAAAGCTACAAGTTATATCCGCGTTCATCGTGCTGGGACAGATCCAATCCTTCGGTTTCAGCATCGTCGGTGACTCGCAGGCCTACGACTGCGTCCACCCCTTTCAGGATCACAAAGCTGACAATTCCGGAATAGAGCACGGTTGCAGTGACACCGATGAGCTGAACCCATACCTGACCGCCGATACTGGTGATTTCATCACCGAAGCCAACTCCGCCCAGTCCCTGAGCGCAAAATATCCCGGTCAGAATGGCGCCAATGATTCCGCCCACGGCGTGCACGCCGAAAACATCCAGGGAGTCGTCATATCCCATAAGACGTTTGAGTTTTGTGGAAGCGATGAAACAACCCACACCCGCAGCAGCACCGATGGCGAGGGCTCCCATCGGACCAACGGCACCCGAGGCGGGAGTGATGGCTACCAGGCCCGCGACCGCTCCCGAAGCGATTCCCAGAACACTGGGTTTCCCATGGTCGATCCATTCGCTGAACATCCAGCCTAATGCGGCGGCGGCGGTCGCGATCTGGGTGACGGCCATGGCCATTCCGGCAGTACCGTCTGCCGCCAGTTCACTGCCCGCGTTGAAACCGAACCAGCCGACCCACAACATGGACGCTCCCATCAGGGTGTATCCCAGATTGTGCGGTGGCATGTGTTTTTCAGGGTATCCCTTACGTTTGCCCAGAACGATGGCGGCGACTAGTCCAGCAATTCCGGCATTGATGTGCACTACGGTTCCTCCTGCAAAATCCAGAATGCCTTTCGATCCGAGCCATCCTCCTTCACCCCAGACCCAGTGACATACCGGGGCGTAAACAACGGTAAACCACAGCCCCATAAAGAGTAGGATTGCTGAAAATTTCATGCGCTCCGCAAACGCACCGACAATCAGGGCGGGCGTGATGATCGCAAACGTCATTTGAAACGTCATAAAAACGGTTTCAGGAATAGTGCCGCTGAGCGTGTCGACTCCAACACCGCTCAGAAAGGCTTTGGATAATCCGCCCCAAAATGTGCCGGCGCCACCAAAGGCCATGCTGTAACCGTAAATGACCCACAAAACTGTCATGAGGGAAGTGATCGCAAAGCACTGCATCAGTACCGACAGGACGTTTTTGCTTCGTACCATACCGGCATAAAACAGGGACAAACCGGGGATGGTCATGAAAAGTACCAAAGCGGTCGCCGTTAACATCCACGCGGTATCGCCCGAATTAAGAACTGGCGCGTCTTCTGCCAGAGCCTGACCGGGAAAGCAAACCGCTAATAAAATTGTAAAAACGATCCATGCCTGCGACCGAAGTCTCGTCTGCATTTAGTTTTTCTCCTTCCAAAAGTTAAGTGAGGACCACTGAAATTTTTTCATACTTCAGCTAAATAGCGTCTTCGCCCCGTTCCTCTGTTCTGATACGAATTGCTTCCTGAAGATCACTCACAAAAATTTTCCCGTCGCCGATTCTGCCGGTTTGAGCGGCTTTTGTAATTACTTCGACGATTTCTTCGAGCTGATCATCTCTGATCACCAGTTCAAGTTTGGTTTTAGGCAGAAAATCCACTGTGTATTCTGCCCCCCGGTACAATTCGGTATGACCTTTCTGTCTGCCGAAGCCTTTGACTTCGGTCACGGTGATGCCAAAGGCTCCCTTCTCATTAAGCTGATCTTTGACTTCGTCCAGTTTGAAGGGCTTGATGATTGCTTCAATTTTTTTCATTCAAGATGACTCCTGATGGTTGGGCCGATTGAACCGTTCATCGGATGGACAGGCCTGATCCAGCCAATCTAAATGTTGAATTTAAAACTACGGATTCGGATATCTGCTCCGAGGTTTGATAGGGGTAATTCAATCCCTGTGCCAAGTTGCCAGGGAGGCCTTGCCAAACCCTCAAAAACAAAGTAATCATTTATTTTTCAATTACTTAAAATGTTCGAAAGGGGTTTTTGAGGGGTAGAGAGAGCGCTGAGGCAGGAATTCATTTTGCATGAAAAAAGCGCATAATCCGGTCACATGCAATAAAAACGGACAGATGCTCAAGTATTTTGGGGGTTTTACCGTGAATGATATATGAAGTTGTAACCCGTTGAAATTCGTATGAATTACGTCCTTTCTCAAGTTGAGACCCAAAGTGGGGGTTGCACAGGGAAGGGGGCAGGAAGGTTTGTGGATACCCGTTTTGTAGAGGATTTGGGTTATAGGTTATATCGATTTATAATGTAAATGAGATGCTTTTCTCATGAACTCTCTAGATAGGAATATCCTGGCTCATGGCTGAGGAACAAACAATTGTAGAAAATGATCCAGCGGCGCCCGCTCCCCGAAATTCTCTAATGAATCTCCTTTTGGTGCTGGTGCTGGTTTTGGTCGCCGGAGTCGGGGGCTACTTTGCCCAGGAACTGATCACCGGTAACTCTCAGTCTGTGGCTCCATCTCCCTCCATGCAGACCCAGCCGGCAGCGTCAGCCCAGTCGCCGGTAGCTCCTGCGGTGGGAGTGATGATTCCTCTCGAGCCTTTTATGGTGAACCTGGCAAGGACCAAGGGAAGCCGAATATTAAAAGTGACCGTCACTTTGGAGTTGAACAATCCGGCGGTTCAACCGGAAGTTGAAGACAACCGCCAGAAGATTATGGACTCCATCCTGGTATTGCTGAGCAGTAAAACATTCGAAGATGTCTATTCAATCCAGGGAAAATTCAAGCTGAAAGATGAAATCACGACGCGGGTCAACCGGTTTCTGGCGATGGGGCATGTCAAGGAAGTGTATTTCTCGGAATTTTTAATTCAATAAACCTTTGATGTTTTTTCAATAGGGGTTTGGTAAGGTCAGTTGATATGGAGCAGGTTTTATCTCAAGGAGAAGTGGATGCCCTGTTAAGAGGCGTCAGCGGGGGTCAGATTGAAACGGAGACTGATGTCCCGGAAGAAGTCAGCGGAGTGGTTCCCTATGACCTGACCAGTCAGGAAAAAATCGTTCGCGGGCGCCTCCCGACTCTGGATATTGTCAATCAGATGTTCTCGAGGTTGTTCAGGAACTCCTTTTCCAGTTTGATGCGCAAATCCGCCGATATCAGCACGGTGTCTACGGACTCTCTGAAATTCGGTGAATTCCTGCGGTCTCTGTCCGTACCCACCAGTTTGCATGTGTTTCGCATGGAGCCGTTACGCGGATTTGGCCTGATGGTGGTGGAAAGCCGTCTGGTGTTTTCATTTGTTGATAATTTTTTTGGTGGAACGGGATCTTCGGATATCAATATTCTGGGCCGCGATTTCAGCGCGATTGAAGTCCGGATGACCAAAAAAGTGGTTCAGACGGCTTTGGAAGATTGGGAACGCGCCTGGAAATCGGTTCATCCGGTGGCGTGCACTTATGTTCGTTCTGAAGTCAACCCACAGTTTGCAGCTATTGTGCCGCCTACAGATGTGGTGTTGGTTGTTGTGTTTGATATTGAAATGGAGCATTCCTCGGGAACCGCGACCATTTGCATCCCTTATTCCATGATCGAACCCATTCTCAACAAGCTCAAGGCAAACTTCCAAAGCGAGCAGATGGAGGTGGATCAGGTCTGGATCAACCGTCTGCAGAGAGAATTGATGCAGACGGAAGTGGAGATGGTGGCGGAATTGGGTCAAACTCAAATGACACCACGGGAATTGCTTGGTCTTCACGAAGGGGATGTGATGATGCTGAACAAAGATGTTTCCGAACCGCTTTACATCAAAGTCGAGGAGACCGCTAAGCTAAGAGGCTACTCAGGCGTCTCGCGGGGAATGAAAGCAGTTCAAATTACAGAAGTTCTTCAATAGGGTGAATTATTATGGCTGAACATCAGGACGATTTGGAAGCGCTGGATGATATCGACAATCTGGATCAATTCAGGGATGATCAGGATGCGTCCGAAACCGGGGCATTGTCTCGTGAGGAAACCCAGAACCTGGATTTGATTCTGGATATACCATTGACCGTTACGGTGGAATTAGGCCGGTCCAAAATGCTGATCAACGATTTGCTCCAGTTGGGGCAGGGCTCAGTAATAGAATTGACAAAGTTGGTGGGTGAGCCGCTGGAGGTTTTGGTCAACAATAAACTGGTGGCCCGGGGTGAAGTGGTTGTCGTCAATGAAAAATTCGGAGTCCGCCTGACCGATATCGTATCTCCCATGGAGCGGGTCCAGTCTTTGACCTGAAGACCCGCTTCTCTGTTTTTCCTTCAGATTTGACGAGCCTGTTCCCTTGGCTCGGTTTCCCACACACATCCTAGAATGTCTTAGGCGTCCTTTATCAGACCGTTTCGGTACGGCCTTTGCATTTATCCATTTGGATCATCGGGTGTCGATGTTTTTGACGCCATTCGTTTGCCTAATGGAGAGGTCGGATTATGAAAAAGGTTGGCCCAGCGATGGCAGCAACCCTAGGTTTTATCTTGCTTTGGGCGCATCTTGCGCATTCTTCCCAGCCGCTTTCGAGCTACAACCTGCTGCAGAATGTTGCGGTAGACCGTAAGGATGGGGAGTTGTTGATTCAACTGAAATTCAAAAATCCCCCGGTTCATTTTCAAGGCCCGAAATTCTTCAAAAAATCCATTCAAATAGATTTTCCATTGGCCTACGTGAATCCGCCCAAGCGTTATTTTGACACGGGAGATGACCGGATTCGGCAGGTCTACGTTTCACAATTTGATCGCAAGCGGCTTCGCTTGCGTTTGATGCTGGCTTCCGGCGCGTCGGTTCCCAAGGATGAAACGGTTGTGGAGCAGGTGGGACGCGTGCTTCAAATCCGAATCCAATCAAGCAGCCCCAAGCCTGCTCCCGTCAAAAATAAAATGGTTGATCCGCTGGAAAGCCTGTTGGCGCGAGCGTCGCGCATTCAACAATCGAAAGTGGTTCAAACCAAAACAACTTCAGGACAATTAGCAAAGACAAGTTCTGCAGAGAAAACGCTAAAAGCTTCCTCGCCGGTGGAGAAAGTGCGATCGGTATCTCCAGAAAAGAGCGCTGACCCTTCGGGTCCACTGCTGTCGCAGGTGCTTGGAAGGGGTCTGCAGAGCGAACCGGCAGCATCTGCAGCATCGGAACAGGCTTCTTTAAAGACACGCAAAGCTGGAATATTGGAGCTTGGGAATGATTTGTCATCCGAAGATTCCGGTCTGTTCTCGGCGAGCCTTAAGATGGCTTCAACATTGGGGCTGGTTTTGGGTTTGATGTTTATCGTGTTTCATTTGTTTAAAAAATTTGGTTTGAAGAACAGTGTCTTTGGAGGTGAAGGAAAACCCATTAAAGTGTTGTCCACCGGATTTCTGGCTCCCAGGAAAAGCATCGCTCTGGTGGAGGTGGCAGGTGACATCCTGGTTGTCGGGATTTCCAATGATCAGATTTCATTACTCGGGAACATTCAGGATCCGGAAAAAATTGAACAGATCAAAGGCGCTCTGCATAAAAAAGACCACGATCAGAAACCCTCCGCTGCAGCTCCCGAATCCAAAAGTGAAGCGGTAGAAGCTCAGGCCGTGAAAGAGGAAATGCCGCAGGCCAGCAAGCAGGGAGTCGATGTATATAACAAACGATTGATCAAGTCCGGCTCTACCAATCCGTTTGGAGAGTATGTTAAGCAGTTTACGGATTCTTCGGAAACCGAGCAGCAGTCGATGAAGGATGTTGCTTCCAGGGTTAAAAAGAAGCTGGAGGAGGTTCCGATTTTTAAATGAAACGATCGGCGTATGTCTTAATTTTAATATCCGTATTATGGGCGGCCGTTAACGTTGTGGTTCCCCATGAAGCCTCCGCCATTCCTGTTCCCACAGTTCAATTTGGAATGGAGGATGCCGAGGAACCCAGTACCTTGTCGACTGCGCTTCAAGTCATGTTTCTGCTGACGGTGCTGACTCTTGCCCCGTCCATCCTGATCCTGATGACATCGTTTTCCCGCTTTGTCATTGTCCTGTCTTTTCTCAGGCAAGCCATGGGAACCCAGCAGACGCCGCCGACACAGGTGTTGATCGGTTTGGCCCTGTTTCTGACTTTTTTTGTCATGAGTCCGGTGCTATCGGAAATTAACGACAAGGCCCTGCAACCTTACTTGAACGAGGAAATCACTCAGAGCAAGGCTCTGGAACTTGCACAAACTCCCATAAAGACGTTCATGTTGAAACAAACCCGCGAAAAGGACTTGGCGTTATTCGTCAATATGGATCAAGGAGAAAGGCCGGAGACGCTGGATGATGTCAAAATACAATCTGTGGTGCCTGCCTTCGTGATCAGCGAGTTGAAAACAGCGTTTCAAATCGGATTTCTGATTTATATCCCGTTTTTAATACTCGATATGGTTGTGGCGAGCATTCTTCTTTCCATGGGGATGATGATGCTGCCTCCCGTGCTGATTTCCCTGCCATTCAAACTGATGCTGTTTGTAATGGTCGACGGTTGGCACTTGACCGTTGGATCTCTCGTTAAAAGTTTTACATAGGAAAGCGTGATGACCGAACAATTCATCGTGGATTTTGCCATGAACACCATACGAACCACGCTTCTGGTTTCCGCCCCCATGCTGGGATTCGGGCTGATCACCGGGCTGGTGATTTCCATTTTTCAGGCGGTCACCTCCATTCAGGAGCTGACGCTCACATTTATTCCTAAAATACTGGCGGTGTTTCTGGCTTTGTTCCTGTTTTTCCCCTGGATCATGCGGATCATGCTGAGTTTTACAGAACAGGTTCTTATAAGCTTTCCCAGCTACATCGGGTGATGGAACTCTTCAACCTATCGTATGCAGACTTCGAACGCTTCATTTTTGTTTTGGTCCGGGTGGGGGCTTTTATTGTATTTGTTCCGATTCTGGGAAGTCAGCAGTTTCCCGCCCGGATTAAAGTAGGCTTTATCCTCCTGCTCAGTTTGAGTGTCTTTCCGTTGGTTCGTCAATTACCCATGGCAGAACCCACGGGATTACTCGACTTTACCATTTATTTATTTTCTGAAGCGACAGTGGGTCTAGCGCTCGCTTATGCCACGCGCCTGATTTTTGCCGCAGTTCAGATTGCAGGAACGGTGGTGGATTTTCAAATGGGCTTCGGCGTGGTCAACGTGATCGATCCGCAGACACAGTCGCAGGTTTCCATCACCGCCCAATTTCAGAATATTTTCGCGATCCTGTTGTACCTAGCCTTGAACGCGCACCATTTGACCATCTACGCCCTGGTCGAGAGCTTTCAACTGATCAATCCACAACAATTCGGGTTTTCCGCCGGAACCATGTCGCTGATTTTGAAATTGTTCGCGACCACGTTTGTGGTGGCCGTTAAAATCGCCGCTCCCATTATGGCAATTTTGTTTTTTATCAGTGTGGGTCTAGGGCTGGTGGCCCGAACGGTTCCACAGATGAACGTTTTTATTGTCGGGTTTCCACTGCAAATTGGTGTGGGGCTTTTGATGGTTGGGCTTTCCATGAGTTTCTTCGGCATGATGATGACACAGCACATCTCGCAACTGCCCAACTGGCTGATGAGCCTGATGCATACGATGAACGGATGAGTTTCGATATTTGGATTAAAGGATTCAAGTAATGGCAGAAGACGTCAATATTGATCAGAAAACAGAAGAACCGACAGCGAAACGAATCCAGGATGCTGAAGAACGGGGTAACTTTGCCCATAGCCGGGAATTGACCTCTGCTTTTGTTCTGCTGGCCTCAATTTTGGCGTTTGCCATGGCGGGAGCATTCAGTACCCGGCATATGATGGAGGCTTGGCACAATCTGTTTACCCGAATCCACATCATTCAACCCAATCTGGTGGATATGAAGGAATTGCTGGCGTGGGTCATGGACCATTCTTTTGTTGTTCTGAGCCCCATTCTGTTTGCCATCATGCTGGGGGGAGTGACCGCTAACCTGGTGCAAACCGGTGGCGTCCGGTTTTCCCTGCATCCTTTGCTGCCGCGATTTCACAAAATGAATCCCTGGAACGGATTCAAGCGGATTTTCAGTCGGATTGCTTTGATGGAATTGTTCAAGTCGATCTTTAAGGTAACTCTTATTTCTCTGATCGCTTATTTCACGATCCAAGGGCGCTTCGATGAAGTTCCCCCCATGATGGGGAAGAGTGTCGGACAGATTTTGATTTTCATGGGAGAGGTGGCGCTCGAAATCATGATCAAAGTTCTGGTGGCTATGATTTTTCTAGCCTTCCTGGATTACATCTTTCAGAAGTTCACCTATCTTAAAAATCTGCGTATGACCAAGCAGGAAGTCAAGGATGAACGGAAGGATACAGAAGGGAATCCGCAGATCAAACAACGGGTGCGCAATGTTCAAATGGAGATGATGAAACGCCGCATGATGTCCGCCGTTCCGGAAGCGGATGTGGTGATCACCAATCCGACACATATTTCGATAGCGATCCAATACGATCAAGAGAACTCTGATGCCCCGGTCGTCGTGGCCAAGGGGAAGGGGATCATTGCTGAAAAAATACGCGAGCTCGCCAAGGAGCATGACATCCCTGTGGTGGAGGATAAACCCCTGGCACGGCTGCTTTTCAAGACAGTGGAAATCGGGCAGATGATCCCGGCTCACCTCTACAAAGCGGTGGCAGAAATCCTGGCTTACGTTTATCGGTTGAAAGGCAAGACCTTGGTATAAAGATTGCACTTACTACCGATTGGAGTGCCAAATGTTTGAAATATTGGCGTTTGTAATCGTTCCGGAGCTTTCGTTATTTGCTGAACACGTTTAAATATAATAACTTAGTGATATGCGCCTGCGTCCCGGGTGCGTCAATTTTTTGGGTGGAGAACAGCTAACATGGCCAGCCGTATTCAAAATTATATATCCGCCCGGCCGCCGGAACTGGGAATCGCGGTAGGCATCATCGCCGTTTTGGTGGTGATGGTGATCCCAATTCCCACCTTTATGCTGGACCTGCTGTTGTCCTTCAGCATCACTTTTTCGCTGATCATCCTGCTGGTTTCGATATTCATGCTGGCACCGTTGGAATTTTCGGTGTTCCCGTCAATGCTTCTGGTGGTGACACTGATCCGACTGTCCCTGAATGTGGCATCCACCCGTATCATTCTTCTGCACGGCAACGAAGGGCCTGCCGCGGCAGGACAGGTGATCAAATCTTTCGGATCATTTGTGGTGGGTGGCAATTATGTCGTGGGTGCCGTGATTTTTATTATTCTCGTGCTGATCAATTTTATTGTCATCACCAAAGGTTCGGTCCGCACCTCCGAAGTCGCCGCACGGTTTACATTGGACGCTATTCCCGGAAAACAGATGAGTATCGACGCCGATCTCAATGCAGGGATCATCACCGAGGAAGACGCGCGGATGCGCCGGCGTATGTTGGAACGGGAGGCGGATTTTTATGGCGCCATGGACGGTTCCATCCGGTTTGTCCGGGGTGATGCCATTGCCGGAATATTGATCACGCTGATCAATGTTATCGGGGGGTTTGCGATCGGTGTGTTTCAGCAGGATATGATGGTGAACGAAGCCGCCAAGGTCTACACCTTGTTGACCATCGGTGACGGCCTGGTCACCCAACTCCCGGCGTTGGTCGTTTCCACCGCTGCGGGTATCATCGTGACCCGAGCCACTACGGATAAAAATCTTCCCAACGAACTCATTTCGCAGATGTCCAACAACCCGGCCGCATTTTCCATTGCCGCGGCCGCGTTGTTCTTTTTCGGCACCATTCCCGGATTGCCGCACATTCCGTTTTTTGCTTTGTCCGCTCTGGTGGGATGGATCGGTTATCGGTTGTATCTGGACCGCCGGAACAAGGAGCGTATTCAACAGAAAAAAATCGACGAAGAAAAGAAAGCTCCTCCTCCAGAGAAAGTGGAATCTATTTTGCCGCTGGATGTCATGGAACTGGAAGTGGGGTATGAACTGATTCCTTTGGTCGATGCCGATCGAAATGGAGAGTTGCTGGAGCGTATCAAGTCCGTGCGCAGGCAGTTCGCTTTGGAATTGGGCTTTATCGTGCCGCCGCTACACATCAGGGATAACCTGCAACTGAAGGCAAGTGATTACGCAATTATTATCAAGGGCGTCGAGGTGGCCCGTGGGTCCGTGATGACAGGCCGGTTGCTGGCGATGAGCCCCGGTAAGACCGAGAAGGAGATTCCCGGTGTCAAGACGCAGGAACCGACCTTCGGTTTACCTTCGATTTGGATCAACGCTTCGGCAAAACAGGAGGCGCAGATGGCAGGATATACGGTGGTTGACCCTGCAACGGTTATCACCACTCACATCAAGGAAACCATCAAGCGGAATGCTCAGGAGCTGCTGGGCCGTCAGGAAGTGCAGACGTTGCTCGATAAATTCAAGGAGACCAATCCAAAGGTGGTCGAAGAACTGGTTCCCAACCTGATGTCGCTCGGAAAAGTCCAGAAAGTGCTCCAGAATTTGTTAAGGGAGCAGATTTCCATCCGGGACTTGAGAACGATTTTGGAATCGCTGGCGGATTACGCGGCCAAGGTGGAGGACCCCGATGTGTTGACGGAATATGTCCGGCAGGCGCTGGCTCGGCCGATAACCAAACAATACATATCAAAAGATGGTTCGCTTTCGGTCATGACTCTGGACCAGAATGTGGAAGAATTGATTCATCAATCGATACAAAAAACAGAACTGAGCTCTTATCTGGCACTGGAACCGACGGTTGCCGAAAAAATTCTCGCCAAAATCCGGGAGGCGGTGGAAGCAATCACCCCGATGCTGGAGACGGCGCCGGTGCTGCTGGCATCGCCCTTGGTCCGGATGTATTTGCGGAAACTCACCGAACGGTTTTTGCCGGATCTGGTGGTGCTCTCTCATAGTGAGATTGTTCCGACCGTTCAAATTCGAACTTTGCGTGTGGTGACGTTGAATGCGAATTAAAAAGGTAATTGCCAACAGTTACGGAGAAGCCCTGAGCCGGGTGAAAAGTGAGCTGGGAGAAAACGCGATGGTTCTTTCGACCCGATCCATCAAGTTCAACAAAGACCAGGGTGCGAGTGAGTGTTCATCCCTTGTGGAGATTACGGCTGCATTGGATAACGACCCGCATCAGGAAACCGTTGCCGTTGCCGAAGAAACCTCGAATGAAAAAAGGTGGATGTCCGTTGATAAAGGCGGAGAGATACGGGAACTGCGCTCCATGATTGCATCTTTACTGACCCAGACGGACAAGGCTAAATCGATGGGTCTGAATGAAACCCTGCTGCCGGTTTATGAAAAGCTGATCGGCCGGGGGGTAGACGACCGGGTGGCCGCCCGGATGTTTGAAACGATTCACGAGCGGGGACAAAGGGAGGAGGGGAATCCTTTCATCGGTGAGAATCATCTGGCCGAAGTGATGAAAGGAGCGGTGAAATGTGATGGGCCTATCCGGCTGGAATCGGCTGGGCCCAAGGTCGTGGCATTGGTGGGTCCCACCGGTGCCGGCAAAACGACGACCATTGCCAAGCTGGCGGCACGGTTTGCGCTTCAGCAGAAAAAAAAGGTGGCCCTAATTTCTCTGGACACCTATCGCATGGGTGCTTGGGAACAGTTGGAATCGTATGGCGAGTTGATGCAGGTCCCGGTATTCCTGGCAGCCGACCGCAATGAGTTTTCACGGATCATACAGGAACATCAGGATAAGGATGTGATTTTGGTCGATACTATGGGCAAGTCGCATCGTGACCTGGATTACTGCAAACGATTGAAACAGGTGTTGGAAGCTGCACCTCAGGTTGAAATCCATCTGGTGCAAAGCGCTACCGCTCAGGAATCGGTTGTGTCCGAATGTTTCAAGCAGTTTGCCCCTCTGGGGATTGATCGTGTGTTATTCACCAAACTGGATGAAGCGGTGGATTTCGGTTTGCTGTTCAACTGTTCAGTCCGCTATCAGATTCCATTTTCGTATTTTACGACCGGGCAAAGTGTGCCCGAAGACATTGAAGTAGCTGCGCAGGATAAGGTTATTCGTTTGATTTTTAACTGATTTATGCTTAAAGTAAAAGAGGCTAAGTCTTGGTAATTACAGGAGAAATCGGAAAAGCAGGCCGACAGGCCGACACCTTGAGGAGAGTGATGGGAATGACTCAGACGAACATGCCGTCGAAAGTTTTGGCAGTCAGTAGTGGCAAGGGAGGCGTTGGCAAAACCAATGTGGTGGCCAATCTCGCGTTGGCGCTAACCCGTAAAGGAAACCGGGTGCTCATTTTCGATGCCGATATCGGGTTGAATAATATTGATATCCTTTTGGGCCTGGCTCCCCACCATCACATCGGTCACGTGTTTAACGGGGAGAAAACCCTGGAAGAAATTCTGGTCGAAGGTCCCCGGGGACTTAAAGTGTTACCGGCCAGCAATGGCTGGCAGGAGTTGACGACCCTCGACAACGAAAAGAAGATGGTCCTGTTGGAAGAGTTGGATCGCCTGATGGGTGATTACGACTATCTCATTTTTGATACGGGGGCGGGCATATCATCCAATGTTACCTATTTTTGCAGTGCCGCGCATGAAACCCTGCTGGTTGCGACACCGGAACCGACATCGCATACGGATGTCTATGCCCTGGTCAAAGTTTTGTTCCAAAAACATAATCAAAAAAAGTTTCAGCTCATTATCAATTCCGTTAAATCGGAAAGAGAAGCGCTTGAAATTTACCGGCGTTTGACCGATGTGGCGGACCGTTTTCTGCCTCATGTTTCACTGGAGTATTTTGGATATATTCTTTACGACGAGAATGTGACCCGTTCGGTTCGCCAGCAGAAACCGATGGTGGACTTGTACCCTCATTCGCCCATGAGCCAGTGCGTTCTTCGTCTCAGTGAAAAAGTGATAGAAACCCGCAGTCATATTCCGGAAGAGGGGGACCGTCCGTTTTACTGGAAAAACGTTTTTGAGGTGAAATGAGTCAAATGTCGATTAAGAAATTTTCCGTAGCAGCGGGTCTGTTTGCATTTGCCCTGCTTTTTTTTGGAAGTTGGATTTATGGTGCCCGAATCTTTTCCTCTTTTATTAGAGGATTGGAAGGGTTTGCAATTTTTGGTTTGTTGACCTGGTTGATTTTGCAGGGATGGGCTGCTTTGAAATCGAAAGAAAACCCGGAAGAAGACAAAGGCAAGGGTATCAACCTGGATCAAACCGCCTGATAGAGAGGCTCTGAATGGCTGGAAAACCCCAGACAAGCGAAGAGATAGAAATTTGTCCGGAGAACACGGATCAAATTGTGAAAGAATTTTCACCCATGATCAAGTATGTGGCGAACCGGATCGCTTTACGCCTGCCACCGCATATAGAAGTGGATGATCTGATCAGTGTCGGAGCCATCGGGCTGATGGATGCCATCGAAAAGTATGATCCCAGCCGGGGCGCCAAGTTTAAAACGTATGCCGAGTTCCGGGTGAGAGGATCGATTTTGGATGAGCTGCGCTCGTTGGATTGGGTGCCGAGGTCGGTTCGCCAAAAGGCCTCCAACCTGGATGCCGTGGCCAGCAAACTCCAGTCCAAACTAGGCCGGCCCCCTGAAGATGAAGAAATGGCGGAGGAAATGGAAATCACTTTGGAAGAACTGTTCGATACCATCAATGAAACACGGAATATGCCCCTGTTGAGTTTGGAGGATTTGGGAATCGCGAACGATTCTGGAGACAAGCAAAGCCTGTTGGATACTCTGGCCGGAAAAGGGGACGTGGACCCGCAGACCCAACTCCGGTTGAGTGAACTGAAAACACTTATTGCTTCTGCGATTGACTCGCTTCCCGAAAAGGAACGACTGATGGTGTCTCTTTATTACTATGAAGAATTGACAATGAAAGAAATCGGTGAAGTATTGGGAATTACTGAATCCCGTATTTCCCAGATCCACTCCAAAGCCGTCTACCGTTTGCGAACCAAACTCAGATCACTGATTGCCGAAGAGTCTTGACAGAAATTAGTTCAGGCCAATTGCTGCCGCTTCAATAAATGGAAATATGTCTTTCGTCTTCAGGACGGGATTTCCATCGTCGGTGAACCCACATCCACGGTTCGGGACGCTCCCGGATGATTTTCTCCAGCGCTTTCTGGTATTCCTCCGTCCATCGAAAGATATCCGCATCCTTGTCGTCGGTTTTTTCCAGTTTCAACTCGGGTAGATAAATCGGCCTGTAGGTTCCATCTTCCTGGGGGTAGGTGACGAGTGGAATCACGGCGGCTCCCGTTGAGTAACTCAGCACCGCCAGAGAACGCGGAGTGGCGGCTTTCTTGCCAAAAAAATCCACAAATAAACCTCCAATGCCCCCGTTCTGGTCCATCATCACTGCGACACACGAATTGTTTTTCAGGGCTCGAACCATTTTCATAGGCGATTCTTCTTTGTGAAAAATGCGGCTTCCGGAATGGGTTCTCAGGTGCATCAGAAATTTTTCCAAAAAAGGATTGTCCAGTTTTCGAGCGATGGAGCACAACTGAGGAAACTCCTTGTATCCGAAGTAGACTCCCAGAGCTTCCCAATTTCCATAATGAGCCATCAGGTAGAAAACGCCTTTGCCTTTGTTCTGTGCTTCCTTTAAATGTTCCATTCCTTTGAGCTCGACCGGAAAGAGTTGATCGATCCGTTGTTCCGTATTACGCGTGATCCAGAGGCACTGCAGGGCTGTGGTGACCATATGGATCATGGATTGTTTGGCAATGCGGTTTTTCTCTTCCGGAGTTTTGGTGTCGCCGAAGGCAATATCCAGATTGATGCGGGCAATTTTCCTGCGCTTGGGTGAGATATGGTAGATCAGACTACCGACCCATTGTCCCAGTTTTTGAATCCCGTTCAGCGAAAGCATTTGAACGGGGAATAAAATAATGCGAAACAGCAGATATTCCAGAAAATATCGGATTTTTTTGGGAATTGTCTGACGGCGGTCCAATGAAAGCTCTGAATGTTAAGGAAGGTTTGAGTTTGACAGCAAATGTCTGAACATTGCGCACGCGTTCAGGGGGTCAGTTCATTTCAGCAATAGCCTGGGCAACCGCGTATTGTTTGCCATGAGTGAGGGAAATATGAATATTTCGCAGGTTCAGTGAGTTAAAGATATCCCGGCCTTTTCCGCTCAAATTCAATATCGGTCGGCCCGACTCCTGGTTCAGAATTTCCATATCTTTCCAGGAGATGCCCTCAGCCATTCCCGTTCCCAGCGACTTCAATACGGCTTCCTTGGCGGCAAACCGGGCGGCAAAATGCTTGGAGGGATCAGCTTTGGAGCGGCAGTAATCAATTTCTTTTGAAGTGAACACGCGCTCTTCAAACTTTCCGGAATACTTTTGAATTGAATTTTTGATCCGGGAAATTTCTATGAGGTCCACTCCCGTTCCATGAATCATGTTGACACCCTGTGTGTGAATTGAGTTTCTACGAATGCAACCATTATAGGGCATGACCGTAAAATTCGTAAGTCTCAATTTTAACGTTTGCCGGGAGGGGGGTCTATTGTATCGGGAGCGCCGATTCCAAATCACTGCGAGACAAAGCCCCTTCTCGCACAAGAGTCGGCGGATTCGTAGTGGTATCGAGAACGGTAGACACTTTTCCTCCCGGTGCCGGCCCGCCGTCGACGATCAGGTCCAGCTTATCTCCGAGTGCGTTTTCCACCTGTTGGGCTGTCTCAAGTTCTCCCGTTCCGCTGACGTTGGCGCTGGGGGCGGTCAACGGTTGATCCAAAGCTTCGAGCAACCGGCGGGTGAAGGGATGATCCGGCAGGCGGATGCCGATCGTACTCGTCCCGGCGGTTAACGCATCCGGTAGAGGTACCGCTTTGAATATAAGCGTCAAGGGTCCGGGCCAAAAATGCTCCATGAGCAGTTGGGCACCGTCAGTCACTCCAGCAGCCAGATCTTTCAATTGATCGAGGGAATGGATGAGCACCAGCAGGGGTTTGTCCGCCGGACGCTGCTTGATTCGAAATATTTTAGAGAGTGCGTCAGGATTGAAGGGGTCCGCTCCCAGCCCGTAAAACGTATCCGTGGGGAATGCGATCACTCCCCCGGATTTCAAAGCGGATCGAATGTCTCCGATAGCCCTGCTGGAAGGATCAGCCTGTTCAAAATTAACTGGTAGAACTTTAGCCATGTTCGGCTTCGAGCTTCCGGCTTTTCGCTTCCACCTGTTTGGCCATATCCTTTTTATATTGATCCAGTTTTTTAGTCAGCTTGGCGTCACTCAGGGCCAGCATTTGAACGGCCAGGATCCCTGCATTTTTCGCCCCGGCCTTGCCGATGGCCATGGCGGCAACAGAAACACCCCCCGGCATTTGCGCAGTGGACAAAAGGGAGTCGAATCCTTGTAGGGGACTGGAACCGATCGGTACGCCGATGACCGGGAGAATGGTTTCCGCAGCAACGACACCAGCCAGGTGAGCGGCGGCGCCTGCACCGGCAATCAGTACCTTGATTCCGCGTTTGCGGGCCTGATCGACGTATTTTTTAGTTCGTGCCGGAGTACGGTGTGCTGAAGTCACCAGGACTTCATTAGCGACTCCGAACTGGTCCAGTATTTTCGAGGCCTCGCTCATGATGGCATAATCCGAATCGCTGCCCATCACGATGCCGACCAGAGGTTTTGCAGTTTTCTTTTTGGAAGTGGCCAAAACGCTCTCCTTATAGATAGAACGGGATTATTTGAAAAAATCTGATTATATAGCAATTTTGCGGGATCATATCAAGTAATGTCTATTCCGGATCTTTCGTAATGACTTGGGAGGACGGAATATGTTTTCCGCGACCGTGCTTGATTTCCGGAATCAGCATCAGGGTCGCCACAATCATCATTCCAAAGGAGACCATTCCGATGGCAGACGGGCCGATATGCTGCACGGTCCAGAATCCGACCAGGGGACCCAAAGTGCCGCGCACCCCGGTCAGGAAGACGTGGACCGACATATAGGCTCCCACTTTACCGGGAGGTGCGTACTTGGTCACCCAAAGGCCCCACGCCACCGTGCCTCCGCCAAAGGCGATGCCGATCAGAGCTGAAGCGAGCCCGATGATGTACGGATCCTTGGTGAGAAAGAACAGGCCGACACCGAATGCAAAAATAATGTTGATGATCATCCTGAGTATGACAAAGTTGATGCGGTCGAACAATTTGGCCAGCAGTGGCGCTGAAAATGCCCGCATGAGGTCAGGAATAATAGTGATGAGGGTGGCGACGAACAACGCGGACCCTTCGATGCCATAGGTGGTCGATGTAAGGTAATCAACCCTCAAGGGCAGGATCCACAGGTTGGCGAATCCCATAATGAACCAGGTCAACAGGACATATCCGAAGGAACGATCCTCCCACACCAGTTTCATGTGATTGAAAGGGTTAGAGTGGTTGTGGTCCTCAATTTTATTGGAGGGCATCCGCCAGATGGCATAAGCTTTTCCGAGACCCGCCACGCCCAGAGCGATCAGAACCCAACGGTAAAATTCCGGATCCTGGTCCATTAGTGAAGAGCCGACATATCCCGAAAAAATGGAGACCAGAACGGTAACGAGCACGGCTTTGGAATAAAAAGCCCCGCGCCGGTCTGCCGGGTAGTTGTCGTTATAGATGGACGTCAGAAAGGGAATGATCGCCGTCAACAGCATGAAGCCCAGGACAATGCACAGAGTGTAAGACCACAGAGAGCTCGTACTCGCAGCAAGGATCAGTAGAGACCCGCTCAGGACCATCGGGAGGCTACCGCAAACCGATTTTTTTAAATCTGTCAGGGCGGCGTAGTGAAACAGAAACAGGGAAAAAAGCATCCCTATGAAAGGAGCCGATCCGATCAGCGATTTGGAAAATAGATCCGCATTAAAATAACGAATGGCGATGAACAAACCGAAGGTTTGAGTGCCGGAAGTAATAATGCCCCGGCAAAACCCACGGAGCAGGTCCCATCGAAATGTATTTCGGGCCAGGAGTTCCGGAGTCAAATGAGAAGAATCAATCATCAGCAATCAATAAAAACCAAACAAGAAACGACACAGACGGAAGACATTGGGGTGGAAAAAGAATACCGGAAAGGTCGATCGATGCGTGTTGTTTTAAAATTCAATCAAGGTTATAACAATGAGGTTCATGCGTCTATGAAAAACGAGCTGTCAACGGTGGGAAATGAGTCAATGGAGCACAGTCAATGACACCCACTCCTTATAATACTGAAATATTAACGATCGGCAACGAAATCATAACCGGTTTGGTGGCAGACACTAATTCCGTCATGATCACCCGGAGGTTGGAGACTCTGGGGATATTGGTGACCCGTCATGTCGCAGTAGGTGATGACAGAGAAGAGATTGCCGCCGCTTTGAGCCAAGTGCTTGAGAGGGCCGATTGCGTGATCCTCACCGGTGGGCTGGGCCCCACCCATGATGACATCACCAAACAGGTGCTGGCCCGGTTCTTCACTTCAAAAATGGTGACCGATGCCAAAGTCAAGCGACAGATTGATCTTATTTTCCAATCGCGTGGAAGAGAAACGCCTCAAGCTTCTTACGCTCAGGCAGAGGTTCCGGAAAAGGCCACGATTCTCCACAACGCTAAAGGGACGGCGCCCGGTCTCCTGTTTGAGAAAAATGGGAAACGCGTTTATGCTTTGCCCGGTGTTCCGATGGAAGCCGAACATTTGTTGGAAACCTATATTGTTCCGCATCTAGAATCGCTGGGAGCGAAAAAAGTTGAACACCGTATCTTAAAGACCACCGGTATTCCGGAGTCAGTGTTGTGGGAAGAAATCGGCCCCGTATCTCTCTTCGAGGAGCGCGTTAAAGTGGCTTCTCTGCCCTCGCTCCTGGGAGTCCGCATCCGTTTTACCGCGACCGGCAAAGACTTCAAAGAAACCGCCGCCAAACTGGACGCCGCGGAAAAACTGTTGCGGCAGAAAATCGATCACCACATTTTTGCCGTTGACGACGAAACCATGGAAGGAAACATCGGCGCGTGGTTGAAGAAAAACAAAAAGACTCTCGCTGTAGCGGAATCCTGCACCGGGGGTTTGATCGGCCACCGCCTGACCAATATTTCGGGCAGTTCGGAGTATTTTCTGGAAGGGGCGGTCACTTACAGCAATGAAGCGAAGCAGGCTCGCCTGGGTGTCGATCCGGCGTTGATCCAAACGCATGGCGCGGTCAGCGAACAAGTGGCTTCGGCAATGGCCGAGGGAATTCGTCAACGAGCCGGAACCGATTTTGGGTTGGCAGTAACGGGAATTGCAGGTCCCACCGGAGGCACGCCTGACAAACCGGTGGGGCTTACCTATATTGCCGTGACCGGATCAGCAGGCACCCGATGCGAGAAATTCCGGTTTCATCAGGATCGGGTCCACAACAAAGAACGCGCTGCCCAGGCCGCGTTGAATCTCCTCCGTTTATATTTGTCGCAGTAACTCAACTCCGCAGGAAATCCACCTGTCAGCAAAAGATCAAACGTGTTAACCTTTTAATATGGAAACGATTCGGTGTGCTCAATGCAATAAGCAGTATGATGGGCAACTGGATACCTGTCCCCACTGCGGTACCCCTGTTCCAATCCCCAATTACCCCCGGTTTGGCGGGGGTGTTTTTATAGCGATGTGGATATTTTTTGTGATCCTGATCATCGTACTTCTGGTTTCCATGTTCACCGTTTAGAGAGCCCTTGGTTTGGGTCGGTTGAGCGAGGCTTTGAACGGCAGAATCAGAACCATTCCTGCGATGAAACCCCCGATGTGCGCCATCCACGCCACGCCTCCCCCAATATTACTCGAAGACATGTTGCTGTAGACTTGGATGCCGAGCCAAAGCAGCAAAAGAACCACCGCCGGTAGTCGGATGATAGTGATCAGAATTCCGAGAAACACGAGAGTCTTCACCTTGGCTTTGGGAAACAAAACCAAATAGGCACCGAGGATCCCGGAGATCGCGCCGCTGGCTCCGACCATTGGAATCTGTGATCCGGTATCCATGAAAACGTGGCACATGGCGGCAATCAACCCGCATAAAAGATAGAAGGTGATAAACCGTATTTTCCCCAGAACGTCTTCAATATTATTTCCGAAAATCCACAGGTAGAGCATGTTGCCTGCCAGGTGCAGGAGCCCGGCATGTAAGAACATGGCAGAAAAAACGTTGGGATAAGTTCGAATCGGAGAATTAACGAAAGTATGGGGTACCAGTCCGTAATTGATGAAGAGGACTTCGGTCCGGCCGGGATAAGAAAACTCCCAGAAAAAAACGAAGATATTTCCCGCAATCAGCGCAATGGTCAGCAGGGGGAAATGTTTCGTTGGATTTTCGTCGTGAAACGGAATCATCGTTTGTTTTTATCGGGTTGCAAGGGTGAATATGATAGACTCTGGGGTAATCCTGAATCAATTATATGAAAAAAACTGCATGAGCGAAAGCAAGGATATACCGATTTTAAGACCGGAGGGGGACGTTCCTGAGGTTCAGGTACGCCCTGAAGAATCTCCGGAATGGGTCATTGCCACCTACCGCAAGCACCGGCTTGCGCAGGTTACGGCGGAATTGAATGCTGTGCTCGGCGACGGCCGGGGGGAGGAGGTTTATATCGAACCGGTCCTGCTCGATATGAATCCCAAGGAGCATCGTCAGAGCCTCCAGGAGCAGGTGTTTCATAATCCTCGCGAGGTGACTGAGAATCTTCTCGATGTTAAGACCTCGAAAATTATGCTGGAGGCGGATTCAGGCATGGGGAAAACCACGTTTCTAAAGATTTATCAGGAGCGTTTGTTACAAGCAGAGGCCACTCGTGAATATCCCATGCCGGTCTATTTTGATCTGTCGTTGTTGCCGGAGGGTACTGGATTTCATGAATTCTACCCGGAGTTATTCCGGCAAATCATGGCTGTGGTTCTTCTGGAGCGGGAGGAGCAACCGGATTTGGAAATCCAGGAGTCTCTGTTGGAGCGGACTGTCAATCGTCTGGTATTGACCGGGCAGTTGCTCTTTTTACTCGATGGGTTTGATCGGCTTTTGCCGGAAGACCGGT
Source organism: Nitrospinaceae bacterium (assembly GCA_028278405.1). GTDB lineage: Bacteria > Nitrospinota > Nitrospinia > Nitrospinales > Nitrospinaceae > SZUA-226. Next base: position 72,459 of record JANQEK010000036.1, read on the forward strand.
TTCAGATTTACTTTGACGTCGTGGTTGATGGCGACGCTTTGCGGGACAATTTTGTATTGATCGCTACCCGGCCGGTTGGATTCGGACCTTTTGCCACCACTTCAATCGTCAAACGGGGGCAGGACTCGACTTTTCGCACAGCGATACAACCGGTCAGTGATATTCAACGAAGATATTATCTCCCTTCATCCTCGATCAAGGCACAAGCGGAAAAATTCCAATTGTTTTATCCAGAGCTGTTTGAAAATCCGCTTCTACTCAATATGATCAGGTCTTTGGCGGATAACGAAAAACTTGAAGGAGTAACCTCACGGACACAACTTTACCGAGCCTGGGTTGATGAAATTTTTGCCGACGAGAAGAACGCCAAGCCCGATGCCGAGATACAGGAATGCCTGAAAACTCTGGAAGATATTTCTCTGCAATTGTACCGGGAAGGTCATCGGCAGCGCCAGCAGGATGTGGAAACAGGATTTGAACTCAAGATCTTTGAAGATCGAGGCGCTCATCTTAAAAAACTATATGCCGAGGGTCGAATCTGTGCTCCGTTTGACCGGTTGATTCAATCGACCCCTACACGCTGGGAATTTCGCCATCCCTCGTTTCAGGAATATTTTGCAGGACAGGCGTTGGCACGGGATGCCGACTGGGAACCGGTTCTGAGGGAGCACTGCCGTGACGATTCATGGCTAAACCTGTTACAGTTTTTTGCAGGAACGACATCCGCTTCTGCAGACATCCTCATAGACATACTTTTGGAAGAGGGAGCGTTGTTTCTGGCAGGTCATGTTTTGGCTGAAGTGGAAGAGGTGTCCGAGAGCCACCGTCTGATCGTCGGTCAGTTGTTGAAATACCAGTGCCCCGAAGCGCAACCTCAGTTTACCAAGAACCGGTTGGTGAAGCTGGCAGCCGTTCTAGATCAAAATGAGCGAGATACCCTGCAGACATTGACTCGCAACCTTCTCAAACGGGACAAGCGCGATTCCAGAATTCTTTTTGGTGTTCTTGAACTTTTACTGGCTCTTCATAAAATCGACTGGAAGGAAGTTATCGACAGCCAGAACTTTGAAGCAGTGCTGGCCCTGCCCGATCTACAGGAATTTCTGAATGAGCACCTTGATTCGGATACCGTCGATACGTCAATTGTAAATAAATGGACGGAGATGGTAACGGTTCCTGCCGGAAAATTTATTTATCAGGATGAGCAGGACGAAGAAGATCAAATCGAAATGAAAGAATTTTCGATCATGAAATTTCTCGCCACCAATGAGCTATGCCAGCAGTATGATCCGCGATTCCAGTTTCGTTATCCCAAGTACTCCTGGGAGAAGGATCAACCGGTCATCGGGATCAACTATTACGAGGCAACTGTCTTTGCGTTGTGGTTGGGGTTGCGGCTTCCTACAGAAACGGAGTGGGAAAAAACTTCGCGTGGAAACGACGGCCGCGACTACCCCTGGGGGGAGGCCATGGGGTACCAGACCGGATATTGCAATACCGCTGATTTTGTGGTCGGTCATACCAATGCGGTGACAGATTTCGAAGAAGGGATCTCTCCTTACGGGTGCTTCGATATGGCTGGCAACGCGTGGGAGTGGTGTGTGCAGTTGCACTCTTCCCAATTCACAACCCAGAAAATTGTTCGCGGCGGGTCCTGGTTGAATTACCTGGTGAACGCCAAATGCCATTTCCGCAATTCCTTTGATCCTGCTGAAAGGCACCCCGGAGTGGGTGTCCGCTGCACCACCTTGCCGCTGGCGGAGGTGGAGAAAGAGGATTCCGACGATTCCTGATCCCAGCCCCTCCGAGTCCACAAAAAGTGCCGTAAACTTTTACTTGACAATGCTTTAACCCACTTCCTATCCTGAATATGCAGGGCGTAATTGGGGGGTGTCCAATTTCAGATTGGGCTGCACCGATCTCCCGAAGTCATTACAGCGCTCAAGCACCCCAAACTCTGTCCAAAAGTTCCCTGAACCGAATCGGTGAGCCTCTGTGACTGTTGCCAAAACGAAAAAAAGATTACTGTTTGTGGATGATGATCCCGCTATGGTTAAAGTGGTCGGAAAAATCCTGAACAGTACTTTTGGGCCGGAATTGATTGAGTTTCACGATGCGATGTCCGGGGAAAAGGGTCTTCGGAAGGCGGACAAGTTGCAGCCGGATATCGTGATTTGCGACATCCATTTGCCCGGTATGAATGGATTTGAGTTTTGCCAAACGGTTCGCCAGTCAGGGCTTTCTGCCACCGTTATTTTGATGTCTGCATACGATGAGGATGAAGATTACGCCATTCAAGCAAAGGAAATGGGAGCCGACGCGTTTCTGACAAAGCCTGTCAAAAAAGGCGAGCTGCTTTTTGTCGTCAACTTTATTCTGCAGATTGAGCATCTCCATCAAACGGTTCACACTAAGAATCAGGAGTTGACGGAGCGATTCGACTCCACGGTTGGGTTGCTCGGAAACATTATTGAACTCAATCAATCCCAACGGCGGGGCCATTCGGAACGGGTTTCCAGAATTTCTGTTTTCGTCGGACAGAAAATGAATATGTCACCGGATTCAGTGGAAAACCTGAGAATTGCCGCGCGGCTTCATGAGTTGGGAATTGTCAGTCTGCCGCGCGACGAAACTGTGGAAGAAGCGCTTGATGAAGGATCCAGTCGGCAGGTGACCAGCCACCCGATGGTTGCCGAGATGCTGTTGAAAGGATTCGCTGGATTCGAGTCGGTTTCCGAACTCATTCGGCATATGCATGAGAATGTAGATGGATCGGGAAAACCCGATGGGTTGATAGGCAACCGGATTCCATTGGGATCGCGGATTCTTTCCGCCGCCAGTTTTTACGATCATTACATGGTGTCGCATCCGGACAGCTCCATTTTGGAGGCTTTAAAAAGTGTGGAGCAATGCGGGGGCACCTGGTTTGACGAAAATGTGGTTTCGCTGCTTTCTGACTATGCGTTGTCTCAGGACCAGATGGGCGATGAGAAAACAGTCAGCTGCTCTGTCTTTGGTTTGAAAGAGGGCATGGTGTTGGCTTCGGATATTTATTCCGAGTCAGGCATCAACCTGTTGCGCAAAGGCACGGTGCTGAATCGGGATATGGTGAATAATATTCTCAGATTCAATATCCTGGACCCTGTGGAGGGCCAGATTCAGGTAAGAGAGTAATTTTCTTATGGACATAGCGACCTTATTAGGAATTTTCTCCGGGATGGCGCTGTTGCTGGCTTCCATCATGCAGAACAGCGGCTTAGAGCTGTTTTACAGCCCGCCTTCGGCGATGATCGTGCTGGGCGGAACCATTGCCGCCACCCTTGTGGCTTACCCCATCAATGAACTGTTTGGGGTCATTGGCCTCTTCCTCAAAGTGTTCATGACCAAAAAACATGATCTTTACGATTTGATCGACACCATGGTCATGACCTGCAGTGTCGCCCGCAAGGGAGGGGTTCTGGCTATCGAGTCGCGTTTGGATGAAATCGACAATGGCTTTCTCAAAAGGGGATTGCAGTACACGGTTGACGGCAAGGACGAGAAAACCGTGGTGACGATCCTTAAAAAGGAGATTCGGCAAATCCAGCAGAAGCACCGCGATGGATGGGAAATCATGAGTGAAATGGGAAAGTTTGCTCCGGCTTTTGGGATGGTCGGGACGCTCATTGGACTGATCCAGATGCTGTCGGCTCTGGACGATGTTAAAACGGTTGGTCCGAAAATGGCGGTTGCCCTGATCACTACTTTTTACGGAGCCTTGCTGGCCAACCTGGTGTTCATTCCCATGACCGTCAAGCTGAAACGCCGAAGCGCGGTGGAAACTCTGGAAATGAATCTGGTGTTGGAAGGCATCACTTTCATCCGCAAGGGCGTCAATCCCCGTTTCATGAAAGAAACCTTGGAAAACATTCTAGAGAACGCCATCGGCAAAAAGTTGAGACGGGAGGATGTACTGGCCCAGACGCCGCCGGCCAAACCCGCACCCAAACCGGTTCCCAAAACCCCGGTACGGTAATAGCTCATGTCTGAAATCGAAGAGAATCTTGAAGACGAAGTAGAATTTGTCAATGAAGAGACCCGGAGCATTCCTCCCTGGGTCATAACCTTCGCCGACATGGTTACACTGCTCATGGTTTTCTTCATTCTCCTGTTCGCCATTGGTACCATTGAGCAGGAAAAGTGGCGGCAGCTCAAGGAATCCCTTCGGGAGGCGCTGGGAGCGGATGCGATCGAGGAACTGGGAACCCGTCAGGGGTTGGAAGTGATCAAGACCCAGGTCGATGAACAAACGGTACATGCAGTCGATGAAGTCGGTGCCATGGTGAACCGGGAAATGGAAGATATCATCTCCGAGGTTGAGGAATTCGTGTTCAAAAACAAGCTTGCAGGTGAAGTTCGCGTTTCCTCGGATGATCGTGGAGCGGTAATCACTATTTCCGACGTCGTCTTGTTTCCTGCCGGTTCAGCGGAGATGACTCCGAAAGGCCGTACGACACTGCGTCAGGTGTTCGATGTGCTGAAGCAGTTTAATTACAACGTCAAAGTGGAGGGTCATACCGACAACACACCGATCCGCACTTTGAGATATCCCTCCAATTGGGAACTGTCTGCCTCACGGGCAGCGGAAGTGGCCCATATGTTGATCGACGACGGATTCCCCCCAGAGCGGCTTTCGGTGGAAGGATTTGCCGAATTCCGCCCCAAAGTCCCCAACACCAGTCCTGAAAATCGGGCCGTCAATCGCCGCATCGAGGTGGTTTATCAGCGAGGTAGTATCCGTAAGCGTATGGTTCAAATATTGAACCGACAATGACTCCTGATGAGCCCATCGCTCAAAAAAGCTATTGTATTTCAACAATTTACGCTTTGACAACCTTTCTCATCTCTGCTAATTTAGAGCCAATCCTTCTATTTTTGCGGTAATTCCGGCTTGGATGCCGGGTTGCCCCCGACAAGAGCAATATTTTGAAACAGGATCGTCAGGAACAGTGGATGCGCAGGGCTTTGGAGTTGGCTGGAAAGGCGGTGGGGCGAACCTCTCCCAATCCCATGGTTGGGGCTGTAATCGTCAAAAATGGCCGTGTCATCGCCGAGGGCTACCATAAAAAAGCAGGGCGCCCTCATGGTGAAATCGAGGCGTTGCGAAAAGCGGGTAAGCGGTCTAAAGGAGCGCAGTTATTCGTGAATCTGGAGCCCTGTTGCCATCACGGGCGCACACCGCCCTGTACGGACGCCATCATCGAAAGCGGTCTCCGAGAGGTCTATATAGGTATGCGTGACCCTAATCCTCAGGTTGCAGGAAAGGGGATTCGCCAGTTGAAACGGGCCGGGATTGCGGTCCATACCGGAATATTGAAGCAGGAGTGCCAGCGCCTCAATGAAGTATTCGTCAAATACATACAGACAGGAATGCCGTTTGTGACTTTGAAATCAGCCCTGTCGCTGGATGGAAAGATTGCCACATCTACCGGGGAGTCCCAGTGGATCACCGGACCTGAGGCTCGGGAGCAGGTACATCGAATGCGTGACCGCGTCGATGCTGTCCTGGTGGGAGCTGGGACGGTGCTCAAGGACAACCCGCGGCTGACAACCCGGCTGAAAAAGGGCACGGGTTGTAACCCGGCCCGTGTTATTCTGGATGCCAAGGCGGAGATACCTCTTAAGGCAAGAGTATTTCACCATGCGAAACGGGATCGTGTGATCTACATTACTACAAACAAGGCGCCTTACACTCGTGTGAGAAAGCTGGTCAAACGGGGCATTGAGGTTCATGGGTTTTATGCAAATAGTAATCATATCCCGTTGATTAAATTGAATAAAATATTAGGAGAGGAGGGAATAACTTCAGTATTACTTGAAGGTGGTAGTGGAGTTAACGCCAGCGCTCTCAAAGACGGCATAGTGGATAAGGCAGTCCTTTTTCTGGCTCCCCTGATCATTGGAGGGGACTCGGCTCCCGGTGTGGTGGGTGGACCGGGCATCAAGAGTCTGAAGCGGGCGCTCAATATTAAAAATCTCACGGTGACCCCTGTCGGTGCCGATTGGATGGTAGAGGGATATTTGTAGATCATGTTTACCGGAATCATAGAGACTGTCGGAACCGTTGCGAATATCGTTTTCAAGGATGACAAGGCGCGAATGCGGGTGGACACGAATCCACAGTTCTCTCAGTTTGAAATGGGGGAGAGCATTGCGGTCAACGGTGTTTGCCTGACCGTGGTGGATATGGGCGAGCATTGGTTCGCGATGGACCTGACAACGGAAACATTGAGTCGCACCAGTTTCAAGCAGGTGAAAGAGAAATCGCGCGTGAACCTGGAGCGGGCTCTTACACCGGCCAAGAAAATGAGCGGACATTTTGTGACCGGTCATATCGATAATGTGGCGAAAGTGGTGAGCATCGACGAAAAACCGGGCGAGGTTTTGTTCCGATTCGAACACTCCCCGGATTTGACGCCATATCTGATTGAAAAAGGTTCAGCGGCTGTAGACGGTATCAGCTTGACGGTGTTCGATTGCAGGGACAACGGTTTTACCGTATCGATTATTCCTTTCACGCTGGAGCACACCAATTTAAAGGACCGTAAAACCGGGGATGCCGTCAATATTGAGTGTGATATGATTGGCAAGTACGTGGTTCGAGCGTGCGAAACGGTATTTGGCGGCTCTGCCAAAGGCACCGAGATATCACCGGAATTTTTAAAACAACAGGGATTTTATGGCCAAGGATAATTCAAATTCATTCAGTGGCATTGAAGAGGCCGTCGAGGACGTCAAGCAAGGCAAGATGATCATCATTGTGGATGATGAGGACCGGGAAAACGAAGGGGATCTGATGATCGCCGCCGAAAAGTGTACTCCCGAAGCCGTTAACTTCATGGCGAAATACGGACGCGGATTGATCTGTCTGACGCTGACCGAGCAGCGGACAGCTCAGTTGGGACTGCCGATGATGGTGCAGGAAAATCAGGCTCAGTTCGGCACGCCCTTCACGGTATCGATCGATGCGAAAAAGGACATCACCACAGGAATCTCAGCCGCGGATCGGGCTAAAACCATCGAGGTGGCGATGGACCCCGAAGCCACTCAGTACGATCTGGTCATGCCGGGGCACATTTTCCCTTTGCGCGCACGCGACGGTGGCGTGCTGGTACGGGCAGGGCAAACCGAAGGTTCCGTCGATATTGCACGTTTGGCCGGTTTGAAGCCGGCGGGCGTGATCTGCGAAATCATGAACGATGACGGCACGATGGCGCGGGTTCCCGAACTTTCCAAATTCGTCAAAAAGCACGATATCAAAATGATCACCATCAAGGATTTGATGGAGTACCGGCTGAACAGCGAAGCCCTTGTGGAAGAGGTGGCGGCAACGCAAATGCCCACCGATTTCGGTGAATTCAAAGCGGTTGCCTTTCGCAACAAGTTGATCGATCAGGTACACATTGCCCTCGTTAAGGGAGAGGTGGAACCGGATAAACCCACACTGGTGCGAGTGCATTCGCAGTGTTTGACGGGAGATGTGTTCGGATCTCATCGTTGTGACTGTGGCGAGCAGTTGGCCCAGGCTCTCAATATGATCGAAAAGGAAGGGCACGGCGTTCTTCTGTATCTGTACCAGGAAGGACGTGGTATTGGCATTCTCAACAAATTGAAAGCCTACGCGCTTCAGGATCAGGGGCACGATACGGTTCAGGCCAACGCAGAATTGGGGTTCAAGCCGGATCTTCGAGACTACGGGATTGGAGCGCAGATTCTCCGTGCCCTGGGTTTGGGGAAAATCAGAATCATGAGTAACAATCCGCGCAAAATCGTCGGACTGGAAGCATACGGTCTTGAAATGGTTGAGCGGGTGCCCATTGAGGTGCAGCCTCAAAGGCACAATATCAAATATCTCAAAACCAAGCAGGACAAGTTGGGGCACCTGATTAAAAACGTTTTCTGAGCGGGAAGAATATTGCCAAAATCACTTGAAGGAGATTTGAACGGAGCGGGTCACAAAATCGGAATTGTAGTGAGCCGGTTCAATGATTTCATCACGGACCGTCTTTTGGACGGTGCGGTGGATTGCCTGGTGCAGCAAGGCGTTAAGGATGAAGATATAGAAGTGGCGTATGTGCCGGGAGCTTTTGAAATTCCTTCGGCGGCAAAGCGGATGGTCGAAAAAAAGCAATATAACGCGATCCTTTGTCTGGGTGCCGTAATTCGCGGGGGCACCCCTCACTTTGAATTCGTCGCGGGAGAAGCGGCGAAAGGTGTGGGAGCAATCGCCCTGGAGGCATCCATTCCTGTTCTGTTCGGAGTGCTGACCACCGACAATCTGGAGCAGGCGACCGAGCGTGCCGGGGCCAAGTCCGGAAACAAAGGTTGGGAAACAGCGTTGGCTGCCATCGAAATGATCAATTTATGCAAGCAACTTTAACGCAGGTAATGGAATGGGCAACAGACGGCTTTCGAGGGAATTGGCGATCCAGTTTCTCTATTTTACTGAAATGAACGAGGGTGAATTGGATCATCAGTTGAAATCATTTTGGGAAAACAATCCCTGTCAGGAAGATGTCCGATCTTTTACGGAAGATATTCTGAACGACATTTTCGATCATAAAAAAGAAATTGACAGCCAGCTGGAAAAATACAGTGATCACTGGACCCTCTCAAGGATGGCTGTGATCGACCGCAATCTGCTTCGTATGGCGGCTTCCGAATTGATGTACAGCAAAACCGTACCTCCCAAGGTGGCCATCGATGAGGCCGTTGAAATTGCCAAGAAATACGGTACTGAAGACTCTCCCAATTTTATCAATGGCGTTCTGGATCGCATCTTGAAAGAATTGAATCCGGACGTCCCTCAAGCCAGCCTGAATCAATAACGATTACAGAATCGGCTCGCCATGGTTTATCTCATTTTTTCGGATTTGCATAGCAACCTGGAATCGCTGGAAAAGTTTATCCAGGTCAGCGAAACCATTCCGCACGACCGGAAAGTGTGTCTTGGGGATATCGTCGGATACAACGCCGATCCCAACGAATGCGTCGATTGGGTGCGCGAGAATGTGGATATTGTGTTGGCAGGCAATCATGATTTTGCAGTGGTGGGCAAAACGGACACGTCTTATTTTAATCCATACGCTTTAGAAGCTTGCGAGTGGACGCGTGAGACATTGACTGAGGATAATATCGAGTACTTGAATTCTCTGCCAACCAAAAGAGAGCAGGATGGCATTCTTTGGGTGCACTCTTCTCCTTTTGAGCCAAAGGAATGGCATTACGTAAACAATCAATATGACGGAGAGGAAAACTTCCCTCATTTTGAAGCCCAGTGGTGTTTTCTAGGTCATTCCCACAAACCGGTCATTTTGGAAAAGCCGCCCAAAGGCAAGGTGGAAGCCGTCTATGGCGGCGCGGTGCATCACTGGGAATATACCCTGAAGCCGGATTGCCGCTATATTGTCAACGTGGGGAGCCTGGGGCAACCCCGAGACGGTATTCCGTCCCCCTGCTTTGTGGTGTTCGATTCCGACCGGTCATCGGTGGAATTCCGGCGATATGATTACAATGTCCAGCGGACTCAGGAAAAAATACGGTCCAACAAGCTTCCCTCATTCCTGGCCGAACGTCTGAGTGCTGGATTTTAACTGGCGATTTTTCAGCGTCTTGACGGCCTACCTCAAAAGTGATATAGTCAAAACCTTAATAAAATTAGTAGGTTAAGTAAATCCCTCTGGCACCGTTCTCGAATTTCGAAAAGCTAAATGGTTTTTAAAATGAATGATTTACTGAGTCTTGGAAATCTGAAGTCTTTGGGTCGAAGGTGGTTGGGAGTGGTTTTCGTCTTTTGTCTGGCGATAGCATTTAGCGGACAATCGGTTTGGGCGAAATTGGGTTCTTCAGCGTCTTCCCAAAAACGGTATGCAACTGCGAAAAAGGAGTATCAAAATCTCCTGTATTCCAAGAAGAAGATGAAATACCGAAAAAACTGGATGCAGGCTATTGCCGGGTTCCAGTTGGTATTAAAAAAGCATCCAAAGACTCAGGAAAGTTATAAATCGGTTTTTACTTTGGGCCGTTTATACCACAAGCTGGGAAAACGGACTGGACGTGCTGCCGATATCGACCAGGCCCTGGCTTACTACCACCGGCTCGAGTCGAAATTTCCATCCGGTTGGCTGACTGATGATGCGTTGTATTTTGCCGGGCAGTTGTACCTTCACCGTAAAGAATTTCCCCAAGCACGTGCTGCGTTTCAGAAAATCCTGACTCATCACCCCAAAGGGGATTTTGTCCCGAAAGCCAGACGGCAATTAAAAAACAAAGTCCTGCTGGCAAAGAAAAAAATTTCGGTGAATCCGCCAACGGTGGTGCTGAAGGATTTGACTTTCGTCAGTGGAGCAAATGAGACCCGCGTGGTTTTGAAGGTTGATGGGTCGGTCAAGTACTCCAAGAAAAGATTGAGGAATCCAGACCGTGTGTATTTTGATTTCAAAAATGCCCGATGGGGTGATCATATTCCCAACAATATATCGGTGGAAGACGGGCGGGTTGAGCAATTGCGAATGACGGATACGAAAGGTGTCCCGAGCCGTTTGGTGCTGGATTTGGATGAACAGACAAAGCAGAAAGTGGCGGTTCAAGTCAGTAAGAATAAATTGATTATTGTGGTGCCCCGACACAAGGAAAAATTTATAGCGGTCAAAACCAAATCTCCGAAAAAGAAAATGGCTGTTCGGGTTGCAAAGAACTCGACTTCCGCCAAGGCGCAAGCCAAGCGAAAGACTCCAGTAGTGGTTGTGGATGCAGGTCACGGAGGGAAGGACTTTGGAGCCAAAGGCGCCCATGGATTGCTTGAAAAGGATATCAATCTTCAGATTTCCAGATTGGTGCAAAAGATTCTAAAGAATCGGTACCGTTATAAAGTAATTATGACTCGTAAGAGCGATACTTTTGTTGAACTCAAAGATCGGGGAAAAATTGCCAATTCGCACAATGCCGATTTATTTGTTTCCATACATGCCAATGCCGCCAAACGAAAATCTGCGCACGGAATCGAAACCTATTATTTGGGATCTGGTTCCAACGAGCAGGCCTTGGAAACTGCCGAGCGGGAGAATGGAGACCTGGTCCACTCCGTGGCAGATGATGCGGTACAGGAAATACTGGCCAGCCTTATTTCCACCACTAAAATCAACGACTCTTCCCGTCTAGCCGCAATTGTTCAAAAACGGTTGCATCAAACCATGTCCAAGAGGTTTTCAGGTATCCATAACCTTGGTGTCAAAGAAGGCCCCTTCTTTGTGCTTCACGATACCAATATGCCGAGTATTCTGGTGGAAGTGGGTTTTGTGACGAACCGCCAGGAAGGCCGGCATTTGAGAGGCAAGGGTTATCAGAAATGGCTGGCTGAATCCATTGCCCGTGGAATTCACGATTATCTGGAAGAAATAGCCCCCTCCATCTAACCTGCGGAAACCGAGATGATGCCATGCCCATTCCCCAAGTCGCCATCATCGGAAGAGCCAATGTGGGTAAGTCCACCCTGTTCAACAAAATCATCAAGCAGCGCTCTGCAATTGTAAACGATACGCCGGGAGTAACGCGTGACCGGATGTTCAGCCGGGCGGAGTGGTTTGGAAAGCCGTTCATGCTGATTGATACCGGTGGAATTGATCTTGCTGCCGACAACGAAATCGAACTCCAGGTCAAACTACAGGCGGATATTGCGATTTCCGAAGCAGACTTCATCCTGTTTGTGGGAGACGGCCAGCAGGGGCTGACGCCGCAGGATCAGGAAGTGATCGCCAAAGTACGCGCTTCGGGAAAGCCTTTATTCGTTCTGGTCAACAAGGTGGATGACCCCAGCCACGAAACCATGATTCACGATTTTTTCAAAATGGGGGTGAAGAAAACGTTTGCCCTTTCCGCTGAGCATGGTATCGGAATTGAAGCCATGCTGGAGGAGTTGGTGAAAGACTTCTCCGAGTCGGAAGAAGAACCTGAAGAGGTTCCGGGAAGGATCCGTGTTGCGGTGATTGGCAAACCCAATGCCGGGAAATCGTCACTCATCAATAAGCTGCTGAAATCGGATCGCTGTATTGTATCCGAAATTCCAGGGACCACGCGGGACGCGGTAGACACCTCGGTGGTGTTTGATAAAAAGGAATTTGTGTTGATGGATACCGCAGGCATCCGGCGCAAGGGTAAGACCACCCGCCTGCTGGAGAAATACAGTGTGATCATGGCCTTGAAAGCCCTGGAACGGTGTGATATCACGGTTCTGGTTCTGGATGGGAAAACAGGAGTGAGCGAGCAGGATGCCACCATCGCCGGGTATGCCTTTGAGCGGGGAAGGGGATGTATTCTGGCTGTCAACAAATGCGATCTTCTGGAACGCGAAAAAGGGGTTCATGAAGCTATTGAAGAGAAGGTGAAAGATAAGCTGAGATTTTTGGATTTTGCTCCTGTGCTGTTCATCTCCGCCAAGTCCGGGTATGGGTTGAAGCATTTCTTCCCAGAAGTGGAGAGGGTTTATTCCGAATATTCGAAAAAAATCCCGACCGGCAAACTGAACGATTGTTTTGCACAGGCAATCGAAAAAAATCCATTTAGCAGTTTTAAAGGAAAATTTATCAAGTTGTTTTACTCAACCCAAGTGAAGAGTTGTCCTCCAACGTTTCAATGCTTTGTCAATTATCCGGAAGGCATTCATTTTTCATATCGCAGATATCTGACAAACAGCTTGAGGCGGATGTTTGGCTTTTCAGGAACCCCGGTACATCTGAAGTTTACTGCCCGGCGTTCCGGTAACTAGCTTATGGCAAACCCTAAAAGGTACAGCATATATAAGGGTTACAACTTTCGAGTTTTAGAGATCAAGGGATTTGACCCGATTTGTTTCGGTTGTCCTCCGGGAATCGTCAAGGATTTCAGCAGACGATCCCAACCGCTGCCCTCGAGATATGTGCTTCCGATAAGAACGTTTGTTCAGGGAAAGAACAATTTCGATTTCGAGTTTATTGTCTACACGTTTCTTTTTGCCCGACCTACCAACGAAAAAATCGTAATCTATTGCACATCAGACCAGAGAGAAAGATTAAAATCCATACTCCAGGAAACTCTGTTTGGTCCGTCCTTTCGGGATTTGATCCAGGCTCAATTTCGCCGGTTTGGCCGGGAAAGCGGGTTTACAAGTGCCGAGTTAAAGCGGTACAAGCAATTTCTGGCTCATGTGGCGGAAAGTAAAAAACCGTTTGAGTTATACAACCGTCTTCTCAAATACAATACCCCCGACCGTCAAATCCAGATCGAAGTCCGCAAATATTTTGACAGCCTGATTCAAAATAAGCAGTGGCTGATGAATAAATCCCATTCTAGAACCGCTTCCCTTTTTGCGCGGAACTATATCACCTGTGCACAATTAAAAAAGGAGATGGACCTGTTCTCCATTGCAAAAGAGAAAAATCAGGATGAGTTTATCCATTCCTTGATCGATTTCCAAATATTCAACAGGCGGAACGAAGTGACGGTTAAGAATGCCGACAAAAAAGGAAAAGCCTTGAAAATTGTTCAAGTCAGGCCCGCAGAGTTCGATATTCAACAACCGGGACATCGAAAATTTTCTATGGATATGCTGAAGCTTGATCTGCCTCCCAAACCGGAAGTTGTGTCACCTTTGAAAAAACCCTTTATGGGAGTTACTTATCTGGGAGTGGGCTCCGGGTTTTCACACAAAAGGAAAAACAGTTGTTTGATTGTATGGTCGGAGGGTAAAGGAATCATGGTTGATGCCTTCAGCGAGCATAATGAATCTGCCCTTAAGTACGGAATTACCGATAAGGATATCAGCTATATTATCCTCTCCCATGTTCATTCAGATCATGATTCCGGTTTGATCGAGAAAATTCTTTCGGGTCAACGGGTGAAGTTGATCACGACGCGAATCATTTTTGAAAGCTTTCTAAGAAAAATGCAGGGGATCAGCCGGTTTCCCCAGGAAGTGATCGAAGAGTTCGTGGATTTGCTGGAGGTGGAAGCAGGCAAGGAAATCAAGCTTCCTGGTTTCAAGAATACCTTTCTCCTGTTTGACTACTCTCTCCATTCGATACCCGCAGGGCGATTCAAAATAACTTATCGGCCACCCAAGGGAAGAGAAAAAACCATCAGTCATTCCGGGGATACCAAGTACGATGTGGACTTGACCCATCGATGGTGGGAAATGGGAAACTTTTCCCGAAAGCGGCGCGACAGTATTTTGGGATTTGTTTGGGATGCAGATTTGATCATTCAAGAAGTGGGAGGAGGCAACTTGCATACGGAACTGGCGTCTCTCACCCACTTCCATCCTTCCCTGGCGAAGAAAGTGGTTCTTGTTCACCAGCATAAAGAGCCCTTTAAACATCCTTACTTCCGGTTTGCCTGTGAAGGGAAGACGGATGTTTTGATCAAAAGCAGGAAGTTGAAAGTTCGGACCAAACTGGATTTGATCAAAGAAGCGGTTTTGTTTGAGGGTGTTAAAAAATCCCAACTGACGAAAATTGTGAGGCAATCCAAAATTCAGAGATTGAAGCCCGGAGCGGTCGTTTTTTCCAAAAATGAAATTGGGAATGAATTTTTCCTGATATTGGACGGCTTCGCCGAAATCGGTATCAATAAAAACCAGTCAGTCGTTTATGAAAAGGGGATGTTTTTTGGTGAATTGGCGGTCTCCACTTCCAATCCGCACCGCCGGGCCACCGTCAAAGCTTTGTCGGACCTGACTCTTCTGAAAATTCCCAAAAAATTCTATACTCAGTCCGGCCTGCCCAAAATCATAGATGAGTTTTACCATTTGGGCAATTATTTCAATAATATAATACGTCCTGGTTTGATCGCTTCCCTGGGTTTCGGAGACATGTGTCATTGGAAAAAAAATGACCCAATTTTTGCCAAAAATTTGAAGAAGGAGCAGGTATTTATCCTTATTTCGGGAAAAGTGAAAATTTGTCCGCAGGGCACAAAAAACGTTGCTTTTCTGTCAAGTGGCGATATTATGGGGCAAATTCCTGACTGGGAGCATATTCCATTGATGGATGGAGCCATCGCACATACCAATCAGGTACTGGCCGTTGGCATTAATTCCAGCCAATTGGATCAGCTCTTTCGGCTGTATCCTTCTTTTTATGGCACTGTATTCAAAAAGATGAAGAGATTGGAATCTGTTTTATGCTGACCCTTATCCGGATTTAGAGGAAGTTCAGTCTAAATCTCTTTGTACATGCACATGTTTAAAGATTTAAGTTAAGCTGAGTTCTTTAAATCAGTATTATTGCTCTTGTTGAAAAGCATAGATTTTTTGTAAAATCCGCCTAACGGGGGAGAAGCATGAAATCGTACAAAGTTGAGCAGATCAGAAATGTTACATTTGTCGGCCATGCGGGTGCGGGAAAAACTTCAGTAGCAGAGGGCCTGTTGTATTTGTCAGGAGTTTCTGACCGTCTCGGAAAAGTAGGCGACAATTCTTCCATCATGGACTATGACCCCGATGAAGTCCGGCGTGGTCATTCCATCAGCGCCTCATTTGCTGTCAGCGAATGGCAGAAACACAAACTCAATATTCTCGATACGCCCGGTAACGGAAACTTTATTGCCGATACCCCCGGTTGCATCCGTGTTGCAGATGGTGTCGTGGTTGTTATTGCCGCAGATGCGGGAATTCAGTTTTATACTGAAAAAGTTTGGCAATGGGCTGATGAAAGCTCCCTCAAGCGAATCGTCTTCATCAACAAGATGGACAGCGAGCAAGCCTCCATTCAACCCATCTTGGAATCCTTAAAAAAGAAATTCAAAGTCCAGCCTTTTTTGATGCATGTGCCCGTTGGCAGCGCCGACAATTTTACCGGTGTTGTGGATTTGGTCGAGAACAAATACTACGCATACGAAAAAGATGGGAAAGGAGCGAGCACCGCTTCTGATATTCCGGACGAAGTGAAGGACGAAGTCGAGAGTCGACGCGCCGAACTAGTCGAATCGGTTGCCGAGGCCGATGATGAATTGATCGAATCTTATCTGGATAAAGGCGAATTGACTGACGAGGAATTTGACACCGGTCTCAAAAAGGGAGTCGAAAGCGGTCAATTGGTTCCGGTGATTTTGGGATCCGCACTTCACAATATTGGAACCGACCGGCTGGCGAAGGCGATCGTTGATTTCTTACCCTCTCCCGATCAAGGCCCGGCTCAACTGGGTAAAGCCTTGAGCGGAGATGAAGCGGTAGAGGTGAAACAGGGTAACGGGATGCTGGCGAGTCTCGTTTTTAAGACTATCGCCGATCCATATGCGGGTAAGTTAACTCTGTTTCGTGTTTATTCCGGTTCGGTGAAGCCCGATACGTCGGTGTTCAATGCCAATCATCAGACCGACGAACGAGTGGGTCAATTGTTTGCTCTGCAGGGAAAGAAACAGGTGCCGTTGCCGGAAGTCATCGCGGGAGATATGGGAACGGTCGCCAAGCTTAAGGTCACCACAACCGGGGATACCTTGACCGCCAAGAGCAAGGGGGTACAATTCGATCCCATTGTTTTTCCCAATCCGGTGTTGGCCCGCGCCATGGTTCCCAAAACAAGGGCGGATGAGGAAAAGATCAGTAACTCCCTCCATCGTTTGGTGGAGGAGGATCCTACATTAAAAGTGGAAAGAGACGCTCAAACTCATGAATTGCTGGTTTCCGGCATGGGTTCCGAGCATCTAGATGTGATCATTGAGCGGTTGAAGCGGCGGTTCGGTGTGGAAGTGGATGTGAAATCCCCCAAAGTGCCTTACCGTGAAACTATTCGAGGCAAAACCAAGGTTCAGGGCAAACACAAAAAACAGTCGGGTGGCCGTGGTCAGTTTGGCGATACCTGGCTGGAAATATCGCCGTTGCCTCGAGGAGCCGGTTTTGAATTTGAAAACCGTATTGTGGGCGGCGCCATCCCCAAAACCTATATCCCGGCAGTGGAAAAAGGGGTGCAGGAGGCCATGGCCCAGGGTATTTTAGCCAATTACCCTATGGTCGATGTGAAAGTAGCTTTGTATGACGGTTCCTATCACGACGTCGACTCTTCGGAGATGGCTTTTAAGATTGCCGGGTCGATCGGGTTCAAGAAAGGGGTGCTGGATTGCAAGCCAATTCTTCTGGAACCGGTCATGACCATGGAGGTCGTTGTTCCCAGCGAATTTGTTGGAGATGTGATTGGCGATCTCAATTCCAAGCGTGGTAAAATCCTGGGGGTCGATGCCAATGATGACAACCAGAATGTCCGCGTTCATGTTCCAATGGCATCGATTTTAAATTATGCTCCCGAGCTTCGGGCTTTGACCAGCGGTCGGGGTATTTTTGTCATGGAGTTTGATCATTATGATGTGGTGCCGGAGCACTTAGTTTCAAAAATTGTTGAAGAGGCTAAAAAGGAGTCTGGAGGAGAAGAATAACTTTTTTGTCGAGGTGCTTATGACAAAAGGATCAGAACTGGGTACTATCGTAAAATCGGATATTGTCGACCGGGTTTATGAGCGGGTCGGTTTTACGCGTCAGGAAGCCGCCTCAGCGGTAGACGTGGTGCTGGATGAAATCAAAACAGTATTGAGCAAAGGTGAGAACGTTCGTATCGTCGGATTCGCCAGTTTTAACTTAAGAGACAAGCGGGCGAGAAATGCGAGGAATCCCAGAACGGGTGAGCCGATAGTCATTAAACCCCGGCGGGTTTTAACATTCAAGCCGAGTAAACATTTGTTGGATTCAACGAATAGTAGGGATTATGAAGCAACCCATTCCGAATAAGCTGTTTTTTAAGATAGGTGAAGTGGCTGAAATCGCTGGGGTGGAGCAACACGTACTCCGTTATTGGGAGGAGGAGTTTGAGGTTCTCAAACCCAATAAGAATCGCTCCGGTCAGCGTTTGTACCAAAAGAAAGATATCGACCAGGTTCTGGAAATCAAGCAATTGCTATACGCGGATAAGTTTACCATCGCCGGGGCCAAAAAAAGATTGAAGCAAAAAAAGCCTAATAACGAAGGTGCTCAACTGGATTTCGGTTTCGATCGGGAAGCGCTTGCGGATTGGAAAAAGAAAGCCACGCAGGATCTGAAATCGATTTTGAATATCCTGGACCAAAATTCCAAATAACCTCTTTAAGGAATGAAGTCCTCCCTGCCTCAGGCTTTGGGATGCCTGCTTGTTATCCTGATATTGGAATGCAGCATGGCGTCCTCGCTCCTGTGGTCTCAGGTTTCACAGGATGACCCTGTCGAGGTTTTGGAACCGATTGAGGTCACTGCGACCCGTTCTCCCAGGTTTGTTCAAAATATCCCGAACGCGGTTACCCGTATTGAAAAAGGGGACATCCAGACAGGTCAACCTACGTTGACGTTGGACGAGTCTCTATCCATCCTCCCCGGACTGTTTTTTCAAAACCCATATAATTTTGCGCAGGATTTGCGAATATCGATTCGCGGCTTCGGGACCCGCTCGCCTTTCGGTGTTCGCGGTATCAAAATTCTGGTGGACGATATTCCTCAAACCCTGCCGGACGGTATCAGCCAACTGGATACCATTGACCCCGGAATCATCGATCATATAGAAATTCTTCGCGGTCCTTCCGCTTCGCTTTATGGGAACGCCTCCGGAGGGGTTGTTTCTATCATGACCGAAAGCGGACCCAACACTCCCTTCGAAATAGAATCGAAAGTTGTGACCGGATCTTTTGGTTTGCTGAAAACCCAGCTCAAGCTGGGGGGTCGTACTTCGGTTTCAGATTATCGGGTATTTGGATCGCGTCTGGAGTTGAACGGTTACCGGGAGCACAACGTTACAGAAAATTTGTTGTTTCAAACCAAAATCAATTGGAAGGCTAAATCAGGTTCCGACACTCAACTGACCGTTCAAAAGTTTCATTCTCCCCGGGCCGATGATCCGGGGGGGTTAACGGCATTCCAGGCGGCGGTCAATCCTCGCCAGGCGCACCCCAGAAATGTACTGTTCGATGCAGGCGAGGAGGTGGATCAGGAAATGCTGGGATGGCGTTGGCGGAAACCCGTGGGAGCACAACAGGATCTTACATTTACCGCTCATTTGATTCATCGGGATTTTTCCAATCGCTTGCCGTTTGTCTCCGGGGGGCAGGTAGAGTTTGAGCGATGGGCTCCGGGTGGAGCGTTGAAATATATCAACAATCACTCTCTATTATCCAGATCCAACCGGTGGATTACCGGGGTCGAGTTTCTTTACCAGAACGACGACCGGCAACGTTTCGACAACAATTCAGGAGTCCGCGGAGTGGAGACTCTGAATCAACAGGAAACGGTGGACAGTCTGGGTGTGTATGTCCGAGACGAAATGGTGTTATCCGATTACTGGGAACTGGTCGCCGGGGCGAGGTATGACCGGATTCACTACCGGGTGGACGATGCATTTTTTGTTGACGGGGACCAATCCGGTGATCAAACTCTGAATCAGGGCAGTGGCACTTTGGGAGCCCTGTACCATTTAGCTCCCAAGCATCGAATCTATTTGAACGGCTCCACAGTTTTTGAAACTCCGACCACCACCGAATTGATCAACAATCCCTCCGGGACGGGAGGATTCAATCCGAACCTGAAGGCTCAAATCTCCTACAGCCTTGAATTGGGATTAAAGGGCAATCCCGGTGTCGAGTATGAATTAGCTCTTTTTTATATTCGCACCCGGGATGAGATCACTCCTTTTGAGCTTGCGGCATTTCCAGGACGGACGTTTTTTCGAAATTCCGGTACTTCTGAGCGTAAGGGAGTGGAAGCCTGGCTGCGGTGGAGACTTCACAAAAACTGGAAAGGAGCGGTTTCTTACACATACTCTGACTTTGAGTTTAAAGAATTCATAGTAGGAGGGATTAATTTCGATGGAAACCGGATTCCCGGAGTGCCGGTCCACCGCGTCGCAGGACAACTCGAATATAGACACCTCCAGGGATGGTTTGGAAGTTTGCAGGCCGAACATGTCGGACAATTTTATGTGAACAACGAAAATACCGCTGAAAACTCTGCTTATACTAATGTTCGACTGAAACTGGGGATGGAGAAACAGTGGGGTCCGGTTCGAAGTTCACTGTTTCTGGGAATAAACAACCTGTTGGACGAAAATTACAATGCCAATACCCGTATCAATGCTGCTGGAGGGAGGTATTTTGAGCCGGCTCCACCTCTCAACTGGTTTGCGGGAATTAACCTCAGTTGGAGCCCTTCTTTCCAGTGAAAAGCTCCATTTTATTTTGTTTGTGAATCCTCCCCCGAATTTGCTACTTTGGGAGAAGGCGATATTTCTGAAAGGGACTCCTTGATGAAGAGCAAGTATCTTAGCGTGATTTTGGTATTGATAATGGTCGGAATCGTTTTTCCAATGGGAGGCGATAGGGTTCGGGCCAGTCATATGGGAGCGGTAGGGGAGGAGCTTGAAAAGGGGAAGCGCCCCTTATTTGTTTATCCGGGAAATTACCGGGAGGAGGTCAGCCGTCTCAAGGACAAATTCAAGTCAGCCTTTGGTTACGAATTGATGGATTTGGACGAAGGGTGGCGACCTGAAGAGATTGAGCGTTTCCATCATGCGTTTTCCCAGCTACCTGAAAATTTCTATCGTATTAAAGGCTTAAAAGGATTTTATCGCGCCGCTCAATTACAGGTCAAAAACAGTGAAACGAACGCACCGGTCGCCGGCACGTCAGGAATTCCTGCTGCCACGTTTCCCCGGTTTACCTCGATCTACAGACAGGCACACCAAAGCTATCAGGTCGTGCTGGCGGATGAACCCCTTCGTATTGAGTTTTACAATGCTTTGTTTTATGAAAGTGAAGAAGATTTCAACAACATCGTGCACCACGAAATGGGGCACGTGTTTGATCTGAGTCATGGGTTTTTATCCTTCCAAAGCGAGTGGCTGAAAATTTCCCATTTCCATATCCTCCACCTGCCGGCACTCGACGGAAAACTGGACAGTGATTTTTTATATACTCTGATCAGTGACCCCGGTGTTCTCAACTACGGTCCGGTTTCCTCGCGTCACTTGCCCACTTATTCCCGAGAGAACATGCAGGAAGATTTTGCCAACTCGGTTGCCGCGTATATTCATTATCCCTACTTTCAATACACCCACCCAAAACGTTATCAGTTTTTAAAGAAACATGTTTTTGAAACCAAAGAGTATTTTGAAGGGAAAAGAGGGAATTATGATTCCTTTATGGAAAAGGATTTCAAAGGAGCGCTCGCGAAACAGGATTGGCAGGAGGTGAATCGACTGGTGCGGGAACAAAGCCGGGTTTTGAATGCGTCTCTGGAGAATAAAATGGTGGAGATGTTGCGCCATGCGGCGGATCAAAAAATTTCAGTCGAGGCCGACTTGCAACTGGCCATCGCCAGTTGTTATTTGATCCATCCGAAGGCACTGGAATTGAGAAAAAGTCTACTGGTTTCCCGCCGTATTCAATTAGCGAGAGTGTTGCGCGATTCCCGTTGCCGCCGCATGGGGGGCCGTGTGTTTGAAGGTGATCAAGTCAAATGGTCGTTGACCCATCTTCAATTTTACCGGGAGGAGGAGAGAGGAAAGATTCAGTTTCTGGATCCGGTGGCTTTGACAGCCTATGCCCGTGGATTCACGACACGCTATCAGTGGAAACTTTCGGTGACCTCACCCCGATTAAAGATGTTCTCTCATGGAGAATTTGCCGGTTCCAAGGAACCCAATGGCGGGTCCAAAATTGATCTCGAAAGAACGGCTCAAGGCCGCTACGTTTTGCCTGAAAATAGAGAACTGATCCTTGAGGTGCGTGCGTTGAGGCATCATCCTCGAAAGTCCAAACCTCTGGAATCTCCGTGGACCCGGATTCGGTTTGTTGTGCAAAAAGGCTATGATTATTTGGGTCCCTCGCAGCCTTCATTCCGGATCATCTATCCCGCTTCCTGGATGGGTGACAAATGATTGCGGATTAGAGACTGCGGACCAGACGAACCGACATATTCAGGTTGGCATACTGGGAAGGCCAGACTTTCATTCCGTCTTCGTATTGAATGACGAGCGCAGACGAATCTTTCGTGTCTTCCGTCCAGGTAACTCCGGCGCTTCCCGGCTCAAAAACAGGATCGAGGTAGATGTCGTCCCCGTATTTGTCCTGATTGGTTTTGTCCAGTTCGAACAGGCTGTAGGCCTCCTCCTCGTACGGAAAACGCCAGTCTTCCACTCCCCCGAACCTTTCCAGATTCACGATTTGCATGTATTCGTGGCCGGTAAACCAGTTCTTCCATTTTTTAGTGTCTTGAAAAGAGTCGGTTTTCTTCCACATCAAATTGGCTTTTGTATCGGTAATTGTTCCGTTACCGTTGTCGATAAAACGTGAGTTGTCGGTCATGTTGGCGAGTCGCTTGTTTGAAGTTGATTAATCCAGATAGTGATTCATGACCAGAAGTTTGATTTCCGTCATTTCCTCGATACTGTATTTAAGCCCCTCCCGGCCGAACCCGGAATCTTTGACTCCGCCGTAAGGCATGTTGTCGACACGGAAGGTGGGCACATCGTTGAGTACCACGCCGCCCACTTCCAGTTGATTGAACGCGCGCATGGCTTTGTCCAGCTGGTTGGTAAACACTCCTGCTTGCAGCCCGAAATCGGAGTGGTTGATGGTTTCAATCGCCTGGTAAAAATCGCTGTAAGGCTCGACAATCAATACCGGTCCAAAGGCTTCCTCGCAGACGATCTTTTTGTCAGATCCGACCTGAGTCAAAACCGTTGGTTCAAAAAAGGAGCCGTTCCGCTTGCCACCGGTGATCCGCTGTGCCCCATCATCCATAGCTTCTTGAATCCAGGATTCGATGCGTTCAGCATTTCCGGTATCGATCATTGGACCGAATGTCACCGTTTCATCCAATGGATCGCCCGATTTTAATTGGCTCACCTCTTGTTTCAAACGGTCCATAAAAGCGTCGAAACAGGATTCGTGAACGTAGGTCCGTTGTACCGAGATGCACACTTGACCGGAATAAGCGAATGCCCCAAAGCACACTTTTTTCGCAGCGAAGTCGAGATCGGCATCCGGTTCGACAATTACTCCGGCGTTACCGCCCAATTCCAGGGTGACTTTCTTTTTGCCGGCCCGGCGCTTGATATCCCAGCCGATGGGAGGGCTTCCGGTAAATGTGACCATTTTCAGCCGTTCATCCTCCACCAGGGCCGTTGCATCCGAACTTTTACAGGGCAGAACGCTGAAGCTCCCGCTCACCGCGTCTGTGTCAGAGATGACTTTGGCCAGCAGAAGGGCGGTCAGTGGAGTGGAAGAAGCGGGCTTGAGAACGATCGGGTTGCCGCAGGCCATCGCCGGTGCGACCTTGTGAGACACCAGGTTCAATGGAAAGTTGAAGGGGGAAATTCCGGAAACAGGGCCGATAGGAAACCGGCGAACGAGACCGGTTTTGCCCTTTGCGGGCTCCGTGATATCCAGGGGGAGGACCTCCCCATGTATTCTTGAGGCTTCTTCCGCCGCGATGCTGAATGTAGAAATCGAACGGGCGACTTCTCCCCGGGAATAGAGAAGGGGCTTGCCGGATTCCTTGGAGATGGTTTCAGCAAACTCTTCTTTTCTGGCTTCGATGCCTTGAGCAATCTGGGAACAGATGCGGCTTCTCATATAGGTGGGCAGGGCGCGGGTTTTGCCGAAAGCTTTCACCGCGAGTTCTATGGCTCCATCGATTTCTTCGGTTCCAGCCAGGCTGACTTCCGCGAATACTTCCTGGCTGTAAGGATTCACAACGGGAAGGGTACGAGTCGTTTCCCGCCATTCGCTGCCAATCAAAAAAGGATGCTTATGAGTCATGGTTGTTCACACCGCAGAAATTTCCCGTAGAGGGATTCTTTATAGAGTTCTCGGTTTCAGACGAGAACCCATTATACGGATTTTGGCTAAGGTTGATAAGAGGGGAGGAGGAAAATATTCCAGAAATGGGAATCAGCCGCTGGAACTGCTCAAAGTCTCCGGTTTTTTGGAGGGTCCGACATGGGTGGTGGACGTGGGGTCCGGGAACTCCAGGGTGAAAATAGTTCCCTTGGGTTCATTGGACCGAACCTGGATGATTCCATTGTGATCCGTTATGATACGCGTCACAATGGCCAGACCCAGTCCGGTGCCCCGCTTTTTGGTCGTGAAATGCGGGAGAAACAGTTTGTCCCGGTCGGGCGGATTGATACCCATGCCGTTATCCGAGAAGTCGATTTTGACCCGTCGGGTTTGGTGATCCCAGTGAGTGGAGATTTCGATCAGGCCTTCCTGGTCATCCAGGGCGTCCAGCGCGTTGTCAAACAGGTTGATGAATACCCGCCGTATCTGTTCAGGGTCGATATACAGGAGGTTGACGTTGGGGTCCAGGTATTTGTTGATGGTTACACCCTTCTCATGGTTGATGTACAGCCGGGTCACATCATCGATGATGGTGTGCACGGAATACAGTTTGGGATGAGGGGTGGGCATCCGCGAAAACCGGAGAAACTCGTTCAGCAGGTCTTTCATGCCTTCCACTTCCTGAGTGATGATCCGAATGCTTTCATCGAATACCTTGGCGAAGGACTTCTTGTCTTCGTAGTATTTTTTTCGCAGGCGTTGCGTGTTGAGTTGAATCGGTGTCAGGGGGTTTTTGATTTCATGGGCGATTCCCTGTGCCACTTCCTGCCAGGCGGAAATTTTCTGGGCCTTGATGAGCTGGGTGATATCTTCAAACACCAGCAGCAGGCCTAGGTATCTCTTTCGGTCATCACGCATGAACTTGATATTGGCCAGCAGCGTCAGGTTGTTCTCGCCCACAGTCAATTCCACCTGTTCTTCATAATTTTCCTTGTGGTCTTCGTTCATTTTCTTGATCATATTGCGGATAGGCTCATGGAACGAAGGATCGAATGCGTCTTTGTAATTGAGTCCGATGATTTCTTTGTTTTCAGCATCGAGCAGGCGTTTGGCACCTTTATTGAGGGTGGTGACACGACCTTTTTTGTCAATAGAAATAACGCCGGCGCCGATGTTCTCCAATATGGTTTCGGTGTATAAACGCCGTTCATCCAATTCAATGTTGGTGATTTGAAGATTCTCGTGGGCCTCTTCGAGAGTTTTACGGCTGGTTTTCAGCTGTTCCGTCATGGTGTTGAAGGAATTGACCAGCAGTCCGATTTCATCTCCTGTATCCAGGTTGACTTTAACGTTGAGGTCGCCCTCTGCAACGCGCCGGGTTCCGGCAGCCAACTGTTGAATGGGAATAGTGATTCCCCGAGCCATATAAAAACCGAGCCAGATGGCTGAGAACAGGATCAAAAGTGTCATCAAGATAAAGGTGGTGTAGTAGTTGGCGCTGACCGGAAGCTTCAGGAAGCTCTGTTTTTTGTAATCTTCAAACGTATTGCGGATGCCTTCGATCTTGATCATGGTGCTTTTGGGGATTTTCGACAAAGTCAAAATATATCCCCATATGGAGGGTTTACCCTCCACATTTTGTTTGAGTGGGAGGAGTACCACCAGGTAATTGCCTTTGGTGTAGGATCGCATTTCGGCAGTGCCTTCGGTCTCCATGCTTTCACGTATCAGGTCTGCGTAATCCAGGTTCGTGTAGTTCTGAGGCATCGACTTATTGGCATAAGATACAACCACTTGTCCCTGTTGATCGTAAACGATGACACCTCCCAACTCGTATTCCTCGGTTTTCGTTTCCACCAGTCGTTGCAGGGTGTTGCGTTTGTCCTGGAGATATAGTTGGTTTTTGGTGATCAGCATCTCAAGTTTTCGGGCATGAAACTGGCTTTTGCGCTCGACATGCGAGTAGTACTCACGCGCCACCTCCATGGATTGCTGCAGGGAACGTTCGACCTGGATACTGAACCAGTTCCCGATACTGTAGCTGAACAATTTGCTGGCAACAAAAAACAGCAAGGTTGCGGGGACCAGAGCCAGAATAAAAAAGGCGAAGATGAGTTTCGTTTGAAATCTTGCGCCGATGATTTTGCTTTTCCGTTCGTTGTGTAACTTGACCAGGTTACGTGTGATCATCACGATCAGTAGAACGAGCAGAATGATGATTACGTTGAACAGGAAAATAATATTGATGTTGTCTGCAATGCTGGCTTTTTGCTGCTTGAGAAAAAAGACTTCCAGAACGGTCAGTCCAATCAGACTGACGATCAGCCAGGCAATATTACGACGGGCTCGCTTTTTCTTTAAGAGGATTTGCTCTTCGGAGAGCTGGACGTACTGGGAGTTCCTGGCCAAGGTCCTGGCTGAGGAACAAGCCTCGAGGGAACTCCACGGCGGAGAGAACCGGACCCGAGCGGCTCGGTTCCCCCAGATCAAGACCCTCGACGACTTCGACTTCGGCCATCAGCGCTCGGTGTCCCGCCAAGACATCGCCCACCTCGCCCAACTGGACTTCCTCCGCGAAGCCCACAACGTGATCTTCCTGGGCCCGCCCGGCACCGGCAAGACCCACCTCTCGGTCGCCCTCGGCGTCCAAGCCGCCCGGCGCGGCTACCGAGTCGCTTTCGCCACCGCCACCGAATGGGTCCTCCGCCTCAGCGACGCAAGACGAGCGGGCCGACTCAGCGACGAGCTCGAACGGCTCGGCCGCATCCCCCTCCTCATCGTCGACGAGGTCGGTTACATCCCCTTCGACCCCGAAGCCGCCTCCCTGTTCTTCGCCCTCGTCTCATCACGGTATGAGCAGTCCTCGCTCATCGTCTCGTCCAACAAGACCTTCTCCGCCTGGGCCGAGATCTTCGGCGACGCCGTCGCCGTCGAAGCCATGGTCGACCGCCTCATCCACCACAGCCACATTCATGTCCTCAAAGGCGACAGCTACCGCCTCCGCGGCAAACGAAACGAGATCATCACCACCGAGAGCAGCTAACCACCGCGCAGTTTTCAACCGGCGGAAACCGCGCAGATTTCAACCGGCGTTGACACACGGAGGAGCACAAGCAGCGGATTGATCGGCCACGCTGGCGAGCACTACGTCATCTATCAGCTCTACC
>JANQEK010000029.1 GCA_028278405.1 Nitrospinaceae bacterium
TTGGGATGGGCGCGGGATTCCCAGTAGACGAGAAACACGCTGGCGATAAAGATGGAAGAATAGGTTCCGATCACGACCCCGACCAGCAGGGCAAACGAAAAGTCGTGGATGATTTCCCCGCCCAGAAAAAACAGGGCAACCACCACCAGCAACGTCGTGCCGGAAGTGAGGAGGGTCCGACTGAGGGTTTGATTGATACTGGTGTTGATCACATCTTTCAAGGGTTCCTTGCTTTTACGTCGGGTATTTTCGCGGATGCGGTCGAACACTACGATGGTATCGTTCAATGAGTAACCGATAATAGTCAAAAAGGCGGCAACCACGACCAGAGTGAACTCCTTGTCCAGCACCGAGAACGCACCCATGGTTACCAAGACATCATGAATCAGCGCAATGATGGCGGCGATCGCGTACTGAAACTCGAAGCGCCAGGAAATGTAAATCACGATCCCGATGATGGCATACACGATCGAAAGCAGAGCTTTCATACGAAGGTCTTTACCCACCTTGGGTCCCACCATCTCAACGCGCTCGATGATGATTCCGGAAAACTTATTGGTTTCTTCGAGAACTTGCTTGATACGTGAGCCCGTCTCCTCTAATTTACCCTCGGAACGTTCGACACGGATTAAAATATGATCCGGCGTCCCAAATTCCTGAATCGTGCTCTCCGCAAGCCCGATCTCTTTCAGGCTGGAACGGATCGCATCGATAGCCGGCGCTTCAGAAAATTTCAACTGCACCAGGGTACCGCCCTCAAAGTCGATACCGTACTTGAGACCTCCGTGTATAACAATCGACGCGATTCCGGCCAAGATCAATACACCAGAGAACATCAGGGCGGCTTTGAACTTGCCCATGAAATCAATGTTGGTCTGTTTTTTGATCAGTTCCATTCGTATTCCGTTTTAAATACTCAGACGCTCGATTTTTTTGCGGCTCATGAAGGTGTCAAAGGTGGTCCGACTGACAAACACTGCCGTAAACATGCTGGCGGCAATACCGATACACAGAGTAATAGCGAATCCCTTGATCGGTCCGGTACCGAACTGAAACAAAACAATCGCGGCGATGAACGTAGTCACATTGGCATCGACAATGGTGCGGAACGCTTTGGCGAACCCGGCATCAATGGCAGCGCGGACGGTTTTACCGACTCGGACTTCTTCCCGGATACGCTCGAACACCAGCACGTTGGCGTCAATCGCCATGCCCACCGTCAGGATGATCCCGGCAATTCCCGGCAGGGTCAACGACGCGCCGAAGTACGCGAGCGCCCCTAGCAACATGATCAGATTAAGTACCAGAGCGCCGACGGCAACCACGCCGGACAATCGGTAATAAATAAGAATAAACACCACCACGGCGATCATACCGATCATAATCGAATTGACTCCCGCCTCCACTGAGTCGCGCCCCAGGGACGGACCCACGCTGCGATTCTCCAGAATTGTGACAGGTGCAGGAAGCGCACCGGCTCTCAGGGCGATCGCGAGATCTTTCGCTTCATTCGTGGTAAAACTTCCGGTGATTTGCGCCCTCCCTCCGGGAATTTTCTCCCGAATCTCCGGGGCAGAGTACACATGATCGTCCAGAATGATAGCCAGCCGCTTACCGACATTGGCACTGGTCAACTCGAAGAAAGTTCTCGCACCCAGACTATTGAAATTGATGGCGACATAGGGCTCGTTGTAATCCGGGTCGTATCGGACCTCAGCCGCGGTGAGCATATCCCCCGTCAACAATACCCGCTTCTTAACGAGGTGAGCAGTCTCTTTAATAACTTGGTTCGTCTTCTTGTCGCGTGTTTGCTCCATCAGGATTTCACTTCCGGGAGGAACACCACGGGTCTTGGCCGTTTCTGCGCTCATGGATTCATCGATCATTTTAAATTCGAGCCGCGCGGTTTTGCCGATCAGATCCATCGCCCGCTTGAGATTCTTGACACCCGGCAATTGCACCAGGATGCGACGGTTACCCTGCACCTGAATAGTCGGCTCGGACAGGCCCAACTCGTTGATGCGATTGCGTATTACTTCCAGAGCCTGCTGAATGGCATTGTCCTGAATGTAATCGTATTCTTCGGAGCGAAGTTGATAGACCAACTCCTGCCCACCGCGCAGGATTTCCTTTTTCTCGAGTGCCGTGTAACCTTTCAACGTGGTTTCCGCCGCTCGGGTATCGATGACATCAAACAAAAGAACGCGGATCACGTTAGTGTCCCTGTTCAGGATCACCCGGTCCACTTCGATATCCTCATCCTCCAGAGCATGCTTGATATCTTCCGCTCTTTGCTCCATGGAAAACTCAACAGCCTTTTCCGTTTCCACCTCAAGGACCAGGTGCATGCCTCCCTGCAGATCCAGGCCGAGGTTGATCTTCTTCTCCACCGGCCAGGCCAGCCAGAAGAATCCGACAACGAGAATCAGGATTAGAGGAATTTTCCAGCGCAGTTCTTTATGCATCCGAGGGCTCTGGGTATTTTCTTGGGAACATGGTTATTCTTTTACTGCGCCGACTGACGAGCGGTTGATTTTGATGCGTACGTTATCTGCAATCTGGAGCGTGACGATATCGTCCTTGACCTTCTTGACGGTACCGTGAATGCCGCCGGTAGTGATCACGTTCGCCCCTTCTTTCAGGCTGTCCCGCATTTTCTGGGTTTCCTGATGTTGTTTTTTCTGAGGTTTGATGAGGATGAAATAAAAAATGAGACCCACGAAAACCATGGGAACAATGAAACTGAGTAAAACACCGGGTCCCTGTTGTTGTCCACCTCCCTGGGAGGGCGGCGGGGCCATCGCAATGACCCAATCGATTATCAATTCATGCATCATACCTGTTTCCTGTTACTTTCTTTTCCGGGGAATCCGGCCTAAAGGTTTACCGGTTTTTGACCCGTCCGGACTTAGAACCGTCCTGGCAGTGTCGTATTATAGGGCATAAAATCAAATACTTGAAAAGAATCCGCCATGCTCACACATTTCAATCAGGAGTGATGCTTCTATCAAATCCCCAGAATTTTGTCAAACATTTCTAAAATTTGGAGTTGGGCTTGCGGACACCGCATCCAGACTGTATGTTAGTTCAAGCAGGCGGAGGGCTGAAATCTCCCTACCGATGAAGCGTATAATATCATTTTTTTAACCTAAAATTCCGGAGAGAACTCGCTTTGAGCCCAAAATTTACCATCCATACTCCCATCAATAATTTCGTCGACGAAGACGTCCGGCGCACCGGTATTTTCGAGGAATTTAACATTGATTTTTGTTGCGGCGGTAACCATACCCTTGCTGAAGCCTGCGCGGAAAAAGGGATCGATCCGGAAGCCGTCCTGAAACGGTTGACGGCCATTGTCCCTGAAAGCGAAGCCGTTGCCGCAGTGGCGGAAGGTATGGATGGATCGCTCTCGGAGGCCGTGGATCATCTGATGCAAACGCATCACACTTACCTGAAAGAGAACCTGCCCCGTCTAGCGGAACTGCTGGACAAGGTGATCCAGGCCCATGCGGCCAATCATCCCGAACTCAATACCGTACGGGAACTGTTCGTTGAATTGCGCGCCGATCTGGAACCTCACCTCATGAAAGAGGAACAGGTCCTGTTCCCCATGATCAAACAACTGGAATCATCCGGTGGAACCACAGAGTTGCATTGTGGGACCCTGGAAAATCCGATCCGCGTCATGCAGGCGGAACACGAACGGGTATTGACCCTGTTTGAAAAAATCCGCGCGACGACTCGAAACTTCATGATGCCGGAAGATGGCTGCGAAAGTTACCGCCTCCTGCTGACCGGCATGGACGAACTGGAAATAGATACCCTCCTCCACATCCAGAAAGAAAACGAAATCCTTTTCCCACAGGTTTTAGCTTTGCGAGGAGATCCCATTTAAACTTCGGATAAGTCCACGGCAATCAATAAAAGGTTTCTGCAACTCCCATTTCGCCAGTGAGCTTGACGTACAGAGCATGAAACTCTTTCGTAGTCAGTTTGGGATCGCGTAATTGCTCGAGTTGCTCCGGGGTGATCTTGGTTTCCGATTTGTCGTCCCAGGCGGATGTACCAATAGCGACATAGTTCGGCGGATTCAACCGTTGAAAGATCAGACCGTCGATGTTGTCGTTGAGCCGGAGGGCCAGGTCGATAACCCACCGCGCATCCTCGGCAGTCAATGATCGACCGATAGCAATGTTGGTCGGCGGGTGGCCACCCCGCGGCGGCCAGTATTGGATCGTATTCCGGATCACTTTGATGGATTCATTTTTGAGCATCTTGCGGATTGCCCGGTTGTTCTTCTTGTGCTTGCGTTCCAACCAGATTTCAATCGTGCAGATGGTGGTTTTTTCAATTTTGCATCCCGAGGGAATATACCTTTTTTTCTCTTCACTTCCCGCCAGAGCCGTACCTGCCAATCCCACGGCCAGCACAACTCCGAGTATTCCTATCCGTAATGCTGATTTCATTGGTACGTCCTTCCTTTCCAAACGTGATGACTTCATCGTATATAAACCGTCATTGTATCTTAACAAGACCCTCCACTCAGCTTAATATTCCCACGATTTTTTCCTGCCGATCGTCGGATAAACGTTGATCACGGAAGCTCTGGATATGTCCGATCAGCTTTCCTGACTCCATGATATTGAAATCATTGTCACCTGTGAGCCGGGCGCGGGTGAAAACCACCAGCGGAATATAGGGATAACTCCCGACCAACCGTTCCAGTTTACCCACCACTTTTCGGATATCCCACACCGGATTGTATATCTTCCTCGATCCACCGCCCGAAACCCGCCATGCCTCCTGATTGAGCCGGACCTCTACCTTTCCCTTTTCCTGGCATTCCTTGATGATGAACACACCATAAGACGACACGACAGTGTAGTCGAGGCGAATCATTCCCTGCTCACCCTGAAGAATGGATCCGGTGAGAACCGTATACGAACTATCCAGTTGTTTCAGAAGCGGTCCTATGGAAACTTCCGGGCGAAGCGTCCGGTTTCGCAAAATAAAAAAAACCGCTGCCGCGACCACAACGATGCCGCCGGCTATCATCCACGGGTCCATGAGGGATCACTCGTTGATTTCGTCGATCAGCTTGGACATTTCATCCAGGGTTCTTTGAATCAGAGGAGGCGGGAGATGCTCTTCACCGGAGCCGTCACAAAAAAACTTCTTATCCAGCTCCTCATCGGCGGAGGCCTCATCGGTGGTCGGTTCCTGGTCGGACTTTTGGAACCAGGCATGCAGCTGCTTGTGCTCGCCCAATTCCACCCAATCGATGCCATCGCTTGAAATTTCATCGGTGGGAAACAACTTACCCTGCTCAATGCCCGGAACCAGTTTGCGGGTGGAAACGGAAATCAGCACTTGCTCTCCCCGCCGCAAAATGACGGTCTTCAGGGTTTTGCGCTGAGGATGGGATGATTCGTTTTCCATGTGGAGTTTCTCCAGTTCAAAGGATGCGGACCCTGAACAATCAGCGGGAAGCAAACGGGTCCGGCGGTTCGAAACTTTGTGCCGTACCGGGAGAAGTTTCCGTCCCGGTTTCCGGTTTGGGGATTTCCTTCAACTCAAATTTCATTCCGGAAATCCGTGGATACAATTGCGGGGCCGATGCTTCCAGCGTATGAGGAAGCCCGCTCAATTCTTCCCGGTACCGGCTTAATCGGCTCAGCGTTACCGCTCCGCGTTCCGGTAAATTCTGCGGGACGCTTTCCGACACCCGGCGCCCGAACACAATGATATCAAGAAGGGAATTGCCCATCAAGCGGTTGGTTCCGTGCACACCACCGGTCACTTCTCCCGCCGCCCACAATCCCGTACGCTCGGTCCGGCACTCGGCATCGATGCGAACCCCACCGTTTTGATAATGCAGTGTGGGATAAACAAGTATCGGTTGCGTGACAGGATCAATACCGTAGCGTTTGAAACGATGGATCAAACCGGGAAACTGGTGGGCAAGCGTGCCCTTCCCTTTTGTCTGTTCGATCAGCGGCGTGTCGAGCCACACTCCACGGCGCTGGGTCGGGGTTTCGATGCCCCGTCCCTCAACCACTTCACGGATGATCGCTGCCGCCACAACATCGCGAAACGTCATTTCGTCGATGAACCGTTCGCCGTTCACGTTGAGAATCTGCGCTCCGGCACTGCGGATCGACTCGGTCACCAATTGACCGACCAGCGCTTCCGGATAACTGGAACCGGAAGGATGGTACTGGTGGCTTCCGGGAAACACGAGTGAGCATCCCTGCCGGTACGCCAGGATCAAGCCATCTCCGGTTGCACCCAGATGATTGCTGGTCGGATACCCTTGGAGCCGCAACTGACCGCTCCCCCCGGTCGCCAGTATCACGGCGCGGGCGGAAACCGTGACGAGTTTCCCCGTTTGCGTATTCCATAATACAGCGCCTGTTACGCGGTCCTTGCCGTCGTCGGTCAATTCTACCGCTGCGTGGTGCTCGAGAACGTGCGTTGCCCCCGACGTCACGGCGTTTTTAAGAACACGCATGATTTCGAGACCCGTGTAATCCCGGCAGGCCAGAACCCGCGGCGTCGACGTGCCACCCCCTTTACGAAAACGGAAGGTGCCGTCGTCATTCTGATCGAATAACGTTCCCAGGTGCGTCAACCATTGGATCCCGGCCGGACCTTCCTCGCATAAATGCCGCAGAAGACCGGTATCATTTTTGCCATGTCCACCGACGTAGCTGTCGGCGAAATGCCGCCGCGGGGAATCATCCTTTCCCAGAGCCGCCTGGATGCCTCCCTCGGCCATTACCGTATTGGCATCGCCGAGCCTCAGCTTGGTGGCGAGGTGCACCGTCAAACCGGAATCCGCAAGACCGAGGGCTGCCGTCACCCCTGCTCCGCCTCCGCCGAGGATCAGGACATCGGTTTCAATATCTATATTAGGCACAAAATCTTTGGGTATGGGACTGTCGGATTCCAGCAGGTCGGCCAGTTCCATCGGAAATGGGTCGGAGTCGGCGTTGGGCCCGACGTGAATCTTGCGTTCGTTGCCGACGTAATCGGGGTGGTATTCCCTAATAAGGTTCTGAGCTTCGTCGTCACTGATCACCGGAGCAGACTGGTTCATACGCTCGGTGCGGGTCTGTTCCACCTTTTCGAGTGAAGCCTTTGCCCAGTTCATAAAACAATCGTTCCTTCCTTACGGAAATTCTTTGCGCGCTTGAGCCGTTCTTCATCATCACAGTTAAGAAGATGTTCCCACTCCAGTTCTTCGCGGTCACTCATCTCCGCTTTGCTGGCCTGATCAAGGACCGGGTGATCCACTGACATGCCGAGCGAACGCCTCACCCAGATACCCATGGTGTGTGGCAACACTTTGTCCTCGCACACCGCGCGGCACAGACCGCAATGGATACAAGTAGTGAAATCTTCCGCCACCGCTTCGAGTTGTCCCTTCTGCATGCGCAGAACCGAGTCCATCACCGGAATACCCATCGGGCAGGCAATGGTGCAGTTGTCGCACTTGGTGCAGCGGTCGACTGTGGGGAATGTGGCGCGCAGTTGGTCTTCATTGGGATCGGATACCGGCGGGGGCGAAGCGAGGGCGTCGACTGGAAACGGGAAAACTTCCATGCCCTCCTCGACCGGACGCAGACAGGCGAGATCGGTGCTGCCCTGTCGTCCGTCCGCAAAACGAAGCGTCACCGTGCAGGCACCACACACGCCGCCGACACAGCCCGTCTGGATTTCGTGACCCAGCCCCGACTGCCACAGCGCGTGGATGATCGTCTCCCCTTCCCGTGCCTGGATCGTCTTTCCCGCGACAGTGATGTTAACCTTTTTCGTTTCCACTGATGTTCCTCTCTCCGAGTCATGTTACAGGAATATGAACCACAGATAAACACAGATGAGCGTCGAAGCACCTGGGTTTCAGATTATCCGCGGCGGTTCGCCGCATCACACTCCTTGCAATCCAGCGCAGTACCGAGAAACTGCTCGCGGCCTTCGGGCGTGGTAACCCATTCGCGTTCCTGCCAGGGCGGGTTGTGGCGGAAGTGGCGGCTGTGCCCGCAGGACAAGTCGGCCACCCAGTACTCCTCTTCATCCTGGTGAAAGCCGATTACGGTTGCTTCCATGTGCCTTCGTAAGGAAGGGGGGTGGGGTCGAAATCCGGGTAGGCGGCCTGCAGCATCCGGAGCACACTCGTCGTTAACGCTTTGTGCTCGTCATCCCGGTTCCAGGCGGTGACCACCACGACGACATTGCCCTCCAGCCGGCGGGCGCCGAGAAGCAGGTGGCGATCGTCCACTTCGTTCATGAAGTAGCAGAGTGTGGTTTCCCGGCGCGGTTCCTGTGGCATCAGTGAAAAGTCCTTCGCCATGACCGAAAGGTTTGAACAAAGCTGCTCCGAATGCCCCTCGACGAAAAACGTTTTCTCGCTCTCGATCTTGTACACATCAAACGGGATCGACTCACACCCCGCTAGCAATAAAATTAAAAGCAACAAACCTGTTAAGCGCATGGTTTTTCTCAAATTATTTTCAAGATAACGATAACCACAATTCATTTTGATAAAAAACCTATATTTAGCTTATGCGTCTCCTGACGGAGAAACAGTTTCATTTTCAATCCCTTTTATTTTGGTGTATTCAATCGCTTTATTCCAAACACCTTGAACTTCACGTTGAAAAAAATAACACATTTCTCCTAACGCCTTTGGTGGAATATCGATTACATGACCTTCTTTAAACTCCAATTGACGCTCAACAAAAATCATACCAAACTGGCTTTCGCCTTTTGGAAAAGTTTCGACTGGCTCTTTCATTATCAAATCAAAAAACTTTCTTTCTCCACTCTCTGATTCAAGAAACCCATCTAAACCAATCCATTTTATTCTAAGCAAATTCTCCTCTTTGCAATCATTTTCGTCGACTATTCCTAATCGGTGCGTCAGACAATTTCTGGCAAGACTAATCGAAGCTATAAAGTCAGAATGCCGAGGCTTGAAACCAAAATTCTCCTCAAGCACAATGGATTTTTTTTCTATCCCCATAAAAACAAATTGCCTTAAAAGACTGTCGGCATCAGCACCTTCAATTTCCTTTTTATAAACTTTAACCCACATACTTAGTTCAAAAAGCTTATCGAGGAATACTCCGAATGTTTCTATTAACTCTCGCAACCCACACCCAACAATCCATCGACCAAAGTTTGATTTGAAGTCTTGCATAGTTTCAGCTGAAATATCATCAGGAACCATTTGAATCGGCACAACTCCTTGTAGAGAATATTTCGTAAAATCAGGATCATTGGCAGCATTCCAACCAAATCCAAGGAAAACATAAGCCCTTCTTATTCCCTTATAAGCAAGTTGAAGGGGAGCACTATAATCAAGCTCAATCATTTTCTTTTCAGGCATTTTTATATTTAAAATAAAGGTTTATCAGTGAGCTTGGACTTTTTTATAGGAGCCCTTAACCCATGTAAATCTACAATCTGACCGACCACATCTGCAAATAAATTATTAGCAGTTGGATTAATATAAATTCCCTCAAGAATATTATCTAGATCAACAGCAACAGATAGCCCTGCTTCGGTCATGTTATTTCGAATCTCTTCCCCCCCCAATTCTCCAGACAATCTCTCCCAAGCAATCGCCCTTAGCTCACGTTCGTGCTCAAACGACTTTCTCTTACAGAGCACAGCATTAAACAAATTATCTGTTGAAATCACATCTCTTTCATAGTCGATATATCTTACGATTCCTACATTGACATAACCTGGAAGATTTTCTGCTAATGTGGAAAATCTACTTTGAATACACACCGATTCATCAGACTGCGAATATAATCTCCACATAGCCGCTGACTCGTGCTCATTCATATGCCAGCAATTCACAAAGCACTCTCTTAAAGATTGCCTGTTAATATTTTCATCTACCTCAAACATTCTTTTTAATTGATCTGTATTCAAATTACGCCATTTAACAAGCCTTTCATCAGTATCCTTATTTTTTAAAATGTACCCTCTAGTTGCTATGTTTACTACTGTGAGTGATCCTTCAAAAGGGTCACCTAAAAGATTACCTCTTGAAAAAAACAAGCCGCGTGTTAAAAGCAAAGATATAAACTTTGTTAAACTCAAATACCTCCAAATTTTTATATCCTTATCTTGAGGCCAAACAAATGAAGGGTGTTCGGAAATTGGCATTGCTTTATTTTCTGTTTGAATAGTTAGACGTTTTTTATTTTTACAAATTCTTCGTGAGTTTACCCGATTCGGAGGAGGGAATCATCCTGCATTCTCACCCTTCGACAGGCTCAGGGTGACAGCACAAATTTTCCAAGCACCTGATACACAAGTGATTAAGCCATCACCGGCGATTCGCCGGCCAGCGTCACGCTGGTTGCCGGGGTGGGGAAACTGTGCTAAATTAGCTTCGGCATTAACCTTATTTGAGGCAGTAGTCAGGCATGTCCGGTCATTCCAAGTGGTCCACCATCAAGCACAAGAAGGGTGCCGCCGACGCCAAGCGCGGCAAGATCTTCACCAAACTCATCAAGGAAATCACCGTCGCCGCCCGCATGGGAGGAGGCGACCCGGACGCCAACCCGCGCCTGCGCACGGCCATGGCCGGCGCCAAGGCCCAGAACATGCCGCAGGATAACATCCAGCGTGCCATCAAAAAGGGTACGGGCGACCTGGAAGGCGTCAATTACGAAGAGATCACTTACGAAGGCTACGGACCCGGCGGGGCGGCCATCCTCATCGAGTCGATGACCGACAACAAAAACCGGACGGTTGGGGAAGTCCGCGCCATTCTCGGTAAAAACGGCGGCAACATGGGGGAATCCGGCTGTGTCGCCTACATGTTCGAGAAGAAGGGACTCATGGTAGTTCCCGGCGACGCGATGGATGAGGACGCGCTCATGGAACTGGCGCTCGAAGCCGGGGCGGACGACCTGCAGAACGTCGACGGCAAATACGAGATCATCACCACCAAGGAAAATTTCGACGCGGTCCACAAAACGCTGGAAGAGAAATCGATCCCGATGGAGGTCGCCGAGTTGACCGCCATTCCGAGCAACACCGTGCCCGTCGATGAGAAAAACGGCAAGGCCCTGCTGCGGCTGATGGACCTGCTGGAAGACCACGACGACGTTCAGAAAGTCTATTCCAATTTCGATATCTCCGATGAAGTCATGGCGGCTATCGAAGCAAACGCTTAACCGGGCAAGGCCCGGAGCTAATTTTTCTGTCGCTCTTCGACAAGCTCAGGGTGACAATCACCAACCCAAGTTTTAAATCATCGGCGGCAGTTCACCGCCCCATTTCAGGACATCATTATGCGCGTCATGGGAATCGATCCCGGAAGCCTTTGCACCGGTTACGGCATTGTCGAAGAAACCGGCGGGAAGCTGACGAGCGTCCATTTCGGCAGTATCGCCAGCAAAGCCAAAAGTCCCTTCGCCAACCGGCTGAAATCCATTTACGACGGACTGGCCTCGGTGATGGAAGAATTCCAACCGGACGCCATAGCGGTGGAGGACGTGTTTTTCGCGGCCAACGCCAAATCGACCATCAAGCTGGGACAAACGCGCGGGGTCGCCCTGCTCGCCGCCGCCAAAGCGGAGATTACTTTGGCCGAATACACACCGCTGGAAGTCAAGCAGTCGGTCGTCGGTTACGGCCGGGCGGACAAGCATCAGGTGCGTGACATGGTCACCGCGATCCTCAAACTCAAAACCAAACCCGAACCGCTCGACGCCTCGGACGCCCTGGCGATCGCCATCTGCCACTTGCACACCTACCAGGCCAAGGCGCGGCTGAAAGCGAGAGCCTGACTCTATGATTGCCCGTCTCAAAGGCCAGTTGATCGAAAAATCACCGGTATCCCTCGTGGTCGACGTAAAGGGTGTGGGTTACGAGGTATTTATTCCACTGACCGTTTACTACGAGTTACCGGAGTGCGGAACGGACATTTCCCTTTTTATTCATACCCGGCTCCGGGAGGATTCGCTCAAGCTGTTCGGGTTCATCCACGAAACCGACAAGCAGATGTTTGAACTGCTGACCCGCATCAACAAGGTCGGCCCGAAAATCGCACTGGCCATCCTGTCCGGCATGACATCGGATGATTTAAAGCAGGCGGTATTCAATGACGACATCTCCACCCTCAGCACCATTCCAGGCGTCGGACGCAAGACCGCCGAGCGGCTGGCGTTGGAATTGAAGGACAAGTTATCGGAATTGAATCTGCAGCCGGAAACTGCTGCCGCACAAACTCCCGGCAATGGACTCAAGGACGACGCGGTGTCGGCGCTGGTCAACCTGGGATACAAAAAAGCTCAGGCGGAACAGGCGCTCAAAAAAGTCTGGCGCGACGAAGCCAAACCCTCGCTGGAAGAACTGATTCGCGACAGCCTGAACAGTCTGTCCTGAAGGAAACCACATGAGCATGAAACGCGATATGCCACCCGAACGCGACATGAGCTACACCGTCACCCCGCAGGAAACGGTGTTTGAGGCCAGGCTGCGTCCCAGCACCTTCGACGAGTACACCGGGCAGGAAGCGATCAAGCAGAATCTCGATATCTCCATTTCCGCCGCACGGATGCGGAAGGAGCCGCTGGATCATGCATTGTTTTACGGACCGCCCGGCCTCGGCAAAACCACGCTGGCGCACATCATCGCATCGGAGATGGGATCGAATTTGAAAACCACATCGGGTCCGGTGATCGAAAAGTCGGGCGACCTGGCGGCCCTGCTGACCAATCTGGAGGACGGGGATATTTTGTTCATCGACGAAATTCACCGTCTTCCCAAACAGATCGAGGAAATTTTGTATCCTGCCATGGAGGATTACCAACTGGACATCATGATCGGGCAGGGTCCGAGCGCACGCTCGATCAAACTCGACCTGCCGCCGTTCACCCTGGTGGGCGCAACGACACGGGCGGGGTCATTAACCTCACCCCTGCGCGACCGCTTCGGCGTGGTGCACCGTCTCGATTTTTACTCGGCGGAAGAGTTGACTCATATTTTACACCGGTCGGCCAAAATCCTGGATGTTGAAATGACCGAACCGGGATGCGTGGAAATCGCCCGGCGTTCGCGCGGCACACCCCGCATCGCCAACCGTCTTCTGCGCCGCGTGCGCGACTACGCCCAGGTGAAAGGCGATGGGGTCATCAATCCGGAAATCGCCGACAAGGCGCTGGCGCTGATGGAAGTAGACCGCGCCGGGTTGGACAAGATGGATCACAAACTGCTATTGACACTGATCGACCAGTTCAAAGGCGGTCCGGTAGGAGTGGAAAGTCTCGCCGCTTCCATTCATGAAGAACGCGAAACCATCGAAGACGTATACGAACCCTATCTCCTGCAACAGGGATTTCTCCACCGCACCCCGCGTGGTCGCGTTGCCACGGCGGTCGCGTTCGAACATTTCGGTAAAACCCAGCCCAGCCGGGATTCGCAAAGTTCCCTTTTCTAAGCGGCGAATTGTCTTTTAAGAAACCTATGGATTGTGCTGGATGATCGTCGAGAGGAGTTAACGGTCAACCCGCTCCCCCTCTGGGGAAGAGTTCCAGACTTCCTGGAAACGCGGAAGAAACGAGTCGTCCATTTTAGTCGTTCCCAGCAAATCGGTGGTCTGGTAGGTGGTGAAACCGTGGAAATCGCGGCTGCCTGTGGGGATCATGCCGTACTCATCGGCAAGGTCAAGGAAGTATTGCACCTTGCCGGTTTTTTCATGGTGGGGGTAGATGCATTCCAAACCGAGCAGGCCTTTCGACTTTAGATCTTCTACCATCTCCGGCACGTCTTCCTGTTTTCGGCCTTTCTCCGGATTGTAGAGCGAATAGGTTCGTTCGCCGGGATGCGCCAGCACCGGCACGCCGTTGCTGGCCCGGACCATGCTCAAGGCTTCTTCAATCTGCAGATTTTCCTTTTCAATGTTGTATTTGACCAGATATTTATCGAACGCTTCGTTGGTGGATTTGACGATTCCCAAGCGGACCATTTCGCGCGCCAGATGCGGCCTCGCCAGGACCCCTTCCGATGCTTTTTTGACATTGTCGAACGTTACCGTTCCGCGAAAGCGTTCGGGAATGACTTCGTTGATTTTATCAATCAACTGATGCATGCGTTCTTCGCGGGCCTCTTTCATTTTTTCAACGCGATCCCACAAATTCGGCAGAATGGATTCCAGCGATTTAAAATAGGATAAGAGGTGCAGATTAAAATTGCGATACTGCACAGTGATCTCGATGCCGGGAAAGGCAAAAATATCAGAATCTCCGGCGGCGGCGATAAACTCCGGCAATCCCGAAAATGTATCGTGATCGGTCAACGCCATGATTCCCACACCATTGGTTTTGCCGATAGAAATCAGCTCGGTTGGCGAAAACTCGCCGTCGGAAAAAACGGAGTGCATGTGAATTTCTGATTTGCGATCAGCCATGGTCCTCACGAAGGGAATGCGGATTGAGGAAGAGAATTATTGTGTACATATTTTAACTTCTTTTGCCTGTAAAAGATACCAATCGCATTGAAAACGAATGTATTCTCTGGCGTTGTTTCATTTCCCAACGTCTACGCCATGATGTAAAATTGATGAATCATTGATTTACGGACATAGGGATGAGGTCACTTTCTTGCATCAATCTAGTCAAAATAGAAAAACCTTCAAAACGGTGGTCGGCCTTCTATTAACTCTCTTAATCGGTTGTTCCGCGCTTCCCGATCAAACGGAGACCCGTAGTGGAGAGGTGCTCATCATCTATTCAGGAAATGCGCTGGGCGAGCTCAAACCTTGCGGTTGCGACAAGGAAGAGGACCAGGGCGGCATTGAACGCCGAATGGGCTATCTGAAGCAGGTGAATGCACAGGAGTCGAACACATTGCTTGTCGACCTGGGGGACAACTTTAAGGAGTCGACCCGGCAGGGCAAGCTCAAGGCACAAACTATGATGAAAGCCCTGGAGCGGATGAACTACGATGCCATCACTCTCGGAGACAAAGACTTGCTGTACGGCAACGGATTCCTCAAAGACCTGCCGAACATCCCGTGGGTGGCTGCCAACCTGCAATTGGAAGGATTCGCCCTGCCCCCCTCCCGAACCAAGGTACTGGCCAACGGATTGAGGGTACTCGTCATTGCCGTTGCCGATCCTGATCTTTTTTATGCGTCGTCCGACTCCAACATGAAATTGAACGATCCGATGACGGCATTGCAGCAGGAAATCGATGCCGCTCGCAAAAATGAACCGCCGGATCTCGTCGTGCTTCTTACCCACATGCCACGCGAAAAGGGAATTGCGTTTTTGGACCTGTCCGGCGTCGATATTGTCATCAACGGCCATATCGAAAAAGACAGCGACAGGATCGATATGGCCCCGGTCCAAAAAACAGGGAAAATCTTTGTCCAGCCCGGCCCTCTGGGACAAAAAATGGGAGAGTTACGGGTCCACATCAATCCGGATGGAGAAAAAACCTTTCAGCAAAGAATGGTTCGACTGGGGTCCAAAGCCCCCATGGATCCGGAAATGACGCAATTATACGACGCGTATAATGGGGAAGTGGAGAAACTGTTTATGGCCACCCTGGCCGCCAAACGCAAGCAAAAGCAGAACCGGATATTTGCAACCGACCAGACTTGTCTGACTTGCCATGCGAAGGAACACGGCGTCTGGTCGAAAACGGGTCACAGCCGGGCATACGCAGCTCTCCGGGAAGTGAACAAATCGTTCGACCCGGAGTGCCTGACCTGCCACACCACCGGGTTTGGAAAACCGGGCGGGTTCATCAGCGAAATCGATACCCCGAAACTCAAAAACGTGCAATGCGAGGTATGTCACGGGCCGCGTCTGGAGCATGCCCAAAACCCGCAGGGAGGATTCGCAAAAGAAGCCCTTGCCGCCTGTGGCAAATGCCACGTCAAGAAGCACAGCCCGAAATTCGATTTCGGCCAGTATTGGCCACGAATTCGCCATTGAAAATTTCCGGACGATTGGATAGCACATGCGCCCTCTTTTTCATATAATAGAAGAACTATCAATCCTATTGGGAGTTTCCATGAAATACGCTATCGCCTTCATTTTTTGTGTGTTGCTTGCATTCCCGGTTACCGGGACGGTGGCAGTATCCGCCGAAAAAGGGCATAGGCCTAAAGTCAAACTGGATCAAGTGCCTGGAATCAAAGGCAAATATCAACTGGTGGGCAAGGCCGACGGGTTGAAAGGGGCCAGGCAGATTGAAATGATCGAATTTTTCAACTACTCCTGCGGCCACTGCTACAGGTTCCTGGAAACTTCCAAGCGGCTCCATAAAAAATACAAGGGTAAGCTCCTGCACAAGAAGTCTCCCATTTACTGGGGACAGCAGACCCCCTACCCTGCGA
This sequence comes from Nitrospinaceae bacterium, assembly GCA_028278405.1. GTDB lineage: Bacteria > Nitrospinota > Nitrospinia > Nitrospinales > Nitrospinaceae > SZUA-226. The sequence continues at coordinate 16,376 of JANQEK010000029.1, forward strand.
TGGCGTTCTATATTTCGGACGAACAGGGAGTGGAAAAAAAATTCACCCAGGAGTTATTTGACACGAATTTCCAGTTACACGTTAATATTTTCCAGCCCCGTGTCATCAAAATTCTTGCCAGGGATTACGGCATCGAGGAGGAAATGGCAAAAGGCATGCAATCCCCTTCCATAAAAGCCAAGGTTCAAAGTTCACTGGCATTGGCCCAACAGTTTAAGGCCAACGAAACCCCAACGGTCATTATCAACGAGACTCTTAAAGTGACACCCAGTATTTCCGGAGGTAGCGTCGATTTGATGACGGATAACCTGGTAGTTATTTTTGACAGCATTTTAAACCCATAACCCTATAGCCATGCGCGGAAAAACCAGTTCAAAAATTTTGTTGGGGATGACCTTTGTTCTCCTTGCGCTCTTTCTGGTCAATCCCATTGGATTTCAATCCGGCCCCTTACGGACTCAAACCGCCCATGCCGGTTTCTTTGACGACGACCTGGACGTTTTCGAAGAAGTCCTGGAGCTGGTAGCGGACAACTACGTTTATCCGCCGGATTTCAAAAAACTGTTCACCGCATCAATCGATGCCATGGTGAAAACGGTGGAGAAGGAAAACCTTTCCATCACACCCGTGTATTCAGGAAAAACCCTGGAAGCTAACGGGAAGAAATTCAGCTATCGGTTGAGTTTCAATAAAGATGACAATATGCAGGCCCTGCAAGGCGTGTATGAGTTCATCAGCCGGGAATTCAAAAGCAAGGTTTCCAAGAAAGACCTGGAAAAAGCCGGTATTGACGGATTGATGGATTCTCTCGATCTCTATTCGCTTTATATGGACAAGGAGGAATTTGAGGCCTCCATGAGAGATACCGAAGGCCAATACGGCGGGGTAGGCATGGTTATTACTCTGGTGGATAACCGGTTGACCGTCGTGCGGGTGTTAAAAAACTCACCTTCAGCCCGGGCGGGGGTTCTTCCGCAGGACATCATCACGCGGGTAGATGGGGAAGAAATCAAGGGAATGCAGATTCATGAGTTAGCGGCAAAACTCCGGGGCTATCCCAACACCCAGGTCGATATTGATATCTACCGGCCTTCGACCAAAGTCACCCAGCTCACCACGCTCACGCGGGAGATCATTTCCATCGAAACGGTGCAGTACAAGTTCCTTGGGGATCATACCGGTTATATCCGTATCAGCAGTTTTTCCAAGCAAACCAATGACCAATTGGAAGAAGCTCTCGAAAAAGGGGAAAAAGACGGTGTGCAGGCGCTCGTTCTGGACCTTCGGGACAACCCCGGAGGACTGCTGAGTCAATCGGTCAAAGTCGCCAGCCACTTCCTGGAAGAGGGGCATCTTGTTGTTTACACGCAGGGGCGCGACCGCAATGATATCCAGCAATACGAGTCCGTCTACGATGATCGCTGGAGCAAAAAACCGCTGGCAGTTTTAATCAATAGCCACAGTGCCAGCGCATCGGAGATTGTTTCGGGTTCTCTCAAGGATGCCGGTAAAGCGCTGATCCTGGGGGAACGCTCTTACGGCAAGGGGTCGGTGCAGACTATCTTCCGTATGAGTGATTCATCCGGCCTGCGTCTCACCACCTCCAAATACTACACCCCCTCGGGAATCGACATTACCGTCAACGGCATTGTTCCAGAAATCCAAATCGAACGGGATATTACCGGCCTACCCAATGATAACGCTCCCTCCAACAAATCCAAAGACGCCAAAACTCAGATCGTCAAACCTATTGTCTTGAAGGAATCGGAACTTCAAAAATTCCTTAAAAAGCGTGGAGAGAAGGTCAACGAAGATACCGACCTACTGGTTGTGTTCGCCAAAATAGCGATCAACAGTTCACCCCAACTGACCAAGGGCCATGCCCTCGCCAAAGCCCGGGAACTGGCCGAAAACATCCACCACTATTAACCTTTACACCTAAACCACCTGTTTGAACAATGGAGTGACGCGGTAATGAACATCATTAACATCGATTATGAAAAAGGAATTGTCCAAAGCGATTTTAAAGAGTGGCAAATCGTGTGCAACGATTCCAACAAGTTTTTATTGTTGCAGAGAGAAGAAAACGGCCGGTTTCATGCCGCCGAAGCGGATGTTAAAAAGAAACATCTCTGGGAAGTCAAGGAGATCACTTTCCGCGCGCCTCAGGGAGAAATTTACGTGTTTGAGGAAGACTCGGGAATCATCAAACTTTAAACCACTTTTTCAATTCCATCCTTAAAACAACTTCAACGATTTCAGGTGAGATAAATCTTTTTTGAGAGTTTTTTTGGTTGCGTCGGCTAGAAAGTTGCCGCGCAGGTCCAGCTTCTTTAACTTTGGAAACGTTTTGGTTTTCGCAAGCGCCAATGCCCCGGCATCCCGAATTTCATTCCATCCCAGACTCAGTTTTTTAAGATTGGGAAATCCTTTCGATTGCGCCAGTGCCACCGTACCATTGTCCAATAAATAATTGTGCTTCAACTCCAGAGACTTGAGCTTGCCGAAGACTTTGGATTCGGCAATCAGTTTGGCCCCTTTTTCCGAAATCTTGTTGTAACGGAGGTCCAGCTTGGTCACTTTCTTGAGGAATTTTTTGGAGAGCAATATCTTTACACCCTGATCACCGATTTTTTTCCCAGAAAGATTCAGGGTTTTGCCGTTCGCGGACAACCCGTCCTTAAATATCTTTTCGAAATCCAGCTCGGACTGATCAAAAACGTCTTTCTGATCGAAAAACTGAGCATGAGCACCCGTCCCTGAAAGTATCAGGATCAGCACAACTGCCAATAGACTGGAAAAAACGGTTTTCAAGCGCAAGGTCAACGGTTAATCCTCATCGTCGTCATCTTCAGGTTCCTGATACTCGAACTCGTCGAGGTCATCGACAAACAGATGGCACAGACGGGTCCGGCATTTCGCCTTTTTCAGCGCTTCGATTCCCTCACGCCGCACACGATTGGCACTGATGTAGAGATGGGTAACCTTGTTCAGCACCTCGGATTCGGCAATGGCGATCGCGCCCTCGTCCTCGATCAAATTGCCGTACAGCCCCAGCTTTTTCAGCCTGGAGAAGTGTGGGGAATTCGCAATCGCCTTCACCCCGTCGTCACTGATGACATTCCCGTACAAATCGAGTTCGGTCAGGTTTTTGAAATACTCACAGCCGGCAATATCCTTCGCTCCTTCATCGCTGATACTGTTATTGGGCAGTCTTAACGACCGCAGCTTGCCGCGTTTCAATTGAGGGGACTGGGTGATTTCCCGCGCCCCTTTATCCCCCAGGTTATAATTACTGAGATCCAGGCTCCGTTTGTCCGGACTCAGAAACTGTTTGATCAAATACTCGGTACTGGCCACAGATTAATTCCCTTCCTTGACAGAATGCCGTTCCGCCTCTAGAGCCTCGCGGATTTATAAGATAATTGGGTAGTTAGGGAAGTATACCACAGGTCGCACGGAGGTTTGACACCTGGAAATCGAGAGTACATTTGATGTCCGTGGGAAAAGGACATCTTCGCATTATTTGGGAAATGGGGATCAACTAAGCGCCCAGAAATCGGTCCTGCACCAGCGTGACCTCTTCCTCCCGCGAATGGATCAAGCCATTGATGCGGGCATCCCTGAGGGTTTTAAACACCGTCTTGAAAACCGGCCCCGGCTTGATGCCCATATGAATCAAATCGTCACCGGTGAGGGACAGTTGAGCCGAGTCGTGATACTCGGTAAAAAACCGCAGGATGTGTTTATTGATCTGCTCACTTCCGGAGACCGCCATCAATAACAAGACTGCCTCAGGTGAAAGGTCCGACAGCAGATTGTATATCTCGCTGGGTTGGAGTTTGGATTTCTTCTTAAACGTTTTGAGACGGGATTTACAATGATCCAAATCTTCCCGTATCCGCCGACGCTGTTTCTGGGACAGGTGAAGTCTCGTTGCGGCCCGTGAAATTTCGCGGCCATCGAGAGAATACAGCATCGCCAGCAGATAGACATACCCGTCGTCGCAGTCCTGCACGAGATGTACAATACGTGACAGAGAAAACACTTTCTCCACCCGCTCGATCACTTCGAAATCTTTTTTATGCTTCAGCACCTTGGGATGAATAAACTGGAGCAGATCCAACTCCTTCATCCGACGCAGGCAATTCAACGGATTGGGTTCCTTCAGGATCAACACCAGTTCGTTGTAGAGCCGGGCTCCGCTCAACTTCTCGATAAACTTTTTCTTCACAGCGTGTTTGATAAACGATTCCGTCTGTTTGCCGATGCGGAATCCCAGTCGCTGCTCGAAGCGAATGGCGCGGAACGCACGGGAAGGATCTTCAATAAAACTCAGATTGTGGAGCACTCGCACAACCTTGTCTTTCAGGTCTCGCTGGCCGTTGAAATAATCGAGCAGAGAAAATGCGTCCTTGCCGTTGACCTTGAGGGCCAGGCTGTTGAACGTAAAATCGCGGCGGAACAGGTCCGACTTGATAGAACTCATTTCCACCGTAGGTAAAGCCGCAGGATGCTTGTAGTACTCGGTCCGTGCCGTCGCGACATCCACTTTGGACCCATCCGGCAGGCAGATCACCGAAGTACCGAATTTCTGATGACTCACCACCCTGGCGTTCAATTCTTTTCCCAGGGCCTTCGCAAACTGGATACCATCGTTTTCGATCACGATATCCATGTCATAGTTATCGATGCGCAACAGCAGGTCGCGCACAAAGCCGCCCACCACATAGGCCGACACTCCCTGGCGGTCTGCCACCTGGGCAACGGTGTGCAAAAGAGACATGATGGCTTTCGGCAGTCGTTCCGCCATGAGACTTTTGAGGTGTTTAACGGCCACTTCACCGCGCTCCAGCAGTGATGCATAGGGACCGGTCGAATAACGCGACAAATCCTGATGCAAAATCCGTAACAGATCACCGCGGCTCACGATCCCCACCAAATGGCCGCTTTTAGGATTCACCACCGGAACCACCTTTTGCTTGTCCTCAATAATGGTCGGGATGATCGTTTTGAAATACGCATCCGGTGTAGTCACCGAATATTCGCGGGCCATTACTTCTTCAGCCCTGGCCCTGGCCATTTTATGGTGCAGGGCTTTTTCCACCGTCTGCCGTGTAATGATGCCTACAGGTTTTTTCCCTGAAAGGACCGGCAGGGTGTTCAGATTGAACCGGGTCATCTTTTTCTCCGTTTGCTCCAGCGTATCTCCCGCTTTCACCGCAATCACCGGGTAGTGCATCACTTCCTGGATGCGGTTGAGCGGCTCCACCTTGTCGTTTAAAACGGATATGAGTTTTTCACGCACTTGAGCCAGGGTGAGGTCCCTTGTACTGGCAGCCGCGGCATTGGCATGTCCGCCTCCTCCGAATTCCCGCACCATATGGGCCACGTTGATTGCATCCGTCCGACTTCGACCGATCAGGTACACCCGGGATTCGAGAAGAATCAAGGCAAACGCCGCATTCAGGTTTTCGAGTTCCATCAATCGATACACCACCACTGCCAAGTCCCCAACGTAATAATCCAGCGATGCGGTGCACAACGCCACATCCACCCCATTGATGTTGTGAACCTCCAGGTTTTTGATCAAATCGTTCATCACACCCAACTGCTCATCGTTCAAACGTGCTTCGACAAACTCCGCAACTGTGTTTAAGTCGGCACCCTCGGCCACCAGGCGGCCCACGGCATGAAAGTCCTCCGGAGTGGTTGAAACGGAAATCAGCGAATGGGTGTCCTGATAAATACCCAAAGTCATCAAGGTGCATTCTTCAGGCGACAGATCGATACCGCGTTCTGCCAACTCTTCACACAGAATGGTGGCGGAGGATCCACGCTTTCGGATCACAGACTGGTCGGCTTTCAGGGGATTCACCACATCCAGATGATGGTCGTAGACGTGGACCTCCACGCCTTCTTTACCCAAAAGATTTTTGAAAATTCCGATGCGCTCCGGGTCCCGGGTGTCAACCACGATCAGGCGGGTGATCTGTTCAAGATCCACATCCTTGATCTTGGAAAAATGGAATGGGGGATTGACGGCTTTCAGGTATTCCTGCAGGGGTTTTTCCATGGATCCGGAAAATACCATTTTAGCTTCCGGATACAATTTTTGCGCGGCAACCATCGCGGCCATGCAATCAAAGTCAGCGCTGAAATGTGTGGTTATGACCTGCATGCTGTTTGGGAAATTAGGGGTTTCCAGAGGATGAGAACCCGAAATTTCAACCGGTCTCGTCCGCTTTCTCTATAACTATAACACGGGTTTTGAACACCATTTCCTGAGGCAGGGTACAAATGCGGTTGTCGCAGGTTCGAAAATGGAGGATTCCAGATAGCGGATACGTGCCCGGCTTCAATCCTTTGGGCACGGAAAACTGGTGAGTGAATTCGACGCGGCCGGAGTGGGTTTTCATTATTTTTTCCATGACCTCATCACGGACCAGCTTGGGAGGCATCTCCTGCCAGTGCCCTTCGGGGTCGAACACCAGCGCTTCTAGCTCTATCCGGGTGGCCACCGTTTCATCATCGGATTGTTTTTCGAGTGAGTACATGTGCCATCCTTCCTCTAAAAAAGCCGCCAGGTGCAACCAGAAAGTTTCTCCCGGGCGCACTTTATTTTTATCGGGCATGGCTTCCAATCGAAGAGGCTTGTGCTCGCTTTTGGCTTTTTCAAACTTCTGATAGGAGTCAAACGCGTATCCTGAAGAAGCAACAATGAGGCAAATACAAAAGAAACCCAGCCCCGAAATGAAGGGTAATACCGTGACATACAGCCACCCGTCTGCATCGAGCCGGACCCTTTTTCTTGATCGGAAGTCAGACACAATCAACAACTTTCTTAAACTATTCTTCGGAATGATTGAGGTATTTTTCGATGAGGTTGATGAATTTTGAAGACTCAACGGCGCCGGAGAACATTTCTCCGTTGATCGTGGCGGTGGATTGATTATAGGTACCGATGATAAAAGTGGGAGTGCCCTGGATACCCAGAGATATTCCTTCTTCGAAATCGTTCTGAACCCGCTTCTGGTATTTTCCGGAGTCCAGGCATCTTTCGAACGACGGGATGTCCCGAACCCCTGCACGCCTGGCATTCCTAATGATCTCCAGCTTGCTTTGCTGAAGACGACGGGCATCCATAAAAATCAGGTTTTGAAACTGCCAGAATCGGCCCTGATCCCGGGCGCATTCCACGGCTTCCGACAGCCCTCTCGCTTCACGGTGAAGCGGGAAATGACGATAGCCGAACTGCACGGAATCCGAATACTTTCTACGAAGCTCCCTCAGAGTTCCCTGAACTTTTTTGCAAAATGGACATAGAAAGTCGGAGTATTCCATCACAAAAACTTTCCGTCCCTGAGCATTCTTTCCTCTAAACCACAGGACAGCCGAACCCACATTGGCTTTCAAAAGAAAATCATTGGGCGGTTTGAAGTAATCCACCACCCATCCCTTTTCCACGGCCATCTGGTATCTGGCATCCAAATCCGCCATAAAACCCTGACGCCGCATTTTTTCCAGGTAATTTCGAATCTGGCCCTGAAGCTGTTCCAGACTGCCGAGCTCCTTGATCCCCGCTTCGTTAAAGTAAAATTCCTGAATGTCCTTTTGCGTTATTTGTGGATCGTCTTGTGATTCGAGTTCGGGATGGGTTTCGACCAGTGACTTCATGACCTTCTGTTTCAGCAGCGCTCTTTGCATTTGATACAAGCGCATCATCATTTCATGTATCTGGGCATTTTTGAGATCATCCAGGAGGATAGGATGCCCTTCGGCTATAGCAACCACAGGGTTGTTCGAATAGGTGTCAAAGCTCTCTGCTTTGTTCTCTTCTTGAGGCTGCGCCAGAATAGGTTTTGATTGAGTGAAACTCAGGAATAGAGTTGCCAGGAAAAAGGGGAAACCGAGTTTAAAAATACCATGCATAACTGATCCCAAGACTTTCAAAAATTGTTACCGGGCCAAGATAGGTCCACACATCCACGTCTGAGGCATATTATTATCCCTCACTGAGAATACCCTATTATCCAACATTTGAACCATCAATCGCAATGGGATTGTCAAAAGGGAAAAAGCAGGATTTTCGGCGTCTTAAAGAAGAAAGGAGCGGCTGGCGCCGCCCTTTTTTACCTCACTGAAGTCCGATTTCGGGTGAAGATTTTGCTTCGCTCTCTCCGGTCAGCTCGCTTTGAGCGATTCTTCCGGGTTCAAAAACTTGTGACAGTTTTGCGCCAGTTCGAGGAAAGCCTTAGAGACCGCGGAATCGGGCCGGGACAAGACCACCGGCTCCCCACTGTCCGACCGAACCGCCACTTCGGCATCAAGCGGAATGCTCCCCAGATACGGAAGGACCAGTTCCTCAGCCAGCTTTTTGCCACCGCCGCGTTTGAATACGTCGATTTCCTTAGAACAGTGCGGACACGACATGGTACTCATATTCTCGATAATGCCGACGATGGGAACGTTACTGTCGCGGGCAAAGGAGATCATCTTGCGGGCATCCAGCAGGGCCAAATCCTGCGGCGTCGTAACAACCACACATCCATCCACTTCTCCAATGAAATCGATGATGGTGATCTGCTCGTTTCCGGTTCCAGGAGGCAGATCAATTAACAGATAATCCAGCTCACCCCAGTTGATGTTGCCCAAGAGCTCGATAATGAAATCGTATTTAACCGCGTCGCGCCAGGCAATGTGCATATTGGGGTCTTCAATCAGAAAACCCAGAGACGCCACTTTGAGACCATTGCGCGTCTCATAAGGAAGAATCCCGTCATCCTCGGCTTTCAGGCGAACACTCTCGGCATTGATCAGTTTGGGAATGTTGGGGCCGTGCAGATCGGCATCCGCCAGCCCAACTTTAAACCCCTTTTCGGCCAATGCGATAGCCAGATTGGTGGTGACGGTGCTTTTTCCAACACCCCCTTTGTTACTGCCGACGATCAGCTTGAATTTGATATCGTTCATCCGGTGGTTGACCAACCAGCGGTTGTGTTCGTTATGATCGGCTTTACAATCGTTATCGTTGTTGTATTCACACATTTCGCAGGTGTGAAGCAAACGACATTCTCCGGTAACAGGTAAATCCATTAAATCCTCCCGTGTTCCCTTTTAGTAAAAATAAAGCTTTCGCTCATTTATCTTGGACAAATAACCTTTTAAGGCTATGGGTTACCGCAAGTATATAATTATTTTTCCTGATATGGAAAGAAATAAAAGGGTTTCTCAAGGAATCGGGGGAACCAGGGCGAATTGAAAAAAAGTTGAATCCATTTTATAATGGCTCCGCTCTAAACCCTTAAATCAGAAGGCAGAACTCTATGATGCTCCCTTCTCCGGAACATCCCGGAAGTTCTTCCTTGCCCCCTGATTATCGTAATTACTTTTATTTTAATTAGTTATGCTGCCTGCATCGCTTGGATGCGGCGGAAAAAACGACCCATGAGAAACCCGGCAGGAAAGTCTCCCTTTCCAAATCCGGGTAGAATTTAATCTTTTTAACTTCTATTTCGGAGGAAGCATTTCCATGAACAAATTGTTCTTAAAATTTAGCGCTCTTTTGTTGACTCTGCTCGTTTTTAGCCTCTCCACCGCTTTGGCGGGGACCCGGGCAATTGCCATCTCCGAGCCAGCGAACGGCGCGACCGTTTCCAGCCCGGTGAAAGTATGCATGGTCACTCATGGTGTAACAGTAGAACCCGCCAAAAAGGGTGTGAATGACGGGAAAGGTCACCATCATATTCTGGTGGATACCGACCTGCCCAGGGATTTGAGCAAAGGTATCGGTAAAGACGCCCAGCACATCCATATGGGCGACGGCTCCAAATGTAAGGAAGTAAAACTGAATGCCGGTATCCACGTCATCCGCGCTCTGTTCGCCAAAGGGAACCACGTTCCTTATAATCCGGCGATTACGGCGACAGTGATTGTCAACGTAAAATAGGTTTTGCAGTATGAAGGGGTTTCCCCTCATCCAGCCCTCTCCCCCTGTAGGGAGAGGGCTTTTTCGTGAAATTCCATTTTGCAAAATAACCCGGCCAAATCAGCCCCGGCCTTGCCCGGGTGGCAAGCCGCCACAGGCAAATTTAAAATCGTGAATCGCGCTCCAAGGATTATCTCTGGCCGATTCCGGTCAGCCAGTTCCCCCTCCGGGAAGGAGCGGAATTCAGTTGTAATCCCCCACCCCTGTTTATACAATTCAGACTATAGCGATATGAATCCACTATAGGGCCATCACCCTGTAAAAGATGGTTCGCAGAATGTTTATGCGTATACCAAAAACCAATATTTTGGAAGTCTCCCGGCGCTGGTGGGTACTGGCGCTGGCCGCTCTGTTTCTGCTCCAGCCCTCCGCGGCGCTGAGCCACGAGGTCAACAAGAATGCCGTTGTCCTGCTGGTCACCAAAGGGGACCGGGGTCAGACTCTCGGGACGGGAACAGGCTTCATCGTAAAACCCGACGGCACGTTGATCACCAATTATCATGTTCTGGTGGACGCGGTATCGGTTGAAGCTATTTTTCGCAACGGGGACCGGGTTCCGGTACAAGGGGTGATAAGCCTCGACCGGAACCGGGATTTCAGTATCCTCAAACTGGAGGAGGACCTGTATTCCACTCTGGAAATTGGAGACTCGGATCGGCTCAAGGAGTTTGATTACACCAGTGCGCTGGGATATCCCTCCCAGACCGTCCAGATGGAGCGCGGAGGAATGAAAGGCGCCCTTCTCCAAACATACGGTTTTATTCTGGGAATCCATCCGCAGGCGCTTCCGGAATTTTCATTTCTGTACACCACTACCCCGTTCCAACCGGGATTCAGCGGCGGTCCGGTGGTCAATAAGGAAAACCAGGTCGTGGGTCTGGCCACCCTGGAAGGCCGGTCCATCAATCTGGCGTTACCGATCAATTACATCAAACCCCACTTGAACGATCAAAAACTCATGACTTTCAAGCAATTGCTTCAGGCGGATAAAATATCCAAGGAAGCTCTCTACTATCGGGGAAATTTTGCCCTGTACGCGTTGGGGGAAGCAAATCGTGCGATCGATTATTACCAACGCGCTCTTAAAATTGATCCGGACTTTGTGTTGGCCCGTTACGATCTGGCGGTGACGTACCGGGGCATGGGAGAAGTCGATAAAGCCATTACAGAATATGAAAAGGTTTTGAAAATCAATCCCCGATTTCCGGAAGCTCTGTCCAACCTGGGAGGCCAATATTTCCGGAAGGGAAATGTAAAACAAGCGGTGGCCCATTTTCGCCGGGCCGTCGAAGTGTATCCCAATTTCATTCAGGCGCTGTCGAATCTTGGAGCGGCGCTCAATAAGATGGGGAATTCGAAACAGGCCTTGCCTCATTTAAAGAAGGCATTGAAACTGGATCCAGAGTTTGCCGTGGCCTATTTCAACCTGGGCAACGCTCATTTTGCGCAGGGCAATTTAGATGAAGCGGCAACTGCTTACAACAATGCTATGCAAAAAGGGGTGGACTTTTTATCCCTGCACTGGAAGCTGCACGAAATTCATCTTAAAAAGGGGCGACGCAATCAGGCGATCATGGAATTACAAACCATTTTGAGGATGGACCCACAACATCCTGAGGCTCGAAAGAAGTTAAGGGAACTGCAATCTTCCCAGCCCTAACTATCTTCTCAAATCTTCCCCATCGCATCCACCACCACTGAAAAAACGGCAAACAGACTTTCCGGCGAACACTTGTCGAGTGTGTCTTGCAGGGTGTGCCAGTAGGGATAATCGAAATCGATCAGCACCGCTGCCGGGATACCGAGTTTGACAAACGGCAGATGATCGTCCCGCACCGTGTGCTTCGGTGGATTTTCAAACTGGGAAACTTTCAACTTCTTGGCGGATTTGGCGATCAGGTCGAGCAACCATGAGGCATTTTCGGCGGAATACGTTTCTCTCGCAATGTTCAAATCCTTGTCCCCCACCATATCGATGATCAACACGCAGTATGGCCATTCATTCCGTTTTTTCTTTTTAAGTTGGGCAGCATAGTGCTTGGACCCCAGAAAATAATTGGATGAGTACTTGACGCCGTAATCTTCCCCGTCAAAGAAAACCAGCCGCACCGGCCGATCCGGTTTATGGGAATGCAGGTATTGCGCAAGAGCCAGTAAAACCGCCGTGCCCGATCCGCCGTCATTCGCCCCGACAATCGGAAACTTTTTGGAGTATGCGTCTTTCTCCTCATCTGCAAAGGGGCGGGTATCATAATGTGCACCCAGGAGAAGAGGCGCTTTGGAAGTTTTGCCGTGAAACACCAACTCAATATTGACCATGGCCACTACGGGCCCACCGCGTTTCCCGAAAGTGAATTTCTGCTCGCGAACCTCGTCAGCATATTTCTTGCCAATAGATCGGATGTAGCCGCGCAGTTTTTCGAGAGCCGGACTTCCCGGCGGACGTGGCCCGACAGCCACCACCGCTTCCAGGTGCTTCCAAAGCGTTTGCTGATATCCTTTCAAGTCCTGAGACACCGCTGTTCCCTGTAAAGTAATAAATAACAGAAACACAACGAGGACCAGCAACCGAAAAGTTTTAGAAAAAAAGGAAGGTCGCATAAAAATTAGCTCCGGGCCTTGCCCGGCCAGCTAGAATTTAAATAATCATCCAGGATTTTCCTGTGGTCGAAGGCCAGTACATCCGGAAGCCTGTCTTTAGGATAAACAGCGACGGATTTTGCATCATCCTCGGCCCTTGGAGTTCCTGTCGCCCGCGCAACAAATACGGTTGAGATGCAGTGCATCCGAGGATCGCGCTTGGGGTCGGAATAGCTATGAAACTGTCCCAGCAGCTCCACATCCAGACAGGTCTCTTCCTTTGCTTCGCGGACTGCCGCCTGCTCCAGCGTTTCACCCACCTCCACGAAACCGCCCGGCAACGCCCAGCCCGGAGGGGGGTTCAACCGTTCAATCAGCACCAAGCCCTGACCTTTAATCTCAATGATGAGATCGACGGCCGGAACCGGATTTTTGTAACCCATAATTATTTGATTTTTAATCAGTTAAGGTTATCATAAAAGTACCATCATGGATGAATTTCTCATCCATTTCAAATGCTTTTCTTTGACTCTCACAACAAAATATTGTGGTATGCTTCGTAAATCTAGCACATATTAAGTATTAAGAGAGAGTGCCTCAGCGTTGGTTACCTAATTAAAAACCCTAACAGGGTTTCTTAATAGGTTTGGGGGTAGACCGCCTGTGAGGTTTAACAGGAACAGTCTTAGGACCTGGTTTCCCAGTCCTTTGTGGTCGACATTTAATTTTAGCCATGAAATCACCTCCTTTCCGAGCAGGGTACTTCCTGCTTTGATACGAGGGATTTAACCTTCCCTCAAATCAGGGTTGCTGAGACACTCTCAAAATTTGATCTTTGAAATGGCAGGGCCTGCCCGGAATTGCACCGGGAATCCAAGAATTGCGAGCTCTTGAGCCTTAACTATTTGGCTACAGGCCCTGCCACGAATTTTTACTTTAAGAATCTCCTTTATATTCAATTTCATAGTTACGCGGAGACGATCTTTCCCAAAAATATTGCCAACAAGGTGCGGAGTTGGTCCGATCAATTTCCTTGAAAGTGCTGGGAAATTTACTTTCGGGGGTTGAAAGATATGAATTGAAATTGAATCGAGGCGGGCTTCGTGGTAACTTTCGCAATGCAAAAAGCCCCGCCAAGCTTAGCTTGGTAATCATTGTTCGCTCTCACAGCATCAAGATTATGGGGTTTGAGGGGAGTCCCGGTTGCCGCCGGGGCTCCCCTTTTTTATTATTGAAAAACCAAATCCACACCTCGCTGTTCGGGACTACATGTTTTCTTCTCTCTTTTATATTCATACATCCCATCACCCAATCGTAAAATACGAGAAGTCTCGCCTTGACTTTTTAAGTGACGAGAGATTGCTGTGTCAATGGTAGGCCTTGAAATATCTTTTTCCAGCTTTTCCTTCATAATTTCCACGATTCCTAAAATATGAATGGGTTTGGGGCTAGCTCTCAAAATTTCCTCAATCACCTGAATGTTGGTTTTGCTTCTGGCTTTTTCTGAGGGGCTTTGAACGAAAACAATTTTTTTTATTCCCTGAATCGCTTCCTCAATAACTGCCAACTCATATTGAAATTCATCGATACGCTCCCGAATGGTTTCCCGCTCAAATTCCAGAGTTAAAAGAACTTCGCTAAGTTTTGAATTCGCCATGGTATTAACTCCTTTATAATTTCTGGGGGCAGTATAAACAGATGGTAAGAGGAGTCAAGAAAAATACAATCATTCTAATCAGCTATTTTTCTCTCTTGTGCGTTGACTCAAAGGCTTCCACAATATATAGGGTTAAGACTCCAAACATATGGCTTCTATGGGTTTTATCCACTTACACCTTGTGAACAAAACTGTGGATAATGTAATAAAAGCCTCTTAAAAAACGAAATAGCGTGATGACTGGGCAAGAGAATTTCGGAGATCCAAATTAAGACAGCACCAAAATTTCCCCTTTGTTGACAACTTCCATAATTACAGTTATCTTGGCAGGGTGTAGACCGGAAATGCGGAAAATCCCATAAATTAAGGGCCTCCGCGCTTAAGTTTTGGTCTCAGAGGCCGATAAATTCTTTGAAGGTACATTTATTCCGGCTGGGGCCGGAGGAATAGACCGGTATTCTCCTAAACTTGTGGAGTGGTCAGAACCATGGAAATTCCAGGCAACGATATTCGAATCAAAAACAAAACCGTTCAGGACCGGATGGATGTGGCCGGTAAAAAATCGGCCAACCAGAAATCCGATTCTGCTAACACGGGTCAAGTGACCGGCGGCGAGCAGATCGACCTGTCTACAAAAGCCAAGGGCATCCAGAAAGCCCTGGAAACGGTCCAAACGTCGCCAGATACGCGATCCGAAAAAGTGGCTGAAATCAAAAATCAGATTGCCAACGACACCTATCAGGTGGATAGCGAAGCCCTCGCAGAGAAAATCCTCAGGGAAATCATCACCGAATCCCAATTCATCGAGTGATCGGGATCGCCCTCTAAAACTCCTTGCCCAACCCGCTCCGGTATGTTAGCATCGTTCCCTTCTTTTGCAGACCATGAATTCAGGTAAGGAGTTTTTTTCAAATGTCCAAACGATGTGAAGTGTGTGGCAAAGGTCCCATGTTCGGGAACAATGTAAGTCACGCCAAGAATACCACCCGGCGACGGTGGAATCCCAATCTGAAAAAATTGCGGGTACTGTATAAAGGTAAGGTGAAAACCATGAAGGTCTGCACCCGCTGTCTCAAGTCCAGCAAAGTCGTGCGAGTTCCGGTCAGTTAACCCAGACTCCCGTTTCTTCCGAAGGCCCTGCATCCTCCTCAATATCTTCACCCTGTTTTTTCCTGGACACCTTTTTACTATATTCCTTGATTCGCTCAACGTGAATAACACCCGGTATACTTCGGATGGCATTGAGAGTCCGGTTGAGGTGATCCAGGTCCAGAATTTCCAGGCTCAAATCAAAGTAAGCGCGTTTGAGGGCTCCTGTTTGAACATTGGCACGGGTCATATTGACGTCACACTCTGAAACAGTGATGCTGATCTTCGCCAGCAAACCGGGCTTGTCTTCAGTAACGATAGAGATGCGTGCGGGAAACGGCATCTTATGAGTGGTATCCCATTCCACTTCCACCAGTCGCTCGGTTTCCCCGGCCAGGGACATCATGCTGGGACAATCCACATTATGCACCGATACGCCGCGGCCGCGGGTAATGTAACCGATAATTGTATCGCCCGGCACCGGATTGCAGCATTTGCCGATCCGCAACATCATGTTGTCCCCGAAACTCCTCACCTTGATACCACCACTCTCCCGGGGTTCTGAAGATTCTCTGACCTTGACCGTCGGCGATTGCTTGGCGAATTCCTCCAGCGTTTTTTTCGGCAACAGTTTGTCCACCACATGACGCACCGAGGTTCTGCCGAATCCGATTCCTGTGTACAAGTTGTCCAGGGAATTGAGCCCTGCCGCATGAAGAGCTTCGTCCAGCGCATTTCCTTTTAAAACTTCGGCCGGATTGAAACCATACTTTCGAATCTCTGTTTCCAGAATTTCCCGTCCCAACTCCAGACTCTTCTCTCGCTCCCGATGATTGACATAGTGGATGATTTTGCTACGAGCCTTGGAAGTCTTGACAAACGACAGCCAGTCGCGGCTGGGATGTTTTTGTTTGGAAGTCAGAATTTCCACCCGGTCTCCGTTTTTCAGTTTGTATTTCAAATTGACGATTTTGCCGTTGACCTTGGCCGCCAGACAATGGTTGCCGATATCCGTATGCACTTGATAGGCGAAATCGACCGGGGTCGCGCCGCGCGGCAGGGCGATGACCTCCCCTTCCGGTGTAAAGACATAAACTTCCTGGAAAAACAGATCCACTTTGAACGCATTGAGAAAATCCTTCGGGTTTTTAATTTCCGATTGCGCTTCCAGCAGATGCCGGACCCAGCTCAGATGATCGTCCTGTTTCTTGGATTTGTTATCACCATCCTTGTACTGCCAGTGCGCAGCAATGCCCTCTTCCGCCACCTTGTGCATTTCCTTGCTGCGAATCTGCACCTCCACCCGCTGACCGTTGGGACCGTTTACGGTGGTGTGCAAAGACTGGTACATGTTGGGTTTGGGCATGGCGATGTAGTCCTTGAATTTTCCCGGAATGGGACGCCACAAGGAATGCACCAGACCCAGCGCCGCGTAACAATCTTTCACGGAATCGGTAATGACGCGGACACCGATCAGGTCATAGACATCTTCCAGATCAATCTGCTGGAGCATCATTTTTTTGAAGATGCTGTAATAATGCTTGGACCGTCCGGTCACCACTCCCTGAATCTGTGCCGCAGCCAATTCCTTTTCCACCGCTTCGCAGACGGTTGTGACCAAAACCTTGCGCTCCTCCTCCCCCTGATCCATCCGGTTCACAATGGACTTGTATTTTTCCGGACGGACATACCGGAAGGACCCGTCTTCCAGCTCTGCCTTTAGCCAGCCGATGCCCAGGCGATTGGCGATGGGCGCATAGATGTCCAGGGTTTCTTTGGAAATACGTCGTTGCTGTTCAGTGGAAAGGGATTCAAGGGTCCGCAGGTTGTGGGCCCGGTCCGCCAGCTTGATCAGAACCACCCGAATATCGTGCGCCATGGCCAGAATCATTTTTCGGTAGTTCTCGGCCTGCTTTTCCTCCCAGCTGGCAAACTGGACCTGGCTGATCTTAGTCACTCCGTCGACCATGTGGTAAATTTCATCGCCGAACAGCTCTTTGATTTCATCTTCGGTGGCCAGGGTGTCTTCCAGGGTATCGTGCAGGAGGCCCGCCGCCACGGTTTTTTCATCCATCTTCAGCCGCGTCAGGTTGTACGCAACCTCCACCGGATGCGAAAGATACGCCTCCCCGGATTGCCGGCTCTGACCGCGATGCGCTTTCGCAGAAAAGAGGTAAGCATCCAGAATAATATCGACATCCGCTTCCGGGTGGTATTCCAGAACCGCATCGGTGATTTCATCCAAAGGACGCATGAGTATTGCCGCCTTGTTCGTTACAGGATTTTATCGGGTCCCAATAAAGGCTTTTTACAAAAAAAGCCCTTATTTTTATTAGATTTAACCCTACAGAAAGAATATTCCTTACCGGGCCAAGTGTCAATTTACTTTTATCCCTCAACGGTTTCTGTGTAGGATGAGGGACGCCTTGGCTCAACGCGGATTCAACACCGATCAACTTCTCCGGCCTCGAACCGTTCATGCAAACAACGGAAAAAACAAAGACAAACCGAACCCTGGGCGATTCCATCCAGTACATCAAAGGCGTCGGTCCCAAGCGCGCTCTCCTGCTCCACAAACTTGGACTTGAAACGGTAGAGCACTGCCTCTATTTCATTCCGCATCGTTACGAAGACCGGAGCCGGGTCAAAAAAATAGGGGAGCTGGTCGAAGGTGAACAAATCACTTTCCAGGGGAAAGTGTCCGATGTTCACATCCAGCATCTTCGCCGCCGGAGAAAAATCCTCGAAGTCACCGTGAAGGACGATACGGGAACCATCCAGGTCAAATGGTTCAAGTTCAATGAAAAGTATATGAAAGAGCGCTACACCATCGGTCGCCTGCTAATCGTCTCCGGCAAACCGACTCGCAACCGGTATCAGGAGGAGGGCCTGGAAATCATTCATCCGGACATCGACATCTGTATGGAAGAAGAAACCGACCGGTTGGACATCGGCAGTATCATTCCCATCTACAGCACAACTGAGGGTCTCTATCAAAAGTCCCTGCGGGCCATCATGAAGACCCTGGTGGATCAGTACGCACCTCTATTGGAAGAGATTCTGCCGGAAGATGTTCGCCGTCGCAACCATCTGCCAGAGCGCGCCACGGCTTTCCGGGAAACGCATTTCCCGCCGCTGGGTACTCAGGAAAATCTTCTGAAGCAATTCCGAACGGAAGCGCAGGTACGGCTGGTCTTCGAAGAATTGTTTTTGTTGCAACTAGGTCTGGCATTCAAACGGAAGCACACCCAGCAGGAGGAGCCGGGCACGCCGCTCAAAACCCGGGGCGATACCATCCACCGGTTCATGCGGCTGATGTCCTTCGAGTTGACCGGGGCACAGATCAAAGTGCTGGGACACATCATGGATGACCTGGAGCAGAGCCGGCCCATGAACCGCTTGCTTCACGGCGATGTCGGCAGCGGCAAAACCATCGTTGCCCTCATCACCCTGCTCACTGCCGTGGACAACGGTATGCAGGGCACATTGATGGCACCTACAGAGCTGCTGGCGGAACAACATTACCTCAACATCCAACCCTTTTGCGAAGCCCTGGGCATTCGTGCGCAACTGTTAACCAGCGCCATGCCCGCCAAAGACAAGAAGGCACTGCTCGAAAATATCCAGGAGGGGAAAACTCAAATCGCCGTGGGCACTCACGCGTTGATCCAAAAAGGAGTCGAGTTTCAAAAACTGGGCCTGGCCGTGATCGATGAGCAACACCGCTTCGGCGTATTGCAGAGAGAAGCCATCGGCAAAAAAGGCATCTACCCACACGTGCTGGTGATGACCGCCACTCCTATTCCGCGCTCGTTGGCCATGACGCTGTACGGCGATATGGATGTCTCCGTACTCGACGAAATGCCTCCGGGACGGCAACCCATCCAGACCAAACGTTATTACGAAAGTCAGCGTGACAAGGCGTACGCTTTTATCAAAAAAGAAATCAAAAAGGGCCGGCAGGCGTATGTGGTTTGCCCGCTGATCGAAGAATCGGAAACCAAGGACTTAAAAACAGTTCTGGAAGTCTATGAAGACTTGCAGCAACGGTTTCCGGATATCAGAGTCTCATTGATTCACGGCAAACTCAAAAAGGAGGAACGCCAGCGCATCATGGCCGACTTCAAGGCCGGCAAGGCGGATATCCTGGTTGCCACCACTGTCATCGAAGTGGGGATCGACGTGCCCAACGCCACGGTGATGCTGATCGAACACGCCGAACGATTCGGCCTGGCGCAATTGCATCAACTGCGAGGCCGCGTCGGGAGGGGTCAACACAACTCGTTCTGCCTGCTGGTGGCTTACCCGCCCCTGACCGATGACGGCAAACTGCGTGTTAAAGCCATGATGGACTCCTGCGACGGATTTAAAATCGCCGAGCAGGATTTACAGATACGGGGGCCGGGAGATTTCATGGGGACGCGCCAGTCCGGCATGCCGTCACTGCGATTCGCCGATCTCATCCGCGACATCAAGATCATTGAAACCACGCGCAAGGAAGCCTTTAATCTGATCGACTGCGACCCCAAACTCGAAAACTCCGAGCATCAAAATTTGAAAAAAGCGTTCCAAAAATATCTCGGCGATCGCCTGGATTTTATGGATATTTTATAGCCACTTTCCGTTGCGCTGGCGTGGTACACTTAGGCATGCAAATCACTCGTGCTGATAAAATTCTGATTGCCTGCCTGTTTGCGCTGAATATCGTTTTGTTCGCGCGCATGGATTTCTCCCAGCGGAAGGGCAGTTGGGTGGTGATCGAGGTCGATCACAAGGAAGTGGAACGCCTGTCGCTCACTGAGAATCGAATCGTACACGTCAACGGCCCCATAGGGGAAACTGAAGTGGAAATCAAAGACGGCAAGGCGCGCGTGCTGAAGTCGCCCTGCAGCCGCAAACTGTGTATCAAATCCGGTTATATCCAGTACGCCGACCGGTTTGCCGCCTGCCTGCCCAATCGGGTGATTGTGCGCGTACTCGGCAGCACCGATCGCGGCATCGACGCCGTTCTCAGCTAATTTTTCACCTCTCCCTTTACATGGTGAACTTTCATCAAAAACCATCGCTAATCTATCGATGGACTCTGATAGCCGCAACGGTCATCTGTTTTTTTCCCGGAATAGTTCCAAGTACCGAAGCTGCACAATGGAATCGTCCCACTCATCACGACCTGTCGGTTTCTTTAAACCCGGCCAATCACTCGGCGAAAATTGAAGACCTCGTCACTCTGTATCCCGGAGATCACAAAGAGCCGACTGTCACCTTTTTTCTGCACGCAAACTACAAAACTGTAGAGACAGAAATCCCACACAAAGGGAACTGGGAAGTGAAATTCGCTCCCGTTCAAAACGGCAACACATCTTTGCAAAAAATTATCGTCCATAAACCCAAAGACCAGCCGTGGCCGGATTTTCTGCAGATCAAATTTTGGTACCGCGGAAAATATATGGACTCACTACGGGAAACCGACGAAACGTTGCCTGGGATTCCCGGAAAGGAAAAAGATCACGGTATTTTTTTGTCCGGTGCCAGTTACTTTTATCCAGCGGTGGATGATCCTGAAGGCAAAGACCTGATCACCTTTTCCCTGTCCGCCAACCTGCCCGCCGAATGGAAAGTGGTCAGCCAAGGCAAGCGCGTTCGCGAAACCACGGTCAACGGACCACGCCATACCTTCTGGCAATGCGACGACCCGATGGAGGAAATTTTTCTCATCGCCGACCATTTTCAGGAGTACCGCGATCGCTATGAAGACGTCCGACTCTATGTATTCCTGCGCAAGCCGGAAAAAGCGCTGGCACAAAAGTATCTGAACGCTGCCAAATCTTACATCGCGTTTTATCAGAAACTGATCGGCGCCTATCCCTTCGTAAAATTTGCGGTGGTGGAGAATGCTTTGCAGACCGGTTACGGCATGCCTTCGTTCACGCTACTGGGTTCGCGCGTCATCCGCTTCCCATTCATTCTGCACACGTCGTATCCGCACGAGATTCTCCATAACTGGTGGGGCAACGGAGTATACATCGATTACCAGGGCGGCAACTGGTCGGAAGGGCTCACCGCTTATCTTTCAGATCATTTGTTCCCCGACTTGAAGGGCCAGGGTGACCGTTACCGCTTTCAGGAACTGATAAAATATTCCAGTTATGTGAATGCCAACAACGATTTCCCGCTTTCAAATTTTCGTGAACGCACCGACATGGCTTCACAGGCCATTGGTTACGGCAAACTGGTGATGGTGCTCAACATGCTGCGACTGGAATTGGGGGACAAAGTGTTTCTGGATGCTTTGAGCGAGTTTTTTGTCACACAAAGGTTCCGTCACGCCGGGTTCAATACCTTGCGGGCTCATTTCGAAGCGGCCTCCGGCAAAAGGCTGGATGTCTTTTTCCGCCAATGGATCCTTGCGAAAGGCGCACCGGAACTTGAATTGGCCGATGTTTCAGTTGAAAATTTCCAGGATGAATACCGGCTCACTCTGCATATTTTGCAGAAGCAGAAGCGACCGCTGTTCAATATGACCCTGCCGGTTGCGGTGTGGGTGGAGGGCTCTGACCAACCCCATATCAAAAACCTGGCGTTGGAATCGAAGGCCAGACAGGAACTGCAGTTATTCGTTCCGGGAAAACCGCAAGCGGTTATGCTCGATCCTTACACCGACCTGTTTCGCAAACTCGACCCGCGCGAAGCGCCGCCAAGTATCGGCCAGAGTTATGGAACCGAAACCGCCGTAACCGTTTTTTCCAAACAAGAAAAGAAACCGTTGAGCCAAGCATACAAACAGTTCGCTCAACAACTGGGGAAACCGACGAAACAATTTGACGATGTTTCTTACCTCCCGGCACCTCGGGGAGCGTTGTGGGTGTTCGGCAAAGACAACAGCGTCGCACAATCGCTGAAACCCTCGTTACGACACAAAGAGGTCTATTTGAGTAAAAATGGAGTTTCGATTGAGGGAAAAATTTTTACCTGGAAGAACCACAGCTTCATGTTCACCGTGCCACATCCGCACGATGCCACGCGTTCCGCCACCTGGATCATCACTGACAATCCGAAAAGCATTCCCGGCCTGATTCGTAAATTGCCGCATTACAGCAAATACGGTTATCTGGTATTTGAAGGCCCCGCTCCCACCAACGTGCTGAAAGGCACTTGGCCTGCCCGGCGTGTCGGCCTGATGAAAACGTTCAAGGCCGGCAAGTATAAATTGCCGAAACGCCCACCGCTCGTTGCATTCAAACCTCAATAATCAGCTTTTGGAATAGTGACCGGCAAATCCAGAAGCCGAGATGCCGACAGGCAGATAACTCTGTGCAATAGCAGCGATGCGGTCGCGGTATCCGAGGTGAGTCGATTCAGAATCCATCGCTGCCATCGAACCAGGCAATTCCGTTTTTAAGGTGCGGCTGCCTTCCGCAGTGCCGTCGCCTTCAATAAAGTGATCGATGACCACAGCATCGACTCCTACTTCCGCCAGTTGTTCGAAAAAAGATTCGGGACGCTTCATGGGATAGAGAGGAGACAGGCAGGCCACCGCAAAAATTCCAGCAGAACTCAACTGACGCAGCAACTCAATCCTACCCGTAACAGACGCGGGCGGTGGGGGGAGTCCAGGCAAACGCTCGGTATCACCCTCAATGGAAACATGCACACGCAATCGGCATCGCCGGGACAACTCAGCAACTATAGACAGGTCGTCGAGCATGGCGGTGGAATGCGTTTGCAGGATTAATTCATCCGGAGGATGCACCTGCATCGCTGCCAGCAGTTGACGGGTGATGCGGTACTTTTTTTCCAGCGGCTGCCAGGGTTCGGTGGAACTGGAGAAGAAGACTGAGAACGGTCGACCCCGCCGATGCGCCCAGCGTTGTTCCGCTTCACAGGTTTTCAGATAAATTTCCGGAGCATTTGTTTTGACATCGACGAAAGCTCCCCAGTCCCGCCCTTTAGTCAACCAGGTGTTATGGCGGACGTAACAACCGACCCCGCAGGCCGACCGGCCAAACCCGCAACCGGTGTAGGGATTGAGGGAATGCGAGCACACTTCCCGCAAATAACCGCTGGCGCGAGTGAGGATGGATCGGCACTGGACTTCAGTGATACCCACGAAACACTCCGATTGCTCCGAATCTTCAAACCCTATTGAGTCAGTGATTCTTCATTGGCGGGCGGCTGGTATCCCGTCTTTCGAGGAATATCCCCCTGCCACCACTGGCCCCACTTTATTGAGGAAAGATTTTGATCAAATCCAGAAACACTATGAAAAAATGCTTCGTACCCGCCCGATTGTCGGCCCGCCGGAACGGTGGTCCATTGGCCCGGTGGCATATCTTCCAGATCGTGAATCCAAACCAACCGGTCGTCAGTTTTTCTTATCACCAGAAATCCGCTTTCCTGGCCGAAGTTAAATCGAGCAAAGAGGGTCACAGTCCTTCCCTTTTCACCTCTCACCGTCATCTCGTAACGGCCTTGACAATGATAATTCCGAAATTCACGCATATCAGAAACATCTCGACCAAATCTGACGTCAAACATTTCTGTGCAACCCAACCGCTTCGCATCCTCAAATTCGTAAATCGGGATTTTATTCAATACCAACGCTCCGCGTTGTTCGGCAGCCTGGAGCGTTCCAGCCCAAAATCCGATCAAGCAGATGGCTATCAGGAATTTAAGTTTCATGGGATATTTCTCCTTGGATTGAGGAAGAATCATGAACATAAGCAAATTATATCATTTCCAGACACCGGGAAACCCTTAGTTTTTCTGACACAAAATAGAGCGTTTTCGGTCCTTTGATCGGCCGTAAAAAAGCACCAACCTCTTTATTTTCAAAGACATTATGATTCCTATTGGCACTTCTGTATTTCGACAGGTATAATGATCGGCTAAAATTTTTTACGAAGTAATGCAGGTGCCAAGCTGAAATACCAATTCAAAAAAGTCCCTTTTTTGCTGACGGCCATTTGGGTTTTATTGGCCGTTTTTATTTTTCTGGCGGATATCTTTATTCCCACCGGAGTGGCCGACGGAATGCTCTACGTCGCGCTGGTGCTGGTCGGCCTTCTGTCGGGCAACAAGCGTTTACTCCTGGGTGGTGCCGTTCTGGGTTCCTTCCTCATTATCGTGGGTTTCTTTTTATCTCCTGCCGGTGGTGAAATCTGGAAGGTTTTGCTCAATCGCTTTTTATCTATTTTCACTGTCTGGATGACCTATTTTCTCTGCCAGCTTCAAAACCGTTCGGAAAAGGAGCTCTCTGCCGCTCGTTTGTATCTGGAGGAGCGGGTCAAGGATCGAACTCTTCAATTGAATGAAGCCAACCGTTTGTTGAAACAGGAAAGCGACTTTGTACAATTGCACAAAGATATTGCAGTGGCTTCCAACGAAACTCGCAGCGTGACGGTAACCTTTCAATATTGCCTGAAGAGAATCTGCCATCATACCGGATGGCCGGTAGGGCACTTGTATCTGGTAGACAAAACAGCCAGGCCTCCTCTCGTTTCATCGACCATTTGGCACCTTGATAATTTGAATCAATTCGAAACCTTCCGGGAGATTTCCGAAGCAACCAACTTTGATCCTGGAATCGGGCTCCCCGGCCGGGTGCTGGAAAGCGGCAAACCTGCATGGATTATCGACGTGACGGAGGATCCAAATTTTCCACGTGCCAAACTGTCTCATAACCTGGGTGTCAAAGCGGGTTTTGCGTTTCCGGTTCTGATCCGGGAAGAGGTCGTGGGCATTATGGAATTTTTCTCCGAGGAAGCGGCCGAACCGGAAGACAAACTGCTGGAGGTTATGGGGCACATCGGAGCTCAGCTGGGACGGGTTATCGAACGCCAGCGGGCAGAACAAGAAGACCTCCATTCCCGGCAACAACTGCTCAGCCTGTACCATCGGCTCGAAATGGTTCGGGAGGAAGAACGCACGCGCATCGCCCGCGAAATCCATGATGAGTTGGCGCAAGTGTTGACCGCCTTGAAACTGGAAATTTCCCTGCTACAGAAAAAGTTAAACAACCAGGCTCCCCCTCTTCAAAAAAATGCAGAAACGATTCTGGGTCTGGTCGACCAAACCATCCCCGCCGTAAAGGAATTGATCCACGATCTTCGGCCGCCCATCCTGGACGATTTCGGGCTGCAGGAAACCATATCCTGGCAGGGCAAAGATTTTGAACGGCGCACGGGCATTCGTTGCGATCTGGATTTGAACCTGACGGATCCAAAAATCGACTGCGCCCGGTCTACCGCCATGTTTCGGATTTTTCAGGAAACTCTGACAAATGTCGTTCGCCATTCCCAGGCCCATCATGTTAAAGTCAACCTGATGGATGAATCGAACATGATCACGCTCCGGGTCGAGGACGACGGAATTGGTATCGATTCCAAACACCTTCAGAACGGAAAGTCGCTGGGAATTTTAGGTATGCGCGAGCGAGCCCGGGTTTGGGGAGGGGAAGTGGATTTTCAAAGCGAAGCTCAAAAAGGAACGACCGTTGTGGTCCAAATCAGCAGGAGTTGAAGATGATAACCGAATGCAAATCCAAAATTAAAATCCTCATTGCAGATGATCACCCTTTGTTTCGCCAGGGGTTGAAGAACGCCTTTAGCGAAACTCCGGATATCGAAGTTGTCGGTGAAGCCGAGAACGGAAATGATGTTCTGGGGAAAGTCCGGGATCACGATTTGAGCCTGGTATTGCTGGATATTTCCATGCCGGGGAAAGCCGGGTTGGAGGTTCTCAAACAATTAAAGGCCGAACATCCCAAGATCCCGGTTTTGATTCTCAGCGTTTATCCGGAAAATCAGTACGCCGTCCGGTTTATCAAAGCGGGGGCTTCCGGCTACCTGACCAAGGAAAGTTCCATCGACACTCTTCTTGAAGCGGTACGGAAAGTGGCTCAGGGGGGAAATTATGCGAGCGCCAGCATCACCGAAAAACTGGCCTTCGATTTTCTGAATATCGACAAACCGCTGCACGAACTTCTGTCCGACCGGGAGTACCAGGTCTTTTCCATGATCGCCACAGGCAAATCCCTCACCGAGATAGGAAATGAATTGTCGCTGAGCGTCAAAACCATCAGTACCCACCGGACCCGCATCCTGGATAAAATGAAAATGAAAAAAAATGCGGAATTGATCCACTACGCCATCCAGCATGAGTTGATCTGAAAAAGTCCCGCACCGAGGCCCTTCTTTTCCCGGTGCGGAATCCTACTCTATCTAGGTGTTTTTCCTACATAAAATTAGGATATCGCCTGATACCCCCAATTCCCCGGATCAACTAAACTCCCCTCCAAAAGACCGTATTAACTTCGCCAATTCCAGAGGGTCTTGCAACAGCACAACTGCCGAATTGGGGTTATTCGGTTATTTCTATATGAGTCTTTTAAAAGGTTTTCTTAAAAAAATTTCGGTCCGTTCTTTGGAAACAATCGGTCTCGCGGTCATGGCGATTTGCCTTTGCCAGCCTGCGAATCTTTTCGGTGAATCGCTGGCTCGTACGATTTCTCTGAAAGCAACGGATCAAGAACAGGACATTCGCATTCCTGTCGGGTCAACAGTGACTTTTCTCAATAACTACCCGCAGGAGTTGTATGAAACATCAATCATTAAAGATCATTCGAATAAAAAGCTTTTGAGTATTGAGTCCTTTGCTTCCGGCCAATCGTTCGGCCTGCAATTTTCCAAAAAAGGCCCTTACTCGATTTGTTATTCGTTGAAGCCAAAAACGGATTCTATAGATTCGATTTGTTTGCAGATTAACGTGGTTCCGCTCCAAACCGCGTAACCTTCATTCAGCGCGCGTTGGGAGCAAAAGTTTTTTTGAGTTGTTGAAAACCTGAGGTTTCACTTACTTTGAAAGGAGTGGAGAATGAAAAAGGTAACTTTGTTAACTGTTGTTCTGTTTGCAGGTGTCACGGCCACTGCATTCGCCGGAAACATCAAAACCGGTCAAACGGCTACCTGTAACGATGCAAAATCCATCACCATTTCTGTTGCTAAAATCGCCAACAAAGCTAACTCCAGTGATTTCGGATACACCACCAATGACCGGGGTACCGGAAACGTTGTGGTTTGGAAATCCTCCAACGCCACCACCGTTCCCATCAGCCTGGGACCGAACGATGACAATCGTTCTGTAAATGGTACGGACAAAGGTAAAACCGGTTTGGGACGAATGGGTACCATGGGTCGCAGCAAAGTGGTTCTGACCCGTCAGACGGCTTTCAGCCGCGGTGACTCCATTGGCGATATCAGCGGTAAAGTAACGGTGACCAACACCGGCACGAACCCGGTATCTGTTGCCTGTAACTAAGTAAAGTTTTTCTTTCGGATGCTGTGATTTATTCCGTAGCCCAAAAAGAAACAGCCGGCCCACCCCTGAGCCGGCTGTTTCACTTTGTGCCCTCCTTAACCCATCCTTGAAGTCACACTTTCTACCTTAATTAACTCCCGGATTAACCAAGAGCCTCTTCATCAGGATTTTCTTTTTTCATGAAGTTCTGCAACACATCAAAACAATAATTGGGATCGGTCCGGTTGTCGTAACCGCTGTCCCCCATCGACTCCAGAAATCCGATGCGGGCATTCTTCTTATTGGTTCTGATTTGTTCGCGCGCTTTCTTGTCGGGTCCGCCAGGCTGCATCATCTTGCTCATCTCAAACTCTTCCGATTAAAGATTCATGAAGCAATCATCAATACCTTTACTGTTATAGTAACAAGCAAGATAGATGCCAACAATACCCAAAAACTACCCCTTTCAGTTAGCCCTAAGTATTCAATATATTAGAAAAATATGAGATTTTTACGGTCTGTTCACGAGGGCCGGATTTTGACACTTCCCGTCGCTCCTCAAGGCCCATTTTTGTCTCTTACCCCTCATGCCGGGGAAAACCCCCTGAATTTTTTGAGGCTTATCAAGAGCCTCTCAATCGGTTAAACTAGACCCCCCAGCGCTGGGCAAGCCCCGGAGCAGATTTTGTTTATCCTTTCACCCCTGGCTTCAGCGAAAAACACATGTTTAAAGTTACCAGCGGAGGTACTCCGCAAAGGACTGTTCATGACTGAAGAAGTACGCGTCCGGTTCGCGCCCAGCCCCACCGGTTTCCTGCATATCGGCGGGGTGCGCACCGCCCTCTTCAACTGGCTGTTCGCGCGCCACCACAAAGGCAAATTCATTCTGAGAATCGAGGACACCGACCGCGAACGCTCGACTGAGAACTCGATTCAGGAAATCATCGAATCAATGCAATGGCTGGGGCTCGATTGGGACGAGGGACCCTTCCGCCAGATGGAACGGCAAGACCTCTACAAGGAAAAGGTCGATCAACTGCTGAGGGAAGGGAAGGCATACCGCTGTTACTGTTCTCCGGAGGATCTGGAGCGCCGCCGCAAACTGGCGATGGACCAGGGCGCCAAGCCGAAATACGACGGCACCTGCCGCGGCCGCAAGGACCAGCCGAATGAGCCGCACGTCGTGCGCTTCCTGTGCCCGCAAACGGGCAACGTCGTCGTCAAAGACCTCCTGCGCGGCAACGTGGAGTTCGACGTGGCGGAACTCGACGACTTCATCATCCTGCGCACCGACGGCACGCCGACCTATAACTTCGTCGTGGTGGTGGACGACGCCGATATGCGCATCACCCACGTTATCCGGGGCGATGATCATCTGTCCAATACCCCCCGGCAGGCGCTGATGTACGACGCTCTCAATTTCCCGCGGCCGCAGTTCGCGCACATCAGCATGATCCTCGGCGCCGACAAATCACGCCTATCGAAACGCCACGGCGCGACGGCCACCCTCGCCTACCGCGATATGGGCTACCTGCCCAATGCGCTGATCAATTACCTAGCACGCCTCGGCTGGTCCCACGGCGACCAGGAATTGTTCACACAGCAGGAAATGATCGAACACTTTTCACTGGAGCATGTGACGATTTCCGCTGCGGTGTTCAATCCTGAAAAACTGTTATGGGTCAACGAGCAGTGGATTCAGAAGTCCACGCCGGAGGAACTGGTCGAACCCTTTGAAGCAGCTCTCATTAAAGAAGGCATTCTGAACGAGGGTCACGGCAAAACGCAAGACGACCTCATGAAAGTCATCCCCGCCCTCCAACCACGCGCCAAAACGCTGATTGAAATGGCCCACGGCGCTGAGTTTTACCTAAAGGATGAAGTGGTATTTGACGAGAAAGCGAAAGCCAAGTTTTTAACACCGGAAGTGAAGCCTTTGTTTGAGAAACTGGTGGCGGGGTTGGAGGGAATGGAGGAGCCGTTGGACCACGACGCTGTCGAAGCCCTGTTCAAACAGACCGTCAAAGAAGCCGGACTCAAACTCGGCAAACTCGCCCAGCCCGTCCGTGTCGCCCTCACCGGCAAAACTGCCTCCCCTGGAATTTATGATGTGGTGCTCCTGCTGGGGAAAGAGAGAACCATTGAGCGGTTAAAGAACGCCTTATAGCGTCAGGATAAGGATCAAAATTAGAATGGCTGATAATTTAACACCGGAAAAACGAAGCAAGATAATGTCTAGCATTAAGGGAAAAAATACCAAACCAGAGTTGGTAGTGAGGTCTATTGCTCACCGTATGGGATTCCGGTTTCGTCTCCATCGAAAAGATTTACCCGGAAAGCCTGATTTAGTTTTCAAGCGATTCAAAAAGGTAATTTTTGTTCATGGTTGTTTTTGGCACCAACACAGAAAATGCCCAATATCGCATTTACCCACAACAAATACTAAGTTCTGGGAAGAAAAATTCAAACAAAATCATTTCAGGGACGAAAAAAACAAAAGGGAACTAAAAAGGTTGGGGTGGGGAGTTTTAACAATTTGGGAGTGTGAAACCAAAAAGCCCGGGAAGATAATAAAAAAACTTGAAAAATCCCTAAATTCACATTTACCAAAGCATCTTCATAAAGAGCATTGATTAACTTTTAATATTGAATACTGTGCGAGGAATAAAAAAATATTTCCAGACGATATAACCTCATGGCTTCTGACTAAGGTTCTCAAGAAACTTATTAACCATTGAATCTTGCTCGACCAAATCTTTCCTAATGTCTTTTGCAGTAGTCTCATCAAACTTGAAATTTTTTACTTTAATCACCATTTTCCCATCTTCATCACTCGTTAATTCTTCCTCTTCATGCGCTAGCAGGTTCCGTTTTTTGCTCGTTTCCCTATATTGCTCTATTACTTGATAAAATTTATTATGATCACTCTTGGAATTCTTTGCATCGAAATATTGCTCAAGAATTTCTTTACTTAGCGTTGCGATTCTCAGATCGGACCAGAAATTAATTGTTGACCCCAAGTATTCCCATGGATCATCATAATTAACTTTTCCAAAATTTCTCAAACGTTCCTCTAGCTTCTTTTTTATTCTTTTTAAAATTTTTTCGCGAAAAGTATTTTTCTCTTTACCGTCATCGAGAGTTTCATTATAAAAAGTCTTAATAATTTGGAAAATCTTTTTATCAATCCCCGATGTAGACGCCATTACTATTCCGCGCAAAGAATTCAGATCTAAAACTTTTCGAACAGTGGTCTCAATTACTTTGAAAACCTTGTCGTAAAATGGTTCGCCAGCACGTTGGGCTACATAAACACCCTCTAGCTTATGATCCGAAATCACTCGGTGCAAATCCTCGCTACTTACCCCAGAATAGAATACTACCTCAGCGTAAATATTGTGATCTCTGATTTTTTTGATAAACTCTCCGCCTACAGTTTTGTCATTAAACCTATAATCAACAAGTATTAAATCATAGTTGCTTGAATTATTTAACTCCGCTTCCAGCTCCTCTATGTTTTCAGACCGAACCGCGCTGATTTGAGCAACAAACCCCAAGTCTTTTAAATGATCCTTAACACCTTCTTCAGTTTCTTCCAACCATTCGGCATCATCTTCACACCATAGTATGTTATAGCTCAATCTCATTTTATTTTAATTCCTATGGCAAAATTCCCTTTTTTACTATTTTCTACAAATACATCGCCCCCAAAATCCTCTGAAACTACTTTTTTTAAATGAAATAATCCCAAACCAGATCCAGAAGTTGTCGTGACTCCCTTTTCAAAAATGCTATCTAAGTTATCAATATTTTTACTCAAGCCATCCCCATCATTAGACACAATAATTAAATAATTACGACCCTTCTTTGACGCTGAAAATTTGATTTTCCTTGCATTGGCTTTTTTTGCATTGTTGAGCAGGTTATCAATAACCATAGTTAGCTCCAATGGCCTAAATTTCTTTGCTAGCTGAAGAGACTCAGGGATATTATCTACCACGCAAAGATCGCTATATATTTTGAACTCGTCTAAGGTTGATAAATACTTTTTGATAAAAGTGAAAATATCTGCATTTGCCTTTGCTGAAGATATTCTAAAATTGGCATGAGTTGCAAATCGAGATATTTTTAAGATCTTATTATTTTGCATTTCTATCTTGTCTATGAAATCTTTTGCTTTTTTGGGATCAAAACCTTTTTCTATTTTTCTCCTGAAATTTATAATCGCTTTTGCGATTGTATCAGCATATAAAATAGTTTGATGATGAAGGTTTATGATGGCATCTAAATCTTCATTGGCCTGCGCTCGCAAAAAAAGATTTTCACTCGTAAGCTGCTCTGTTGTTTTCCTTATCCTTTCCGCATCCTCCCTTAACTTTTTTGCTTTTTCTTGAAGCTGAAGGTTTGTTTTCCGCTTTGAAGCGAGCTCTTTTGCCTGACGCTCAATAAATTTAGAAAGGTCTCTTTTATCTACTGGCTCAAGCTGGCTAATTGACAGCCCAGAAAATCTAGCTTTAATATCGCGAACCAAAATCTCATATGAAGAAATTTCTTTTAGAGCTAAATTTTTAATATAATCCTCATTAAAAATGATATTGGTAATATTCTCCTTGTCACTTCTTATATAAATAATAGAAGCTAAGGACTCCAAAATAGATTTATCTCTGTCAGCATATTCTATATCGCCTTCTTCTATGTTAAAGTCATCATCATTTTGGACCTCTCTATTTATTCTGTCCCAATCCAATCCTTCAACCACAAACATCTCCAATTTTCTAAATAAGTTTTGGATATATCCATACAACTTGCCATCATTTAGTGAAGAATTTACTTTTTGCTGATTTGAGGTGAGCTCAAGATAAGCTTCGTTATGGACCAATCCTTCCCGGCTAGAGATGGCAGAAAAGATATCGTCTTTATCAGTTATTTCAACACGGCCAAAAATTTCCCTAGTTCCAAGATACCTACTGTGTCCTTGTTGTTTTCTTCTATCAATAGCTAACCAATCATTTGTTGGCTCACCATACGGGATTACTCTAAATCCATTTAAGAAAAGAAACACTGAACCAAAATCTACAAGACTATAACCCGTTTCCCTTTTGAAGAAGGATTTGGCAGGTTGATTCAGGTAGTACAAGGATACGCTAATAGACTTTAAATGCAGATATGGATTTTTTTCGATAAGGGTAAAAATATCATGGGCATCATGGCGTAACGTTGTTTTTATTTCTTTTCCTTTTTCATCAATTTCGGAATGTATAGAAGTTGTCCTAAAATCGAGCTTGTCAAAAATCTTATTTTCGACTTTTCCATTAACCTGTTTGATTTTTGGAAAATCTGAAGAATGCAAATAAACAGCGAATTTATGATTCGGATCAATTACAAATCGCTCAAGCTCCCTCCTTAACTTTTTTAACTTTTCACTTCCCCATGAACTACGCAATTCATTAATTACAAGAACAGTTCCTGATTTAAATACTCCCAATCCGGTCTTACTTTTAAATTCGCGATTGGTAATAATATTAGGAGTCGAATATATATCGCTAACCTTCTTTGTTCTTTCATCAATCTCGTATGCTGTCCAATCAATTGGAAGGTGAATGATTTCGCCCGAGTTTGCTTTAGTGTATAAATCAAGCTTCTTTCCTAGACGATCACATGAAAACCTACCAATACCTTTACTGCCCGCAAAGGGAAGCCCCTTCATATTTATTCCGTGTTTTTTGTCCGAATAAGCGATGTTTAGCCATTTGAACTTTATATCGTCGAGAGACATTCCTTGCCCAGCATCTTGAATAATAAGTTTAGAGGAGGGGTTAATTTGTATCGCATCGCTAAAATTTATTTTTACATTTTTTGAGCCTGCATCTTTGGAGTTTTTTATAAGTTCAATAATAGCAACATTGTCGTTATTAATAAGGCCACGCCCCACAATATCCTTTATTCGGGCATGTGCGGCAAAGCTAACTTTTTTTAACTTTTTCATCTGGGAAGTAATTTTTTAATTGTCAAACCAATAGCCTCTGCCATCAAAGGGGGAACGGCATTGCCGACTTGAGTGTAACGGGGGCATTCCTTTTTTCGCATATTGCCGCCTGTTGTATACTTGCCTTGGAAAGAGAACCAATCTGGAAAGGATTGTAGCCTGGCGTTTTCCCTTACAGTTAAAATCCGTGGTTCCTTATAGTGCAGGGTGTCATCAGGCAATGTGGTAACCGTTGCGGCTAGTTTTTTAGGGTGCAAAGGTGTGAAGGAATGCTTCTTCATATTAAGTTGTTTGCGGTGTTCTTTTGATACGGATATACCTTTAGGGCACACCTTAAGGACTGTTTTAAATTTTTCCAGAGTTGTCGGCTTATGATTTGGCAACCGAATACTGTTCGGGATGTATCCTGAAGGGACTCCTTTTCTCATTAGTTTTTGGTAAGGGCTAAGTTCTTCAGGTTGTTCGTATTTTATTTCCCTAAAACCTTTCCCATCTAATGAACCAATAAGATCTTTCCCACCCACTTCCAAATCCCCAATTGCTTCTAATACAGTTGTGCTATGGCCATTGAGTCTCTTTTTTTTCCTGAAATCCGGAATAAGTGAATCCATGAACTCAAAGGGATCATTTATGAACTTTCCAATGTCCTTCCTAACGGCTAACATGATGAACCTTGAACGTGGTTGGGGTACCCCGAACTTTGATGCTTCTATCATGCTTGGATAAACATGGTACCCACCCCATTTTAAATTTTCCAACCGCTTTTTGACCTTAAGGGAATAAGGTTTTTTCCCATTTTTAAAAGCCGTTTGGAATCCTTTCACATTTTCTAATAATAAAAACCGTGGCCTGATTAAATCGACTACCTTTATATACTCTGACGTAAGCCTATTCCTATGGTCCCTTGGGTTGCGGAGCCCAATGTATGAAAAACCTTGGCAAGGGGGCCCCCCGGCAATGAGGTCAATCTTACCCCTTAGTTTTCTTATTTTTTGGGTGTGCTTGCTCAAGATTTGTTGGATCGACATGGGTTCACATGGCAACCAATCAGGCCAATCAAATTTATACTTAGAATTTTTCTTACAGAAGTTGTGTGACAGGGTTTGGAAGGCATCGGGGGATTTTTCAACAGCGAAAACACCTTTCCAACCTGCCTGCATCAACCCAAGTGAAAGTCCACCGCACCCTGCAAACAGATCAATGAATGTATGATTTCGCATCATATTAGGCAAATATTACGACAAATCTTAGGAAAAGCAATAAAATCGAACACAGAGAATTATCTCATATTTTCCAGTAGGTTATAAGGGGAAGCCATTATTTCTTCTTCTGGACTTTGGCCCAGGTGTCGCGGAGGGGGGTGGTGCGGTTGAAGATGGGGGTGCCGGGCTGGCTGTCTTTGGCGTCGGCGATGAAATAGCCCATGCGCAGGAACTGGAACCGGTCGCCGGACTTGGCGTCTTTCAGGCTGGGTTCGAGTTTACAATCGGTCAGCACATCGAGTGAGTTGGGATTGAGGCTGCCCGGTATCTCGATCTTGTCCGGCTCGATCTCGGAGAACAGGTTGTCATACAAACGTACTTCGGCTTCAAACGCGTGCTGGGCGGAAACCCAGTGCAGAGTCCCCTTCACTTTGCGTCCGGCTTCAGCTTCGCCGCTCTTGGTTTCGGGAATGTACACACACCGCAGTTCGGTGATCTCGCCTTTATCGTTCTTGATCACTTCCTCGCATTTGATGATATAGGCGTGCTTCAAACGCACTTCTTTACCGGGTGCCAAACGGAAAAACTTCTTCGGCGGGTCTTCCATGAAATCTTCCTGCTCGATATACAGCTCCCGCGAAAACGGGATCGTTCGACTCCCCGCCTCCGGGTTTTCCGGATTATTCTCGGCTTCCAACTCCTCAACCTTGTCTTCCGGATAATTGGTGAGGACGATCTTGAGCGGTTTCAGCACCGCCATGACTCGCGGCGCGCTCTGGTTCAACTCTTCGCGCAGACAGAATTCAAGCAGAGCGAGATCAACCGTGCTGTTGGCTTTGGCGACACCGATACGGTCGCAGAACTCGCGGATCGATGACGCCGTGAATCCCCTCCTCCGGAACCCGCTGATCGTCGGCATGCGGGGATCGTCCCAACCATTGACAATCTTCTCCGTCACCAGTTGCAGCAGTTTGCGCTTGCTGAGGACGGTGTACGTCAGGTTGAGGCGCGCGAACTCGTACTGCCGCGGGTGGAACACGCCGAGCTCATCGAGACACCAGTCGTAGAGCGGACGATGGTCCTCGAATTCCAGCGTGCAGATGGAATGGGTGACACCCTCGATGCTGTCCGACTGCCCGTGCGCCCAGTCGTACATCGGGTAGATGCACCAGTCGCCGCCGGTGCGGTGGTGCTCGGCGTGGAGGATGCGGTACAGCACCGGATCGCGCATATTGATATTGGGCGAGGCCATGTCGATTTTAGCGCGCAGGACTTTTGCACCGTCCGGAAATCTTCCCTGCTTCATCTCCTCGAACAATTTCAAATTTTCTTCGACGGAGCGGTCACGGTACGGGCTGTTTTTGCCCGGTTCGGAAAGCGTGCCGCGGTACTCGCGGATTTCGTCAGCAGTGAGGTCTTCGACGTAGGCTTTGCCTTCTTCGATCAGTTTGACCGCCCAGCGGTGAAGCTGCGCAAAATAATCTGAGGCGAAGAACTCGCGATCTTCCCAGTCGAAGCCCAGCCACTTCACGTCCTCCTTGATGCTGTTGACAAACTCCTCTTCTTCCTTGACCGGGTTGGTGTCGTCGAATCTCAAATTGCATTTGCCACCGAACGCTTCCGCGAGGCCGAAGTTGAGGCAGATCGACTTGGCGTGGCCGATGTGCAGGTAGCCGTTCGGCTCCGGCGGAAAGCGCGTGTGGACGCATCCCTCGTTTTTGCCGGCGTCGAGGTCTTCCTCGATGATCTTGTGGATGAAGTTGGTCGGCTGAGCGTGTTCTTCGTGACTCAATTCGGGGCTCCCGGGGTTGCAGTCCCCCGTTCACACTGGGGGTCATAAAGGCAAGTATTGTAGCAGATCGTTCAAGGGTTGGGGATCACGATTCCGAGGCAAAATCTTCGGGGCGAAGGAAATATTCCCGGTAGTAGACTTCAAGCTTCTGCCGGAGGGCGACTGCTTTGTCGTAATCGGGACCGAATCGTTTCGAGTAAGTCGCCTCCGCCCGGCGGCTGTGGTGGATGGCGAGCCAGCCGTCCCCTCTGGAATGATAGAGTGCCCCCAATACTTCGTGGGCGATGACGTTATCGCCCTTCACCGCCAGGGCCTCGCGAAAGGCATCCACAGCGGGTTGCCACTGTTGCATGGCCTTGTAGGATTCGCCAAGGTTGAGCCAGGATTCGATACAGCGCGGACAATGGGTCACCGCTTGTTTCAAATGCAATACGGCTTTTTCCGGCTGGTGCTGACCCAACCACGCGACGCCCAGGTTATTGTGTGCAAAATAGTTGGTGTCGTCCACCGCCAGGGCGTGCCGGTACAGGGTGAAATTGTTTTTCCAGACCGACGTCTGCACAAACGAAATCATCATCAACACAACCAGAAAAACGCCTCCGGTCACAGCAGCGACACACCCTTCCTGCTCTCGCATCACCTTCCATTGCGCCAGACCCCAGACCACCATGATAAAAATCCCGATCAGGGGAAAGTAGGTGTAGCGGTCGGCCATATCGTGATCACCCAGTCTAAGCAGACCAGTCATCGGCAGCAGTGATCCCGCGAACCACAACCAGCCCATCGTAATGTACGGGTGCCGTTTCCACTGGGAAAGTGCACCGAAGGTGAGAACCAAGAAAATCAGCAGGGACCCGCTCCATTGCCAGAGTGGCGGCATTTCCTGACTTGCGGGATAAAAAACGGAAAACTGAGCCGGCCAGA
This sequence comes from Nitrospinaceae bacterium, assembly GCA_028278405.1. Classification (GTDB taxonomy): domain Bacteria; phylum Nitrospinota; class Nitrospinia; order Nitrospinales; family Nitrospinaceae; genus SZUA-226. The sequence goes on from JANQEK010000029.1 coordinate 53,888, forward strand.
GTATATGGAACAGATATTTCATATAAAGCACGGGCATTGTCGCCAAACGAACGAGCCAGGGAACGGATGCCGTGTCACTCTCTATTGGGTGCGATTCGGACCCTTTGAAAATCATAAAAAGGGAGAAACCGATGATCAGGAAAAGAGGAATTTTCTCAATCAGCAATTTACCCAGAGCTCGCCAATTGATTTCCGTGGAACCTGTCTCACCCTGCAATCGATTCAGAGGCCAGAAATCAATCAGCAGAAATACGAATGGCAGAACCACCATCACCGGCTTGGCCAAAAGCGCCAAAACAAAACAGATCGCCATCAACACATAGCGGAGAATGTTGGGATTGCGCGCAAACCGGCGGTACACCTCCAAGGACAACAGAGCAAACAGCATGGCCAAGAGGTCGTTGCGGTCGGCGACCCACGCCACCGTTTCCACCCGCAGTGGATGAATCGCGAACAGAATCGCGGCGACTGCACTCTTGTTCTGTGAACCGGTCAGGTTGTTTACAATCAGAAAAAAAATCACCGTGTTCACTACATGGAGAAACAGGCTAACGGCGTGATGGCCCGCAGGATTGAGGCCAAACAACTCGACATCGAGCATGTGAGATATCCAGTTCAAAGACTGGGAGAGATTGTACTTGTGAGAAAACGCCCAGACGAAACCTTCCCAGGTCAGGCCGTTTTTGACGTGGTCGTTCTCGACATAAAACGTATCCTTAAAGTTGACGAATTCAAAGCCAATGACTTGGCCGTAGACCAGCACATTGGCGAGCACCAACAGAAGGGAAATCTGGAGAATAGAAAGGTTTAAGAGCTTATTCATAGAGCATGAACGGCAAACAAAAAAATTCCACAGGCCTTTTCAGTATCACAAAAGACCTGTGGAAAATCAATTCACCTGCTCCCATGTATCGAGAGATCAACTTTTATCCATTAGACCCCAGTCCACCCACTCCTGAACATTGAGGGCTGATAGCGGGAAATCAATGGTGTTTTGGGTTTCAATGTAATCGTCGAACCAGTAGGCATCCGGGTTACGTTTGAAAGCCATGAACTTGCCGCTGTTACCGTTCTGTGCTGAGCGGTGATATTTGAAGTAGATCTGGTTCGGAGTGAGGCCAACCACTTCTATCTTGCCTGTCTCATGGGACATTGCAAAACGCGCGCGCTTGGCGAGACCGGAGCATTTGACCCGAGCCATCTCGAATATTTCAAATGCTCGCTCCAGCGGCACCGAAAAGGTCCGGTTACCGGCTGTAGGCCGACATTGGAACACATAATACGGTGTCACGCCCAGAAAAGACATTTCGTTCAACAATTCATTCAGTACCAGCGGATCGTCGTTGACACCGTCGATCAACGGAGTCTGGTGCACCATAATCGCGCCCGCTTTCTGGAGAAGATTGATAGCTTGAATCGCCGCATCGGTAATCTCTACCGGATGATTGAAATGTGCAACGACGTAAATTTTCTTGGTCGGCGTGGTGTATTTTTTGATCATCTCCAGTAAAGAGGGGTCGTCGATAATTCGATACGGATTGAACGCCGGCATCTTGGTACCGATGCGGATTATTCGGACATGATCGATCTCGCGAACCTGACGAACCAGAGGCTCCAGCTTGCTGGTGGACATAACCATTGGGTCGCCGCCGGTGAGTAGGACATTGCTGATCTCCGGATGAGTTCGAATGTAATCCAGCGCTTCGGATATATTCTTTGTCACCTCGTCGTTATCGTCCATGAACAGACGCTTGCGAAAACAGAAACGGCAATAGGCCCCGCACGTTTCGTTAACCAGCATGATGACGGTGGAATCGTATTTGTACTCCAGTCCCTTGGCCACGGTATACGCGTGTTCGTTCGATGCATCGAGTTGGCCTTTGTCGTTGAGCTCTTTGGCATCAGGAATGATCAAACGCTTGATCGGGTCATTAGGATCATCCCAGTTAATGAGCGATTGATAATAATCATTGGTGCGAAAAACAAAGGTATCGACCACCTTGTTCAGTGTTTGACGCTCATCAGATTTTAATTCGGAGATTTGTTCGAGCTTATTGAAGTATTTTACTTTGGTTTTTTCTCGGGGGGTGTGAGGTGTATTCATGACTGACCTCCATGCGGATTGTAATCCGCTTTAAATATCACTGATCTGGCCCCCTCTAATCCATAATCTCAGTCTACGACTTTTTGATTTGAATGTCCTATTTATTGAGTCGGGTTTTCGGATAACTGTTGAAAGAGGCGGCTTAGAACTTATTGAGTAGGAAGGGTTTACGGTTTCAGATCATACACCTGGTAATAATGCTTCAGGTTTTCTTCGGCCTCATGAGTCTTGTCGAAGTCCGGGCCATAGTTCCGTATCAGCAATGCATGTGCAATGCGGGTATGGCGAATGGCATGAGGGCCTTCTTTTACCTTATGGTACAACTTGCCCAATTCGAAATGGACCACCACGTGGTTGGGTTGCGCCTGCAAAATTCGATTGTAGGCATGGATGGCCTCCCGGGGCCGGTCCAATATCCGATAGGCCTTGGCCAGATTGAGACGGGCCAAGGCGTGATGGGGACTGATCTCCAACGCCTTGTTGAAATGAACGATACTTTCGTCCGCCTTACCTTTCGCCAACAAAGCATGGCCAAGATTGTTGTGGGCGAAATCATTGTGTTCCGTATGATCCACGGCATGCTGAAACAAAGTCACACTGTTTTCCCAGACACGGGTTTGATTCCAGGACACGAACATCAAACCGACCCCGAGCAATGCGCTTGCAAACCGGACCGCCTTCATAGAGACGTTCCAATGCTTCACGGCTTCGGCCAGTCCCCAAACCCCCATGAGCAAAATACCGATCAAAGGAAAGTACGTGTAACGATCGGCAATTTCCTGGAAGCCTGCTTTGACAAATCCCACCACCGGCACCAGCGAAACCAGAAACCACAGCCATCCGACCCACAGGTAAGGGGCACTGCGAAAACGGCGCAGCACCCAAACCGTGACACCTATAAGGAATAGCAGTGAAGCGGCAATCTTCCACGTCGCTGCAGTCTGGTAGGACAAGGGATAAAACACCGCCAGGTCCGCCGGCCAGAATATTTTTCCGAGATAGCGCAGGTAATTAATAGGAACATTCAACCAGCGGTCAAGCCACGGCAGAGCCGCTTCCGAAACCATCACATTGTGAACCGCCTGACCGTTATAAGCGATCCACGAAAACAAACCGGACAACCCCAGCAAGGGAACTTTTTCCCAAATCAAGCGTTTGACACGGTCCCATGAAATCGGTGAATCAGACTCCAGGCGATTGAGCGGCCAGAAATCGATCAACAACAAAACCAAAGGCAAAATCACCATCACCGGTTTGGACAACAGCGCCAGCACAAAACAAAAAACCGTCACTCCATACCATGAGGGACGGCGCAACATGGCATACTTCCAATAGGCCCCTATCGTCAACAGGGAAAAAAGCATCGCCAGCAAATCTTTGCGGTCGGCGACCCAGGCTACGGTCTCGACACGCAACGGATGGATGGCGAACAAAACAGCGGCCACGGCGCTCTTGCTTCGATCGCGGGTGATCTTTTCGAGAACCGTAAAAAACAGAAACGTGTTGAGCAGGTGTAGAAGAAGATTAGTCAGGTGATGCCCAGCGGGATTCAGACCGAACAACTCCACATCCACCATATGGGAAATCCAATTGAGCGTTGTGGAAAAGTTGGTATGAATATTCGCAATCGCCCAGAACAACCCTTCAAGGGTCAACCCCCTGATGACCATGTGATTATCGACATACACCGGATCATCGATGTTGACGAATTCAAAACCGATCACCTGGCCGAAAACAATTACGATCAGCAAACCGAGCAAAACGAATATCCGGCTTCTGGGCACCTGGAAATCCTGATCCATGAGAGACACAACACCAAAGTTTAGAAGAAGTTACCTATTTACCAGTGTAAGGAGAATTTTCAAAGGAACCAAAAGTTTTATCCGGTTTTTTTAGGAAGCGGTGGGAATTCAAGCAATCAAATAATCTCCGAAATATCTTTGACTTTCACCGTATCGCCAAGGTTTTTGGCTTTAAGAGCGTCTTCGAGCATGAGTACGCAAAAGGGGCAGGAAACGGCTATGGTGTCGGGTTTCGCCTGCATGAGTTCGTCTACGCGGTTGTGGCTGATGCGTGTCCCACTTTCCTCCAGCAGGAACCTGCCGCCGCCAGCGCCGCAACAGGTGCCGCGCTCACGCGATGTTTCGACTTCTTTTACGGATTCCGGAGAGGCGGTAGATTTCAAAATGTCGCGCGGAGCCTCGTATACTTTGTTGTGCCGTCCCATATAACAGGAATCATGCACCACCACGGTTTCATCCGTTTTGTTTTCTGTCGCAAGTTTATTCTCCTTTATAAGATTCGCCAGCAATTCCGAATGGTGGATGACTTCCAGCTTCACTCCAAACTCGGGGTATTCGTGCTTGAACGAGTTGAAGCAGTGCGGGCAATGGACGATCACCTTGATCACTCCCTGCTCTTTGAATGTTTCGGCATTCTTCGAAGCCAGCATGTCGAACAGGTATTCGTTGCCGAGACGACGAGCCGGATCGCCTGTGCACCCTTCACGGTTGCCGAGGATGGAAAAATCGACTCCCGCTTTTTGCAGAGCCCGCACCACCGACTCCGAAACCTTCTTACCGCGGTTGTCAAACGAACCGTTACATCCCACGAAGTACAGGTACTCGGTCGGATTGTTCTTGTCCCACTGTTTGATGTTCAATTCCTTAGCCCAGTCTTCGCGCTGGGTGCCGGGGAATCCCCATGGATTGCTGTGGGTCTCCAATGACTTGAATGCATCGCCCAGTTCCTTCGGGTAACGGTCCTCCGTCAGCACCAGTCCCCGGCGCAGGTCAACCATCTTATTGACGTACTCGATCATGACCGGGCATTCCTCCTCACAGGCACCGCAGGTGGTGCAGGCCCAAACCGTGGCGTCCTGAATCGCATTATTCATAATCACAGGTGGTTCATTGGGTTCCTTATTACTAAGCAATGCGGGCGTCTGGAAATTGAGATGATCGCGCAGGTCGATGGTGAACTGTTTCGGGGATAACGGCTTGTCCGAATTGAGTGCCGGACAGAACACGTCGCATCGTCCGCATTCCGTACAAGTGTGCAGGTCGAGCAGTTTCTTCCAGGAGAATTCTTCGACTCGCGTCACACCAAACGTCTCTTTAGTCTCATCTTCAAAGTCGATGCGGCTTAACTGGTTACCCATCTGGGTGACATTACCCAAGAACACGTTGGGAATCGACGTAATAATATGGAAGTGTTTGGAGCGCGGTAGGATAACGGAAAAAATCAGAATGGAAATAACATGCGTCCAGTATGCAGCTTGCTCCAGGGAAGGCCGAGTTGAATAATCCGATGCCGGTAAAATTAGGGCAAACACTGTACCCAAAGGACTCCACAACCCACTCATGATATCAGGATGGTAAAACCCAATCTCCCAGAGAATCCGATGTAAAGGGGTGGTCAAGCCCTGTCCCAAATTGGAAAAGCTTAATTTGGCGCCCTCGAATACGATGTCCGATACCATTATGGTAAAGATAAGCAAAAGGATGATAATCCCTTCACCAGATAGGTTAAGGCGTTTCGGTTTAATTACCAACCGGCGATATAACGCATACAGGCAGGCCAGAATAACCAGAAAAATGAAAGCATCTTTCAAATAATAATAAATGACATAAATTATCCCAATGACATCCAACACTAAACCACCTTCTATGTCGATCGCCATGAAATTCACCGAATATGGACCTTCAAAGATCGGCCAAAACCCAATCAAAAAAAACTCGAAAGCACGAAACAGCAAGACCAGAAATCCCCAGAAGATGAGAGCGTGCATCCATCCGGCGGGGCGGTCCTTGAACATTTTGCTTTGGGCAAAAGCAATGCAGAAAGTGTTCCATAATCTTTGAACAGGACGGTCTAATCGATTCTCTCCAGCGGACCTCATCAACATCTTCAGTTTAGGCCAAAGCGCCCATAGAAAAGCTGCTAACGTCACCGGAACCAAACCACATAAAATCCATGTTCCAAGAGGAATTGGAGGTCGCGGAACCGGTATATGCCTAAGCAATATGTGGCTGAATTCAATGAATTGGGGCATCGTTGGATACGCTGGCGACCACGAAAAGGGGCTGTTTGCACCCTATTCTGGTGTGAGGGACTGATGGGTTCAAATACTGTTGTTTTCGCTTGGCCCTGTGATATATTGAAATCCAAGGATACAGCTATCAATCACCTGTTTGAGGTGACACCGTGATTTCGGGACAACGCGCAATTTTCAAGGGTTTATTATACATGATTGGCGCGGCAGGTCTTGTCTTTGCCGCCGGCCCGGTGTGGGCCATTGACACGGATGATGCGTTTCCGTACTTCCAGCAAAACCCGAACCCGTCGACAACCGCGCACCCCCTGCACAAGATTGCGCCGAGTGAATTCCAAAGTATCAATCCGAACCTGACCGGAGAGGTCAACGAGCCGCACCCCATCCCGGAATACCTGAACAAATTTCCGAAAGTGGGCCGGTTCCCGAAATATTACTATCAGCTTCTGGAAACCGACCCGGATGACCAGGTGCAAAGCAAGGTGTTCGATCGCCAGGCCTTCAAGCAGGCCCGGCGGATCGGGGTGATCTACTTCGAAAACAAAACCTACGGACTGGGCAAGGACAAGGATGCCGGGCAACTGGTCGCCAACCAGTTTTCAACGCAACTGGAGAAAGTGAAAGAACTGTCGGTCGTTTCCCCGCCTCGGATGCTGGACGAGTTCCAGCTGAAAATTGTGACGACGCCGGACCAAAAATCCGATCCGGAAGAGAGTCCCGCCCCTTCGGGACCTCCCGGTTCCAAGCCGGGTTATGATTTGCCTTATTCCAGGGACAAGTTTGACGCCGTCCTCATCGGTACGGTGACCCGGTATACCAATTGGCATAAAAACCGTGCGGGCGAACCCAATCACGGTGAAGGCGCCGCGGTGGAGTTCGGCGTATACCTGATCAGCACCAAGACGGGAGAGGCAATCTGGGGGGCCCGCTTCGTGGGGCACCAGTCCGCGTCGCTGGCCAATATTTTTTCGTCCCAGAACCGGTGGCTGGACAAAAAAAATTATTCCCGCGAAGCCATCAAAAAAGTATTGAAGGATTTCCACGATATGGCAGAATCCAAGTAAACCTTTTACATCACCAGAACCATGAATGACAGTTTTGATTCCAGCTCAAAAGATCGTCCTCCTCAAATGAGTCCGGAGGCTTTGAAGAAAAAGAAATTGTGGAGAAACCTCTTTATATTGAACCTCTGCATCACTATTTTTCTGATCGGGTTGTACTGGCTTCCTGTCAAGCTGGAGCAAATGGGCGGTTTTCTGGATTCTTCGAGTATTAACGAGAAAAAAGGAGGCCCGTCCCGGAAATTCGGCGGAGCCCAAACGGCGACTGCAATCAATCCCAATTTGCTGCCGACGAGCACCATTGTGATTGATGCCACCAACGAGGAACAATGGACTTACTTTGATTTCTCACGAGGAAAACAGGTAAAAATTCATGACCCTTCTTCCCTGGAATGGGACTTGGCCTTTCGTCGCGGAAAGATCATCTCCAACGGGGGGGCCACCAACAAATTCGGCAAGGCTGGCCTGATTGACCTGGGGGAGGTTTCCTTTGATGCGGTCGAGAGCGTTCCATTGAAAGATTTCATTCCGGACAAATCGACGCGCACCCAAACCGAAAACCCTGTTCTGGTGCAATGGTACAAATACAACTACATCACCCATAAACTGACCGCGCGTAAAAATGTTTATGTGATGCGCACATCTGACGGGAAGTTCGCCAAGATACAGTTTCTGAGCTTCTATTGTGCAGACAAACAGCCCGGTTGCATTCAGATGAAATATGCATACCAGGACGAGGGGACTAAAAGTTTTCTAAAGGACAACAGCGGCTCGTTCACCTCAACCACAGTTGCCACAAACCCTGTTATTTCAGGCTCTTAGCGGATTCTCTTGTATTTCCTTCCGGACCCGGGCGGCTGGAATGCTCTAAAATCTCTTGATGCTTCCAGAAAACAAAAGATGAACCTTCCAGACGGGTATGGTAAATTTTAACCTTTTAGCGGACGAACCACTTGAAGCGAGTCCCTGTCGGACCGCTTTTTCAATATCCATTTTCAGCACAACCTAAAGCAGATTCAGGAGTAACATTTATGGCGAGTTTAAAAGGCATTTTGTTTAATCAATACGCGGGCGAGGGCTTGAGTCAATTGATCGAAGAGTTGCAAAGCAAATACAAGCCTAAAAAAGGTCGGCGGTTCAACCAGAATGACATCACTTACGAAATCAGTCGGCCCGTGTTGCATGACAACAGCCTGGAATTTGAAATCAGTTCCAAAATTCCTCAAGACGAGCTTTCCACCGAAAAGGAAATGCAGAACTATTTCCAAGCCATTAAGAAAATCATCAACGCTGAGAAGAAAAAGCCGATTTCGATCGAAAGGGAAAATATCGTCTGGGATTCCAAAAAGGAGACGGAGAAGGAAAGAGAATACGTCAAACTCCACTACAGTTATGCACTGGAAGACCTTTATGACGACCAGGAGATATTAAACCGCTGCAAGGAATTGGAAGGAAGTTCGGCCAAGGACGCGCTTCCCGACATCCCGGGCGGATTCACCACACCCGGTAAAATTGCCTTGCTGATGGTCAAAGAGAAGATTCAGGAATTCTGCAGAAATCATGTTACCGTGCTGATCGAAGCCAACAAGAAGGTCCGGGGCAAATAAAAGCCACTGGGTAAACCATGAATCCATTCAGATATTTTTTGGGAAGAGCCATGCAAATCGTAGGATTGGGAGCGTTGACCTACGTCGTGCTGATGTTTTTCACCCAAATGGGAATGGAGCCTCTGCTATGGGGCAGTGTAGCCGGCGCTACCTTCTTTTACGGGGGAACGATGATCTTGGGAAAAAGCGAGAGCTGACCTCCCTCCTCCCCTTCCAACCGGATTGACTCCTGATGCAGGAATTTTTAAAAAAGCCGGGATTTATGGTTCAATCGGGAACCATGGGAGCGGACCTGAGTTATCTCCTCGCCGTGGTCTTCACGGTCCTCTTCCTGGTCGCTTGGTGGATGGCCAAAAAGGGACAGGGAACCCGACACCACAAGCTCATCTTTGTTTCCATGGTCTCCATGGTGGTGTATTTCGTGGCCTACTACTACGCCCGGTCCCTGGGGGTCCTTTCTCTCGAAGGCAAAGAGGGTTTCGGCGGTCCCCCGGAAGTTTACGATTCGATTTTCCTCCCGATTCTTACCACCCATCTCGTCCTGGTCACATTGGGACTGATTCTGACGCCCTACATGATTGTTGAGGGATTCCGCGCCTGCAACAAAGTTAACAACGACTATGTGCTCCGGTCCGGGGAATTGAAAGCCGACCCGAAAAAATTTATCCGGATCTGGCTGTGGATATTGGGATTGTGGCTGTTGATGGAGGTCTACTGCCTGGCCATGGGCAAATCGGGTGCTGCACAACTGGCTTATTTTCTTATATTTACGACCATTGCATTGGTTGTCGGGCTGGAAAAACTGATCGAGAGATGGCTTCCGGACGGTGCCCGGCGACACCGGATTTTAGGACGAGGAACCATGGTCCTATTCGCACTGATCCTGGTTACCAGTACCGCGACCTATCTCATGCTGTATGTGATTTACCCGCTGAAGTCCGCGGCGGGCTGATCGGGGGATCCTGGAAAGGCTTATAACTTAGGGAGTTTCAGGGATTTTTCGGGCAAAAGAAGGATTTTTTTACCCTTGACTTAAATAAACAATGTGGTAGATTGTGCCCGTTTAAATGACTTCAAAGTACATCAGCAACAGGTAGGCGGCGGTCAACACGTTGACCCCCAAACCGATCAGAACAATCGTATCGAAAATTTTACCGTCTTTACTGGCCATGAGGTCCTCGATAAATTAACAAACGGGAAAGTTAAGTTAGCATTCCGTCTTTTATACTGTCAAGGGTAAAACAGTTTACTCACTTAAACAATTAGAAAAGGAAAACCCGAATGGATTTACAAAAATTTAAAGAAAAGTCCGGACCCTGGATTTATCTTGCGACCGTAGTCTTCTGTCTTTGGTTTTTCTACTGGTTCGCATCCGTTTGGCGCTAAAGGGTCTGCTCCAAATTTTTTAACCTAGAGAGGGGAGATAGAAATTTCATGTCTGAAATTCAAGATGAAACTAGACCATTTATAACCGCGAAATCCATTACTCATTTCATCATCGCTTTGATCGTAATGTTCGGTTATTATTTCCTGATTGACTGGGCTCTCATGAAAGTCCAAGGCTTGGACTTCTTCTACCTGTGGTCCACAGGCGGTGGTGGCGGAGGCCATTAATCGGGTTTGATCTTTTCTTATCGTATTCAAAAAGATGGCAGGTCCATGGCTTGCCATCTTTTTTAATGCCTTTTACTAAAGTCCTGTGTCTTCCTCCAACATACCTTCGGATGCCCGGTCCCGCGCTTTCAGGGGAACCCCGGGGTGTCGTGTCTATCTCTTTCGTCACGGCGAAACCGCTAATGCACATCAAATCTGTATGAACGGTCATTTCGACGTTGCCTTGTCGGATACCGGCCTGGAACAGGCGCGCCAATTGGCCCAGGCGCTTCAAGATCAACCCATCCGAGCCGTTTACTCCAGCGACCTGCAGCGGTCTTATCAGGGAGCCCGCCTGATCGCCGAGCATCACGAATTAGAACCTGTCGCTTTTCCCGAGCTGCGTGAATTGTCTTTCGGAGAATGGGAAGGTAAAACCCTGACGGAACTCAGTGAACAATTCCCCGGCGAAATGGACAAACGCCTTAAACAAACCGAGTTGTTCCGTGCCGACGGCGGGGAAACTTTCCAGGAACTGCACGACCGGGTGATCCCAAAATTTCTGGAGATCACCGGCAACCACCCCAACGATACGATTGCCGTTGTCTGTCACGGCGGAGTCAACCGGGCTATTCTGGCCCATTTGCTCGGATTTCCCATCTCCAACCTGTTTCGTATTAGCCAGCACTATGCCGCCGTCAACATTATCCAGTTCTATGAAGACCAGGTGATGGTGGAACTGCTCAACGGTTCCTGGCAACAGATCACTTGATCCGGACACAACCATGAGCGCTTTTCTGGTTCAAATTAAAAATGCCACCGTTTATTTGAAAGATACTCCGGTATTGAAATCCATCGACTGGACCGTTCGGTCCGGCGAACACTGGGCATTGGTCGGCAACAACGGCTCCGGCAAAACCACTCTATTGAAACTCATTTTCGGGGAACTGCTGCCCATCGATGGGGGTACAGTCCACTGGTTCAACAGCCGGACCTGGAACGGACTGGCGGACATCCGCGAACAAGTCGGTTATGTCTCTGCCGAGTATCAGGAAAACTACGACCGGAATGTCACCGGTCTGGAAGTGGTGGAATCCGGTTTCTTTGCCAGCATCGGACTCTGGCAGAAAGTCAACGCCCGGCAGAAACAGCGTGCCGAGGAGTGCATGCACCTTTTGGAGATCGAATATCTGAGTCCAAAGCCGTTCCGCAGCATGTCTTACGGTGAAGCCCGCCGGGTTCTATTGGCGCGGGCACTGGTCCACCGCCCCACCTTGCTGGTGCTCGATGAACCCTGCGCCGGACTCGATATTCCGACGCGCGAGCGCTTCCTGGAGACGCTACAAAAACTGGCGCGGAAAACCCAAATAATTTACGTCACACACCACATCGAGGAAATCCTCCCCGCTATCACCCACATTCTTTACCTCAAGGACGGAGCCATCTTCCGTCAGGGGAACAAAGATTCGATGCTACAAGATGAAATCCTGTCCCAGGCGCTGGGGTATCCCTTGACGCTCCATAAAAACAATGGCCGCTACTGGGCAGAGTACCTCCGCAGGTAATTTTTAACCCTGAAATGCGAAAACAACTTGGCAATCACAATATTCCGCCTATGCCAGATTGGGTCCAGCGTCACGCTGGACGGGTTGCCAAGGGAAGTGGGATGGTATAAAATTCCCTCGCTCTTATAAAACTGCCATTCCTGCGAGGCCGCCGTGAGGTTTTGGATTGCCCTAATGATTATGATCGTGCTGGCCCCCGTTCCCGGATTACGGGCAGACGAAGCGCTGGACTGGTATCTCAAAGGGAACGAGCTCAGCCGACAGGGACAGTTCGAACAGGCGGTGGAGGCGTACCATCGGGCTATCCAGATCAATCCCGACGCCACGGGACCGTTTTATAATCTGGGCCTGGCTTATAAACATCTGAAGCAGTACGAACACGCTTCGGCAGCCTTTGAAAGTGCGCTTCGGTTAGAGCCGAATAATTTGAACATCCGCCTCAACCTCGGCAACGTCTACAACCGGATGGAGCGGTGGGAGCAGGCTATCAACCATCTCAACCGGGTGGTGCATCGAAGTAAGGACAATGCCGAAGCGCACGGCAACCTGGGATGGGCGTACCTGAATTACTCAAAGGGGCCGCAGTTCAAAATGCTGGTGATCCTGAATCTGCAAAAAGCCGTCGATCTGTTTGAAGCGCAAAACATGCCGGAAGCGGCAGAGGCCACCCGCAAAACTCTGGAAGAAGCCCGAAAAAAATTCGGTTATAAAGATCGTTAATCAAATGTCAGACAGCATACTTATTGAAAGAGGAAACCCTATGTCCGTATCAGTCACCGTGGAACCCACCCGCAATGAAAATACCGTTGTATTCAAACTAGACAAAGCGCTCATTCCTCCTGGAACAGGCAATTCGTACCCTAACCCCGAAACCGCCCAAAGCGACCCTCTCGCCAAGGCGTTGTTTGAAATTCGTGGAGTCTCCAGTGTCTGGGTCCTCGGCAACGAGGTGCACGTGACCAAGGAAGACCAAGTCACCTGGGGAGCCATCAAAAGTAAAGTGGTGGAAACGATCCGGCAGAACGCCTAACCCTTCTTCGCGTTAAAATATTCCTTGAAAACCTGAATCAGATCGCCGTGGTCCTGCGACCCGGCCATCTCGCGGATCGAATGCATGGAGAGCATGGGATTGCCCACGTCGACGGTGCGGATGCCGAGATTGGCGGCGGTAATCGGCCCGATGGTGCTACCACACGCGAGATCGGAACGCATCACGAACTTCTGCACGTTCACTCCGGCGCGTCGGCACAGCAATTCGAAATGTGCGCTCGACACGCCCTCTGTGGCGTACCTCTGCCCAGCGTTGGTTTTAATCACCGGCCCGGCATTGATCAACGGCATGTGCTGGCCTTCGTGCTTGTCAGCATAGTTGGGATGCACCGCGTGCGCCATATCTGCGGAGATAAAAACCGATCGGGCCACAGCACGCATCAGCGCCTCGCGCGGATTTTCAGAGTCCATCACCATCCGCTCCAGCGCATCCTTCAAAAACGGCGACCCACCGCCCTGCGCGGTCTCGCTCCCGATCTCTTCATGATCATAAAACGCCAGCACCCGCGTGGCACTGTCTTGTTTGGATGCTTCCAGCAATGCCACCGTCGCCGCGTGGCAGGAGGCCAAGTTGTCGAGCCGTGGTGCATACAGAAACTCGTCATTCGGGCCGGCAAATGAAGAAGACTGCACATCGTACAACGCCAGATCGAGGCTGACGATCTCCTCCGCCCTGCACTTCAACTCGCGGGCCACCAGCGCCTTCAACGCTTTTTCTGAAGAAAGATTTTTTTGAGCCATTTGCAGAATCGGAGGCAGATGGGTCTGCTTGTTGAGCTTGAGTCCCTTCTCGTTGACCTCGCGGTTAAGATGAATGGCCAACTGCGGAATGCGAAGCAAAGGCTTTTCAATTTTAAGGAGACGCGATACCGGTTGCCCCTTTTTCGATTTCAGTACCACTCGTCCTGCCAACGACAGGTCCCGGTCGGTCCACGTTGTCAACAACACCCCACCATACACTTCGACACCCAACTGCATGTAACCGGATTGCTCGTAAGCCGGGTTGGGTTTGAGGCGCAGGTTCGGGCTGTCTGTATGCGCACCGATGATCTTGAATCCAGTCGATTCCGCCGGCTTCGTTCCCACGACAAACGCCATAAGGGACGAATCGTTGCGCGTTACATAGTACCGCCCGCCCTTTTTCAGGTTCCAGGCATCGGACTCCTGCAATGCGTCAAAACCTTTGGCTTTCAGGAGAGCGGCCAGTTCGCGCGTCGCGTGAAACGGCGTCGGGCTGGCATCAATCAATTCCAGTAAGGACTCGGCGTATTTCCGATAAGTTTTCGCGTTACGTTTCACAAATATATTAACCACATATAACGCGGCGAATCGCCGTTGGTAATTTGGGTCCAGCGTCACGCTGGTCCATTCCCCAACAGGGGAGTCGCATGATATATCGGGTCATGAAATTTCCCAACCGAATTTTGGCTGTTCAACGCCAAATCGCCCGCTTTACCGTAAGTTGTGTGGCGGCAGGGCGGCAAAGAGCTCTTATTTTATACGGATTTAACAAATCGGGACCTCCTCCGCGATTCAGCCAGCCTTTTCCAGAAGGCACAATTTTCTTGTCCTCATTCGCGACATTGCTACAATAAACTAGTCTTTGCCTTGAAAATCTGGACCAATCCTATTATTGGATTACGTGTTATGGGCGAACTGATCAAAGCGGCATTCGGGACAAAAGTGACGCCGAAACTGCGACACTACGATCCCAACAATACCAGCCGGGACTACCAGGCGGAAATCTTCAGCGAGCTGTACCCGAACTTTCCCCAATACAAACAGCATGTCGCCGCGTTCGTCGAGCGCAACTACTGCACCATGATTAATGACGAAGACCACCCCACCCCGCAGGACGTGTTACAATTCCTGAAACCGGATGAAGTGATCCGCCTTAACGAGTGGATCCTCACCCGCGGCTCCAACCTGCATCAATCCATCAGCAAAGGCTGAGCCCTTTCTCTTTTTCTAAAGACACAGCCATCTTATAATTCATCTCTTCCTTAATAAGGAAGGGAAATCAGCACCAGTGCTTCGCCGGAAGGACAACACATGGCCGATTGGCATCTTTATATGATCCGCGTGAAGAACGGTAGTCTGTACACCGGCATCGCGACAGACGTCGACCGTCGCTTTGCCGAGCACGTGGAGGGAGGAAAGAAAGGATCAAAGTACCTGCGCGGCAGGGGTCCGCTCAAACTCGTGTTCCGAAAAAAAATCGGCACACGCTCCCAGGCCTCCAAAGCCGAAGCCCAAGTCAAAAAACTTCCCAAATCTGCAAAAGAACAACTGGCGAGAAGAAAAGTAAAACTAGATACTTTCCTCATCTAGCGATCCTCCATACACACCATAATCGGGGAGGGGTATTAAATGAAAACAATCAGACTGAGAATCTCAGAGATTTTGAGACCTTCACATAAGAGCGATCCTGTGAGCAAAAGCCTTAACATTGCTATTGTAACGTTGATCTTTTTGAATGTGATAGCCGTTATCTTGGAATCTGTTAACCGGTTCGCAGAAGCCTATTCAAGTTTTTTTAAATGGTTTGAGGTTGTCTCAGTAGTGATCTTCTCAGTTGAATATGGACTTCGCCTATGGACTTGTGTAGAAAAGCCTCAATTTGAAGGACTAAAAGGAAGGTTACGATATGTTTTTACTCCATTGGCTTTGATCGATTTACTTTCCATTTTGCCCTTCTATTTACCCATGGTCTTTCCAGTTGACTTGAGATTCTTAAGAGTATTGCGCTTAGTCCGAGTTTTTCGCATTCTAAAATTGGACAAATTTTCTCAATCCCTTAATTTGCTAGGAAGAGTTTTGATTAATAAGAAAGAAGAACTCATCATAACTCTTTCAACTGCGATTATTTTATTAGTAGTTGTATCTAGCATTATTTACTTTATCGAGAATGACGCTCAACCTGGAGTGTTCTCAAGTATTCCGGCAGCGATGTGGTGGAGTATTGGCGCTACTACCCGATTAGGACCTGGCCCTATAAACCCAATAACGGATCTGGGAATGGTATTTGGATCAATGGTGGCAATTTTGGGTCTTGGAGTCTTTGCCTTGCCTGCAGGAATCCTTGCATCAGGACTGGTTGAGGAAATTCAGAAAAAAGAGTCCACTCCACCCACATGCCCTCATTGCAGAAAAGAATTAGCTTAAAAATTTAAACAGTCACTTCACAGCAACGGAGATGTCGGTGACCTGAGCGGCCTGGAGGAGACCCATGACTTTGACGACGTCGCCGTAGGCGATGTCTTTGTCGGCGCGGATGATGGTTTTGACTTCCTGGGGTTTTTTGAGGTCGGCGAGGCTGACTTCCAATTGCTGGAGGCTGGTGCGGCGTCCCTTGATATAAATTTTCTTATCCTTGGTCATTTCGATCTCAAGGTTCTTGACCACTTCGTTGTCGCTGGCGGCTTTCGAGGTGGGGAGTGTAATATCCATCCGCCGCGGGAAGTCGACAAAGGCGGTCGACACCATGAAGAAAATGAGAAGCAGGAACACGACGTCGATCAGCGGCGTCAACTCCAGTGAATAGTTTTCTTCCTGTTCGCGTCTGAAATGCATTTTTTCAATCTAGCCCATTGTCAATGCCTTGTCCGGTTATGTGGGACGAGCCGCCGTCGGTTTTTCTTTACCCTTCTCGGCGCGGCGGTTGCGCATGCTTTCGAAGTTCAACTCTTCCACCAACTGCACGGATACTTCTTCCATCTCGAATACGAAACGCTCGATGCGTCCCCGGAAATAATGATACAACGCCAGAGCCGGAATGCCGACGACGAGACCGGCCGCGGTGGTGATGAGTGCCTCCGAAATGCCGCTAGCGACGAGGCCGGGGTTACCGGTCCCGCTTTGTGAGATGACGTTGAACGCCTTGATCATGCCGAACACGGTGCCGAGGAGGCCGAGCATGGGGGTGATGTTGGCGACTGCACCCAGCACCCGCAGGTTGGAAGTGAGCAGCGACGCCTCGTGCTGACCCGCGCCCTCGATGGCGTGCTCGACTTCGTCGACCTTGCCGCCAAAGCGCAGCAGTCCTGCTTTCAGAATACGCGATAGAGAGTTGTCGTAGGATTTACACAACTGGAGACCGAGGTGAATATCCTTCCAGTTCCAATGCGCACGCACCTTTTCGAGAAAATCAGGATTGATGATGTTTTTCCGGCGCAAAGTGTAGAAGCGTTCGATTGCGATGCCGATCATGAGAATGGAACAGAACAGGATGGGGTACATCATCGGCCCGCCCTTGTCGATCACGGAGATAATGGTCCAACCGGCCACGGTTTTTTCATTCGCCGCCCAGGCAAAATCGGCCCCAGCGATCACCAGGAAAAAGGTCAATCCTATTGATTTTAATGGGGTTGAATATTTTTTCATGAAGGGGTCCGGCGCTCCTGAGGGGCCCTAAACCAGCGTTAAACAATTCAAAAGGCCTTTAGCTTTATAGCACGAACCTCGTGCGGCACACAAGGCGCAAACCCTGACTTTTGGACCTGAATAATGCTATGATAGTTTGGCTGTTATCCACCCGCAGGAAAGGTTATGAATCCACTTAAAACTCAACTTCGAACCACCCTGTTCTATGCGCTCCTGTGCCTGTTTCTCCTGAATGGTTGCGGTGGATCTTTACTCAATCTTTCCGAAAAATCGCCCAAGCAGCTGCTCGCGGACGCCACATCGTACATCCGTGTGGAAAACTATACAGATGCAAAAGTCGCGCTGAAAAAGATTCTGGAGGACTTTCCGGACAGCCCCGAGAGAGTGATGGCCAGCCTGTTGCTGGCAGATGTTCATTTCAAGAACGGACAGTACGAAGAAGCCAAGTTCATGTTCAAAAATTTTCTGGAACAACACCCGATGCACCGGCTGGCGGACCGGGCCTCGTACTTCATAGCGATGAGCGATTTCAGGATGATGGATATTGAAACCCGGGATCAGACCTTTGCCCAAAATGCTTTGGAGGAATTTGAAAAACATCTGAGAACATTTCCTAAAAGCAAATACCGTCAACTGGCGGAGGAGAGAAGAAAGGAATGCATCAAAAGCCTTGCGCGCAACCAGATGGAAATCGGCAAGTTTTATTTCCGTATTAGTTCTTTTCAGTCCGCGATCAACCGATTTCAGGAATTAATGAACACTTACCCGGACCTGCCGTTCCTGGACGAAGTGTTGTTTCTGCTGGGCGAATCGTTTTACAACGAGCAAAATTTTAAAAAGGCCAAACGGAATTACCAGGAGTTGATCCGCAAATTTCCAAGGAGCCAGTACGTTACGGAAGCCCGGACGCGCCTGAGAGAAATTCAGTAATCACCAAGTCGTGGCACAATCATGGCAACCCAAAGAACACCCAAAACTAAAAAGCCAAAAGTCGGCAAGACAACTGCTATAAAGAAAGAGCGTGCATCGGAGATCCCCGACGCACTCGGGCAGTACATGAACGAGATCAGCAAACTGAAACCTCTCAGCCGGGAAGAGGAGGAAGCGCTCTCCAATAAAATTCAGGAAGGGGATGTGCAGGCGTTACACGAATTAGTGCGCCGCAATCTCAAATATGTTGTGACCGTTGCCAACAAATATCGGGGTTGCGGATTGTCCTTACAGGATTTGATTGAGGAGGGGAACATCGGCTTGATCCAGGCGGCCAAACGATTCGATGGCAAACGGCATATCAAGTTTATCACCTATGCGGTGTGGTGGATCCGGCAGGCCATCATGCACTCTCTGGCAGAACAGTCGGGTACAGTCCGGCTTCCCATCAAACAGGCGGGCAAGCTTTATAAAATTGAGCGGAAATACAAGGCGCTGACCCAGGAACTGGAACGGGAACCCACCACCTCTGAAGTAGCGGAGGATTTAGGCTACAGTGTCGAGGATATTGAAAATATCATGCGGGCCTACCGGACTCATCTGTCGCTGGACACTCCCCTGCGGGACGACGACGTAACCCAATACCTCGACCTTCTGGAAAATCCCGATTACATTCCTTACGACGATCAGATCATGAAAGAATCCCTGCATCAAAAGGTGGACGACATGCTCAAGCATTTGTCGAAGCGCGAAGAGCAGATTCTCCGCATGCGGTTCGGGTTCAATGGAGAAACCAAAACCCTGGAGGATATCGGCAAGGAAATCGGGTTGTCCCGTGAGCGGGTGCGGCAGATTGAAAAACGGGCCAAAGCGCGTTTGAAAATTCGTTCCAGCAGTGAAGCCCTGCAGGAACATTTGGAGTGACAATAGAGCGGACATTGCCCACCTCTCCGCCACCGTAGACTAAAATCCGAAGCCGGGAAATGATGGAAACGGGCTGATCCATCCTTTTGAACCCAATCACTATGGAAATTACCCTTGTCTGCCTGTTTGCCTACCTTCTGGGATCCATCCCTTTTGGTGTTCTGTTGGCTAAACTGAAACATGTAGACCTGCGCCAGCATGGAAGCGGTAACATCGGCGCAACCAATGTGGCTCGAACACTCGGCAAAACCGCAGGAATTTTAACTCTGCTGGGAGATTGCGGGAAAGGCTACCTGGCACCGTGGGTGGCCAGCCTGCTGTTGGATACCCACTGGGGAATCGCAATGGCGGGGTTGATGGCGTTTCTGGGACATATCTTTTCGGTCTTTCTCAAATTCAAGGGAGGCAAAGGCGTCGCCACCGGCTTGGGAGTTTTTTTGTATCTCATGCCAGAGGCCGGATTATCATCGATCGTCGTATTTGTGATATCACTTGCTTTCACACGCTATGTTTCAGTCAGCTCCATCCTTGCTGCCATCAGTATTCCCTGGCTGGGGATTTACTTTAACGCCTCAGGACCTCCCGTCTACGTTGCAACCGTCGCGGCAATCATCACGACGATCCGTCATCATGAAAATATTCAGCGGTTGATTGATGGGACAGAGTCCAAATTTCTGAAAAAATAGCGTTTGACAAACGCCGAGCAGGAAATATAATGGCTAATTCATCTGCGTAGCGGACAAATTATGGTTTAAACACGCGGGAGTAACTCAGTGGTAGAGTGCAACCTTGCCAAGGTTGAGGTCGAGGGTTCAAATCCCTTCTCCCGCTCCATTTCCTCTTCTCTTCCTTCCGTTAAAATTCAAAGGGCGCCGTCGCCAAGTGGCTAAGGCCGAGGTCTGCAAAACCTCTATCGGCGGTTCGAATCCGCCCGGCGCCTCCAATTTCCTTAATGACCTCGGTGGGGTAGAAAAATCCCCCTGATAGAATTACAATTAATAGTTGTGTAATATAATTTCCTATGCTAAATTCTCTATAAGTAATTGATATAACTTATTATAAAAACCTTACGCATTGTTCCAGGCCGATTCCCGGCCACAAAATAATCTCACCTTTGATCAACCAGCCCTTTAACTAACTTCATGAGGAGAACGTCAATGAAAAAGCTAATTATGATGGGTGCTCTGGTTCTTGCTTTGGTTTCTTTTTCTGGATCTGCCTTTGCCGCCGGGTACGCCGATGCCGGTTGCGGTCTTGGTTCTATCGTATTTGGCAACCAGCAAGGTGGAGTCCAGATTTTGGCATCCACCACCAACGGAACCTTTGGAACCCAGACCTTTGGCATCACCACGGGTACCTCCAATTGTAATCCTGCAGGCCTTGTGAAACTGGAAATGGAGCGAGAGGAATTTGCCGAGAAAAATTATCCCACTCTCGTAAAAGAAATGGCTAAAGGTGAAGGAGAAAACCTGGAGACTCTGGCGAGCCTCTACGGCTGTTCTCAAGACACTCAAGCCGATTTCGGTTCTTTGGTACAAGAAAACTTCAGCAGCATCGTTAAAAACGACTCCACCACTTCTCAGGAAATGCTGTCCAGCCTGAATTCTGAGATTTCGAGTCACGCGGTATTGTCTAAATCCTGCTCAGGCATCGCTGGTTAATTCAGCAGGACTCTTTTTTAAAGGGTATCAATGTGTCCTTTGAGACATATTGATACCCTTTTTTATTTCTACCTTCCGCTCATCAACCCACCTCAAAAAGGGGGTTGCTCTACAAAATCCCACAACCCTTTTATTTATCTGAAACTCCCGCTAACTCATTTCCCCTAAATTGGAGCATTTGTTCACCTCTCCCAAAATCAAACCCGAACGGTATAAGAATTACATTTATAGGTTGTGTAACAATATATTATCCCTTAATATCTTATAAGATAAGGAGTTTTATGATTCCCAATTTAACTGAAGCTATTGTGTCTATCCCGGAAAATTCGGCTTTCCGGAATTTCAAATCACCCTTAACCTTTAACATCATGAGGAGACAATCCATGAAAAAATTTCTACTGGTGGGTGTTGTTCTTATTACCTTCAGTTCCCTTTCGGGTGCTGCATTTGGAGCCGGCTATGGCGGCTCCGGCTGCGGACCGGGTTCTTTGGTTGCGGGTACGGCGCCGGGCGCTATGCAATTGATCGGAGTGACAACCAACGCCATTTTGTCACCCACACAATATTCAGCAATTACGTCAGGCTTTTCCAACTGTAATCCGCAGGGCCTGGTCAAACTGGAGAGGGAACGCGAAATGTTTGCTCAAAGTAATTACTCCAGTCTGGTCCGCGAGATGGCCGTCGGGGAAGGTGAAAACCTGAGGACCCTGGCGGGTATGTACGGATGCTCGGAAGAATCTCATGAAGTATTCAATTCTCTGGTTCAGGAAAACTTCGAGCATATCATTCGAAGCGAAGGCACCACTTCCGGTCAGATGCTGGATTCTATCGAGAATGAGTTGGCGGCCCATGCGGTGCTGTCCAGATCATGCTCGGGTGTGATCGGCTGATCGAATAACCAACACTGCTATCAAATGAACATAACATTGAACATCACGAGGAGATACTCAATGAAAACATATCTACTTGGAAGTGCGGTGCTTTTCGTTTTAATCGCTTTTTCAGGAACGGCCTTCGCTCATCCTTCGGGATACGGCGATGCGGGCTGTGGTCCCGGTTCTTTATACATGGGGAAAAAACGCGACGGTGCCCAGCTCCTAGCGGCTACCATAAATAATTCGAGTGGTTACGGATCCATTCATTCGACCGCGATCACTTTTGGCACCTCCAACTGTGGATCGGACAAACTGACCCGCCAGCAACGGGAGCGTGAAACATTTGCCAGCATCAATTACAACAGCCTGGTTAAAGAAATGGCCGCCGGTGAAGGTGAAAATCTCGATAACCTGGCCAGTATGTACGGTTGTTCCCAAAATTCCTACGGAGAATTCGGAACCGTGGCCCAGGAAAACTTTGGACTCATTGTGAAGGATCAGAATTCCTCTGCAAAGGACTTGCTGGGTTCGTTGGAAAAACAGATTTCCGGACACGCGGTTTTGTCCAAGACCTGTACGGGAGTCATCGGCTAAGCTAAATAGCCTTGATTTAAAAGGGATATCCATGTATCCTCGCGATGCATTGATATCCCTTTTTTTGTCCACCCCTTTCCCGTACTTCCACCTTGTATTATCCCTTCCGCATCGCCATCATCGCCTTTCTCATATTTGTTTTTCCTTTTTCCGGTTTCCTGCGGGCCCAGCCCTCCGATACGCATCCTTATTTGAAACAACTGATCCAACAGGCACTGGAAAAGCAGTTGGATCAAAAAAGACGTTGGCATCTCTTGCTCCATTACAAGAGTAAGTGGCTCGGAGGATATGAGAGCGAAGCGGACGGAATGGATTTTTTCAACACCCCTGAGGGCAAAACAAATCCCAGGGCGGAACTGATTGCGACCCTCAAAAGCTTTTTCAAAGACCCTGATTCTTTAAAACCCAAAGAAGAACACCCGCAATGCAATTTCCCCGCACGCTACAAATGGTTGGCGCGGGAACTTTCAATAGACTCCAATCAACTTCCCAAAGCCGACTGTTCCCGAATGGAAGGTTGGCTGAACCAATTGGATCCTCAAAGCGTGACTCTTATCTTTGCCTCCTTTTACATGAACAATCCTGCATCGATGTTCGGTCATACATTTCTCCGAATCGACAGCAAAAGTAAAAACAACCGGCAAACGTTGTCGAACTATGGAGTCAATTACGCAGCCACTGTTGATACCGGCAGTATGCTCTTATATGCCTTCAAAGGTCTTTTCGGATTTTTTAAAGGAGGATTCAGCGTTTTCCCCTATTACCTCAAAGTTCAGGAGTACAGCAATTGGGAGAGCCGTGATCTGTGGGAATATGAATTGAAACTTACACCGGACCAGGTCGATTACCTCTTGCGTCATTTGTGGGAGCTGGGCGGAACTCATTTTGACTATTACTACTTTCAGGAAAATTGCTCTTATCATATGCTCACCATCCTGGAAGCAGCGAATCCGGAACTTGAGTTGAGCGATGATTTTTTGTTTTCCGTTCAACCTGCAGACACCATAAAAATCCTGGCGGAACAAAAGGGTTTGATCAACAAGGTCACTTACCGTCCCGCCATTTTGAGCCGGATGGAGCACAAAATCGAGCAAATGAATCCCAAAGAAAAAGATATCCTTTACGATCTGGTTGAAGAAAGCGAAGCGCTGAAAGAAGATTCTTATCAGCAATTAACCACTCCGCAAAAGGCCCTTGTATTGGACGCTTACCTGGATTATCTGGAGTATGAGGGGCTTGGCCAGGAAGACTTCGATCCTAAAAAGCCGCTCCGTATTCCCCACGCGATTCTTCTGGAACGCAGCAGGCTCAAATACAAGCGACAGGATACGGAAATCACCCAATTTTCAGCCCCACCGGAAACGGCGCACGGAACGGACCGGGCGCGGCTGGGAATCGGCATCAACAACGATGAATTGTTTCAGGAAATCGGCTATCGCCCTACCCTGCACGATCTTTTGGCGCGGGATGCAGGATACAAAAGTGATTCACAGTTTATGTTTCTGGATTTTATCGGCAGATATTATTACGAGTCAAAACGATTCCGCCTGGACCGGCTGCGTTTTCTGGATATTGTGTCTTTGACGCCCTTCGAACCTATTTTTAAAAAACCTTCCTGGAAACTCAATTTGGGCTTCGACACTCTCCGCGATTTCAACTGTAATTACTGCAATTCATTCAAAGGCAATGGGGGTTTCGGGTATTCTTACAAACCCGGTCATACTTCACCTTATATCCTGTTCGTCATGGCGGAGCTGGAAGCGGAAACGTCCGGACATCTGAAAGAAAACCATCGTTTCGGAGGAGGTGTTTCGGGAGGCCTGTTTGTCGATTTCGGGGAGGATTGGAGACTGCAACTGGGAGCCCAGTACAAGCGATTTCCCCTCGGGAATGACTCGGAATATATCCGATACGATTCCAAACTACGTTATTCCCCTCACAAGGATGTGGACCTGCGTCTGGAATACCAGAAATTCGACGATAAAGACCAGGGCTTGTTCTCCGTTAACATATATTTCTGAAAACTCACCCAATCATTTTTCGAACAAAGCTTGAACAAAATCCTCTGCCTGAAATTCCTGAAGGTCCTCCGGCTTTTCTCCAATGCCTATAAACCGGATAGGCAAACCCATTTCCTGAGAAATATTGAGGAGCACCCCACCCTTGCTGGACCCATCCAGTTTGGTCATCACCAATCCATCAATATCCAACGCCTCATGAAACAGCTTCGCTTGTGAAATGCTGTTCTGACCGATGGTCGCATCCAGCACCAGCAGGGTTTCATGCGGTGCATCAGGAATCACCTTGCCGATCACCCGCTTCACTTTTTTCAATTCTTCCATCAAATTCGAGTTCGTCTGGAGCCGCCCTGCCGTATCGACGATGACGATATCCATTTTACGTGCCACCGCAGCCTGCACACCATCGAAAGCCACCGCCGAAGGGTCCGCGCCGCTGGTTTGCTTGATGCAGGTAATCCCAATGCGATCGGCCCACATCTGTAACTGATCCATCGCCGCGGCCCGAAAAGTGTCGCCAGCGGCCAGCAATACTTTTTTCCCCTCACTGTGCCACCGTTGCGCCAGTTTGCCGATGGTTGTGGTTTTTCCCGAACCGTTGACTCCAATCACCAGGACCACAAAAGGCGAATGAATCGAATAGTCCCAATCCTTTTGATTTTTATTGAGCAGTTGCATCATCATTTGACGCAAATGGCTGAGCATCCCCTCACGATCGCGAATACGCGCCTCCCCGATTTGCCGGTTGAGTTCATCCACAATAAATTGTGTGGTCTTCACCCCCACATCGGCAACCAACATCGCTTCTTCGATTTCGTTCACAAGCTCCGGCCCGAGCGTTGCCTTGCCATGAACCAGGTTGTCAATCCCCCCTGCCAAAGAATTCCGGGTCTTGGACAATCCTTTTTTCAGGCTTTGGAAAAAACCGGTTTTTTCTTCTGCCGGATTTTCTTTTGTGGGTTCACTCATCTTGTGTTTTTGAAAGGATTGGGAATTTGCGAAATCATCTGGAAACAGCAGCTATCACGAGGCAGCAGGTTTGGGTTTGAATTGTCTAGGTTGCGGGGCATTCTTTTTTAACATGATAGTTAACAGATTTTTGTCCCGGCACGATACCGCGACATCCATCTTTCCATCCTTGTTGAAATCACCCGCCACCAAACCTTGGGGATACTCATCGACAAAATGCTTGATCGGCGGATAAATGAATGTTCCATCTCCCCTTCCCAGGGTTACCGCCACCGTATCGTGGGTCGAATTGGAGACGGCAAGATCAACGATTCCATCACCGGTAAAATCCTCCGCGGCGACAAACTTGGGAAACTCGCCCGCCGAAAAATCCCGAAGCGTTTTGAAAGTCTTGTCTTTGTTGTTCATCAACATGGTCATCGCGTGCAGCGAGTTGCTGGATGTGACCAAGTCCATAAATCCATCGTTGTTGGCATCCACATTGGCTACGGTGAGAGGTTGTCCCCCTCCCTTAAATACTTTGGATTTTTCAAATTCCCCTTTGCCATTGCCCCAAAGAATCTCCACCCCCACATTGCCGGATCCCGCCAGAGCCACTGCAATGTCGACATGCTTGTCGTGATTGTAGTCCCCTACGACCAGCCCGGTGGGCTGGCCTTTGACTGGTATTGGTTTGGGCTCTTTGAATCCTCCTGTTCCCTTACCGAACAGGATTGCAACTTTATGATAGCGGAGTGAAACAGCAAGATCCGGATAACCATCTCCATTGAAGTCTCCGGCGATCAGGTTGATCGGAATACGGCCCGGCTTGACGACTTTTCCGGTATTTTTGAATCCCCCTCGTCCGGTATTCAAGAATATTTGAATATTCTGGTCCTGATAGTTCAATTCCGCCAAATCCTTGAATCCATCACTGTTGAAATCCGCAACGGCAAGGCAAATCGGGTCGGCTCCGGTTTTATACTGCACCTGATCCTTGAAGGAACCATCTCCTTTTCCCTTATAGAAAGACATGGTGTGTTCGGCGCTGTTCAAAACCACCAAATCCAGGTTGCCGTCAATGTCGAAATCATCCGTGACCAAAAATGACGGTTCTTTTCCTGTATCCAGTACGGCACTAATCCTGAACAAAGGGGCCATTTTTTTCTGGGACTTGGAAGCAGGAGGGCAACCCACTAAAAACAAAAGGGCTAAACTCGAAACCAGGAAATTGAAAAGCGATTTCATAGGGAAAATCCAATGAAGGGTCAAACGAGGATTGAGAATAGCATACCCCCCTTGTTTCAACAACCTAAGCTTTGGTTGAAACCGGAGTGGGATTCGAGTGATTGGGATATGCCAATTGAACCGATTCCTTGAAAAAATAATCCAGCATTCCTCTAAAGATATAAGTATGAAATTTGGATAGAAGGGTCCAATAGATATGACCCCACACCGGATCCGGGATGAAGTGTGCCCGGAGGGTCAGACGGGTATGTCCGTTCTCGGAAGGTTGCAGGGCGAACTGAAGCCAGGACAGGCCCGGTGAGATCAATTCCGCCCGTAAAAGCAACTCCCGGTTGGGCGTCAGGTTTTCCACACGCCAGAAATCGACCGAATCCCCAACACGAAGATCATTAGGATCCCGCCGGCCCCGGTTCAATCCGACGCCTCCCAAAACACGATCGATGAACCCGCGGATTTTCCACAACAGATTGGCATGCACCCAGCCGTGGGACCCGCCGATCCGGCAAACGGATTGGAACACAACTTCCGCCGGAACAGGAATATCCTTCGAATGCTCCTCGACAATAAAATTCGAAGATTCAAACTCACAAAGCGGCAGAAGATCGGCCATGTTTTCCGGAGGCACATCACTCCAATGGGAATACACCATCGAGTTTCTTTCTTTCTCCAGAGCCCACTTCACAGCCGTTTCAAACCCGACCGTCTCGAACGGAAGAATCTCCCGAATCGTTTCATCCGGACACACCACATCGGTCCGCAGGCTTTCCAGGAGCAGGCAGGTAATGTTTACCGGAACCGAAATAAACAAATGCAGCCAATAGGCAAATAACCGGCACATCAGGGTCACTGGAATCGGGACCCAGGAAACATTGAAAAACTGCACCCGCTTGTTCACCACCCTGGCAAACCGTTGCACCATTTCCTCATAAGTCATTACATCTTTGCCGCCAATGGGATACTTCCTGGTTTTTAATCCTTCCGTTTCCAAAACGCCGACGAGATACTTGATCACGTCTCGAACAGCAATCGGTTGACACAGGGAATTGAACTCGGGCAGAAAAGGAATCCAGCGGGTGTGCTGGATCATGGATTTGAGAAGCTCGTAAGAGGCGCTTCCGGTTCCGATAATAATGGCTCCGCGCAGACGAATGACCGGTATTGAGCCTTCAGACAAAGTGGACCCCACTTCGATCCGGCTTTGCAGGTGCCGTGACAACACTTTACTGGTTTCACCCAATCCCCCGAGATAAATGATTTTTTTGACTTCACATTCTTCGGCCACTTCGCGAAAGTTTCTAGCCACTTCCTTGTCCGTTTGCCGAAATTTGCTTTTGACCAACCGCATACTGTGGATGAGGTAATAAGCGACATCGACTCCCTTCATCGCCGGTTGCAATTGGTCCTTGTGCAGGGCGTCAGCGTAAACATATTCCAGATTGGGATGCGATAACAACTGCGGCAGGCCTTTTTCACGGAGCATGCAACGGACCCGGTAACCGCGAAACAACAATTCAGGTACCAGACGCCGTGCCACGTAACCGTTGGCCCCGGATACCAATACCGTTTTGACATCAGGCAACGGGGATGTCGGTAAATCGTCGCAGTAGTGGTAGTTGACTTTTTCCGGATTCATAACACCCATAATATGGTCTCAGATCGGAAGAATTGCAAGGGATCACGAAACTTTTTGGGCCTTTGGAGGCAAAATCAGGATTGACCGCAGAAAAACAGATTGTGCCGCTTCTCTTCTCTCACCGTGGTAGCAGGTCCATGGCCGGGATGCAGGGCCGTATCATCCGAAAAAGAAAAGAGTGTTTGCGTAATGGAACGATAGAGATCCTGCCAGGATGAGTTGGCGCGCCCCATCGATTCGGCGAACCTCATCCAACGTGAGATCTGCCGCTATCGCCAAGTCCTCCTGTGACCAGGATTTTCCATCGCGGGCTTTTTGCAGGATATCACCGAGTTCGTCTTCCAGGGCGGAACTCATCGGTTTTCTCTAGATGGCTTTTTCCTTTTGAAACATATAGTACGCCATAAGATACATGATCAACGATACCAAATAAAGCGACTTGGTTCCAAAAGCCATGGCGCTGTATTCCAAAAGCCCCCCGAAAACCGCCCCCAGCACATTGAACCCGAGAGAATGTGCGGGGTTTCCCCGGGTTCTGAAAATAACGGCAAACAGGATGCTTGAAAAAAATATCGGCAACGCCACCATTAAACTCCCGAAAAACCATTGGCCCGGCAAGGATAAAGACAGCAATTCCCTTACCGGAACCATGTAGGTAAGCAATACACAAAAGATCAACAACCCGAACTGGAGATGAGGATTGAGCTTTTCAGTTCGAATGACGAGGCCATTGGCAAGTAATATCATGATCAGAATGGAAGAAAAAACCAGAACATTTACCACCCAGGTCGAACCGAATAACAGAGACATTTCTGTTACGCTTTTGGTTTCCAGAAGAAGGAAACCTGCACCAAGTAACAATAGCGTCCAATCCGGCTTTCCCCACCCTTCTTTGCTCCAGAGACTGCCTCCTATGATCAAAACTGAAAATAGAGCAATACAAGCACCTACGACCCAGTAATGCAAAGGAATATTAGGCTGTTTTAAAAACAGATACGGCCAGTCGTCCGTCGGAAGTTTGAAGGGATAAAGAACTGTCCCGTCCTCTCCCGTTTTATAATTAATCGTTTGGTTGAATTTCGCCTGGATGGGACCCGCCTCCAGTGCGTCTTTTACGTTTCCTTTCCATCCTCCAACAAAGGTATAGTTGAATAAATGCGGAACCTGTTGTTTCACCAAAGGAGGTCGGCCAAAAGCTTCCAAAAGGATTCCATAGATTTTTTCTGCCACATATGGTTTTCCGGTCTGATGATATACAGCCACAATACCTTCAGAGTTTAGATGATCGCGAATGGTTTTGAACGATTCCACCGTATACACATAATTGTCCAACCGAATCGAGGACATTCCGGAAAGCAGGGTCTGGCTGTCCAAGGTTCCTAAAATAATCAAATCATATTTTTTGTCAGATTTCTTAAGGAAGGCCCGGGCATCATCATTATAGACAGTTACCCGCGGGTCATCATAGGGCTTTTGGAAATGAACGCGTTTTCCAAGATTAAGAATTTCCGGATCAATTTCAACGGCATCAATATGCCTCGCCCCCTGCTCCAAAGCCAAAGCAACGTCGTTTCCCGTCCCGGCACCAACAATCAAAACCTCGTTCAGCGAAGAAACAAACGAGTAGGGAGCGAGATAACTGTTTTTGATACGTTTTACCTCATCCGCAAGGATTTTGTTTGGAGCCACAAAATCATCGCTTAAATTTAAAACAAACTGATGAATACTGCCGTTAACTTTCAACTCGACAGACCATCCTCTATCCAGATAGTCGATCCGGTAATAAGGAGACCACACCTCAGCGGTTTTTTCATCCACCGCGGACAGCTGGGCTACTATCCACAGGGCTATCGGAAAAAGCAACGCAGTGGCTAGAATTTTTTTGTTGGAAACGCAAAGTAAAACAAAATAAACAAAACCAATGGAAAACCAAACCATGGGAGAAAGAGAATACCAACTCAATACCGAAAATACAGCCAAACCCGAGAGACTTCCCAGAATATTGATGGAATACGCTGTCAAAGGTTTGAATTTGTTAAATTCCCTCGCAATCCCCGACCCCAAAGGAACAAATACCAGAGTAGTAATGACAAACAGCAAAACAACAACTTGCTCCATACTCCAGTTTCTGGGACTTGCAGAAGCGACCATATTGTGCAAATAAAACACTTCACCACCTGCTGGAGTGAACTCCAAAATTTCATCAGAAAAATAAAACAGAGCTGAAAATAAAACGACTATTAAAGGAGCAAAAAAAACTATAAAATCCTTGCCGCGTGCCTGCAGGACCATCCCTACGCCCATCCCCAAAAAGGTGGCGATGAGCACAAGGTTGGTAAAATAAGAAACCAGTTGGATATTAGCGGGAATAAAACGAATCAATCCAACTTCCAGAAAGAGCAAAAGAAAACTAAAACCAAACAAACGCAGAGCGCTTTGTTCATGGCGGGATTCCGAGCGAAAGGCATTCATCACACCCCATCGTGGCTTGACCGGGATATTCATGATTTCTCCAAATTGTTTTAATGTTTTTAGTATAAAGGAACTTTTTTGAGAATGAACTATTTCTAAGGCAGTATTTTTGAGGATAATTGACATGCAGGTGATTTATGTTAGGTGCAATTGCAGGTGATATCATCGGTTCGCGTTTTGAGCAGAGTCCTACCAAAACAACCGATTTCGAGTTGTTCCATTCTGATTGCCGGTTTACAGACGATTCTGTTTTGACATTGGCGGTTGCGGAGCATCTTCTTCTCGGCTCCGATTTGATCGACACACTCAGGGAATATTTCCTCCAGTATCCCGACGCCGGCTATGGGGAAGGGTTTCTACGATGGGCCAACTCCACTTCACGCGAACCTTACAATAGCCTGGGTAACGGTTCTGCCATGCGGGTGAGCCCTGTCGGATTTGCGTTCGATTCTCTGGAATTGGTCCTGGACAAGGCCCGGGAAACTGCCGAAGTGACACACAACCATAAGGAAGGCATCAAAGGCGCTCAGGCCACAGCCGCTGCCATTTTTCTCGCTCGCGCTGGAAACAGCAAAGAAGAAATCAAGCGTTTTATCGAATCACATTTTCAATACAATTTGAGCCAATCCCTCGATGTCATCCGCGCACAATACACATTTGACGCCACTTGCCCGGGTTCTGTTCCGCAGGCGATCACTGCATTTCTGGAGTCGGAAAATTTTGAGGATGCCGTCCGCAAGGCGGTTTCCCTCGGAGGTGACAGTGACACCCAAGCCTGCATCTCAGGCGGTATCGCCCACGCTTTCTACGGAAAACTGCCGGACATTATTTCCGCCGAGGTTCACAGCCGCCTCGAAGTCCCTCTGCGTCAAATCCTTACCCTATTTTGCGACCGATTTTCGTGCCCTTGACATGCTAAAAAGTTGATCTTCCCTCTTGCGTTCCGGAGGTGGGTAGGCTATGGTTTTAGCTCATTTCAAAGCAAATGTGGATATCAACCGGGCCGGTTTCTCCGGCTTTTTTTTTAGAGTGGATGGAGTTTTATGGCGGATTTGACACGGGAAGAAGTCGAAGAGATTCTGGACCAGCTCCGGGAATACAAGGAGCGGGCTGAAGAAGAGGAAGAACTGGAAGAAGACGATGAATCTCCCGACGATGAGGAGGAAGAATCCGCCGACGATGAAGAGCCGGCGGAGGAAAACAAGGAGGAAGAACCGGAAGAACAAATCCCCAACCTCAAGGATAAGGACCTTGCCGGTCTCGATCTATCAGGCCTGAATTTTTACGGCGCGGATATCACTGCATCCAAGCTGACCGGAACAAGTTTTGCGGACTCCGATCTGACAGACTGTACACTCGATGACGCGGACCTCTCGAAAGCCGAATTGATGGACTGCATCATGAATGACACCCAGCTGAACCGGGCGAACCTTGCGGAAGCCAATATGGAACGAGTGGATCTGCGTCGCGCCAAACTGCATGAAGCCAACCTGACTCAGGTTAATCTGAAAGAATCCATCGTCAATAACGCAGACTTTTTGAAAGCCAACCTGTCCCGTGCATCCATGAATGATGCGGACTTGTCCCGAGCCAATTTCAAGGGAGCGGATATGAGCCATTCCGATCTCTCCGATTCCAAACTCAGTATCGGGGTCTTTTATGAAACCAATCTGCAGGAAGCCAACATGGTTCGGGCGGAGATCAAGGGCGCTAAAATGTTCGGCGCCAATTTCAACAAGGCCCGCCTTACCCGCGTCGATTTCACCGGAGCCGACCTGACTGAAGCCGCTCTCACCAATGCCGACGTCAGCCGTGCCAAATTCAACGGCTCCATTATGCGAAGAACCAACCTGGAAGGTTCGGACTTGAGCGAATGCAATTTGGACATCGCGGATTTGAACGGCGCCGTATTGTTGAAGGTGAAACTCGAAGGCTCCCACATGAATCGGATCAAATTGAACGACGCTAATTTGAAGGGAGCTTATCTACGCGGGGTCAACCTCAGTCGCGCCAAACTCGGGAATGCCAACATGGAAGGTGTAGACCTGAGCGACTCGGATCTGGAGGGAGCCAATTTCAACGGAGCAAACCTGGACGGGTCCGACCTGAGCCGTGCCCATTTACAGGAAGCCGTTCTGGAACAGGCTTCTCTCAAAAATGTCCACCTGACCGGAGCCAATCTCAGAAAAGCCAAGCTCGACAAATCCAACCTGGAGGGAGCAGACCTCGGTGGCGCCAAACTTAAAGGAGCCTCTCTCGTGGGAACCCAATTGAAAGGAGCAGACCTGCATCGGGCGGAGTTGGATCAAGCCAACCTGTCCAAAGCCGACCTGGGAAATGCCAATCTGACCGGCGCCAAACTCAACGATGCCAATCTGACCGGCGCCAAACTTGAAGGCACTGAATTAAAAGAAGCAGAATTGGATGAGGTGAAAGGCTACAACCCTTGAATCGTTTCTCAGTTTTCGGAATCGTCTCAATTCAACAGAAAGTCTTCCTCTTTGAAACCGTACTTCTGAAAAAATCTTCTTAGATTTCGCCGTGATTGAGCCAACCCTACCTTATTCTTCTGTTCCTTGAACAGGTGTTCGGCAATCTGCGTATGAACAATGGCATTGGCGCCCGCTCTCAATTCATCGTAGGCTTCACCCAAAGCCAAGTGGGACTGGGCGTTTTGCGGATCGTCTTTGATAATTCCTTCGTGCTTCGCAATTCTTTCTTCAACGGTGTAACGGCTCTTTCGTCTCTCTTCCTGGAGAAGCTTCAGCTCCTTGTCCAGCAGCTCCTGCAACTCCTGATGAACGCGTTTGGCCAATTCATCGCTGAATTGCTTAAGCTGGTCCGCGAGCGGAGGTTTGCCTTCAAAAGGATCCTCCATTTCGTCACCATCCTCTTCCGCCCAAATGCCGGAAACACACATCAGTGAAAAAAACAGCGCTGCTAAAAGCGCAACCCATGGTTTGTTTGTCTGCATCGCCATACGCACACCCGTTACCCTTCAAAAGATAATGTAAACTATTATTTTACCACTGAAATCGAAGAAAAATCGGGAGTTCTCAGAATGCAAGGGAAGAAGTGCGTGTGTCCCCTCTCAATCGCTTGAGAAAGGGAGTCTTGAACGAGGGTTACAACCAATTAAAATTTTAAAAGTATTCGGAATCGACGCCTGCAGGCTCGCCCATCGGAGTATATTCGTCTACCAGTTCCGTGTAGTCGTCAAACCAGTATGCTTCCGGGTTGCGTTTGTACACCATGAACTTGGCATCATTTTCTTCTGTCGCTGCTCTGAGATACTTGAAGTAGATATGGTTCTCGGTCAGACCCACCACCTCGATTTTCCCGGTGTCGTGGGACATCACCAACCGAGCCCGCTTGGCGAGACCTGAGCAGCGTGTGCGTGCTGTCTCAAAAATCTCAAACGCCTCTTCCAAAGGAGTGACATAGATGCGGTTCCCCAGCGTGGGACGGCATTGGAATACATAATACGGAGGAACACCCATGTAAGACAGCCTGTTGAACATTTCAACGAGTAATTCGGGGTCATCGTTGACACCGGCAATCATGGGCGTCTGGTTGACAACAATGGCTCCTGCATCCAACAGAAAACTGAGACCGCGCACCGCTTCCGGTGTCAACTCGCGCGGATGATTGAAATGCGCCATCACATAGATCCGCTTCTCGGGAGTGCTGTATTTCCGTAACATCTCCGCCAGGGAAGGATCGTTATAGATCCTCATGGGATTGAATGCTGGAATCTTGGTGCCGATACGAATGATGTTGACATGATCCACTTCACGCACCTTCTGGATGATCGGCTCCAACTTAGACGTGGACATGATCAGAGGATCGCCACCGGTCAACAAAACATTGCTGATCTCCTTATGCGTTCGGATATATTCCA
Source organism: Nitrospinaceae bacterium (assembly GCA_028278405.1). GTDB lineage: Bacteria > Nitrospinota > Nitrospinia > Nitrospinales > Nitrospinaceae > SZUA-226. Next base: position 88,509 of record JANQEK010000029.1, read on the forward strand.
ACCCTTCGCTCACGTCCTTGGTGACTTCCTCGTTCTCATCCATGAACAAACGCTTGCGGAAACAAAACCGGCAGTAGGCCGCACACACCTCGTTTACCAGCAACAGAGCCGTGGAATCGTATTTGTGCTCCAATCCTTTCGCGACGGTATAAGACTCTTCGTTGGAAGCATCCAATTGTCCCCAATCATCAAGCTCCTGCACATCGGGCATTACAATACGGCGGATGGGATCTTCCGGATCGTTCCAATCGATCAATGACTGATAGTAATCGTTGGTGCGAAAAACGAATTTCTCATTCACTTCGCTTAATCTATTTATTTCACCCTGACTCAACTGCGGAATTTGCTCCAGTTTGGTCAGGTATTTTATCTTCTTGGCTCCGTTACCATTGGAATTATTGTTAGTCATCTAACCCCTCCGATTCAATTTCATGAGGCCTTTTTGGCTAATCAATGATTCACATCAACCATCACTTTTCAAAAAGACTCAACCTCACAACAATAAAAAACCAGAACCTGTGCAAATAATCCGTTTCACAGCTTTTAAAATGAAACCGCTGTTTAGTCTGCGATTATTCCGGGGACGGTCCTGGCGGCGAATTGATTTCCCCAACGAGTGTTTAAACTTCTTGTTTCAAGCCTGCCTTGTTTCACTCCATCGCAACTCAACGATCCAATTCAACCGTGGCCGGCAATCGTTTCAACAAGTTGTCGTTTGGAATGGGATACGAATCTTCTCACATGCTCCTGAAATTGCAAGAGTTAAAATAATTTTTATTTTCGAATAACCCGATTTTGTTTTTTTAAAATTTTTACAAACAACTTCATTTAAAAAATTTTTTAAATATATTTTAAGTCTGATAACAATCGCTGAAAGAATTTTGTTTTAACAAAAAAATTTTTTTATTTTTAAAACAACTCTCATTCCGTCCAAATTACTTTTTTAAAATCTATCAGTTACACATCCTATTAACGGAGCCGGCCCACCGTAAACTTTAGCTGAAAAATTCGAGCTTCTTTCGCCAGGAAGTGCCGACCCGTTTTAGGTCGTAGACTCGCATAGCGAATATAAAGCGAAATTACGAATGGACTTGGAAATCTCTTTCAGGGGAGTGTAACAAAAAATACATTCTATTTTAAGGCCTGAGATTGAATTATCTTGGAGAAGGAGGGTTTCAGTCCTGATAGAGAAGAGCTGTCAGATAAGCCCCAAGGATGCGCCAATCTTCTTGAAAGCCGCCACGGCAAGGTCCAAGTCGGAGGTTTCATGGCCGGCTGAGACCTGGATACGGATGCGGGCCTCCCCTTTAGGCACCACAGGATAGCTGAAACCGATGACGTAAATCCCCTCTTTCAGGAGCTTGTCTGCCATATCATGAGCCAATCGCGCCTCACCCAGCATGATCGGGACAATCGGGTGCTCCCCCGGCCGGATATCAAACCCGGCTTGTGCAATCTTTTCCCTGAAATAGGCGGTATTAGCCTGAAGTTTCTTCACCCGCTCCGGGCTCTGGTCGATCATATCGATGACTTTCAGGGTAACCGCAGCGATCACCGGAGACAGAGAATTGGAGAACAGATAGGGCCGCGATCTCTGCCTCAACAGGTCGACGATCTGCCTACGGCCGGTGGTGAACCCTCCTGAGGCCCCGCCCAACGCTTTGCCGAAGGTCGAGGTGATGATATCCACTCTCCCCATCACCTTCCGGTGCTCAATGCTGCCTCGCCCCGTCGGCCCGAAAAAGCCGGTGGCGTGGGAGTCGTCCACCATCACCCAGGCACCATACTTCTCAGCCAAGTCACAGATGTCTCCGAGCATTGCCACATCACCATCCATACTGAACACACCGTCGGTGGCGATCATTTTGAACCGTTTATCCTCAGCGCGCTTGAGCTGGGTTTCCAGATGATTCATATCGCTGTGGTTGTAGCGGAAGCGCGTCGCCTTGCACAACCGGACGCCGTCGATGATGCTGGCATGGTTGAGCCGATCACTGATGATGGCATCCTTCTCATCCAAAAGTGTCTCGAACAATCCCGCGTTGGCATCGAAGCAGGAAGAATACAGAATCGTGTCCTCGGTCTGCAGAAACTCGGAGACTTTATTTTCGAGAGCCTTGTGGATTTCACTGGTGCCGCAGATGAAGCGCACCGACGCCATGCCGTAGCCATATCGATCCAATGCTTCTTTACCTGCCGCGATCAGGTCCGGGTGATTTGCCAGACCCATATAGTTGTTAGCGCAGAAATTGAGCACCTCACCACCGGCAGTCTTAATATGCGCCTGTTGGGGAGACAGCAGAATCCGTTCCTCTTTATAGAGACCCGCTTCGCGAATCTCTTCCAACTCACTCTGGATATGTTTCAGTTGGTCGACAGGCACTGAATACCTCCTCATTGTTTAATGAGAGCTTTACCCTATCAATATTTCAAAATGGTTTTGGGGTTGGTCTGGATTGCTTCCTCGAAGGCGTCGCGGTCGAATTCGTGAAACGGAAATACCGTGCCCTCTCCTTTGTTGAGAATCACTTCCCAGATTTTGTCCTGCAGGTTGTGCTCTTTCGAGACAAGAAGGTTGTTGACAATATACCAGGTCTGGAACACCTTGCGTCCGACGATACCATGCATCGTCTTGCCGTGCATGATGATTTGATCGAAATCGGGCAAACGGTAAGCACCCGAGGACAGTCCGAACAGGATGATATCGCCGCCCGCCCGTGTCGAAGCGATAGCCGTGTTCAATGCCTGGTTGCTTCCGGACATTTCAAACGTGACGTCCACACCCTCCCCAAGACAGGTTTTCTGGATTTGATTGACGATTTCCGGGTCGGGCATCACCGATTTCCTGCCGGTGGAACCTTTCAGCACTTTGAGCGCCTGATCAATGCCGAGGCGCCCCGCCAACTCCAGATTTTGCGGATTGGGATCAACACCGATGATCGTAGTCGCCCCCATCGCCCGGGCCACGAGAATCGAAAACAAGCCGATGGTACCGCATCCGAAGATCGCCACCGTCTTGCCGCGCAGGTCGACCTTACTGCAGGCGTGCACCGCGTTTCCCAGCGGTTCCTGAATGGCCGCCACTTCCGGGCGTATGAGATCGGTATTCGTTCGCCATAACTCCTTGGCGGGCAGTTTGACAAGTTCCGCGAAACAACCGTCGGTTGAGATACCGATGATGAGGTGGTTGGCGCAAACGTGTTCCTCGCCGATTTTGCACTGATGGCACAGACCGCAGAAAATATGCGATTCGGCGGAAACAATGTCACCGGGACGGTAACCGTAATGACCGGCGGCGTAGGAACCGGCTTCGACGACTTCGCCAAGCAATTCGTGGCCGCAAACACGGTAATCTTTGTCCTCGCTTTCCAGCGAGTCGAAGATCATATCCTTGAATGCGTGCCGAAACCAGATGCCTTTGTCCGAACCGCAGAACCCGGTATAAATGGGCTTGATGAGCACCCGCCCGCCGTCCTTGGGAACTTTACTCTCCTCCAGTGTCGGAGGGTCGACCTGGGCAAGCGTCATGCCGGTGGCGGTGACCGTCGGTTGGATGAGCGCCCGTCCGCCCGCATTGAGGGTAATCCCCTCTTTCAGTGTGGGCTCGTCGATATCGGTAAACGTCATACCGGTGGTGGTGTCCCACTCTTCACGTTTGATATCGAGAATCAGCGCTTTCATGAACTCTCCGTATTTTAAAACCTTTCTCTAGTAATATTGTAACGCCTTTGGAATTTAGCAAACTTTTATTTTTACGACGAAGGGCGCGCCCGTTTGTGGGCCCATTGTCGGAGATGGGTGATCTTTTCCGCCGCTGTCACTGCCAGAGGTACGGTTTCTTTAATACTCTGCAGGACATCTTCTGTCGTAAACTCCCGGTCCTGGGCAAAAGCCCGGTACATAGCCGACAAAATGGACTGTTCGATTTCGGCTCCGCTGAACTGATCGGCTTCTTTCGCCAGGCGGGCCACATCAAATTTCTTAGAGTCCCGTTTTTTCAGGCCGAAGTGAATCTCAAAAATAACTTTCCGCTCGTCCGCGGTGGGCAGATCGATGAAAAAGATTTCATCAAAACGACCCTTGCGCAGCAGCTCCGGTGGCAGACTTTCGATATCGTTTGCCGTGGCGATGACGAACACCGGCTTGATCTTTTCCTGCATCCAGGTCAGAAAGGTGCCGAACACACGCGAGGTGACGCCGGAATCAACCGACCCGGAACTCTGAATGCCGGAAAACCCTTTCTCGATTTCGTCCAGCCACAGTACCGTGGGGCTCATCGCTTCCGCAAGCGCAATGGCTTTGCGCATGTTGGCTTCAGAGTTGCCGATGAACGAATCGAAAATCTGGCCGATATCGAGCCGGAGCAAAGGCAGATTCCATTCAGCGGCGATGGCTTTGGCGGCCAGACTTTTACCGCAGCCCTGTACCCCAAGCATGAGCAGTCCTTTCGGCTCCGGCAGGCCGTACTCACGCGCTTTATTGCTGAACGCACCTCCGCGCTCTTTCAACCATTCCTTGAGTTTACCCAGCCCTCCGACATTAGCAAGGGTGGTCGACAGGCCGATGAAATCGAGAATACCGGATTTTCGGATCAGTTGTTTCTTTTCCTCGATGATACGCGGAAGATCTTCCCTGCTGAATTTACGGTCGGTGATCAGCGCCTTGGCGTAAACATTCTCCGCCTCGTTACGCGTGAGGCCAAGGGTGGCCTGAATGACTTTTTCCTGGAGGTCCTGAGTCAACTCCACTTTAACCTTCTGGGATTTGCGGTACGGCTCCAAAAGATTGTTCAACACCTCAGCCAGTTCGCCGGCATCCGGCAGCGGCAGATCGTGAACGGTGATATCCTTTTCCAGTTCCGGCGGAATTTTCAGTACCGGCGAAACCAGCAAAATGGTTTTGTAACTGCGCTTCAAATGGTGCACCAGGTCGCGCATGTGCCGGAGTATTTTCTGTTCTTCCAGATAGGGATGGAAATCCTTCAGCACGAATACCGCTTTTTTATCGGAGGCATCAATATATTTCAACGCTTCTTCCGGATGAGTCGATTTCTTGGCATCGCCCTGCGGAGGCTGGAACCCTTTGGAACAAGTCCAGGTGATGACTTCCTTGCCAATCGTGCGTCCCATTTCTTCCAACACTTCCTCGGCGCGGATTTCTTCATTGGTCACAAGGTAAATCAACGGGTAACGGGCCCGGATGCTGAGTGACAGTTGGTGTTTCAAATTATTCATGGGTTATTCCATCCATTAAAGTTCGAGAAACGATGACCGGTCTTCCACCGCGTGCGGTTCGTGAACCAATTGATGATAGTGAAGGCTCTGGGAGTCAAGGATCGCCATACGGTTTGCGGTTTCACTCACCGCGATCGACTGGATTCCCCCAGCCAACGGAAACCGCCACACGAGGTCGCCGCTCGGCACGCGATAACAGGACAGCATGTCGCCGGAAGGCACCAACTCGAGAACATCCTTTTTATGTTCTCCAAAAAAAGAATGTGAGCTGCGGGCGGTATACTCTCCCAACCGGCGTCCATCGTGACCGCACAACATGACCGAGCCTTGCTTATTTCGGAAAATCACCTTCTTTTTTAGAGGTATGATTTCCCGGATCGGTCCCTCCATTTTATGTTGCCATTGTTCTTTTCCATTCAAATTGAGACTGTAACAACGTCCCATTTTTCCCCCGGCAAAAATTCCGGCTGAAGTGAGCTCGAGAGCGGTGACGGGTCCTTTCAACATCGTCCGCTTGAGCCTCAAACTTTTCAGGTCCAACACAAACAAAATTTTCGGCGACGATTGAAACACCGCCCGTCGCGCCAGGTTGTGAACGCGGAGATTGTAAATCTTTTTCTTGAGATTACGGCTCCATGATTTCCTGGCCTGGCCGGAGTAACAGGTCAACGCTTTGAACTTGTCAAAAGCAAGAACCGCTGTTCCCGATGGCGCCAACGCAACATCACTCAACTCGGCGTTGTAGAACGTCAGATGTTTTTCTTTCAGGGTCTGGGTGTCCAGTAAAAACAACTCCGTGTCGCTGTACAACAGCAGCTTCTTGCCGTTCTGCGAAAGCCGGGCATGGGGAAGACGCGTCATGAAATGCTTGATCCACACCAGGTCCCCTGAAAAATCAAAGAGCTGAAACTCCTTGCCGTCGCCCAAGAGTATTAACCGCCCGTCTCCCGAAATACTCAATTGGCCGGGCGATGCATTGACTTTGTGAACCGGTTGACTCCAGATTTCTTTGTGATCCCCGAGATCGTGAAACTGAGTCAACTCGAGAAAGTTCGAGCGTTGCTCTCCTTCCTCCAAAAACTTGAAGCAGGTCAACGTCCCATTCTGTTCCGCAACGACAACCCGTGTGCCCCGGCGGTTGATCCGGCAATGTGTAACCGGAGACAGCAATTCTTTTTCCCAGACCACGGCGGCGCTTCTTGATGCCAGCAAAATTTTTCCCAACTGATCCGCAATCAACAAAAATTTGCCGTTGCCGCTGACATCGACATGAGCCACGGAACGGTCCAAGTCGATCTGGCCCAGCGTCTGGTCATTGCCGTTGTAAAGATAGACCCCGTTATTGAAACAGGAAACCGCGAACACGTCTCCCTTGTCGCTAACCACGAACTCGGAGGAAAACTGCCGTGACAACTCCAGAGGCGAGGGATTGTTGACCAGCCACAGGTTGGTTCCATCGGACTGGTACAACCCCAGACACACCTGGTTGTGCACCACCCAGAACTGCTCCTTCTTGGGAACCGGCACAACCCGGAGCCACGGTTGAGGGATAGGGTAATCCCGTACCGTCCGGCCTTTCACATCAATGCGGCGCGGCTTGCTCTTCCATCCTGACAGCAGGATATCCCCTGATTTGCTGTCCAACCCGGACCAGAAATTTTTAAACCCCTTTTTCAGCACCAGTTTCCCGGCGAAATCAACCAGAAACAACTGACTGTATTCGTTCAGGATCGCCACCTTCTTTTTGCGGGCCAGAATTTTTACACCCGTCACCGGCTGGCCCACTTCCGCTTCCCAGACCAGTTTGCTCTCACCATTCAAAAAATGCACCACTCCGTTCTCAAATCCGAGCGCCACCCAATGATGTTCCGGAGATAAATCCATGGAGGTCAAACGGCCGGGAATGTCCCGCTTCCAGAGCTCAACGGACGATTTTTTCTGTTCGATAACCTGACCCACAAATAGTCTTGACGGAAGATGGACGATTACCTGTCTGCTGACAAATACCCCCTCTTTTTATTGTAAAGGAAACACCGGGAATGATAAGGCCCTAAATCCTTTTTTCTGAACCTTTTCCGGTTGAACGCCGGGCGGGGTTGTGAGATGTTAATGATCTCCGTTTTTCCCGGCTTCCCACAGGGCCTTAGAAAAGGATTTTCATGAGCACCGAGCGTTACATTCTCAGTTTCAAAGCCGTCACCGGGTTCCATGTGGTTCTTGAATATGGCGGACTGGAAGAATTGGAAGCCGTCCAAAAGAAAATTGAGGACGCGGGGCTGACCTGTGAACGATGGAAGGAATACAACGTCCGTTTCGACAAGGCAGATCTATTTATGGACATGCGCAGTCCCGAATGCATCGCCCAGTTTGATCTGGACGACTGGATATAGCCGTTCCAACACTATCCCATTCAAAATTTTTTGAGATGCTCGGCAAGCATGCCGGCCAGCAAGTCGAGGTTGGTTGGCCAGGCGTAGCGGATGTCCAAAGAGGGATAGCGGGTGCTCAGGTCGTCCAGAATTTCCGGGATTTCGATTTCGGAATGGGACCCGCCGGGGGTCAGCATGGTCGGTACCACCGTAATGCGGTTGATCCTGCGTTCTGCCAGGCCCGCTACAGCATCTTCCAGAGTAGGCGCGCAAAATTCGTTGTAGGCCAGTACCAGAGGCGCTCCCTCCAGCAAAGGCTCCAGGCGCTCGGCCAATTGCTCCAGCCCGGTTTTGTAAGGATCATTCTCCGGCGTGCGGGGCCATTCGCGAATCTGTTTCTCAAGACTCTGCTCCCGCTCCGTCGCCGCTTGACCGGAGGCTTTACGTTCCCGTTCCAGTTGCTTGAACTGCTGAATCAATTCTCTCGGGCAATCCTTCGGCAGGCCGCCATGACCCACCAGAATCACCCCATGGTGATTTTCACTCATCTGATACGCTCCCGCTAAAAACCATGAATTGAACTTACCACAAGCCCACGCTCAATTCATCTCAAGGCAAAAAAAAACGGCCCACCCGAAGGTGAGCCGCGTTTAGTGCCTAATCTTGACTCAGTAATAAATAACCAAATCGGCAGTGAACCTCCAGTTCAGAAGATCCTGAGGTCCGGTAATCGGAGTTTCGTAAGAAAATCCCGCCAGCACATGATCCGAAATCTTATAGCGGCTCCCAACCGCAAAATTAACTACTGTGCTGACATTACTTCCGCCAATACTGACCACATCATATCCCTCAAAAGCAAAGGGAGTCAGATTGGCTTCGTCAATAGGAGTGTATCCATTGAGTTCCACTAAAGGAAAAAAGTCGGGAAGAACTTCGTAGTCCAGATGTAACGAATAATGGAACCACGAGGCGTTTTTATCTCCATCCAAAGCAAGTTTGGTATTGACCATCGCCTCAACCCCGAGTTTGTCGTAAGTATTGGCGGCAGAGATAAACGGAGTGATGAATCCATCACCATTGCCCTGCAACCAGAAGGGACCTGCCTTGATGCGCCCTGTCGGAGCTTCATAGGTCAACCCGGCGGTAACCAGAGTTTCATTCTTGGGATCGGAGAACAGAGCGTATTTGAATCCAAAAGCAATGTTGGCGAACCCGTCATCACTTAAGTTCGGAAGGTTAAAATCAACGTCCGCATAACCATCCTTATTGGCGATGAATCCCAGGCGCTCGGTCAAAGCGACCCTTAATTGCAGGGCCAGGATATTCGTGTTTCCTCCTCCTAATGATCCCACCCCCGGCAAGGGAGTATTGTTCGGAAAGCTGTGATAAATATAGACAGGCCGAAGTTCAGTGGTAATGTAAGGTGTTTCGTTGAGCAAGGGATTGGACATCGGCGGGACATAGCGCTTGTGCTTGCCTTCCCCCAAAGACCCTTTCAGATCCCAATCAATGGCCCAAGCCGGAGATACCGCCAGCAGAGTTATTGCCAGGAAACATTTCAACAACCGCAAAACCGATCTTTTCATTCTCCCCCTCCAAGGTAAATATTAAAAAAATCAAGGGTTTACAGGAAAACCTTGATGAATAGGCCAAACGGCAGATGTTTCCTTAGTTATTAAGACCTTTTAGAGAGGATTTTATTCCTTACATTCAAAGGAAGTATCGGACAACCAGGTAATTTGAATGTAATCGGGGAGGCGGGTGTCCCGATCAAGATAGGCTAACTCGAGTTGGTCACAGGTGAGATTGACGGCCTGACTCAGGTCGACCCCGCACAGGTAGGCTTCGGTGAAGTCGGCGTCTTCCAGATTCGCGCCATTGAGGTTGGCTTCGCTGAGTACGGCGCTGTTGAAATCCACTTCGGTGAGGTCGGCGCCAGTCAGGTCCGCCTGCATCAGATAGGAAAAACTCAGGTCAGCCCCGCTCAGTTTGGCTTGCTGGAGTTGGGCCTTCATCAATTTGTGGTGACTGAGGTCGGCGCCTTCCAGGTTATCTTTTTTAGCCTCCACTTTTTTCAAAATTTCGGCCCACTCTTCCAGCATTTCAAACCTCCACACCGGGCAAAAGCATAAAGTTCATTATTAATAGAGCGAATTGTTCCAATCCACTGAGAATTTGTCAACGATTTCTTAGACGATAGCCGAAATCGCTTAATTCTCAATGAATTTAAATTTTATCCTCACCGAAACCTAACAAGCGGGCCCTATTCTTCAGCAACAGAATGATTTCAATGAACTTAGGATTAATTCATGAAATGTAAGGATTTTATGTATCGAGCCAATCAAAATGAAAAAGGAGGAGAAATGCCCAGAAAGTTACTCGGTATGCTGTTGTTGATGTTGGGAGTCCTGGTATTCAGCCAGTGGGCCTGGGCCAAGTCCACGGAGACAGATACGGATTCGCGTATTCTGGCTTTGGAAGAAAAGATCGAAGCATTGCAAAAGCGTGAAAATTTGGCTCTAAACACGAGCGCCTTGAGCCTGAGGGACAAGGTCGTTGCCGCAGATGAGCCCTATCTTAAAGTTAAGTACAACTACCCGGGATTCAAACTCTACACCTCTGACGGATTGTTCTCCACCAAACTGGTTTGGCGCGCTCAGATGCGATACACCCATCCCAACCGCTCGGATCCCCGAAGCGTGGCTAACTTTACCACCCGTGAGGATGTCAGCAACTTCGAATTGCGCCGGGTTCGAATGAAAATCGGTGGTCATGGTTATAGAAAATGGATTAAGTATTACTTTGAAGTCGATCTACAACCCTCCAAGAGCGTTGTAGCGACCAGCGGAGCAACCGAAGATCCAGATAAACTCGGTGATCGAGCACGCGTTATCGACTGGAGAATTACGGTGCAACCCATCGATGAAATCGGATTCCGGGTGGGTCAATGGAAAATCAACTACAACCGCGAACGGGTAGACTCCTCAGGTCGCCAAACGTTTGTCGAACGATCGATCGTGAACCGCATTTTCACTATCGATCGTCAAGTGGGCATCATGCTGCAGGGTCGCCTGTTCAAGGAAACGCCTGCAGACTTGAGATATTATGCCGGTATTTTCAACGGAGAAGGCCGTGCCACCAATAACGATGACGGGGAACTCATGTATATGGGCCGCATTCAGTGGAACTTCCTAGGCCGTGATCTAAAATGGCGTCAGTCGGACGTTAAGTATCATGAGAAACCGACGGCACAAATCGCCTTTGCCGCCGCAACCAACAATGGAAGATGTACCCGGTGGAGTTCAAGCGGCTGTGGAAACATCAGTGGCTTTGCAAATCCCGGAACAGTCCCAAATGTAAGATTCCGAAGAGACCAGTGGGTACAGGAATTTGCCATGAAGTACCGGGGTCTGGCTATTCAGCAGGAATATCATCAGATGGAGATTGAGGACAAACTGGGTTCTCCCACTGCTCCGGTCACGCGTAAATTTCAGGGTATGTATGCGCAGATCGGGTATACCAACCATGGATTGGTTCCTGTGGTTCCCGAAGGACTTGAACTGGCCTTTCGTTATGCATATGTCATTGAGGCCAATGCCGGCGCGACTCCCCTCGATCGAGAGCGCAGAGAGGAATATACGACAGCCATCAACTGGTTCCTGGCAGGCCATAACAACAAGATCACCGTCGATTACTCCTACCTGACCCTGAAAGACATTACCGGAATGAATTATTCCGATAACAGAGTGAGGGTTCAATGGGATATTTCCTTCTAACAACAATTCGTCTCAAGCCAAGGTAAGAAAACTTAAAATTTTCTTATCTCCTCCAAACCCGTTCGGTCTTCGCAGGGACCGGGCGGGTTTTCTATTTACAGGCATTTCACTTCCCAAAAACAGCATCTCCCAAGCTTTTACTTGAAGCCTTGACAAATCGATATATTTTGATATATATAACGCTAATAATATTCGTACCCTGGGACTCGCTAGATGAGATGTGACAAGGGAAAAATCCGGTGGTTGGCATTTTTTCTGCTCCTGATCCCCGCGACATCCCTGGCAAAGCATTCCTCCTATAGGGACAGCGGCCCCTCCCCCAAGCCTTATGTGTACCGAGACAGTGAAATCGGCACTACAGGGCCGAGGTTCACTCTCAATGACAGTGGAGCATTGCCCGACTGGCTGTCCCTAGCCGTACAACACCGGATTCGGTACGAAACCTTGAACAGCCAATTCCGCTCCGGCACAACGGGAAGTGATCAGATTCTATCCCTGCGCACACTGGCCCAGGCCACGGTGCGTCTTCACCCGGGTTTCAAAATTCAGCTGGAACTCCAGGATTCGCGCGCAGAGTTGGCCGACTCGGGAACAGCCATAACCCCCGGAATCGTCAACGCGGCGGAATTACTGGAAGCCAATTTACAGTGGTTAGCGAAAGGGCTTTTTCAGGAGAACAGCCGCAGCCTCCTGCGGGCAGGACGCCTGACTATGGACATTGGTCATCGCCGTCTGGTGTCGCGCAATCGATTTCGCAACGTATTAAATTCTTTTACCGGCGTGGACTGGATCTGGAAAGCACAAAGCGGCGACATGGTTCGAACCCTGTTCACCCTGCCGGCGAGACGTCTTCCCACCACCCAGGCCGAACTTTTGGATAATGATGCTTCGTTCGACGAAGAGACTCTGGATCGTATTTTTTGGGGCGTATTCTTTGCCACTCCAAACCTTCCACGGGGAATCCAGGGGGAGCTTTACTTGTTCGGGCTGCACGAAGATGATCGTCCGGATTTCCTCACCCGTAATCGTCAATTGTATACACCGGGATTTCGGTTTTACCTCCCGCCACAAAAAGGCCAGCTCGATTATGAATGGGAGTCAATTCTCCAGTTCGGTACATCGCGGGCCACCACAGCGATCACGGACACTCGCGATCTGGACCACTTTGCTCACTTCCACCATGCGGAAGTGGGTTATACCTTTCATGGCCACTGGTCACCCCGGCTGATTCTGGCATACGACTACGCCAGCGGAGACAGCAACCCGAATGACGGAACTCATGGAAGGTTCGATCCTTTGTTCGGCGCAACGGTATTCGATTTCAGTCCAACTGGAATTCACAGGCCGTTTGTCCGGTCCAACATCACCGGTCCCGGCGTAATTTTCTCAATTCATCCGCATAAGCAAGTCAGCACGTACATCCATTACCGCGCATTTTGGCTGGCTTCGGATACCGACGTGTGGGCCGGGAACTCAGGCTTGCAGGACCCGTCCGGAAGTTCCGGATCATTTCTCGGTCAACAATGGTTTTTGCGTGCTATCTGGCGGGCATTGCCCAACGTTCAGTTGGAAGGAGGAATCGCGTATCGAATTGATGGCGACTTCCAAAAAGCCGCTCCTAACTCACCACGTGAAGGGGATACTTTATATTCTTATATTCAAACTACCTTCTCCTTTTAAGAATCCCAACTTACTTGGAAGTCTTAAAGCTATCCGATAAAATACTTAGGTTTATTCAATCAAACACGCATCAAACACACATTTCCTATTTAAAAAGAAATATCTGGACTATAATGACCCGGTGAAAATTCTGGATTTCCTGCAATAAAAGGAAAATCCGCATTAGATGAGATTTTCATTTTCAATTTGATGTAGGCGAGTACAAGATTAGGGGTTTACCATGAAGGACTAACCTTTGTTCAGGACTCTGAATGCAAGCCCATGATTTTTTTCTTAATCTTCTTATCGTACTTTTAACCGCTAGAATTTTTGCTGAACTGGCAACGCGACTTAAAGCACCTTCGGTAATTGGCGAGTTAATGGCGGGAGTCCTACTCGGACCGAGTTTGCTCGGCTGGATTGAGCCCATCGAAGCCATCAAGCTCATGGCAGAAATTGGCATTATCCTGCTTCTTTTCGAAGTGGGGTTGGAGACCGATCCCAAGCAATTGGCGAAGTCAGGTTTAAAGTCCATTGTTGTGGCCCTCGCCGGTTTTATTGTACCGTTTCTGTTGGGATTCGGTGCGGGGTATTGGCTATTCGATCTCTCATTACTGGTATCCCTGTTTATTGGGGGAACCCTCACTGCAACCAGTATTGGCATTACCGCCCGCGTGCTCACTGACTTGAAAAGACACTACGCCCCGGAGGGTCAAATAATTTTGGGGGCGGCAATTCTTGACGATGTAATGGGTGTTATCTTGCTGGCCCTGCTTTATGAATTCTCTACGGGCGGCGGAGTCACTCTGGCAAATACCGGTAAGGTAACCATGTTCGTGGCGGCGTTTTTTATTTTGGCGCCGGTTGCGGCCAAACTGATATCTACAATTATTAAAAACATCAACACCACGACTGAAATTCCAGGCTTGATTCCCACCTCAATAGTCTCCCTGGTGCTTTTTTTCGCCTGGCTGGCTCATTCCATGGGCGCTCCGGAGCTTCTGGGAGGCTTTGCGGCAGGTCTGGCATTATCAAGACGTTTCTTTTTACCTTTTGGTACAGCATTGCATGCTGATCCTCCTTTTGCCGAGCACATTGAAACGGAAATGAAACCAATCATTAACTTGTTCACACCGATTTTTTTTGTCATGGTTGGGCTGTCCCTGAACCTGCGCGAGATCGATTGGACCTCTCCTTTTATTTGGGCTTTTTCTTTAGCCCTTATGGTTGCCGCAATCGTTGGCAAACTGGTAGGTCCCTGGCTCATCCGGGAACCTTGGCCGACTCGATGGATCATTGGAACCGCCATGGTTCCGCGCGGTGAAGTAGGCCTCATATTTGCTGAATTGGGACTTGAAGGTGGTATCCTCAACAATGAGGTTTATGCAGGAATGGTCATTGTGATCGCAGTGACCACCGTATTGTCTCCCTTTGCGATGAAGTGGCTTTACAGTCGCTTTAATGATCGCATGCTACATTCTAACAGCACTTTATTGAAAAGATCGAATTGATTCCTGATGCTATCTGCTTGACAATAGGTTGTAGAGGCGAAAGCTTATAACGGAGGTTATTATAACGATGAGTATGCCATCAGACACACCGGAAATTCCCAGAGGGAATCTTGCCGGGTTTAAGTCCTATTTCAAACACGATATCCTCTCTGGCTTTTTAGTTTTTCTTATTGCATTGCCGCTGTGCCTGGGAATTTCTCTGGCTTCAGGATATCCCGCCGTGGCCGGCATCTTTACCGCCATTGTTGGCGGATTGGTCGCCACCTTCCTTAGTAATTCGGAACTTACGATTAAGGGACCTGCTGCCGGTTTGATTGTTATTGCATTAGGTTGCGTTCAGGAATTCGGCTTTACGGGAGGGGTGGACCCGGCGAAGGATTTTCAGGCTTATCGTTTGGCATTAGGCGTTGGGGTTGTGGCTGGGGTATTTCAAATTATAATGGGTCTTTTCCGCGCAGGAATCCTCGTAAAGCTCTGTCCGAAACCGGCGATTCACGGTTTGCTGGCCTCCATTGGAATTATTATTATCTCAAAGCAATTTCCTATATTGATGGGGTTGAACCCACAGGGCTCTCCGCTGGCATTACTCGCCGGCATTCCTTCCTTTGTAATAGACATGAATCCAAAAGTTGGGTTAATCGGGATATTAGGCGTTGCCATTGTTTTGGGTTATGGCTTTATTAAAAGCCCCAAATTGAAAGTTATTCCTGCACCTATGCTGATGCTATTGATCATTGTTCCAATGGGAATGTTTTTAGGAATCGGCTCGGAGGGGTCTTATGTGTTCAACAACCAAGTTTACGAATTAGGTCAAAAGTTTTTAGTGAATGTTCCATCTAGTTTACTGAACGCTGTTACTTTACCTGATTTTTCAGGAATAACCACGGAGACTGGAGTTAAATATATTGTTTTATTTGCGATCATTGGAACTTTGGAGAGCATTCTAAGTGCAAAGGCTATTGAAGCCATTGATCCGTGGAAGCGAAAAACAAATCTGGATCGAGACCTGTTAGCCACCGGTTTAGCTAATACCCTGGCGGCTTTCATTGGTGGATTGCCAATGATTTCTGAAATTGTTCGAAGTAAGGCCAATATTGATAATGGAGCCAGAACCCGGTTTGCCAATTTTTACCACGGGATGTTTTTGCTGGTATGCATTGTCTTGATCCCAGGAATCATAAATCAAATCCCCCTGGCTGCCCTGGCAGCATTATTGGTTATCACAGGATATCGCCTGGCCTCCCCTCAAGAGTTTATGTCTATGTATCGTGAGGGAATAGACCAGTTTATTATTTTTGTGTCGACCATTTTCGGTGTACTTGCTACGGATCTATTGAAGGGATTGGCGATTGGGATTGGAGTCAAGATTATCATCCAATTGATTCGTGGGGGCTCCCTCTTTAGCTTGCATGCCAAGATCCTTCTTGAAAGAGATCTTTCAATCACGATTTTTTTACGAGGCTCAATAGTTTTCAGGTCGTGGATTCCTCTGCGAAAGCAACTTGAACGTTACTTGGAAAAAAAGAAGCGGGTCACCCTGGATATTACCGAAACGCGACTCGTTGACCGTAGGGTCTTGTCTAATATTGACGAATGGAAAGAGAAATACCAGGAAAACGGTCTTGAGTTGTCAGTGCGAACCAGAAAGAAATCCGTCGATGAGTGATTCTAATTTCTGGAAACTATTTTTGTAGTAGTTGGATATGCGATTCCCGCAGGGCCCCTTTTATTTTTTTGCAACAAATCACTCTTTGCTTTCTGGTTTTTCTTTCTGCAGCCGGTCCAAAAGTTGGTTGAAACTATGACTCAGGGAACCCAATTCATTTTCAGAAGTAACAGGCAAGCGTTTTTCGTTATAGTTTCCATGCGCGAGCTCATCTGCCAACTTACAAATCTCCAGGAGGGGCTCGCTGATCGAATGAGTGAAGTTTACGCAGAATATGCCGCTGATCAGTGTCGCCGATAAAAACAATGCCACCAAAAGAACTATCAAATAATGAGTTTTACTGGAAATTTCCTCCACATCATTTTCCAGTAATTGTTCCTGATCTGCAGTCATATTATTCAAGAGTTCTGTAATTCGAAATGCTGCGGGAGCGGCTTCAGCTTTCAATAAATGATTGGCTTGGTTCCATTCTTCTCCCGATCGAATTCGAATGATTTCTTCCAGCAAAGGACCGAGCTGATTAAGTCCACTTTGCAGGGATTCAAAATAATTCAACTGTTCTTTGCTTGAACGGTTTACATTTTTTCTTAATGCTTTCATATACCCGGCATTTTTCTTCCAGTTTTCCAGGGATTCATTTTTGAATTCCTCCTTACCAGACAACAAAAACTCATCAGCTCTTTCCAAAGCCAGGCCGGTTGTGGTTTCTATATTCGCGAGAATTTCTATCTGTCGTTTATTTTTGGGAGTTATGTTGTCTTTTATGCTCAGCTTGATCATTTTTGAGACGATAGCCATAATGGATTTTTCCAAAGGTTCCGCCTGGTTGAACAAAATTTTCTGCGCAGGGGAGTTTTCCGGAGTTTGCGCTATGTCTTCAATTTTCTTTTGGGTCGCTTTAAAATTATTGATTTCTTCTTCGATGGATTTTAAACGAGTCTTATTTTCTGGATTTGTCCAGTTAGGAGCAAGCCCATGCATCAACTTCAAGGATGGATTAATTTGCTTTTCCCACGCAATGATTCTTTCCGTCTTAAATTTTGAATCACCTAAAAGAATCCATCCGCGCAGAGAAGCCAGCGAATGATTGACACCATTTAACATCATAAGACTGGCGTGAGCAGTGGGAGTCCGAAGATCGACAACCCTCTTGGTGACTATCTCCATGGTTCTTACTTGCTGAATGGTGAGCAAAACCACTCCCAACAATATTAGGGTGATGACACCAAAACCCAAACCCACTTTTTTCCCTATGGTCATATCTCTAAAATTAAACATTCACTTTTTCCCTATTGTTAGATCTCTAAAATTAAATATCTCAACCCTTTAAAATAACCACCCTGAAAACCAACTAATCCATTCTCTTGTCAAATCCTATGTATAAGTAAAGTGTAAAGAAGGAGAGATTCTAATATATTTTATAATAACATAGCAAAACTTAAAGTCTGTACGGAAGGGAAAGTTTTAGTTGTTCCCGATCCTTTTCCAATCCATTTAAAAAGGGTGTATTTCTCTTTATAGAGAAGTAAAAGAACACAAGGTCTTGGTTGAGGATATCCGACTTCGGCTGACCGTTGGTGTGGAGAACTCGAAACCTCAAGGTCGTACCTTACAAGGTCTTTCCCGACGGCGACGGGGGTTCGAATCCCGCTGTGGACACATATCGTTTATTCCCCTAAAGCAGTTTTTTAATTATAGAATTATCCCTTATAAAATCTACCTTAATTGTCCGAAAAAAGATTACCGGAGAATGAGGAGTTATCACTTGACCTGCCAGAAATTCTTGATATAAAAGGAATAGGCGCTCTAGACTGCTGTGGGCCTTTTTGTGTGTCTGAGACAGGAATAGGTCTATATGAGTACTATTTTAGAGAAATCCCTTTCCCAAGAAGATTGAGCCAAAGCTATAATAATCTACTGGACCGACAGAAATAGGTACCTACCATGCTGATTCTCCGAGATTGCATGTCATCCCCCGTGATCAGTGTTCCCGAGAATGCCACCGTACAGGCAACCGCTCAAATCATGGCCGACAAAGGAATCAGCAGTATATTGATTGAAGGCCAGGAAGGATTTGCAGGCATCTTTACATCCACCGATCTGGTGAAGCGGGTGGTCGCGAAAGGATTGGACCCGAAGACTACGCCGGTGTTATCGGTAGCCAGTTCGCCTATCCTGACGATTGATCAGTATCTGACTCCGGAAGAAGCCAATGAGAAAATGCTCCGCCACAAGGTCAAGCGGATCGGTGTGACTCAGGGGAAGAAAATCGTGGGTATTCTTTCCAGGAAAGATATTGTCCAGCTCTAGAGCCGCCTGCAGGCCGGCAAATCCATCCGGCCCAACATTAGATTTATGTTAGAAACCCTGATTTGTATTCTATTGATGATACTATTACGTGCGGAGCAACCTTGTTGTTTGTAAGTTACCCCAGATTGAGTAGTAATCTCTTGACCTACCCGAAATTCTTGATATAAATGGTAAAAGTTATTGATTTCTTGTCGGTCAAGACTAGCTTCTGCTTTCTTTTTGTTTCAAACAGATAGGAATAGGCATTCTAGGCTGCGGTTGGCCTTTTATATGCCTGAGACAGGAATAGGTCGCTCTATATGAGTACTATTTCAGAGAAGTCCCTTTCCCCAGAAGATCGCGACCAGGTTCGGCAAGTTGTATTGAACGCCAGTGAGCCAATTGCCCCGTTTTGGCCCATGCGAACCATGGTTGCACAGAATCCCATTCATGGATTGGAATATCTGCC
>JANQEK010000010.1 GCA_028278405.1 Nitrospinaceae bacterium
AATCCACGTGTTTTGTGGGTAGGCCTTAAAAATAACGACGGAACACTGCAATCACTCCAGACCGCTATCGAGAAAACTCTGGAGAGTGTCGGGTTTCCCTCGGAGCAGCGGCCTTTCTCGCCGCACCTGACGTTGGCGCGAATCAAATCGCCCAAGGGTAAACAAGAATTGAGAGACGAACTGGATGCCATAAACCAAGATGGCATTGACCCCCACCCGTTTGAGGTGGACGCAATCCATTTATACGAAAGCCAATTGACGCCCAAAGGCTCCATCTATACCGTATTGGCGAACTTTAAACTGAATCCCTGATCCGAAGGATGGAAACCGGGTCTACATTCAGCAAGGAGACGTGAATCATGGCAGTAAAAAACGAACGAGATAAAGCGCTGGACCTGGCCTTTTCGCAAATCGAAAAACAATTCGGCAAAGGAGCGATCATGAAGCTGGGCCAGACGGAAGCCCGGAAAGATATTTCCGTCATTTCCACCGGGTCCATTTCCCTCGACAGCGCCCTGGGCATCGGTGGTATCCCCCGCGGCAGAATTATTGAAATCTACGGCCCGGAGGCTTCCGGCAAAACGAGCCTGACGCTTCACATCATCGCCGAAGCACAAAAGGCGGGCGGCACAGCGGCCTTCATCGACGTTGAACACGCACTGGACCCGAAATATGCGGAAAGCCTGGGAGTGAACCTCGACGACCTGTTGCTCTCCCAGCCCGATACCGGCGAACAAACGCTGGAGATCGCCGAAGTACTGGTACGCAGCGGCGCGGTCGACGTCATCGTCGTTGACTCAGTCGCGGCCATGGTACCCAAAGCCGAACTCGACGGTGACATGGGCGACTCGCATATGGGCCTGCAGGCCCGGCTGATGTCCCAGGCCATGCGCAAACTGACCGGGGTCATCAACAAATCCAACACCGCACTCATCTTCATCAACCAGATCCGCATGAAAATCGGTGTCATGTTC
Organism: Nitrospinaceae bacterium; assembly: GCA_028278405.1. Taxonomy (GTDB): domain Bacteria; phylum Nitrospinota; class Nitrospinia; order Nitrospinales; family Nitrospinaceae; genus SZUA-226. The sequence continues at coordinate 975 of JANQEK010000010.1, forward strand.
GGCTCACCGGAAACCACCACCGGCGGTAACGCCCTCAAGTTTTATTCGTCGCTGCGTATGGACATCCGCCGCATCTCCGCGCTCAAGGACGGCGACAAAGTGATCGGCAACCGCACCCGCGTCAAGGTGGTCAAGAACAAACTGGCGCCGCCGTTTCGCGATTGCGAATTCGACATCCTGTACGGCAAGGGAATTTCCAAAACCGGCGACCTGCTGGACTTGGCGGTCAATCACGAAATCGTCAACAAAAGCGGAACCTGGTTTTCCTACGGCGATACCCGTATCGGACAGGGCCGGGAAAATTCCCGTAATTTCCTGAACGATAATCAGGATATCCGTACTGAAATCGAAACACGGCTGCGCGACAAACTGGAGCTCCCCGCGCCCCACATCGATATGGGGAACGAGGAACAGCCTGCCGCCAAAGGAAAAAAATCATCCAAGGCTGAGGCCTCCTGACCGGCGTCATGCCCTCGGATGAAGAACTCAAACAGGCGCGGGCTCTCGCCTACCGATACCTTTCACACCGGGACCGCAGTACCCGCGAAACGGCGGATCATCTCAAGAAAAAGGGATTGAAGGAAGCGGTCGTTCAGGAAACGCTGAGTCATCTGAAAGAAGCGAACTATCTGGACGACCGCCGGTTCGCCGAGCACTGGTCCCGTACCCGTGCGGAGAACCGGCAATACGGCAGATACCGCCTGCGCCAGGAATTGCTCGGCAAGGGAGTGTCCCGGGAGCTCATCGACGAAACCCTGGATGCTTTGTTCGAATCGGTTCAGGAAATCGATCTCGCCCGCGCGGTGGTCGAAAAAAAACTGCCTGCGATGCAGGACCTCGATGCCGACAAAAGAAAACGCCGCCTCACCGGACTCCTGCAACGCAAAGGTTTTTCCAGCGACGTCATTTACAAAGTACTGGATTGATCTCCATTCTGTCGTTTCCAACAAAAAATTTAATTCCGCGTTTTGAAAGTACCGATTTCCCCCTTACAATATTAAGATGATCGAAAACATCTCCCAGCTCCCCCCTTGGATATTTTCTTTGATCGGATTGGCCTACGGTTTAATCGTGGGCAGTTTCGCCAACGTCTGCATTTCACGCCTGCCGAAAAAGGAATCAGTGGTGTTTCCGGCGTCTCACTGCCCTCATTGCAATAAACCGATCCATGCAACCGATAACATTCCGTTGATCAGTTATATTCTGCTGAAAGGCAAATGCCGCAACTGCAAACGGAAAATTTCTCTGATTTATCCGGTTATCGAGCTGATCACCGGCTTGCTCATGGCTGCGGTGTTTTATCGGTTCGGTTTTTCGTGGGAATGCCTGATCTTTGCCATCGTCGTGCCAGCGCTGGTTATCATCACTATGATCGACATCGAACACCAGATTATTCCCGATGCCATCACTCTTCCCGGCATCATATTCGGCCTGGCGGCAGGGAGTTACCTGAACGGTTGGCTTGATTCGGTCATCGGACTGGTATTGGGCGGAGGCATGTTCTGGCTTCTGGCAGAAGGTTATCTCCGTATGCGGGGAAAGATGGGAATGGGCGGCGGCGACATCAAATACATCGCTGCAGCCGGGGCATTGATGGGTTGGGTGCAGGTGCTGTTCATTATTTTCATCGGGGCACTGGCAGGAGGCATATTTGGCGGAATCGGTATGGGGGTCAAGAAATTAAACTTTTTAAGCCGAATCCCTTTCGGTCCTTTTCTTGCGCTAGCGACGCTTATTTCAATATTTTTCGGAGATCCCATCGTTAACTGGTACCTGAACCTGGTGACCCGACAACCGTTGTGACCCCTACCCGTGGGTGTTACACTAAATATATAAATATTTATACAGGAAACTAATTATGGCATTCGATTTAACTTCCAAATTAAAAGATGACGTGTCTCCCCCCACCGAGGATCTGGAAAGCCTGATCCGCAAATGCCGGAGCGATATTTTCGGCCTTAAAATCATGATCTATACGGCGGTGATTCTGCTGGTAGGGGGTTTCCTGTATTACACCAATGCCGAGCAGTCAACGCATAAGGATTTTGATGTCGAAATGCAAGGCATCCAGCGAAAACTTGATGCCCTGCTGCAGGGCCGAGCTTTGGGTCCTGGCCACCGAGTAGAGGGAGTCGTGGAAGAAATGAACAGCACCATTTCCCGTCTCGACAACGAACCACCGAAGGTGCAACAATTGATCGAACAGGTCAAAGAGGACTCTGGCGATTTCCTGTATACGTATCGAAAATATTCAAAAGACAAGCCTACCCGTATTCGCGGGAATTCCTGACCAACCCGCTCATCCCTCGGCAAATATTTTGTCGATTTCTTCCCGCACCGGGTTTTCCGGCTGCCAACCGATCGATTTTAAATTCTCCTCCACCTGGCGGTCGTTTTTGACTCCTACCAGCGCCGAAGCCACACCCGGCTGATGAACCACCCAATTGATAGCCATCTGTCCGCAGGTTTTTTTCTGTGACTCGGTAATCGTTTTTAACTGCTCCACTTTTTCGATGTTCTTCACAAACGCCTCGCCTGTAAATTGACCGATGATGCCCTTGCTCCGCCAATCCTTGAACTTTGTGTCCCGGCCGTACTTGCCGGTCAACACTCCGGAAGCCAACGGGCTGTAAGCAATGATGCCGATATCGTGGATCAGGCAAAACGGAACGGTCTCTCTTTCAATGGAGCGCTGGAGCAAACTGTACTCCGGCTGCAGGGAAACCAGCGGTCCGACTTTCAAACATTCCTGCATCTGCACGACGGAATAATTGCTGACACCGATATGACGTATCTTTCCCTGCTTTTGGATTTCCAACAGGGTTTGCATCGTTTCCTCGTGCGGCGTCTTGCCGTCCGGCCAGTGAACCTGGTACAGATCGATATAGTCGGTGTCCAAGCGCTCCAGGCTCTGATCGATCTCTTCCAAAATCGATTCCCGGGTGGCGAGCTTCGAAATGGACCCCAGTACCTCCTTCTCCCACCGCAGGCCGCATTTGGTCGCCAGAATAACCTTGTCGCGCACCGGCTTCAGCGCCTTGCCGATCAACCGCTCCGACAGGCCGAACCCGTACACGGGAGCGGTATCGAAAAAGTTGATTCCCATATCGTAGGCTTTTTGAATGGCTTTGAGGGAGATGTTATCGCCTTCACTGCTCCAAAACGGCGCTCCGCCGACCCCCCAGGCCCCAAACCCGATCACCGATACATTTAAATCGCTGCATCCTAATTTTCTGTATTCCATATGGCGCCCTTTGCTATATATTAAGAATACCCTCTGCAAACCCAACCGGGTCTGCTTGAATGGTGAATGGAAACAAAATATCATTGAATGCCGACCGTGTCAGGCGAAAATCCAGACTGAACGGTTTTTTTGTAAGAACACTCTATGAAATCGTTGCTCCGCGTTTTAGGTTACCTGAAACCTTATAAAAAATTTGTCGTATTGACCCTCGGGTTCGCCATCCTCACCACCTTGCTCGATCTGGTCCCGCCCTGGCTGATCAAGGTGATCGTTGATCGCCTGGTGGAACATGTCGAGGACATCTGGGTGTACGTCTTCGTTCTTGCTTTAGTGTTGGCTTATTTTGGCAGGAATTATTCCAATTACAAGCGAATCCTGATCAACAACCAGTTGGAACAAAAAGTCGTGTTCGATATCCGCTCGCACGTTTATCGGGCTCTGCAAAAGCTATCCCTCAATTACTTCGAGAACCGCTCTACCGGTGAGATCATGTCGCGTGTCAATGATGACGTCACCTATGTAGAACGGATTTTTATCGATGGAGTTGAACAAGTTGTTACCGCCACACTGACCTTGATCGGCATCATGATCATCCTGTTCAATATGCACTGGAAACTGGCGGTCGCTTCACTGGTCCCCATTCCTTTTCTTGTAATCGGTGCATGGAAGTACACGTTACGGGCGCACAGTCTGTATCATCTGGTGCGGGAGCGCGCCGCTAAAATGAACGGCACCCTGCAGGACGGTATTTCAGGAATCAAGGAAACTCTCGCTTTCAACCGCCAGCCGCATGAAGTGCAACGGTTCGAAAAACGCAGTGACGATTACTGCAAGGGAACGCTAGAGGTAATGCGATTATGGGCTGTGTACTCTCCAGCCATGATGTTTCTCGGCTCGATGGGAACGGTCGCAATCATTCTTTATGGAATCGGTCTGGTGCAGGCGCAGGAGATCACCGTAGGCACACTGGTTGCGTTTATCTGGTACCTCGGCTTGTTTTACACTCCGATCAACCAGCTTCATACACTCAACCATATGCTCCAGCATGCCCTGGCCTCCGGCGAGCGGTTGTTCGAAATTATCGACGCGCAACCGGATGTACAGGAAAATCCGGGTTCGGTTCACCCCACCACTCCGGTCCGGGGAAACGTTACGTTTGATGCAGTTGATTTTTCCTATGTGCCAGACAAACAGATTCTACATCAAGTGTCCTTCAGCCTGCTGCCGGGAGAAAAAGTGGCGTTGGTCGGCCATACCGGAAGCGGCAAGTCGACACTCGTCAAATTACTCATGCGGTTTTATGATGCGAATTCCGGACAAATCCGAATCGATGATTACCCTATCCAAAAACTGAGTTTGGCCTATTTGCGGGAGCAAATAGGCCTAGTCTCGCAGGAACCGTTTCTGTTCAACGGCAGCGTACTGGAAAATATTCTATACGGAAAGCTGGATGCCGACCGCGACCAGGTGGAGCGCACCGCCCGCGCGGCTCACGCTCATGAGTTCATCACTCAACTGCCCAACGGATATGAAACACTGATCGGGGAGCGCGGAGTCAAACTTTCCGGCGGCGAGAGACATCGGTTGGCCATTGCCCGCGTATTCCTGAAGGACCCGCCCATTCTGATACTCGACGAAGCCACTGCCTCGGTCGATGCGGAAACGGAAGCTAAAATCAAGGAAGCGTTGACCCAGTTGATGGCGCTCCGTACCACTCTGGTTATTGCACACCGGTTGTCGACTCTCGAAGGGGCGAACCGGGTACTGGTGCTGAAAGGCGGACGACTGGTCGAATCCGGCTCGCACAAAGAATTGATCCAAACCGACAGCGAATACGCCAGCCTGTTCAAATCACAACTTCATTTGTAATAAGGGCACATCCAGGTAAATCCTATCACCTACGCATGTGTTTTCATCACAAATATTTTCGCCGAATTGCATTCTGGGTTGGCATCTCAAAATATTTGTAACTTCCCAACGATAATGAAATCAGGACAAAAAAGTAAGCCAGAAAAATCGAATGTTTCGCATAAAGCCAGGGGTCATTTCCAATCAATAAAATGAAAAAGAGCTGCAACGGAAAATGCAAAAGATAAGAAGAGTAACTTATATTGCCCATAAATGACAACTTGGCCCCGATTCTATTTTCCCTGGAATCTAAAAGAGCGAAAGTAAAAAGCATTACAGGAAAAAGCAAGCCGCCATAGAATATAGTCCTTATAACGAGAACGCCCGTCACACCGACTTGGAACGTTGTATAAAACCAATTGTAATAAATCTCCATTACCGCAAAGACAGCCAGGACTGGAAGAATTGTGATGAACCCCTTTAAAAAATTGACCGCCTTACCATTTCTAATGATCCACCGATACCCGTAAAAAGTAAGCCCTCCAACAAAAAATAAAAATACCCACCTGCCTAATGGATATGAATGCCAAAAATCATGCAATCCTAAACTGGCTCCGAACAAGGCAATCAAAAACATATATCTCGCCTTGATAATCCCGGATATGCATAAACAGAAAAAAACGAGATACAAAAAAGCCTCTATCGATACCGACCAGACTGGAGCATTGAATGACATTTCCTGTTCCAACCCATGACTCAGAACAAGCAAAAAATTACCGGGGCTTGGAATAAGCAAAACATTCAGTAGGAAGTGGTATGCATCATTGAACTTGAAAATGAAAAAATCTGAATACCTTTGGAAGTACAGGTACTGCATGATCGCAACGAGAACCAGAGTGAGCGCATGAAGTGGATATAAACGTGAAAACCTGAGAATAAAGAACTCTTTGGAGCTGACTTCTTTCCTAAAAACTTTGTCTGCATATTTCCAATAAAAAATAAAACCGGACAAATTGAAAAAAAAATCTACACCGAAGGCTCCGGCGTTATAAAAAACAAAAAGCACGTTATAAAATGGCGGCCAATCACCTGAGATTACGCTGTTCATTCCCATTGCGTTGTCCCAAAAATGCGACCAGTGAAAACACACCACTGCCAGGGGAGCCAAACCCCTCAAAACATCCAGAAAATGAAATCTACTTGGAATGGAATAAATAATTTCCCGTTTAATCTCAACCTCCAATTCTAAATGTTTCGCAGGTTGTCGGGGTATCGGTAGGACCAAGGACCGGTAATGCAGCCAAGAAGAGACTTAAGCTCTTCAACATTTCTTTTGGCCTGACCACCTCTGTTCAATTTGTCTCTTGAATATTCTCTCGTTGCGATCCGTCCCATCGCGACTAGTGAGGGGTGAAATTCGGAAGAGAGGTTTATTCTTTTTCGGTATTGAAGACGCCCATGTTGCGGAATTTTTCCTGCCGTTGTTCGATCAATTCGCTCGGCTTTAACGCCATCAACTCCTTCAGTTGAGTCCGCAAAGCCTTTTTAAGCATAATAGCCGCCCATTTATGATGACGGTGGGCTCCACCCAGAGGTTCGCCGACGACTTGATCAATCACGTTGAGTTTTTGCAATTGTTTGGAAGTCATATTGAGGGCCTGCGCAGCCTGTTTGACCTTTTCCTTGTCGCCCCACAGAATGGAGGCACATCCTTCGGGAGAAATTACGGAATACACCGAGTGCTCGAGCATGAGAACGCGGTTGCCCAATCCGATAGCCAGCGCTCCGCCACTGCCACCTTCTCCTATGATGACGGCAATGATGGGAACCTTGAGACCGGACATCACAAACAGATTGTAGGCGATAGCTTCGGATTGTCCCTGTTGCTCCGCATCCATGCCAGGATAAGCACCGGGCGTATCGATCAGGGTGATGATGGGAATATTGAACTTTTCCGCCAGTTGCATCAACCTTAAGGCTTTACGGTATCCGGCGGGTTGCGACATGCCGAAATTACGACGAATCTTCTCCTCAGTGTCGCGGCCTTTCTGATGGCCGATCACCATCACGGTCTGGTTATCAAACTTGGCAAATCCGCCTGCGATGGAGACACCCGCTCCTCCATGCCGGTCGCCATGCAATTCCTCGAAATCCGTGAACATGTTATGGATATAGTCCAGCGTGTAGGGACGGTCGGGATGCCGTGCCACCTGGGTCTTTTGCCAACCGTCGAGGCCGTTGAAGATATCCCGTTTCATGTGGCGAAGCTTTTTCTTCAGCTTGGTAATTTCATGGGTCAGATCGCCGACGCTGTCGTACATGTTCGACAGCGAATACAATTCCTTGATCTGGCTTTCCACCGCGAATATATCTTTTTCAAAATCTAAAATTTGTGCCATGGTTTTGCAGGTACCTTTGATAGGTGGTTGATCAATAAAACCCGAAAATAGGATAAATTAAATTTTTTAGTGTAGCAGATTCGGCCAGGGCCTTGGCTCCCTCCGATCCAATCTTGTTCTGCCCCAGGCGCAGAGACTCCAGCTGAGCCATCGTTTGCGACCGGGCCAACGCCCGCGCACCGGCGTTGCCGATGTAGTTGAAATTCAAATCCAGGTTTTTCAGATTTTTCAAAACCTTGGATTCCGCCAACGCTCGTGCTCCACGATCGGTAATACGATTCGCCGCTAGATGAAGGGAAACCAACTGCTTCAATTTGGGCGACCGGGCCAGGGAAACCACAGCTTCGTCACTCAGGTTGTTGTTATTCAGGTTGAGTTCCCGAATATCTTCCAGATACGCCGAATCCAGCAACACCTTGAAACCGGAATCGCCGATATAGTAATTCTCAAGGTTCCCCTGTACACCCTGAGTCTTCCAAAATTTTATCTTCTGCTGGAATCTAAAAATCTCCAATGCCCTGCGCCCGGCATCATTCAGAGGATTGTAAGACAACCCTAACCGCGCCAGGCGGGTCAAACCGGAAGAATGGGTCAGCGCTTGTGCACCGGCATCTCCCACCCGGTTGTAGTTCAGATTCAATTCCAGCAGATTCGACAAATGCTTTGATTGCGCCAGGACCTTGGCCCCTGCGTTGCCAATCTGGTTCCGGTACAGATTCAGCACTTCTAGTTGGCTCAGCGATGCCGACTCCGCAAGATAACGTGCGCCTCGATCAGTCACCAGATTGTTTTCGATATACAACTCTTTCAGGTTTCCGAGATTAGAGGAAACAGCCAACGCATGCACACCCTCATCTCCAACGAAGCCTTTATAAATCTTGAGTACCCTCACGTTTTTCATCAGAGGGGACCGGGCCAACAGAACAGCACCTTGGTCTCCGATAATTTTTTCGTTCAGGCGCAGGATGTGAGGGTTTCGGCGCAGTTTCTTTTCAATATATTTTTCAAGCGCCTCGGGAGGCATCTGCTGTGCTGCTGCGAAAGAAAACAGAAACACAAACAGCAGACCCAGAGCCCGCCAACTTGGCTTACACATAACAATCTGTCAACTGGATAACGATATTGAATTTAAAAGGGTAACTGAACTTTAATCTTATTGTAACAAGGAAGGTTATTCTTTTTCAATCGCATTCAACCGTTTTTCCAGTTCCTGGATTTTACGGGACAACTCCGGTAATTTGGGCAAAAGAGTCGTGTACCGCTTCCAGGTCATGGCGGAAATCGCCGGTGAACCCCCATAAAAACCGGGCTCTGACAGATCTTTGTTGACCCCCGCCTGCGCCGCCACAATGACCTGATCGCCGATTGTCACATGGTCGGCCAACCCCACCTGACCGGCCAGAACGACATGATGCCCCAGTTTACAGGTACCGGCAATGCCCGCCTGGGAAACGATAATGGAGTGCGGCCCAATATCGCAGTTGTGTGCAATCTGCACCAGGTTATCGATTTTTGTTCCTTCTCCCACCACGGTTTCTCCGAACGCGGCGCGGTCGATACAGGTATTGGCCCCTACTTCCACATGATCCTCGATAACCACCCGGCCCACCTGGTTGATCTTAACGTGCCGCCCCTTTTCATCCGGTGTGTAGCCGAACCCGTCGGCACCAATCACCACTCCGGCGTGCAAAACGACATGATTTCCGATGACTGAATTCCGGTATACCGTGACATTGGCAAACAGGGTTGAATTGTTACCGATGCGGCATCCCTCGTGCACCACCACACCGGGATGCAGAACCGTGTTGTCGCCAATGACGACATCTTTCCCAAGGGCAACGAACGGGCTGATGGTAACGTCTTTCCCCAACTGTACGCCATCGGCGATGCAAGCGCTCTCATCGACTCCGGGTTGGGGCCGCGGTTCAGGGTGGTATTCTGCCAGCAGTTTGGCAAATGCTAACGCGGGTGCGGGATGAACCACCTGCGCTTTGTCGGTTTCCATTTTCTTTGGAACGATCACAGCTGAAGCGTTGCAGGTTTTCAACTGGTCTTTAAATTTCTTATCGGCTAAAAACGTGATCTGGCCTTGCTCCGCCAGCTCCATACCGTTCACTCCGGTAATTTCGAGGGAACCGTCCCCTTCGACAGTGCCGCCCAATCGTTCAGCGATTTCTTGCAATTTCATAACCAACTCTCATGTTGTGGTTTGGATTTATAAAATCAATTCCTTGCCAATGGGTTTGACCTGACCATCGGCCAATTGTAAAACCCGATCCAGGCTGCGCGCAATTTTCGCGCTGTGCGTCACGATCACAAAGGTTTGATTGATCTCTTCATTTAATTTCCGGGTCAGGTCCAGAAAATGTTCGCTGGCACGGGTATCCAGGTTACCGGTCGGTTCATCGGCCAGCAACAGTTCCGGCTGGTTGACGAGACTGCGGGCCAGGGCCACCCGCTGGGTTTCTCCTCCGGAAAGCTCACCGGGCTTGTGATGCAGCCGGTCTTTCAATCCCAGCAGGCCCAACAATTCTTCGGCCTTTTCCTGCACCGATTTTCTGTCGCGATTCGCGATCAATCCCGGAAACATCGTGTTCTCCAGCGCCGTAAAATCAGGCAGCAAATTAAACAATTGAAAAACGAAACCGATATGCCGATTACGGTACTCCTCCAGGTAATCGCTTCCCTGAGAAAAAATGTTCCGCCCTTTGAACAATACCTCACCCGCCGCTGGTCGGTCCAACCCTCCTAGAATGTGGAGCAGAGTGCTTTTCCCGGAACCGGAAGCACCGACAATTCCCAAAACTTCTCCCGAATGTACCTCCAGGCTGGCATCCGCCAACACCTCAACCGCTTTTGTTTTGCTATTGTAGGATTTCGCCAGCCCGACGGCTGAGAGTAAAGGATCTATGTTCGCCAAGGATTTACTCATAACGCAATCCATCCACAGGGTCCAGGCGGGAGGCTCGCCAGGCAGGATACAGGGAAGCCAGAAAACAAATCAGGATCGAAAACACGACAATCAGAAATGAATCGAACCACTGGATCTGGGAAGGCAGGGCATCCAGATAATAGACGTCCTCGGGGAACGCCTTGAAGTCAAACAACCATTCGATGAACCCAACAATCTCATTGAGGTTGGGGACAATGGTAAATCCAGCAATGCAACCCAGCGCCGTACCGCAGATTCCGATGATCAATCCCTGCATGCTGAAAATCTGCATGATGCTTCCCCGGGTCGCGCCCATGGATTTCAAAATAGCGATGTCTTTGGCCTTGTCCATGACTACCATGAACAATGTGCTGATGATGTTGAACGCGGCTACGAGGATAATCAGAATCAAGATAATGAACATGGTGACTTTTTCCACTTTGAGCGCCGAGAAAAGATTTCGATTCATTTTCATCCAGTCTCGCGCAAAATAGGGTCTCCCCAGTTTCTCCTGAATCGCATCGGAAATTTTACCGGCTGCGTCGATATCATCCACTTTGATTTCGATGCCCGTAACCCTGTCACTGATTCCAAACAGGGACTGTGCGGAAGAAATGGAGATAAACGCCAGGTTGGCGTCATATTCATACATTTTCGATTCGAAAATCCCCACCACCTCCACCATTTTCATTTTGGGAATGATGCCTAGCGGTGTCATGCGTACCGAAGGGGACATGATTCCAAGAATATCGCCGAGGTCAACACCCAGGGAGCGGGCAAGTTCCTTGCCAAGAATAATTCCCTTGCGCGAAACGCCCGAAGTCGCTTGAGACGAACTCGAGGGTGCGCGGTCAAGATAAGCAAGCTTCCCTTTTGTCAGGTTTTTCTGGAGATCAGATATGTTGGCTTCGCGCTCCGGATCAACACCGCGAACCACCACTCCGGAGTTTCTCTGCCCGAAGATCAACATGACCTGTTTGATAATAAACGGTGCTGCGTCTTTTACCTGAGGAACACTTTTAACCTGGCGTATGACGTTTTCATAATCTCTCATGCCACCACTCATCGGCTGAGTGACCACGATATGGCTGTTGGTTCCCAGAATTTTATCGCGCAGGTTCTGGCCAAATCCTGTCATGACCGCAATCACCACGATCAGAGCCATAACACCTAACGCCACTCCACCCATAGAAATGAAAGTGATGAGAGAAATGAATTTCTGGGATTTGCGGGAGCAGAGGTGACGCCAGCTGATTCGTAGTTCGTAGCTCATGGGGCTCCGTGGAAAGGAATGGATAACCCGGCCCGGGCACCGGTTTTAACAGCTTAAACTGTTCCGGCTTCCTTTTTCAACTGCGGGAACAAAATAACATCGCGGATCGATTGGGCATCGGTGAACATCATGGCAAGACGGTCGATTCCGATCCCTTCACCGGCGGTCGGCGGCAGGCCGTATTCCAGAGCTCGGATGAAGTCGTGGTCCATCCAATGCGCCTCTTCATCGCCCGCATCTTTTTGCTCCACCTGCTGTTCGAAGCGCTCTTTCTGGTCAATCGGATCGTTCAACTCGGTATAGGCATTGGCAAGCTCGCGCCGTCCGGCGAACAATTCGAAACGCTCCACCAGACTGGGATCATCTTCTTTCTTTTTGGATAGAGGTGACAGTTCCAGCGGATAATCGATAATGAACGTCGGCTGCACCAACAACGGCTCCACAAAATGGTCGAACAGTTTGCCCAGCACCTTACCAAAGGTATCCCGTTTCTCCAGAAGCACTTTGTGCTCCAGGGCATACGCCACGGCGCTTTCCTGAGTGGCTACCGCCTCCGGCGGGATCTTGCCCACTTCGGTCAAAGATGCTTTGAACGTATGTACTCGAAAGGGTTGTGAGAAATCGATGGTCTCCTGCCGGGTTTCACCGTTTTCCTCATACGTGCAGGGAAAAACCTGCTTACCGAAAACCGTCTCCCCTATGTATCTGAACAATTCCTCGGTAAGCTGCATCAAGTCCCGGTAATCGGCATACGCCGTATAAAACTCCAGCATGGTGAATTCCGGATTGTGTTCGGTGGAAATACCTTCATTGCGGAAGTTACGGTTGATCTCATAAACCCGCTCGATTCCGCCCACCACCAGCCGCTTCAGGTAAAGCTCCGGAGCCACGCGCAGATACAAGTCCATGTCCAACGCATTGTGATGAGTCTCGAACGGTTTGGCGGTAGCGCCGCCGGGGATGGACTGCATCATCGGCGTTTCCACTTCCAGATAATTCCGGTCGTTGAGAAAATTCCGGATTGACTGGATGATTTTACTGCGGGCAATAAAGACTTCCTTCACTTCCGGATTGACGATCAAATCAACATACCGCTGGCGGTACCTGAGCTCGACATCCTTGAGGCCGTGCCACTTTTCCGGAAGCGGCAAAAGCGACTTGGTCAGCAAAGTTATCTTTTTTGAAAAAATCGTCAGCTCACCGGTTTTGGTTTTGGACAACCTCCCTTCCACTCCGATGAAATCGCCAATATCGAATTTGGAAAACAACTCATAGGAATCGGCGCCGATATCATCCTTTTTGATATACACTTGGATATTACCGCTGCCATCTTTGATATTGCAAAAGGTCGTCTTGCCGTGTTTACGCCGGGTCATGATTCGTCCCGCGACAATGTATTCGCGCGGTGTTTCTTCCAGTTCCTCCTTCGAAAGCTCGTGGAATTCGTTGGTCAGATCCCCGATAAAGGCATTGACCTTGAACCGGTTAATGTAAGGATTGATTCCTTTTTCGCGAAACTCGACGATTTTATCGCGGCGTAGTTTGAGCAGGTCTGTAGATTCTTCCATGAAACGTGTGCAGGATTTTAATTGTGGATTAGACGATCACGAAAACGGTATCGGTCATGAACCGGTTTCGGTGGGTTTGGGTCCTTTCGCCCGGGTTACCGGGCCATCTGGACGTAACGCGCTTCCCGGACCACCGTTATTTTGATCTCACCCGGATAGGTGACTTCCTTTTCTATACGCTTGGCCACATCTTTAGAAAGCAGATTGGCTTCGTCGTCGGAGATATTGTCGGGAACAACAATGATGCGGACTTCCCGGCCCGCCTGAATGGCATACGTTTTTTCCACTCCCTTGAAAGAGTCGCCGATTTCTTCCAACTGACCCATTCGCTTCACATAGGTTTCCAGCATTTCCCGCCGTGCCCCAGGCCGTGAAGCGGAAATGGTATCACCTGCGGCAGTCAACACCGCATACAGGGATTCCGGCTCTACGTCTTCGTGATGCGATGCGATGGAGTTCACCACATATTTGTGCTCGTTATATTTGTTGGCGATTTCCACACCCAGTTGTGTGTGGGTGCCGTCGGTGTAACGGTCGATGGCCTTGCCAATATCGTGAAGCAGACCGGACCGCTTGGCGAGTTGAACATCTAATCCCAACTCGGCAGCCATGGCACCACATACCCAGGCGACTTCCTTGACATGCTCGAGAACGTTTTGGGTGTAACTGGTCCGGTATTTGAGGCGTCCTAGCATTTTAACCATTTCGGGATGCACGTAGTCGACTCCGACTTCCATGACCGCCTGCTCTCCGGCTTCCTTGATACCCTGGTTGATTTCTTTTTTACACTTTGCGACCACTTCCTCGATACGCCCGGGATGAATGCGTCCATCAAGAGTCAACTTTTCCAAAGCCCGCTTGGCAATTTCACGCCGAATAGGATCGAACCCGGAAAGCACGACAGCACCGGGAGTGTCGTCGATAATCAGATCGATACCGGTCGCCTGTTCCAAAGCACGGATGTTTCTTCCTTCGCGGCCGATGATCCGGCCCTTGATTTCGTCATTCGGCAATTCCACCACGGAGACGGAGGACTCGGCCACATGGTCCGACGCCAGCCGTTGTACGGCTTGGGAGATAATTTTGCGCGCCTCATCCTCTGCATTATTTTTGGCGCTCTCTTCAATTTTTTTGACTTCCCGGGCTGCCTCCACCCGCGCCGTTTGAATCACCTGGTTCTTAATCGCCTCTTTGGCCTCCTCGGCAGAATAGGAACTGATTTCCTCCAGCCGTTTGATTTCGTCAGCGATCAACTGATCATATTCTTTCTGCTTGGCGTCCAGTTTTTCCTGCTTTTCTTTCAGCTCCTGTTGTCTGCGCTCAAAATTTCTTTCGGCTTCCCGGTTTTTGTCTACCAGGGAATTCAATTCGTTTTCTTTTTGGCGATTGTCTTTTTCTTTGTCGCGCAGTTCGGCCTGCTTGCTTTCGAGTTCTTTCTTGGCCTCACCGATCAGGGCAAGCTTCTGTTCTTTGGCATCGATCTCGGCTTCTTTCTTGAGCGTTTCCGATTCCCGTTCCGCTTCTTTGATGATTTTTTCGCCCAGAGCTTCCGCTTCTTTGATCTGGAAGTCAGTAAAGATTTTGCGGAGGAAATACCCCAGCAGATACCCGGCCGCCAAAGCCAGGATAATCCCTATAATCAAGGTAATTAAGTTAACCTGAACATTCTGGAAAGCTTCCATTTTCTAACCCTCTACTTTCTATAGTAAAAATGAACCCTCCGCTCCCTAGTTACCGGAACAGTTCATCGTGGTTTTCTCAGTAATGACGGCGTTGACCCGGATATCGCTCTCATCTTGAGGAACAGCATCCAAAACCTGAAAATCAAACGCCAAAGCAATTCGGGGCACCTGAACACCCAAACGGCTTAACAGCCGATCGTAGTACCCTTTGCCGTATCCGATTCGGCCCCCCTGCCGGTCAAACGCCAGACCGGGGGTCACCACCAGATCAACCTGATCTGGCGAAATAAAATTCAAATGTTCTTTTGCCGGTTCGCGTATCCCGAAAGGTCCCAACCGGAACTCGACTTCGGGACCGGGTAACTCCGAAACATGGAGTTCTTCCTTTTTCCGGTCGACTACCGGAACACAAACCCGTTTTCCCAATTCGAACGCGCGAACCAACAAATGATCCGTCTCGACTTCTCCGTCCTTGGAAAGGTAAATCAAAATCGTGTTCGCTTTTTTAAACTCTGTGAGACTCAACAGAGTCCCTACAATACTGACGCTTAGCGTGGCCCTTGTCTTCGGATCCTGGGACGCGCGCTTTTTTAAAATTTCTTTTCGAATCGTTGCTTTCTGCCGAAACAGCGCTTCCGCGGTCACATCCGGTTTCCCAATCCTCCCTGAAGTCATCCAGGAGGAATTCTTTGCAACTCCAGTCGATACACATTCGTTCTGGAACAGCCGGCTCTGCCGGACTTGCCCAAAAGAAAATCAACCGGTCGCTGGTTTCAAGAGAGGAATCAGATAAAAGCAGACTCAGCCCCTGGGCTGCAAGGTCAAACGGAATTGAAGGATATCAAGGAAAGATATGGGTTTTGACCCCTGGTCGACCCGGCGGGAGAAGGTCGAAATTTCAAGTACTCCAGAAAACACCACGTATCTATATCGATTAAAAACGTATCCTTGAATCGTGATCCGTTCATCATTGCCATTGCCATCATCCCATCAGGGCAGCCGATTCATACCCTCTACCTTCACGGCCATTGAAACAATTTGTAAAAAAATGCTTCCCCGCGAATGCCGTGCAAAAATCATTTTTTGAACCTGCCAAGGACAGGTGGGATCTCCGTAAACTGCTTCAGGCTTCCTCCGGGGAGGCATGCTCACCACAGCTAGTTTCGACCCCTGGTTTTAATGTTGGCTCAAGAATTGATCTTGTACTCGAGCACCACAGGGAAGCACAATACCCCTTTTTCTACGGCATATCCTATCATAATTTCCGAAGCCCCCTCAAGGGATAACTCACTTGGCAGCCCCTCTGGAGGACTTGATCTGACTCAGTTCTTTTTCGACCATTTGCACCAAATGGCGGGCTTTTTGGTCCTCCTCCTTCTGGCCCGATTTTTTCTGCGCCATCTCCTTTTTCTGGGCCTCTTTTATTTCAAACAATTCTCCGGCAATATTCAAGGCGGTCAAAATAGCCAAATCAATCATCGATGGTTTCGTTTTACTGCCCGATAATTCGTGCATCCTTTCGTCCACATAATCCGCCAGATCCTGTGGACTGACATCGGACAAATCGGTTTTGATATTATAGGTTTTCCCGTAAACGGTGATCCGGCTTTTTTCAGTCATAGGATTTAGGGAGCGTCACCGATTTTTTCGATTCCCGCCAAAAGGTTCTTCACAGTATTCCGGATTTTACTCTGATCCTTTTCTAACTGTTTGTGTGCACTTTCCAGTTTTCCCAATCGTTCGATCTTGCCCTGCAGGCTTGCCCCGTTTTTCTGGGCACGCTCCAAATCCGAACGGAAAACTTTTAGCTCCTTCTGCAAACGCTGATTATCTTCACGCAACTGCCGGGTTTCATCGACCAACTTGGGGATCAATTCTTCCAGCTTGTCTATGGGGTTCTTGGGCATGGGCGAATCCTACCATCGCCGCCGGAAGGTGTCAATCCACCTTAACAATAGCCCGGGTTGGACGCGAAATCACTCGCGAAGAGCTGCACCCAACTGATCTGAAAGGCTTCCCACGATTTTCTCGAAAATGGGGTTCACTTCTTCGTCGGTCAGTGTTTTTTCGGGAGACTGAAAAGAAAGGGCGAAGGTCAGACTTTTCTTGCCGGAGGGTAGTCTTTTCCCCTGATATTGATCGTACAATTCCACCCGGCGGATCAACGGTCCGCTGGTTTGACGAATCAAATCTGAGATGGTCTGGGCCTGGACGGTCTGATCCACCAAAATCGAAATGTCCCGGTAGGTTTCCGGATATTTGGGAATGGATTTGAAACGGGTCTGCTCGGGAATCGACGCCGCCAATGCTTCCATATTCAATTCAAAGACATAGATATTGGGACTCAGTTCCCATTGGGTAGCCAACGCCGGGGCCAATCGGCCCAGGTAAGCGATACATCGATTCCCGATAAAACCCTCCGCAGATTGACCGGGATCCAGAAAACTCCGCTGTGATGATTGATATTCCAACTCCACCTGAAAATGTTCAGCCAGGGTTTCCAACGCGCCTTTCAAATCATAAAAATCGAACGGTTTGCCGCTGTCCTTCCACACGCTGTTGGGATAAGGACCCGTGGCCAGTGCGGCGAGACAGGCAATTTCATGGGAGCCTTTGCCCTTCTTGCTGAAAAAAATGTGGCCCTGCTCGAAAATTTGCAGGTTCTTTTGTCCCCGGTTGATGTTGCGTGCGGCTGATTTGATCAAACCCGGCAACAAGCTGGGACGCATGGTGTTCATATCCGAACTGATCGGGTTGTCCAACCGAACCACCGCCGGGGATGAATCGCCAAACGTATCCAAAAAACGTTGAGACCAGTCATCCTCGATAAAACTGTAGTTAATCGCTTCCGAATAACCGAGATTGCGTAAGACCTCTTTACCCTGCCGGACGGCAGATTGAATTTTCGAAAACCGGACCGGGCTCACCGAAGCCACCGGATGGGAAATTTCAACCTCGTCATACCCATCGAGACGTGCCACCTCCTCGATCAAGTCTATCTCACGGGTCAATGTGGGACGAGACGACGGCGGCTCGACCAGATAACATTCGCCGGTCTTTTTTTCTTTTACGATCGTCACACCGAGACCCTTCAGGTACTTCACGATTTTTTTGGCGCCTAGTTGAGTGCCCAGAACCTGGTTGGTGCGTGAAATACGGAAATCAAACCGTCTGGACTTCCGGGATTTAAAATAAATGTCGACCCGTCCCTTGCAGATGTCACCACCCGCCAACTCCTGAATCAACAATGCTGCCCGGCTGGACGCGGTTGCAACCGCTTCAATATCGACATCGCGTTCGAAACGGTAGGAAGAATCGGAACGCAGGCCGTATTTTTTAGACGCTTTGCGCACCGCGACCGGATCGAAACTGGCGCTCTCCAAAACCACGGTCTGCGTGGATTCATCCACCTGGCTGTTTGCACCTCCCATGATCCCCGCCAAGGCTACCGGTTTTTCGGCATCGGCGATCACTAACGCATCAGTCGACAATTTTAATTCTGTACCGTCCAATGCGGCAAACGGCTCTCCCTTACGGGCTCGGCGAATAACAATCTTCGGTCCAGCTAGCCGTGCAATGTCAAAAGCATGCAGAGGCTGACCGTACTCCATCATGACAAAGTTGGTAACATCGACAACATTGTTGATGGGACGCAGACCCACCGCTTTCAACCGGTCCGCCAGCCATTTGGGAGAAGGGCCGGGTTTGACGTTCTCGATCACCATCGCGGTATAACGCGGACACAACTCCGGCTCTTCATTGACCACAGTGATCCTTTTCTTTACCGGGGTCGTTCCCATGGCTTTGGTCAATTGTTTGTCCGGCGCGGGCAGTTTGCATTTCTTATGAATCATCGCTCCGACTTCACGGGCCACGCCGATATGGCTCAAACAGTAGCCACGGTTGGGCGTTACGTTCAACTCGAGCACCTCGGTGGTTCGTCCGCCGCCCAAATCCACCGATTCACGGCTTTCGATTTCCAACCCTCCCATGGTGAGCAGGTCGCTCAGTTTCTTTGCAGACAAACCATGGTCGATGTAAGTTTTCAGCCAGTCGAGTTGAATCTTCATATCATTCCTTTGAAAAATACCTTATATAATAGGAATCGGATTATAGGTGAACTTCCGGAAAAAATCAAAACAGCGTCCGGCATCCCGATCTCTTCTTTAACGGTTTCATCCAGCACAACATTTTAAGTAAAGGCAATCTTAATTTCCTGCGGAACACTATGGATCTCTCCGAAACCAAGATATTAAAACTCCTGCGCGCGAAAACCAACCGGCCCATGAAATTTTCGGAGCTCATGAGCCTCCTGGGCATTCCCGAAAAACAGCGTCGGGAGTTCCGAGCTCAACTCAAGGAAATGGCGCACGAAGGATCGGTGGTCAAACTGCGCGGCGGACGTTACGGCCTGCCGGATGAAATGAATCTGATTCCCGGCGTTTTGTCCGGCCACCCGGACGGCTACGGATTTGTGATCACCGAGGACGATTCGGAGGACATTTACATCAGCCGCAATAAACTGGGCGGTGCGATGCACAACGATCACGTTCTGGTGCGTATCGAATCTCGCGCCCACCGCTTCGGACGGCAGGAAGGACGAATTGTCCGCATCCTGGAACGCCGCACCACTACGCTGGTCGGCCTGTTCGAAGCCCTGAACCGGGACGGCTGGGTGATCCCTTCAGAACATAAGTACTTTCAGGATGTGTTCGTGCCCGGCAAGGAGAAAAAAGGCGCGAAACCGGGGCAACTAGTTTCTGTGGAAATCATCACCTATCCCACGCGGCACCATCCCCCGGTGGGGCGGGTCATCAAAGTGCTGGGAGATGCCAACGACCCTGAAGTGGAACTGCGCTCCATCATCCATAAATTCGGCGTGCGCCAGGAGTTTTCTTCCAAAGTCCGGAAACAGGTGCAAAAAATTTCCGGGAACATCAGCGATCGGGAAAAGAAGCAGAGACGCGACCTCACTGGAGAAATGATTTTCACCATCGACGGCGAACGCGCCAAGGATTTCGACGACGCGGTTTCGCTCGAAACCACGGAAAGCGGCTATCTGTTGGGAGTTCATATCGCCGACGTCAGTCATTACGTCACAGAAAACAGCCCGCTCGATAAAGAAGCGCTGGAACGCGGTACCAGTATCTATTATGCGGACGGGGTGATCCCGATGCTGCCGTTCGAATTGTCCAATGAGTTGTGCAGTCTCAAGCCGAGGCAGGAACGCCTGACCCTGAGCGCCTCAATTGCATTCGATAAACAGGGCAATGTCTTGAACTACGAGCTTTTCAACTCAGTGATCAAAAGTAAATTCCGCTTCACCTACAATCAGGTGGCGGAAATGCTGGAAACCCGTTCAACGGACAAAAAATATGCGAAGGCTCTGCCGGTATTACAGAGTATGTTCGAGCTCAGCCAGCTGCTGCGCAAACGCCGGTTTCAGGAAGGCAGTGTCGACTTCAACATCCCCGAGCCGGAAATCCTGATGGGCCCCAACGGCCAGGTTCAAAACATCGTGAAGGCAGGACACAACGTCGCCCACGAACTGATTGAGGAATTTATGCTGGCGGCCAACCGGGTCGTGGCGGAACATCTCGACAAAAAAAACCTGCCGGGAATTCACCGTATCCACGAAGCACCCGATCAGGACAAACTGCACCGATTCCAGGAATTCATCAAGGATATCGGGTTTCGCCTGCCGAGTCTTCGCAACGTGCAGTCGGATCACCTGCAAAATCTGCTGACGCGGGTGCGTGGTCATGCCGAAGAGCGGTCTATCAACCTCTTGCTGTTGCGATCCTTGAAAAAGGCGGTGTATTCGGAAAAAGATCCGGGGCATTTCTGTCTTGGGTTCGAGCACTATACCCATTTCACCTCCCCTATCCGCCGCTACCCGGACCTGGCGACGCACCGGATGGTTAAAACTTTTCTCTCCAAAAAGAAGGCGAGTCAACAGGACCGGAAAAAACTTCTACCGGTATCAAGGAGTCAGGCTGAGCAATCCAGCATGAGGGAGATCAAAGCGATGGAAGTGGAACGGGAAGTCGCCAATCTCCGACGGGCACAATTTATGGCCGATAAAGTGGGTAAGGAATACGCCGGACACATTGTATCGGTCACCGGGTTCGGACTGTTTGTGGAACTGGACAAAGTGTTCGTGGAAGGATTGATCCACATCTCCAGTCTGGGAGACGATTACTACATCTATTACGAACACGAGCACATGCTGAAAGGCCAGCATAAGTACAAGACGTACCGGATCGGTGACGCCATTCGGGTGCGTGTTACGGGTGTCGACATTTCCAAAAAACAGATCGACCTGACTCCTGTGTTTAAAAAGCGTTAGCTCTCCCCTGATTTTTCTTTCGGAATTTTTTCCGCACAACGATCCAAACTGGGTTACAATTTGCCCGCCTTCCCCATACGGATAACTTTTATTCAATTGACTGGAAAAGAATGACGCCTCTGCTTCCCTATTTTCTGGTTTACTTGTCGGGCATTCTCGCTGCTTTGCCGGCGGCACAGAATTTCCTGTTTCCCTATTTTCTGCCGCTCGCAACAGCCAGCGCCGGCGCGTTTCTGTTTGCCCAGTGCTGCCCCAGATTTTCCGTAAAGGCTGTGGTGCTCATTTTGCTGTTCCCGCTTGGCTTCTCATCGCCCGGCTGGCAGGACCAACTGAAACCGGACCATCACATCTGGAATCATTTGCAGGAAGGTCAACGTGCGACGGTGGAGGGCTGGGTCGAAGACACACCCACGGTTTATCCAGACAAAGTGCAATACCGCGTTCATCTGGAGAAAATCACTTACACCCAATCTCTTCCGATCCGCGTCACCGGCACCGCCCGCATCACCCTGTATCAGCCGGATAACCCCTTGCGAGCCGGTGACCGTTTTCGCATCAACAGAATCAAACTGAAGCGGCCGCGTAATTTCAAGAATCCCGGACGATTCGATTATGTGCACTACATCCGGTCACAGGGAATTGACGTATTGGGTGGATTGTCAAAAGCCAAACACATCGAACGTCTGGGAACCGTTCCGTTGGGCGCTTTCACTTCTCTCCGCAGCAATGTCAGAGAGCGCATGTTGTATTTTTTTGACCGGCATCTGCCACAGGATTCGGCGGCTCTGCTCAAGGCCATGTTGCTGGGGGAAAAACAATATCTAAGCAAGGAGCTGCGGCAGACTTACATCGATACTGGATTGGCGCACCTCATGGCGGTCTCCGGCCTGCATATCGGTTTTGTGGCGGGTGCCTGCTTTCTCATCCTGTATCCGTTGGTCTTCTACCTGCTTTGGAAATTTCGTGACTCATGGGCTTTGATGGGCTACGGACGTAAAATCGTCGCCCTGCTTTGTATCGCTCCAGTTTTGTTCTACATGTTATTGGTGGGTGCGAAAATATCCGCTTTGCGCGCAGGCATCATGATCCTGGTTTATCTCCTTGCCGTTCTGATCAACCGGGAAAAATATCTATTGAACGCTTTACTGGTCGCTGCTTTCCTGATTCTGATCTGGAATCCGGAAGCGGTCGTTGGACCCGGATTTCTCCTTTCCTTCGGAGCCTTATTGACCATCGTCCTGGCCATCCGGTTTATGGAAACTCTCCCAAGAGATGCCCTGGACCGGTTGGGCGAGTCTCCCTGGTACCGCCGCCTGCCGAAGCCCCGCTTAAAGGAAGCCTCCTGGGGAGCACGCGCTTACGACGTATTGCAATCCACCGTTTTCATCACCCTGGCCGCACTTTTGGGAACACTGCCCATACTGGTTTACTTTTTCAATCATATCAGTATCGGCGGAATTTTCCTGAACCTGCTGTTGGTTCCGCTGACGGCCCTGCTGATCCCGTTAGGATTGCTGGCCTCTTTGTTAGCCATACTCTATGAACCTCTGGGAACCTTGTTGATGCCTTTAACGGCGGGTCTGCTCCATATTTATGTCGAACTGCCGCAACTCGCCGCCAAGCTGCCTTTCATGTCCTTTTACGTCCCGACACCACCGGAAATCTGGCCGATTCTTTACTACGCATTGCTGATCGTGGTTCCATTATGGTTTCGGTCCCGAAGATCGACACAAGCACCCATGGTCGAATATCGCAACCTCTGGAGCAGGGTGTATCCCTGGGGATTGGCATTGGCTTCGTTTTTATTGATCGCCACTTTCATCTGGCCGCGCCTTCCCTTTAAAAACGGAGAGCTTTCGGTTTATCTTCTCGACGTGGGACAAGGCGAATCGATTTACATGGAATTCCCCAATGGTAAAACGCTGTTACTGGATGGCGGTGGTTATTTCCGCAACAGCCTGGATGTCGGCAAGCTTGTCGTCGCTCCGTTCCTCTGGCACCGCGGCCTGTGGGGACTCAGTTATGTGGGAGCCACTCATTCCGACCATGATCATATCTCCGGCTTGGAATCGCTCGCAGAATTGGTTTCAATCGACCGCTTTCTGGACCGGCATCCCGCAGTGCAGGACCACCGCATCGAACGACTGAGATCCCGCCTGATCCAACAGGAGACTGTTCCACTCTCTCTGCGCCCGGGTCAACCCTGGAAAGTCGGCGAGGTGCAACTGACCCTGCTTCATCCCACGCCGGAGTTCATTGCCGCTTATCCGGCACAAAACAGGATCGGCAACGATTTATCCATGGTTTGGAAAATCGAATACGGAACGTTCAGCATGCTGTTGACGGGAGACATCACTGAAAAAGCCGAGCGATATCTATTGGAACATGCCGCTCCCCTGCAGGCGAAAATCCTGAAGATTCCGCACCATGGCAGCCGCACATCGAGTCATCCGGATTTTATTCGCGCGGTCGGGGCCAAGGATGTGATCGTTTCCAGTGGACGCTTCAATGTCTTTCATCATCCACACCCTGCAATTGTGGACCGGTACGCCAATCACGGGGCCACTCTGTGGCGGACCGACCTGCAGGGAGCCATTCGCATCACCACGGACGGCAACAATACGCGGATCATTGATCATAAAGATTTATAAAATAATCCATTAGGTATCCTAATGCTCAATCAGGCCTATATTTGGTTTGTGAACGGCACACAATGTTGGCCTTTGAAAAAAAACCTGCTATCCTTTGTTATACCCTGATTACAGACAACTTAGCGGAGATGCGCTTGTCCAAAGCCAATAAAACATACTTGATTTATGCCGGTCTCGGGTTGATCACCATTTTCCTGTATGCTCTTCCTCAGCCCGACCCAAAGGGGACTTTCACCCAAGGCTTGGTAAACATATTTCCTTATCCTCTGTATATGGGATTCGCGTTGGTGGGTTTTCTGGGTCTGAAGCTGAATCAGAATAGAATCCTGTTTTCCGCCCTGATCTATTTATGTGTGTGCTACCTTTTGATCAATCCCCTCACTCTTAATTCCATCGGCATTAGCTTGTACGGCCTTTATTACATGATTGGGATGTCTTTTCCGCTGACCCTGGCCATAATGTTCAGTAGTCGAGGGGCACGGCCTTTAGACCTTCCGAATATCGGCAAGTTGTCATTCTCGCTTTTTCCGATGATCCTCTTCGGTTACTTTCTTGCACGCGATAAACCGGTTTTTTCAAAAATTGCTTTCTTGAAAATCATCCCCGGGCTTACTCCCAACAACAATTTTTTTCTCCCGCAATTCGCCTTGTTTGCCTTGGCCGCTTTAGGATTGGTGATCTATTTTCAAAGAGATCGGATCAAACCATTTATCAAAGTGCTTGGCCTTTCCATGATCCCTCTCATGGGCACAATCTGGGTCGTTTTGAAACTATTTCACGGATTTTTAAAGGAACATTCAAAATTCAAGCTGGCGGAACTGCAAGAATGGGTGGCAACCACTTTCCCCTCCATTCAAGTGATTGCGGCGTTCACCGTCATCTGCGGCATCCTTCTTCATGCTGTTTTTCAAATGTACTGGCACCGTGTTTACGTCGATGAACTGACCGATGTCCCCAATCGCCGGGCTTTGGACGAATGTCTTTCCGGTCTGTCTGGTGAATACGCCATCGCCATGATGGATATCGATCATTTCAAATCCTTCAACGATAACTACGGACACGATGAAGGCGACAACGTGTTGCGACTGGTGGGGAGTGTCCTGAGCAATGAGTTGGGAGACCGGATTTTCCGTTATGGCGGCGAAGAGTTCTGTGCTGTGTTCAAGGGGGTTTCTGCGGAAGACGCGTATATGTTCGCCAACAAAGTCCGACGGAAACTGGAGGAGCGGGATTTTTACATTCGCAAGCCCAATTCCAAACGGGAGCCGACCTCCGCTTTCGACCGGAGAAAAACCAAAAAGAGCAGTAATGGTAAAAAAGTCCAGATCACCATCAGCATCGGCCTCGCCAACCCGAACAAAAAATCCAAAACCGTCGAAGATGTGCTGAAATTAGCCGATCAAGCCCTGTACCAGGCCAAAAGAAAAGGCCGCAACCGGGTTGTGATCTGGGAAAATGAAAGCGTAAAGTCTGCGGTATAACCTCCCCCGTCCACTTCATGTTTTCCCATTGAGAAGACTGTAGAAATCTGATATAAACGATCCTTTCCAATTCAATATTCACCCTTTGAGGACGTTTCATGGCAACACTGGAGCAATTGAAGACCCATATTTCCACCACTAAAACCAAGCTGGATGAGGCCCAAAAGAAAGCGGGCGACGCCAAGTACGATCCGGAAGTCCGGAAAATCCAGAAAAAATACAAACGGCTGACCCGTAAAGCGGGAAAGATCGTTTATATGGAAAAGAAAAAAGAGGAAAAAGGGAAGAAGAAAAAAGAAGAAGGCGGCGGAGAGTAATTATCCCGCTCTATTATTGTTTCTCTTCCGGTCCCCCATCATGTCTTCCGATTCATTTGATATTAAAAAAATCGCCCTCCTGGCCCGCCTGAAACTCACAGAGGAGGAGCAAACCCGATTGGGTCGCCAATTCGAAGGCATTCTCGAACATATCGACCAATTGAACCAGCTCGACACGGAAAAAGTTGAACCCACCTCGCACGTGCTGCCTCTCCAGAATGTATTTCGTGAAGACGAAGTGCAACAAACTTTCGAGGATGGGAAATACCTGCCCCTGGCCCCCCGACAGGACAAAGACCATTACGAAGTCCCTCAGATCATCTGACATGCATCAGCCCACCATTGCCCAGGCAAAACACCAACTGCTTGAAAAAAAATATTCCGCGGTGGAACTTCTGGATGCCGTCTACAAGCGAATCGATGCGGTGGACGACCAAGTGCAAGCCTATATCCACCTGACACGCGACATCGCACACCGGCAGGCGGAGGAAGCGGACAAGAAGCTCGCTGCCGGGGAAGACTCGCCGTTGTTGGGAGTTCCCATTGCCCTCAAGGATTTGATCTGTATGAAAGACACACCGACCACCTGCGCCTCGCACATTCTGGAAAAGTTTGTGTCACCGTATGACGCCACCGTCGTCCAACGGTTGAAAGCAGCCGGAGCGGTGTTGATCGGCAAAACCAATATGGACGAATTCGCGATGGGTTCGTCCAACGAAAACTCTTATTTCCACGTCACCAAAAACCCCTGGGACTTGAGTCGGGTTCCCGGTGGTTCCAGCGGCGGCTCGGGCGCAGCCGTGGCGGCTAACGAATGCATGGGCGCTCTGGGGAGTGATACTGGCGGGTCCATCCGCCAGCCGGCGGCATTCTGCGGAATCACCGGGCTCAAACCGACCTATGGCCGGGTGTCGCGATTCGGACTGGTGGCGTTTGCTTCGTCCTTCGACCAGATCGGACCAATGACCAAAACAGTGGAAGACGCGGCGATACTCATGAATGTCATCGGCGGGCACGATCCGATGGACTCCACATCCGCTGATGTCCCGCTACCGGACTTTACTGCGGCTTTATCGAACGATATTAAAGGACTCAAAGTCGGTATCCCTAAGGAGTATTTCGGGAAAGGTCTGGATCCCAACGTCGAAAAGGCGGTGCAGGAAGCCATTAAAACGCTGGAATCGATGGGCCTGCAAACGGTTGAAGTGTCGCTGCCGCACACCGAGTATGCCGTGGCGACGTATTACATCCTCGCCTGCGCGGAAGCCAGCGCCAATCTATCACGCTACGACGGTGTCAAGTACGGCTACCGTTCAGAACACGCCGACAACCTGATGGACATGTACACCAACACACGTGAGGAAGGTTTCGGCGAAGAAGTGAAACGAAGAATTCTATTGGGCACATTCGTGCTCAGTTCGGGTTATTACGACGCCTACTACTTGAAAGGACAGAAAGTACGGACGCTGATCAAACAGGATTTCGACGAAGCTTACAAAAAATGCGATTTGATGGCTGGACCCATTGCGCCGGCACCGGCTTTCAAACTGGGCGAGAAACTGGATGATCCTCTACAGATGTACCTATCAGATATTTTTACTATCTCCGCCAACCTCGCGGGTACTCCGGCGATATCGATTCCCTGCGGTCAGTCCCAGGATAATTTGCCTATCGGCTTGCAGTTGATGGGCAAACATTTTGATGAAGCCACGCTCCTCAATGTCGCCCATAAGTACCAGCAGGCCACCGAGCACCACCTCCAACACCCGGTTCTATAGACCTTCTCAACCCCCCATTGACATTAGCAGCCACTTGCAATACCGTTTTGGATTACCGATGATTTCAGACCTCTGACGGAGGAACTTTATGAGCCAAACCGGAAAAGTTACGGCTTCTGTACTCAACTTCAGGCCGGAGCCTTCGACCCGGCGTCCCCCACTCGGCCAACTCAAACGCGGCGACCTTGTTAAGATCATCGGCAAGGAGGGAAACTGGTACAAAATTCAATCCGGCGATAGAACCGGATATGTGTTTGGAAATTTTTTGGAGATCCAGGACGACCAGCCTTTCCATCAGTTTTTACTCGAGCAGCAAGCCTTGCAGACGCATCCGCTGGAACCTTCCTCAAGTGAAACCATAACCATCGAGACGGATTTTTCGAGAAATGAAAAACAGGTGGCTCGAACCTGGAACCGGTTCGGCGGCTTGATCGGGAAACTGAGCGATGTGGTCGACATCGATCCCGGAGCGGCTCTTGCGGTACTGGTAGTGGAATCAAGTGGCAGAGGCTTTTCCCAGGACGGACGCATGGTCATCCGGTTCGAAAATCATAAGTTCCTGAAATATTACGGTAAGAAACATCCGGACACGTTTAAATCCCATTTCAAGTACAACCAGGACAAACGATGGTTGGGGCATCAATTCCGTAAATCGCCCACTGGCCGATGGAAAAAGTTTCACGGCAACCAGTCCAGAGAGTGGGAGGTATTCGACTTTGCACAAGGTTTGAATGCATCGGCCGCCCGTCGTTCGATCAGCATGGGACTGCCGCAGATTATGGGATTCAATTATGCCGCGATCGGTTACGACTCGGTGAGTGAGATGTTCGACAACTTCTCAAATGACATCCGTTTTCATATTCTGGGGCTGTTCGATTTTATTCGGGGGGCAGGCAACACCTCACGTATGCTTCAGGCCCTGCAAACTGGGAACTTTGAACAGTTTGCCAGCCGTTACAACGGTCCCGGCCAAGCCGCCAAATATGGAGACTGGATCGATGCCAGATTTGAAACCTTCAATCAAATTTCAAACTTGTAACAAGTTATACGTGCCCGTTCTTAAGACGGGGAATCAATTCCTCGATAAACAGATCCAGGTAATGGGGAGAAGCGGCGGACAAGTGCGGTTGAATGAGCACGTTTTCCATTGCCCACAGCTCGGAAGTTTCAGGAAGGGGCTCGGTTTCGAACACATCAAGGTAAGCGCCGGCAATATATTTCTCCCTTAGGGCGTGAACCAGGTCGATTTCCCGATAGGCGTTACCGCGTCCAACGTTGTATACGACACAGTGTCGCGGAAGCTGTTTAAAATGATTGCGGGTGAGTAACCCCTGCGTGTCCGCTTCACCGGGCAGAACGACGATCAGGTGATCGGTCTCCGGCAAAACCTGCGCCAACTGATCGGCGTTCACAATCTTATCGCCGTCATCAAAATAATCCGGCGGATCGATGGCCCGGCGTTTCACTCCGGTGAGGTAACACCCGAAGGGTTTAAAGACCCGGCCCAGGGTCTGGCCGATACGTCCGAACCCAAGGATCGTTACCTTTTTCTGATGTAGAGAAGTGATCCGTTGAGACAGTTTGACACGGGCCCACTTTTTCTTTTTCTGAAGATCATGTGAAAACTGAAAAGCTTTGCAGAAGTAAAGGGCCGCCCCCAGGACGCTCTCAGCCATCATCAGCCCGTGAAAACCTCCAAACAGCACGGTCAGGTTGGAGCCCGGTTCGACCTCTATCCAGTCCTTACCGGCGGCGGGGGTGGCAATCCACTTCAGATGAGGTGAAATTTCTTCCCATTCAGGCTTGAAATACCACACAATTACCCCCTCCGCAGAAGGCAGGCTGGCCAGAAATTCCTTTGAATTTCGGCAAACTACAACCGAAACCTTCTCCAAGTGTCTACTAATTTGCTCCTTATGGCGATCATGAAAGTTCCAGGCTTCCACATGGGGATGGGTCAGATAGACCAAAATTTTCATTTGGATTGAAAACTCCTCATTTAGGGGTAGTACAGCTTTCCATACACCGATTTACCAAAAACTATACAATTTTGAAACACCTCATCTAACCCCCAATTTTTAAATCATTCTAAATCAATCACTTAATATTTTTAGGCGTTTTGGCACGACTTTTGAAGTAACAGGGTGTAATTGATAAACCTTAACCCGAGGAAGCCCATGATACGCTCCGATTTAGCCAACAAACTGGCCGCCAAAATGAATATTTCCAAGCAGGAAGCCGATCGGACCCTGCTGGCCTTCATTAATGGCATCATGACCAATCTGGAAAAAGATGGCCGTGTCGTCATTCAGGGATTCGGTTCATTCCGCCTGAAAGAGTACGAAGCCCGTATCGGCAAAAAGCCGGTAACCGGTGAGCCCATCCAGATTCCGGCCCGCAAAAAGCCGGTATTCCACGCCAGCAAGGAACTGAACCAGCTCATCAACCGTGAGCGCACAGAACGTCCGGTTTACGTGGAAACGGTACAGACTCCTGTTTTCGCGGCGTAAGAGAAGAAATTATTGCCCAAATCCGCTCAGCGGTATCTTGTGTTATAATTTCCTCACTTGATTGATTTTCGAACCGAGGGAGGTTTGGGGACACCCAGCCTTTCCCTCAGTCCGAAATCCCCAACGAGGAAACTGGATATGAGCGATCCCAACACCTGCAGTAAATGCGGTGCGAAAAGCATCCTAAAGGGGGAGATCGGTCTTCGTACCAGCAAGGACCTCGAACTGATCATGGTCGTCCGTAAAGACCATGGCATTGAGAAGAAGGTTCCTCTCCAACCGCGGGTCTGTGCCCAATGCGGATTCGTCGACCTGTTTGTCGAAAATCCCGAGAACCTGAAAATCACCTCCGGTGACAAGCCGGTCGATCCCGGTTTCAAACAACGCCCCCTTCTCGAATACGATTTCTGAACCCCATTTTTGCCTCCCATCACCGCTCAGATTTTTCTCCCGAAAACTCTTGTCTTCAATTTGTGATTAAGTAAAAATACAAAGAGAGTCTTCCAATCCCCAATCGAAACGCTCACGTTCGCAAACAGGGGTTCCAGATGGGCAGTATCACAAAAGGTCAGGCGCACTTTCTCCTTTTAAAAATTCATTCCCTGACCGGTCTGGTTCCCATCGGTCTGTTCCTGACGTTTCATCTTCTCGTCAACTCATTGAGAACCGTCGGAGTGCTTCCCTACCAGTGGAGCATCGACGTGATCAACAACCTTCCCTTTCTGATCTGGATTGAAATATTTTTTATTTATATCCCACTTCTATTCCACTCCTTCATGGGCTTCTACATCACTCAAGTTGCGAAAATGAATGCGATCCGGTATCGCTATCCCCGCAACTGGATGTATGTGATGCAGCGACTCACAGGCGCCGTGGTGTTTGTGTTTCTCATTTATCACATGGGAACGACAGTGGTCCCGAAAATTTGGAACGGCCATCATTTGTTTGAAGCGGCACCTTTTTTGATTGAAGTGATGAATCAGGAGTTCGCCACCTGGACAGGAAGGATTATTTATCTTGTGGGGATCCTGAGCGCCACCTTTCATTTCGCCAACGGACTCTGGGCGTTCTGCATTTCCTGGGGGATCATTATAGGACCGAGGGCGCAACGCAACGCCAGTATCGTGTTCATGTTGTTTGGTGGGGTGCTGACGGTTCTCGGATTCGCCACGGTTCTCGAATTCTCATTGCATCCTGTAGACGTCGAGCCGACTCTCAAGGGAGCCTTCTGATGCCGAAACGCAAACCCCAATTTATTGTGATCGGCGGAGGACTGGCCGGACTGGCGGCCACCATGAAATTGTGCGAGGACAAAGCCAGGGTCACTCTTGTCTCGTACCAGCCCGTCAAGCGATCCCATTCCGTCTGTGCTCAGGGCGGCATCAACGCTGCCATTGACACCAAGGGCGAAGGCGATTCACCGGAAACGCATTTTTATGACACCGTCAAGGGCGGGGATTTTCTGGCGCATCAGCCGCTGGTGCGGGACATGTGTCATCAGGCTCCGGCCATTGTTCATTTGATGGACCGGTTGGGAGTCGCCTTCAACCGAACACCGGAAGGGCACCTCGAGTTCCGCCGGTTCGGCGGTACCCTGTTCTCCCGCACGGCATTTGCGGGGGCCACCACCGGACAACAATTGCTTTACGCACTTGACGAGCAGGTCCGTCGTTACGAACACGACGGACAGGTACAAAAACTGGAATGGCACGAATACCTCTCCGCCATCCTCGATTCCCAAGGTGTCTGCCGCGGGGCGGTACTGCATGATCTCCATACTGGAGAAATTTTTTCCGCCAAGGGGGATGCGGTGATTCTCGCCACTGGCGGACCTGCTCAGGTTTACGGCAAAACCACCGGTTCGACCGTGTGTAATGGCGTCGCCACCACCGCCGCTTATCTGCAGGGCGCCAAATACGCCAATGGTGAATTCATTCAGGTGCATCCCACCGCTATCCCCGGACAAGACAAACTGCGATTGATGAGCGAATCGGCGCGTGGGGAAGGAGGTCGCATTTGGGTCCCCAGAAAAAAGAACGACGATCGTGATCCACTCACGATTCCGGAAAGCGAACGCTACTATTTTCTGGAGGAAAACCATCCGCGCTTCGGCAACCTGGTGCCACGCGATGTCGCCAGCCGGGAAATTCATGACGTCGTATACAACAAGGAGCTGGGCGTCGAAGGTCAACCCATGGTGTACCTCGATCTGACCCATCAATCCGAAGAATTTCTGGAACACCGGCTGGGAGGCATTCTCGACATCTACGCCAAGTTCACGGGTGACAACCCCAAAAAAGTGCCGATGAAAATTTTTCCGGCGGTGCATTATTCCATGGGCGGCATTTGGACCGACTACGAAAGCAATGGCAGCGGCCTGATCGACCATCAGTCCCCGCGCAACCAGATGACTTCCATACAGGGATTGTACGCTGCGGGAGAATGCGACTATCAATTCCACGGCGCCAACCGCCTGGGTGCCAATTCCCTGCTGAGTTGCATCTATACCGGGCTGATGATGGGACCGGGATTGATCCAGTACAGCCGAAATCTCAATTCGCATTTTGAGGATGTGCCTTCTTCGGTATTCGACCAGGCGCGCGACCAGTGGCAGGGCCGCATGCAGTCCTTCAAACAAATGAAGGGACCGGAAAACCCCTACGTCCTACACCAGGAACTGGGCGATATCCTGCTGGCTAACGTGCTGATCGTCCGGGAAAACTCCAAGCTTGAGAAAGCACTTACTCAGATCAGCGATTTGGAAATCCGTTTCAAAAATGTGCAATGCCTCGACACCACCCATTGGTCCAACCCTGCGCCCAGTATGATCCAGCAACTATTCTGCCAGATACAGCTTGCTAAAATCATCACCCAGGGAGCCCTGGTCCGGAACGAATTTCGTGGCGCACATTACAAACCGGAATACGATTTGAACCAGCCCAAAGATTTCGATCCGCATGAATACGTCGAGTACATCGAGAAGAAGCAATACGGTGAAGTCCTTGAGAGTGAGTTTCCCTCCGGACATACCGCTTACATGAAACGCTACGAAGAATGTAACGAACAATGGTTGAAAACGACCATCGCAAAACATAATAACAATCAGCCGGAGATCAGCTTTGAAGAAGTAAACACTTCACTGGTCCAGCCCCGGCCGCGAAAATACGATTGAAGGTGAACCATGCCCGAAGATAAAACAATCCGGCTGAAAATCAAACGCCAGGATCAACCGGACTCGAAAGCTTACTGGGAGGAATTTGATCTGCCCCACAAACCCCGTGCCAACGTCATCTCCTGCCTGATGGATATCCAGATGAACCCGGTGACACGGCAGGAAAAAACCGTAACGCCCGTGGTGTGGGAAAGCAACTGCCTGGAGGAAGTCTGTGGTTCATGCACCATGATCATCAACGGCAAGGTGCGTCAAGCCTGCACGGCACTGATAGATGCCCTGCCCCAGCCCATTGTGCTGGAACCTTTGACCAAATTTCCCATCGTTCGCGACTTGCAGGTAGACCGGACCCGCATGTTTGAAAACCTGAAAAAAGTCAAAGCCTGGATTCATATCGATGGAACATATAACATCGGCGAAGGTCCGGTAATCCCTGAGAAACAGCGCGCCAAGGCGTACCTGTTGTCCGAATGCATGACCTGCGGATGTTGTCTGGAAGCCTGCCCTCAATTCACAAAAAACAACAATTTTGTGGGCGCATCGACAATCAGCCAGGTAAGACTATTCAATATGCATCCCACAGGCGCGATGGAATCCGAGGAGCGTCTTGAAACGATTATGGGCGATGGCGGGATAGCCGATTGCGGCAACGCCCAGGTGTGTGTGGAAGTGTGTCCGAAGAAAATCCCGCTGACCGAATCGATCGCGGAAATCGGACGGGAGACCACATTACAATTGCTGAAAAACCTGTTTTTAAAGTAATTGGACCTTTACCGCATCCCGATTTTTATTTAATTCCCCTAGTCAGTCTGATATCATTAAAAATTAGGATTCAACAACCATTCACCGTTGAGAAACGGTTGATCCCCATATTCTTTTCGAAGGAAAACCCATGAAAGTATCACTCGCCAGCGCTCTTGGAACCTGCTTCGGAGTCAAGGACGCCATCAATCTCGCTCTGGAACCCCAGTTCAAGGGAGATCTCACAATCGTCGGCCAACTGGTTCATAACCGGCAAGTCAACGAATCCCTTAAAAAAAACGGGGTCTCCGTCGTCGATGGAGCCGACGCCATCGATCAAATCAAAACCAAGAAAGTCATGATCACCGCCCACGGTGCTGCTGAAAAAATGAAAAAGAAACTGGCGGACGCCGGACTAATTGTGTACGACGCCAGCTGCCCTCTGGTGATGCGGGTCCATAGCACGATCAAATCCATGGTCGATAAAAATTATTTTCCTGTCGTGATCGGCCAGGAAGACCACGTCGAAGTCAAAGGCATTGTCGGCGATCTTGATGACTATATCGTTGTGGGCAGCGAGGATGATTTGGAGAAACTAAGAGCCACCGGAAAACGAAAATTCGGTATTGTCAGCCAAACCACGCAACAGGTGGGGAAAGTGGAGCACCTGGTCGGGAAAATCCGGAAAATGGATTGCGTGGATGACGTCGCTTTCGTCAACACGATTTGCCAACCGACCCGCGACCGTCAAATTGCAGTCGGGGATCTTGCGGATCAGGTGGACCTGATGATCGTCATCGGCGGTTACAACTCATCGAACACCAAAAAACTGGTCCAGGTGTGTGATGAAAAAAATGTGGAAGCCCATCACGTCGAGGCCTCGTCACAACTGGACAAACAATGGTTCATCAACAAAAAACATGTCGGGATTACGGCGGGAACCAGCACACCGGAATACATTATCAATGACGTGCATTCGGCGATCCTCGAAATCGCCAGGGAAATGGGCGAACTGGAAATCCAACCGGTTCATTAGGTCTGGAGGATTTGAAGCGCAAGGTGATGGAGGACTGGGAATATTGCCAAAAAACTTTGCCGAGAGTCAGCCGGACTTTTGCGCTCAATATCTCCGTCCTCAGGGGTGATTTACACCGAAGCATTCTGACGGCCTACCTGTTCTGCCGTATCATCGACACCATCGAAGATGCCGCTCAACTCAATCCCAAAATTAAAATCAAACTGCTCCACGAGTTTTCACGCCTGATCCAGGACGCGGACTACCGCAAGGGCGCCTTGACTTCCTGGCTCCGCGAGTGCCAAGCAGTCGACGGCAGCCCTAATGATCTGGAACTCCTATCCCAAACCCAGCGCGTGTTCAACGTGTTCGACACGTTGAAAAATAATCACCAGGCGCAAATCATTCCTTCCGTCTCTGAAATGGCCCGCGGCATGGCCTACTTCCAGAAAAAATTTGATGCCAGCGCTCTCACGCTTTTGGAGAATGAAGAGGAGTTGGAAGAATACTGTTATTTCGTGGCCGGTGCGGTCGGTGAAATGCTCTGTAATCTATTTCTGGAAGAGATCCCTCATTTGAGCCAGTACGCCCGGCAAACCATGCGTGACACCGCGGTTTCGTTCGGTCTCGGACTACAGATGACGAATATCTCCAAGGACATCATTGTCGACCGGGGACGCGGCTGGTCCTATGTGCCGCGTTCTTATATCGAATCCAACGGCCTGACCGTGGAAGAGTTCAGCGCCGGGGCCTCGGAGGAAAAAAACCTTCAAATCCTGGCGCAGCTTCTTAACAAGACCATGGGACATTTGCAGGATGCCCTGGAATTCACCCTGGCCATTCCCCGAAAAGATCCGCGCATCCGATTGTTCTGTATCTGGCCGCTGTGGATGGCCGTGGAAACTGTCGCCGTGTTGCATAACAACCGGGAACTTTTGAAATCCGACGACCCGGTGAAAATATCGCGGAAGACCGTGCGCCAGATTCTGCGTCGAACCCCTCTGCTTTGCTATTCGGACACTCTCTTGAAACTGTCCTTCGAACGCATCCAGAAACGCGCAGAATTTCCCCATCCGCCGAAGTTCGATCTCAAAAACCTGAAAACCCGTTTGTCCGCCCTGTCGATTGAAGACCAGGCGGCTCTGCGAACCTGAACCTATTATGACCGACGAAAAACCGCGATTCACCGATAACAACGACGGCACCATCACCGATAACCTGACCGGCCTGATGTGGGCTAAAGAGGATTCCTGGCAGATGGAATCCCGCTGGCTCTCCTGGGATGAAGCCAGCGAATATACCAAGAACATGGCTTACCAGAAATTGGCGGGTTACAACGACTGGCGGCTTCCGGAAAAGGAGGAAGTCTTATCTCTGGTCGACCCGGACCACACGATTCAGGACAAATACGGTAAAGATATGAAAATGAACCCGGTCTTCCCCAACGGTCCCCTGGCCAACGTCTGGACGGCTGACGGCATCGGACAGGACGGGTTTATCGTAAATTTCACCACCGGCGAAGCCGATACCCTCTATAAAAGCAAAAGCGGTCGGATGGCAGCACGGGCCATCCGGGGCACCCCGATGAGCGAACGCCCTTCCCAACGATAACCTTTCTCTGATACAATCCTTTTCGCATTCCCATCATCTAAATAAAAGTCGCTAACCGCTTTTTGAGGATAGTCCTGTGAATAAAAACAGTCTTTATACCCTGGCCGGTTCCATTTGGGGACTGGTGGGTTTATTTTTGATCATCCGGGGGGCGATCATGTATCAGGACGCTCTGAATACACAAAACGCCACCCAAACCGCCCTGATGATTTCCATTGCCGTCAGCGTCATTATCGGTGTGGCCAAGGGCCGTTTCGTGCTTTCCAAAACAGCGCGGCGCAACAAAACGCGTATCGATAGCATCGAAGAGCCTTTAAAAATCCATCATGTGTATGCCAAATCGTTTTATTTTCTGATCGCCGGAATGATTGCACTGGGCATCATCTTGCGAACCTTCAATGAATACCTGGGTGGTTACGTGGTGGTCGCGGCCATCTATTGCGGTATCGGTCTGGCATTGATGGTCTCCAGTCTGACCTACTGGAAAACAGAAACCCCACCCGCAGCGGAAGAAAACTCCTAAGACAGGCGCTTCGATTCCTATGAAAAATTTCTTCCTGACGCTCCATATGGTTTCGATGTGTCTCGTAGTGGGCACTCTGTTTCTGCAATCGCTGACCGTTGTATTTCGCCTGCGTCTCAAGTCAGCGCACGAGCGTGAAGGTCTCAGAAAAACACAGGTCCGTATCCACAAATTTATTTATTACCCGATTCTGTTTGTGACTATAGCTTCCGGTCTCTATCTGGCGATCAAGACCGGGGTATTCAATGAGTCCCAATGGATTTATCCCAAGCTGGGGTTGTTGTTGGTGTTGGTGGCCCTGGGATTCCAGAACGGCCGGCAAATCAATCAGAACCAATTACCCAAAAAATACGCTATGATGGTGCATATCGCCATATTCATCATTGCAGGTATTATGATCTATCTCGCGACCGTCAAACCGTTTTAGAACCATGGATATTATTTTCACCATCATCGCCAGCGTTTTGTTACTCGTGGGATTCCTCGTCATCTGCCGTTCCAGCCTGGATGATGAAGACGAATACGAAGAGGAAGAAGAAACACCTGCACCTCCCACCACCCACGACAAGAAATCCTCCTGAGCGTTCCCGTGTCCGACTCACGCAATGAATTCGACCGCCTGTCGCAACAAGCCGCGGAGTGCACCACCTGTCCAAACATGGCTGATCAGAGCGCTGTCCTTGGACCCGCCAACGGATCGATCGATTCCGACATCCTGTTTGTCGCCGAAGCCCCCGGACGTTTCGGTGCCGGACGCACCGGTATCCCATTCTCCGGTGACAAGTCCGGTGAAAACTTTGAAGCGCTGATCGCACATGTGGGATTGACGCGTCAGGACATCTTCATCACCAACGCGGTGCTGTGCAATCCCCTCCATAACGGCATCAACCGGCGTCCAACGTCGAAAGAAATCGGCAACTGCTCTTACTATCTGGAATCCGTGTTGGAATTAATGCAACCGAGGATTGTGGTCACACTGGGTGGTGTCGGACTGGAAGCGATCAACCGAATCCTGGAAACCCGTTACAAGTTAGCGGACATCATTGGGAAACCTCAGCGAACGGAGCGTTTTACGCTCCTGGCCCTGTACCATCCCAGCCCGCGCGTCACCAATTGGAAACGGCCGTTGAGCGCTCAAAAGCGCGATTTTAAAAAGATTTTGAAGATCGCCTGATACCCGGTCTAAACCTCCGATTTCTGTATCCTCCGCCTTGACCTCTTTACTGGAAAATCTTATATAAATACAGGTAAAAACATTAGCCCCGGCCCTTGGCCGGAGGAGGAATCATGTTTGAACGCAATCCGTATCACAAAGATATTTTCGACGAAGGTTACAAATCCCTGCAAAAGGGCATCCTGCTATTCGGCGGATCGCTGGTGGTCCTGGGGATTTTGATCTTTATGTTTCCGGCTTTGATCGGATTCATGTTCGCCGCCTTTATCCTGTTCGTCGGGGCAATGTTCCTGGCAGTCGGCTGGAAGGTGTGGCGTTTCAAAAAACATCTCGAAAGCTCGGGAGAAGAACCGAAACCTTTCAAAGCTTCTTTCCGCACCGAGGGTCCGCATTACACACGCAGACGCATTTTCGTGGTGATGAAGTAAATGCGGAGCGTCCCCTGCAAAGGTCTCGACAAACCGTGGAGCATTCTCACCTTCGGATGCTGGCAGATCGCACCCAGCGGCGGCTGGGGTGATTACTGCACCGCAGAGGATGCCGATGCCTCGGTGAAAACCGCGCTCGAGGGTGGCATTACCGCTTTCGATACTGCGGAAGGTTACGGCGACGGTGAATCAGAACGCCGACTCGGAAAGGCTCTTGGCTCCAAAAAGAATGATGTCCTAATCATTTCCAAAATATGGCCGGACGCGGAACTGACACTTGGCAGCTATCAGGAAAGACTGGAAGGCACTCTCCGCGCCCTGGCCCGGGACACCGTCGATGTTTACCTCGTCCACTGGCCCGGTAGTTATTTCAACACCCCTGACAAATCCAAAAAACTTGCGGAAATCATGATCGCTCTCCGCGACAGCGGCAAAGCTAAAACCATCGGCTTGTCCAATTTCGAGGCGGACGATTTAAACCGGCTCGGCGCCGATTTGTCCGAATTCGTGGTCAACCAGATTTCCTACAACCTGCTCGAACGCGAATATGAAACACAAGATCTCGAAATATGCCGAAACGCTAAGGTCGGCACGATGGCCTATTCCCCATCGGCGCGCGGCCTTTTGGGAGGCCGCCTCAAAGCCGATTCCCGCACCCGACAGCAATATGAAGTGTATCAGGAACCGCTGTTCAGCCATTCCAAGAAGGTCCTGAAAACCGTTGAGGCCATCGCCGAAGAACTGAAAACCGCTCCGATCAACGTGGCTGTCTCCTGGGTGCTTTCCCAGCCGAATGTCGTGACCGCCGCGGTCGGCTCCCGCAAACCCGAGCAAATTCGACAATTCTGTAAGGCGAGCGATCTCGAACTCAGCCCGGAACACCTGTCCCGATTGACCGCCGCCAGCGACGCATTTCACACCCACAAATCCTGACTACGGCTCCTCCATTTTCATATCCATCGAATGAGAGTATGATGGAGCCATGACAGACGAATGGCAGGACACTTCTGAAGAAGACGGCATTACCCTGGGCCCGGAAGAGGTGTTGGGAAGAGAAATCGCCAAATCCAAAGCTCTGAAGGTAGAACGTCTGCAATTGAGGGATCAGATAGAGCGTTTGACCGCTCAAAACCAGTCCCTGCGCGATCAATTGGAAGCCTTGAAACAAAACGCGGGGGAATCCTCCGGCGATTCCGGGCATTCTCCAGATACGTCCAATAGCCGGTATTCAGGGACTCCGACGCCGGCTCATGGCTCTCGGCCAAATCGTTGGGCGCTCTTTCTTCTCGTATTCAATCTGGCCGCTATCGGACTTCTCCTGATTTTGCTTCTCCAAAAACCCCTCCAGTGATGCCCGAATAAGGCCGTAAAACACTTAAAACTATCAAAATAATTGAATCCCGGTTATCATTTTCCCATCTTATCCAGTAATTGGAGGGGTTTCCCAACTGGATGTTTACCCGGATTTTCAGGTTTACCATATACCAATATCAATTTGGAACTTTAGGAGGGCACTTATGTGGGTAGCTGAATTTTTTCATGTGCTGATAGGAATCCTTTGGATTGGCCTACTGTACTTTTTCAACCTGGTACAGGTGCAGTCCATGCCCAAGATGACCGAAGCGGGTGCGGCCAAAGCGTATACGCAGATCATTTTGCCGAAAGCCTTGTTCTTTTTCCGTCACGCGGCCTTGTGGACAGTGATTACGGGGATCATCTATTATGTGCTCGGAATGCGTTCGGGCACTATCCAGGGAATCCCCAGTTGGGAAATTCATATGGGCATGGTACTGGGTATTATCATGATGCTGAACGTGTGGATACTGATCTGGCCCAACCAGAAAAAAATCATCGCCGGAGAACTGGAAGGCGACGCGTTGGCTAAAGCCAAACGAACGGCTTTCCTCGCCAGCCGGACCAACGCCTGGCTCTCACTTCCCATGCTGGTAGGCATGGTAGCAGCCAATCATGGCGGACTCGGATTTTAATTCCGACAATTTCTCTTAAAGAAAACAATCGTTTCGATGGAGACGGCGGGCTGAAACCTCAGTCCTGACCGTCTCCATTTTTTTTCAGTTCCCATTTTGTCTATAAAAGTAGACCTTTCAACTCTTTTACCCCCAAAATTTCAGGAATCCCCCTTCCATGCGAGCGCCTCATTGATATAAGATGTCTCCTATGAGCGCCGTTTCCAAAGATTCTGACTACACGCCCTGGAAAAATTCGCCCCCAAGTAGATGGGGAAAATTTTTCAAGGTCATCCTTTTGGGTTGCACCCTGCTCCTCGCAGGAGTTTTCGCCGGCCTCATGTTTCTGGATATGGACACTCTCCGGCAGTCGCTGGCAAAAACCTTGTCTGAAAACACCGGCACACAGGTCGAGATACAATTTCTCGATTTGGGTTATTCACGCGGGCTGGGTCTTGAAGCCGGTGGGTTGACGGTTCGCGACAATGAAAAAGCTCACCAACTGTTATGGGCGGAAAGCCTGTTTCTGGAGGTCAAGGTTCTGCCTCTTTTAACTGGGGAAGTGGTGGTCGAAAATGCGGCCATTATCAAACCGAGGATCAAGGTGTATCGGGATTCCAGGGGTTCCCTGAAGACAGAGTTTAAAAAAACTTCGCTGTCTTCTCCCGGGAAAAGGACTGTGGGAGATTATTCCATGGCCCAGGTGATCAAACCCGGCACTCCGGCCCAGAAAAAGCCCAAACCTCCGAAAGAACTTTCATCGCCGCTGATCGATCGTCGCATCATTGATGAATTTAGAAACCGGTTGAAAAAATTTCATATCACCGCCGAAAATATCCATGTGGAGCAGGGAACCCTTCAAATTGTTCGCGGTGTTGCCGATGAATCGGACGAAAGCAAACCTCTGGGTTTTTCATTTGATCTGAAAATCCGCCGACCCAGCGCCGAGGTGATCGATGTCATTCTGGAGGATCTCCACCTGGATATGGGACCGCTTTTTCTCCTGGGAAGGATTGAGGCCGACGATGTGCTTTCGAAAACCTCCCGGCTGGAAGTTCAGATTCGCACCAAGCCTTTTGCCATCTCGGAATTGGTCCGGGTATTCAAAGTCCTTCCAGAGGACCCGAACAAAAATTCAGGAAATACCGGAATCCCGTTTCAGATCGAGCAGCTGACTCTGCTCGCTTCCTGTCCTCTCGATTCTCTCGTGAACACGGCAACTCTACAACGCGACCTGAAAGCGGAAACCCGGTTCGTGACCCGGGACGCACAAATTCCCATTGGTGAGCATGAATTTCAGGTCTCCCAGATCAAGGGAACCGCGAAGTGGGAAGGAAGCTATATCCTCTATGAAATCCAGGGAGAAACTCTCAATGGGAAGGCGCGTATTGACGGTCAACAGCCCTTTCCTTTCAATACCCCTGACGATCCCAATCCGCTGCTGGAAACCGAAATTCATTTAACCGCACTCGATTTTTCCCGGCTTCCACTTCCAAAAGGCTGGGAACAATCCAAAGGCTCGATTTCCGGAGTTCTGAAAGTGGCTATCCCCTGGAAAGGAGAAAATCCGCCGTTTGTCACTGGCTCTCTGATGGGAGAAAACCTGAAATTGGCGGGGGAAAGCTTCCAGTTATTCTCTCAGAAAACCGAAATCCAATTTGAATCAGCTCCGGACAAACCGGTCTCCATGAATCTGGTTTCAAATCAGATGTCAACGGATAACCTCCGTTTTAAAAAGGTCACCGCGCAGATATCTTTTTCTCCCGACCAGGTTGTCCTCAAACGATCCACGTTTTCTCCCGGACATGGCAGTCTCACCGCGCACGGTACTTACAATGTGCAATCTCAAAAATACAAATTGGAATTTCTTGGAAGAGGTCTTTGGGCCGGTGATTTCACGAAAAACGAAGTGTTGGGAATCATGAGAACACACGGTTCGGTAAACGGTCATGTACCTGAAAAGCTTCCGGGAATACGCGGACTGTTCGGCAAGGTTTCACTGAAAATTTCGCCCGTCAATTTTGAAAAAGCGAAAGAGGTCAAAACCATTCTGGCCGTCATCGATCCCACTTTTTTCAGAAAACAAAATATCCGGGGACTGCGGTTCGATTACCTGGGGGGAAATTTTAAAATCATCAATGGAAAATTCAACACCAGCAACCTCACCCTGAAGGGCAAACCGATGGACGTCTATTTCGAAGGCCTCTTTGATGGACACGGCCAATCCTTAAACATGCTGGGGAAAGCTATTCCAAAATTCAAAAGGGATTTGATCAAGACCCGTTTCAAACTGGAAGGTCCGGCCTCTCGCCCGCAAATGACTCTGCTTGGAATCGAGCCGTAAAAAATAAAAGTAAACCGTTCCTGAAAATTTAGTGATTGATTGTAGAGCAGGAAGAAATTAAACAGATTTAACGGTGAGATCGCCGTCGAGCTGCTGCTTGATCAGCCGCTCGATATGCTGGAGGGTGCCCGTCAAAGAAGATGGACAATCGCCGCACGCTCCCTGGTAATGAATCTGAACCTCATTCCCTTCCAGTCCTTTCAGATCCACGCCACCACCATCCTGGGACAACTGGAACCGTATAGACCGGTCCAGCACCATTTCGATAGCCGCCAGCTTTTTTTCCTGGGGAAGTGCGTGAAAATCGGAGACATCAATATCAATCTTCTTTTCGCTGGACTCCGAGGGATACACATGGACTTTTTCATCAATGATATTCCACACCGGCGTCTTCAGATGATGCCAGTCCGCCTCGTTTTTCATGGTTACCGTAACGAAATTTTTCATGATGTAAACACTGGCAATCTCATCATGATCCATCAGCGCCGTTGCCAATGCATCGCCCGCCGAATCGGCCTTACCCGCAAATGAACGGTAGCCGTTCTCGAGAATCTGGGCGTTTAACACAAACTGCAGGGCTTTGGGATTGGGAGTCTCGCGGGTACGGATCACTTTCAGTGCTTTTTTGTCCACCGGTTTGCGCGGACGGTCCTCCGGCGGCTTCCCGGCATTTTTCTGTTCGGCCTGACGGGCCAGTATTTCACTGATTTTCACGATTCGTACCCTCAATAAACGTTGAACGGCTCATCATAATACATTTCAACAGAAAATCAAAGCGGAGCGCCTCCGTTCAAACCTCGAAAATTGATCCGGGCCTTGTCAGCCAGCTGCCTCCCCCGGTAGAGGTCGCAGTTTGTGCATTTTCAGGGCCTGCAGTCCTTCATACCCGACAAATAGCGCCAACCCGATCAATACCACGGAGGTGCTTCCCAGAAACCAGTTCGGCTGCGGCGCGGTCACAAACCGGTACGCCTGCCACGCCAGCGCGCCGATGGTGGTGATCAC
Source organism: Nitrospinaceae bacterium (assembly GCA_028278405.1). Taxonomy (GTDB): domain Bacteria; phylum Nitrospinota; class Nitrospinia; order Nitrospinales; family Nitrospinaceae; genus SZUA-226. The sequence continues at coordinate 44,987 of JANQEK010000010.1, forward strand.
CATGAACACTGCCGGCACCAGCGTATAGGTGGTCGGCTTGCGGACTCCGATCAGATACGTGGAGATCACAAACAAAGCCACCGCCGCGATGAGTTGATTGGTCGCGCCGAAAATCGGCCAGATTTTCTGCCAGCCGTCGGTCGCACCGATGAGATAAGCAAGCAACACAACCAAAGCCGTCGTCGCATATTTGTTGAGCATAACCGGTGCCTTCGCTCCGGCACTTTCCTGCACGATGAACCGCGTGATGCGCACCGCGGTATCCAGTGTCGTCATGACAAACGTGTTCAAAGCCAGCACCGCCACCATGGAAGCCACGGTGAATCCCAGAAACGGCAGCATCTGGCTGACCACATTGCCGTAGCCGCTGCCGAAAGCATGAATCCATCCGCCAGCCTTTAACGTTTCGCGGAATCCCAGTACCGACATATCAATACTGCCAGCCGCTGGAGCCACCCAGTATAATCCGCCACCGACCAACAGCACGGTGCAGACAGCAACTACGCCCTCGGTCAACATGCCGCCGTAGCTGATCAGGCGGCCTTCGGTTTCATTGGAAATCTGTTTGGACACAGTACCGCCCGCCACCAGGGAATGGAACCCGGACACTGCACCACACGCTACCAACACAAACAGCATCGGCCACACCGGCCCCTGTCCTTCGGAGTACGCACCGAGATACGCAGGCGTGTTCAATCCGGGATGCACCCACAACAGGGCGATGATTCCGAGAGTCATGCTCCCGAAGAGCACATAAGTCGATAGATAATCGCGCGGCTGCAGGAGCAGTTGCACGGGCATCACCGAAGCCACGCCGGCGTACAACATCAACACCACAAACCAGAACATGAGCGGTGACAATCCGAGAATACCCTCTTCAGGCAGAGGAATCGGATGTTTGAATCCGAGATAGATGCTCGACAACAATGCAATGATCGCCAGAACCGATGACAACCCGAGTGGAAATCCCCTGCGGTAAATCGCCCAGCCCAACAACATCGACACCGGAATAATCGCCAGTGTGGGTATCACCATCTGCGGTTGCGCGATCAACGTCTTGGCCGCCACCACACCGAACACAGCGATTACCAACAGCATGGCCAGCACCAGAAACAGTGCGAACACGTTTTTGGCGCGCAGACCCATAGCGGTCTCGGCGATGTCGGCGATCGAACTGCCGCGGCTGCGCACGGAAATCATGAGCGTCAGGTAATCGTGCACGGCACCGATGAACACGTTGCCCAGCAGAATCCAAACGAGAGTCAGTGCCCAACCGAAATGGTGCATGGCGATGATCGGACCGATGACCGGCCCCGCCCCGGCGATAGACGCAAAATTATGGCCGAACAGCACCACCGGTTTGCTGGGAACGTAATCGACGCCGTCGTTTTGCGACACAGCGGGGGTTTTAAATCCAGCATCGGGCTGAACCACGTCGCGGTCGATTCGCGCGGCATAAAACCGGTAGCCCACGAAATAAAAAAACAGGCAGGAAAAAATGAGTATGACCAGCGTCCACATAGTTGCTTAACCCGGGGAAATTATCCCTTAAATCCTTAAAATTAAAGGCTAATGGCTATTATAGTACAAGGTTGATGCCAGACGCTTCAACTTTTTTGAAGGGGCCGAGGCCGGTGAGGAACAGCTTGAGGGTGTCCTGGGTGCGGAGCAGTTTGGACAGGTGGATGTGGATGCCGCCGACATCGAAATGCCGGTATTCGTCTGTATTTGGCGGGCTTTTCAGAGAGATCCTCATCTCCGGCAAGCGGCCCAGGCAGCAATTGGAAGGTATTTCCTCGAGGTCGAGGGTGACGTCTTCCGCTCCCTGTTCCGACAGGTAACTCAACAGGTTATCGGCCAACTCAAATTTCACAACAACTCTCCGCGCAGGATCGTTTCCTCGCGGCCCGGACCCGTGGAAATCAGGGGAATCTCCACCCCGAGGTGATCCTGCAATCCATCGACATAGCGTTTGGCGTTGTCCGGCAGTTTGTCGAACGACCGGATGCCCGAGGTGCTCTCTTTCCACCCCGGATACTCAGTATACACCGGTTCGCATTGCTCCAGAACCGCCAGGCTGGCGGGCATGCCGGTGACCGCTTTGCCGTTGTGGCGGTAGCTGGTGCAGACGTGTATGGTGTCCAACTGGTCCAGCACGTCGACTTTGGTGAGGGTCACTTTATCGATGCCGTTCAACTCGACGGCGTACTTGCCGACCACGGCATCGAACCACCCGCAGCGCCTGGGACGTCCGGTGGTCGAACCGAACTCGGCGCCGTCTTTACGCAACTGCTCGCCGTAACCGTCGTGCAGTTCCGTCGGAAACGGTCCTTCGCCCACGCGCGTGGTGTAGGCTTTGATCACACCGATGGCGCGTTTGATGCTTCCCGGCGGAACACCCAGGCCGGTGCACGCACCGCCGGCGGTAGAGTTCGACGAGGTGACGAACGGATACGTCCCGTGGTCGACATCCAGCATGGTGCCCTGCGCGCCCTCGCACAGGATCTTTTTACCGGCCTTGATCTGGTCACGTAGAAAACCCTGCGTGTTGCCGATGTACTCAACAAACATGTCGCGGTGCGCCAGCATCTGGTCGACGATTTCACACAGATCCGGCAGGTTTTCACCATACAGATTTTTGAGAATCTTTTTCTTTTCCTCGTAATTGGACCGTATCGTTTCCTGTAACTGAGACTCGTCGATAAAATCGCAGGTGCGCAACCCGACCCGCGCGATTTTGTCGGAATACGTCGGCCCGATGCCGCGACCGGTGGTGCCGATCTTGCGAGAACCGGAGTCGCCTTCCTTCTGCTGGTCGGAAATACGGTGATACGGCAGGATGATGTTGGCGCGGTCGCTGATCAACAACCGTCCTTCGTAATCGAAGCCCAGTTTCTTGAGCATCTGCATCTCTTCTGCCAGCGCGGCGGGATCGATCACCACACCGTTTCCGATGACGCATTTCTTGTCGTCGCGGAAAATGCCGGAGGGAATCAGGTGCAGAATATATTTGTTGCCGTCAAAGATGATAGTGTGCCCGGCATTGTGCCCGCCCTGATAACGTGCCACCACATCCGCCTGCTCGGTCAGCAGATCGATAATTTTGCCCTTCCCTTCATCTCCCCACTGCATTCCGACGACAACAAAAACAGACATGGCTCTCCCT
>JANQEK010000019.1 GCA_028278405.1 Nitrospinaceae bacterium
TCGGTCAGCCAATACATGAAACACCTGGGTGAACTTTTGCCAAACACCTTGACAACAAACGATGAAGAAGTTCAATATTGTATTTTCGCGAGTGACGAAATCTTTTCAAAAAACACGCCTGTTCTGGTCACGGTGGACCCGATCAGCTCCGCAATTTTAAGAATCGAGATGGCGGACTCCCGGAAAGCCGAGGTCTGGAAAGAACACTGGAAATGTTTGGAAGACAACGGCGTCCTTGCCGCCTGGCTGGTGTCGGATGAAGGTTCGGGTTTACGCTCGGCTCAAAAAGAGGCTTTGAGCGAGTCCGTCTGGCAACCGGATACGTATCATGCAAAACAATAAACCAACCACTACGGCAAATTTTCCAAGTCATTTAAATCCTTATGTCTGCCACTGGCTTTTTTATTAATTTTCAGGTGTTTCAAACTTATCAATTCGACTTCGACTCCGTCTAAAATGTCTATCACACGATTTTTATAGCATTCATCAAATTCCACCCCCGAAATTGATGTTATAATTCCCAACTTAACCGGGGGGACGCCCATACGAACAATTTTGTCGTCTTTGAGAAATAACCTTGTGGAAAGCTCTGGAACATCAAATCCGAATTCGCGCAATACTGTAACAACTTTTTCCGCATTTTTTTGCTCTATAGCTATCCAGATATCCATGTCTACCGTAGCACGCGGATAACCGTGATAGCCGACAGCATATCCACCAACAAAAAGATATCGGACTTTATGTTCTTTCAGTAACTTCAAAAAGTCTTTGAAGTCTGGTGGCAATCGGATCGTAGCCATAAATTATCTGTCTCATGATTTCCAGAGCCTCAAAGCGTTCATAAGGCGTTTTTGTCAGCCAGTAGATTTTGTCATCAGAAGGATCATTGATAGAACCCACATTAAATGTTGTTCTATCCAACTTTGGGAAATTGTTTTTTTCATATGATTCTCATAATCATTATTTAAAACTGTCAGTTGATATAATCAGATCGAATTGGAGATTTATTTTTTTCCGCGCACCCAACTATTCGTAGTGTGTCCGCATTCGAATAACTTTGACTGTTTTTTCATTTTCAATGATTTGATAAACAATCCTATGCTGACTATTTATTCGTCGTGAGCTAAATCTCCGACGAGTTTATCATAGGGAGGCGGCGTCTGGTATGGGTTCTCACGTAGGATTCGGATTATCGCCTCAGCTTTTGATTCGAGTCCTGAAGCAGATAGTTTCTTTGCATCTTTTTTGGCTTGTTTAATGAAAAAACTGTCCAACTCACCAGTCGATTTCCTCCGCACAATCCTCTAAGGGAGTCGCTAAACCTTCACGAATGGACTCACGCATACCTGGGATGTTCAAAAGATAGATGGTTTCTTGAATCGAACGCCAGTCATCCTCGGATATGAGAACCGCATTACCCTTTTTGCCTGTAATAACAATGGGTTCATGCGATAATGATGTTTGATCAATAAGACGGTGTAGATTGGTTCTTGCTTCGGTTGCTGATAATGTCGGCATGATTCACCTCAAATATTTTCCATAGAAGACTCATATACCCAGCCTTCCTTCTCCGTATGAAACTACGATGATATCGCTCCCTATGGAGTCCACATGACGGCTCCGCGGATCACATCCAATTGTCTGATTTGTAACATATTGGCGCTGGTATGTCAATTTCTCCCAAGGCTGAAGAACGTGTGAGGCGTCCCGTGCAGCGGTGGGTTGTGCAGTTGCATTGTTCATGTGGTTTGAATGACCAGTTCCCCTTTTGGGTCTGGAAGCTCCAAGGGCTCCGAGAACAGGTAAGCATATCCACCGTTGGCCCAGGAGGCCCGTTCTCCCAATTCCCAATCGAGTTGGCCGATGAAGACCATGGGACGCCCCACTCTATCCATGGGCCAACATGGATTCTGGACCCAGGAGGGCCATCCTCCCAGTTTGGATCGCATCACGTGCACAAGTCCTGGATATACGTTCTCGTCGAAGTCATCCATCCCCGCCGGGAAATCATCAGGTGTTTGTATGGTCTCGGGGATATCCCCGGGTCCTGGGATCTCATTCGTCGTGGACAACTGAAGCTGGAGGGAAGCGATGGGAGCCTCGGCAATGACTCCCTTTCCATCCCCTTCGAGGTTCTGGAGGGATGGGAACACCCTGACCTCATAACCGCCGGAGTCTTCGCACAGCATCGGTGGTTGCGGCGGGGCGCCGCCGAGAACCTTCCGGAAGAAAGAGCAAAGGCCTTTCTTCCGATCTACGTGAGGCATCCACTCTTCCTCCATCTGCCAGCCAATGGACATTTCGCCGGCCAACGTGCATTCCTCGCAGTAATGGAACGACAGCAGAGCGTCTTCTTCCACCTCCACGCAAGGGACATCGGCCAATAAGATTTGCGCGATGAATGCCATCTCGTGTCCGTACTTCGGACAGCGAGGTCTATCCATTCCCCTCGGCCACCAGGGCGCCCCGCCGATCTTCGAGACGACTGACGGGCCAGGCTCCCCCGGTTCGGAATGGATGCGGCGCGTCTTTCTTGCGATCTTCAAAACGGCATCTACAAATTCCGTGTCCGGCATTTTATTCTCCCGCCCCAAGATGAAAAGGCCTTATTCAGGCTGTTTCCACGTGGGTGAGTTTGCAACAAGCCGAAAACCGATGAATTTCGATCTCAAATACGGCGGGTGTTTGTCACGATATGCAGAGCGGCAGAATCGGCTGTAATGATCCCCCCATCCGCCGCCGCGAATGACCCGGGATGAGCCTTTCGACGGTCCCTTGGGATTGGTGGTGTTTGTTTTTGTATAGATGCCGTAATAGTCCGCGCACCACTCCCAGACATTACCGCTCATATCGTGGACTCCCAAACCGTTTGGTTGTTTGGTCCCCACGGGATGAGGTCGTCCCCTGCTGGTTACACGATACCAGGCCAGGGATCTGTTTTTATCCCCGCCGCAGAAAATTTCCGGTTTGCCGCCGCCGCGGCAAGCGTACTCCCACTCTGCTTCGGTTGGCAATCGAAATCGATATCGGCCTTTATGGCGGGCATTCAGACGGGTGATGAATTCCTGGACCTCCTCCCAGGACACCATTTCGATGGGGCAGTCCGAACCGCAGTCCCGGGCGTGCGCCGGGTTGGCGCCCATCATCGTTTGCCATTGGTGTTGAGTAACTTCATACCGACCGATCAGGAAAGTGTCCAAACATATGCGGCGCACCGGCTTTTCATCGCTTTCGCAATTGCCGCTCCAAAACCACGGGCCGCAGCCCATCCGAAAACAACCGCCTTTCACCACCTTGAACACCATGCCGGTCAACGGTTCGGTGAACTCACCGGCAGGTTCGATTCGCTGTTGTTCAGACAAAACTGGAATAGCAAGGACTGAAAACAACACAAACATTGCGGCGGCAAAGCAGCCAGTATTCAAGATTTTTGTTGATTTCCGCCTCATATCGCCTAAAAGCTTCCGGTATGAACACCCAGGAGATTCCAAAAGTCTAAAAAAAAGGCAAACAAAACGCAACCGACCACCACCAAGGAAAAGAATATTCTTTCATGGATTTTTCCATGCTTTTTTACCCATAGATGGATGGTTGCCCCGGTCAATATCAGCCCGAGAATTGCGGCTATGATGGGTAAAACCAGGATTTGCTCAAGACCTGTCGGTAATGTCCAGTAAGTGGAAATGTAAGTCGTATTCAACAGCGTCCGGAGGAGCAACGCAATTGAGATAATATTTATAAAACCCACCGCTCCGGAAAGCCACCATGCAATGCTCGTCCCCTTATGAACCATCCGGGCCTTGATGCGACACCGGTAAACCTTATATGGCGTTAAAAAAATCCGACCTGTGCGGACGATTTTTACTTTCTAAACAATATGTTATCGCTAAACGAAACGGCGACTTCATCTATGGGAAGCTTTGAGGGTTTCATGGGGTCAAATGGAAATTATATGGGATTATCAACGCAACCATACGTCATCCCTGCTCAGCTTTTCAACGCATGCACGATGGTCCAGGTGAGGGACAAGATAAAGAAAGGAAACCTGTCCGATTCATGATCCTGGGAAGAAAGACCGAGCCGATGGAGTTTCGGCGCCTGAACGTCGCCCTGAGGGGCTTTTTCGCCGCAACCGGTTTACAGTCGTTTTCAAATATCAGGCGCCCCTTTGGAAAGAGCAACGTCTTGCACCACCGGGGAGCAACCGCCTTATGAACTTAATACGGATCTGGTGGTTTCGCCATGTGGGCTCGGGTTCTCAAAATCCGTTGGGCGGAATCCCCCGGCTTCTTCCGTTGCAGCGCTCAGCATGGACTCACGCGGGAACAGGGCAACCGTTTTTTTCAAGGCTTCTTGCAATTTCACAAAATTATCTGTTGACAAGCAACGGATAATCATGCGATCCTTTAGTGGATGTCAACCTTTACGATGTGGAGGGTCTACTAAATGGGTAATTACAAGATTGAGGTCAAGGTCAAGTTGGTTGAATGTGAGGATGCCGAAACTTCCGAGCCGATGGATCAGGGAGGGGGGGACTTTTCAATGGTAATTGGGGAAGAAGATGCGGTTAGCATCGATCGCTGCGAAAACGCGCTTTTGGAAACGGTCTGGCCCTCGATACGTGGGGCCTTATCAAGCCATTTATCGGAAATATCGAAAAAAAAAACTCTTGAGGCCTGCAACTCGGGCGAAGTCGTTGATAATCCCAGGCCGTATAAGGTGGATGGCGAGGCCGGTCGCTTTGAATTTACGACCCATGGCGTGCTTGGTCAAGGCCGGTCTTGCTACAACTCGGCTTGCGACCTGTTTCCCGGATTGAAGACCAACGAGTTTTATCGAACGACGGGTTTCAAGGAAATCGGCATGATTTTTGGTGACACGAAAGAATCATACCGCAAAACAGCTCAGTTAATAAATCGAGTCCGCCATCAAGAAAAGGACGGGACGCCGCACCGAACTCTTCAAGAGAATACAGAGAAAGAGGGGGCGGAAATCCTGGATTTTTTGGCTGAAAAAACAAGGCTCACTTTGTGTGAAAATGGGTTTTCGGAGGATGGACGCTATCTTGGAGACAGTGACGAAAAGAAGGATGTCGAAGCGGTGCGATTGCCGAAAGATGTGGTTTCCAAGGCGGCGGAGAAACATGGAGACAGATTTTCTCCGGAAGAAATTCTGGACAATCCTGTTCTGTATGAAGATCGCCGTGAAAGTGTAGAGCTTCAGATAGATGACGTTGTTACAAAAAAGCAGAAAGAGGATCGCGAAAAAGTGAGCAGCGATGAAGAGCGTAAACGTAAATACAATCATATAACGATTGCCCATGTCAGGAAAGGAGATCGAGCCTATACATTCAATGGGGAAAACATTAGAAGTGTATTGTGTTTTATAACCGCCTTCATTTTAAACAACAACCTTCTCGGCAATCGTTTGCAGATTTTCACGGATGGTCATAGAGTGCTCAATTCGACGATACTCAAGTATTTTTCCTGGTTTAAAAACATAGGGATAATACTTGACTGGTATCATCTGGGGAAGAAATGCAAGGAATGTTTAAGTCTGGCTTTGAAAGGAAGATTTTTAAGAAAAGAAGTGCTATCGGAAGTAATGCCTTTATTATGGTTTGGATTGACGGATAGGGCGATTGAAGCTCTTGAAGCAATAGATTCGGAGAAGGTAAAGAATAAGGACTATATCGAAAAATTGATTGCGTATCTAGATCGAAACAGGCCTTATATACCATGCTATGCGTTAAGAAAAGACCTTGGTTTGTGCAATTCGAGCGCTCTTGGCGAAAAAATGAACGATCTCATAGTATCGAATCGTCAAAAGCATAATGGCATGAGTTGGTCGAAGAAAGGTTCGGTCGCATTGGCAACAATTACGACTATAAAAAGAAACAACGAGCACAAAAAATGGTTTGAAGATAAAGATCTTGACTTCAAACTTGCAGCGTAAAAGTTGGATGTATCGGTTTTATTCGAATCTTATAAAGATCAACCGCTTCAATCCTTATTGTTTGAATATAATGCGGGAAATCAAGCAATTGCCTTCCAAAGTGGAACGGGATTTTCGAGTGCGAGTACTTTCTTTACAGCGCCAAATGATAAACCCTTATATCCTACTTTGGCCAAGAGTTCTCATCCGTGAAGTGGAATCACTACAGATAAGATGAGCTGGGGATTGAGCAAGAGGAGCAGCATTAACTTGGCATAGGCTTTACGAAATTCGGGATGCCCCTATTTGCATCGTCCGCACAGGTCGAAA